>JAKSTI010000017.1 GCA_024402665.1 Treponema sp.
CATAAAAAAAGTGTACCTCCAAAAATTGTCTCCAACTTTTGGGGTACACTTCATTAAATCAAACAGTCTTTTTTTTGTTTGCCTGTGGCACTCTTCCAATCCCTAACGTAGAAGAGCAATTATTCCTTATTATAATTTTCCTGATTCTGCGGCGCCTGGAAGACCAATGTCTTTACGGTAGAAACTTCCTTCAAAACTAACAGAAGAAACACCTTTGTATGCGTTTTCCCAAGCTTCTTTGAAAGATGAACCATAAGCACTACAAGCAAGAACGCGTCCACCACTTGTAAGCAAACTGTCTTCTGAAGAATTTCTGCGGCCAGTTACAGCACCAGCAATGAAAATCTTTGCTGTACTTTCTCTTAAAATCTGCTGATTTACAGTAATTTCGCATCCTTTTTTGTATTCAGCAGGATATCCACCGCTAACTACAACTGGAGCAACCTGATAACCTGGCTTCCATTTAAATTCGAACTTTTTAAGAGTTCCGTTCAAAATAGATGTACACATAGCAGCCATATCAAAATCCATTAATGGCAAAACAGCCTGTGTTTCTGGGTCACCAAGACGTACATTATATTCAAGTAATTTTGGACCTTTCTTTGTAAGCATTACACCAAAGAAAATAAATCCGCGGTAGTCAAATCTTTCTTTAATTAAACCGTTTAATGTTGGTTCAAGAATGTCTTTGTTAAACTGTTCCATAATATCAGCAGAAACATCATCCAAAGGACAAACAGCTCCCATTCCACCAGTATTTGGACCTTTAGCACCGTCCATCAAACGTTTATGGTCACGGGCAGGAAGGAAAGGAACAATTGTAGCATTTCCACTTACAGCATATTCTGGAGTAACAGAAACAGCAGCTAAAACAGAGATTTCAACACCTTCAAGATAATCTTCAATTACAAGCTTCTTTCCGGCATTTCCAACACGTCCGCTTTCCATGATATCTTCTACTGCGGCAAGGGCTTCTTCTACAGTTGCAGCAACAACTACACCTTTTCCGGCAGCAAGACCATCAGCCTTAATTACAATTGGAGCACCATGTTTTTTTACATATTCACATGCAGCTTCTTTATTAACGAAAGTTTCACTTGCAGCACAAGCAACTCCGTATTCTTTCATGAATTTCTTAGACAAGTCTTTACTTGCTTCAAGCTGAGCACCAGCCTTTTTAGGACCTACACAAGGAATATCAGCTGCCCAGAACTCATCTGCTAAACCATCAGCCAAAGGATCTTCAGGACCAATTACAGCCATACGACAATTTTCTTTTTTAGCAATTGCTACATATGGATTTTCACCTTCTTTGATGTAATCGCAATCTTTTGGATTTACATTAACACATTTGTTTTCGAATGCAGTTCCACCATTTCCTGGAACAACAATAACCTTATCAACTAGTGAACTCTGAGCTAATTTCCAGCAAATAGTGTGCTCACGACCACCATTGCCTACTACTATAATATTCATACTTTTATTTTATAGGATTATGGATTTTGTTACAATTAGTAAAAGAATTAATCAGCCCTAGGCTTATGACAATTACTGCAGCCGATTACATGAACATGTTTTTTTCCAACACTTTTATTGAAGAGTCTTGCAGTTAAACTTTGATCCTGCGCTACCCGTTTATGACATACCGGACAGATTCGAACAACACCCTGCTCACATCTTGGATAGCAGTGAGGACATCCCATCACAATCATCAGCTGGTCTGGCACATTCATTGGTCTATAAACTTTAGAGATAATATTTTCACCCACATACAAATCAGAACTGCAAACTGGGCACTTTACCGGTTTAAGATTTTTCTTTTTTGCATATTTTTCTTTTTGAGCCTGATTATATTTCAGAATTGCTCTAAGCAGCAGAATGATTACAACTGCCGCAACACCCATTATTAAATATTCCATATCCTTATTATAAATTATTTTAAAAAAAATGTAAAAAAAGTTAAAAAATCGCTAATCTTTTTCAAAGCAAATCCGAAAATTTAGTATAGGGTGGTGGAAACCCGTGAGATAAACCACGTTGTGGTTTTGCAATACCACCGTGTGTTTTATCTAAAAAGACCAAAGAATAAGGAGATTATTATGGTTATTAATCACAATATGAGTGCTATGTTCGCTCAGCGTTCCCAGGGAATTCAGGATCTTAATGCTCAGAAAAGCATGGAAAAACTTTCATCAGGTTTAAGAATTAACCGTGCTGGTGATGATGCATCAGGACTCGCAGTATCAGAAAAAATGCGTTCACAGATTCGTGGTTTGAATCAGGCATCTAGAAACGCTGCAAATGGTATTTCATTTATTCAGACAACAGAAGGTTACTTACAGGAAACAACTGACATCGTTCAGCGTATCCGTGAATTAGCCGTTCAGTCTTCAAACGGTATCTACTCTGCTGAAGACCGTATGCAGATTCAGGTTGAAGTATCTTCTTTGATCGCAGAAGTTGACCGCATCGCATCTGCAGCTCAGTTCAACGGTATGAACATGCTTACAGGTCGCTTTGCTCGTCCTACAGGTGAAAACGTAGTTACAGGTTCTATGTGGTTCCACATTGGTGCTAACATGGACCAGAGAACTCAGGTATATATTGGTACAATGTCTGCTATGGCTCTTGGTCTCCGCAACGTTGGTGATGAATCAATCATGACTTTGGAAACTCCAGACGAAGCTAACCGCGCAATCGGTACTTTGGATGAAGCAATCAAAAAGATCAACAAACAGCGTGCTGACCTCGGTGCTTACCAGAACCGCCTTGAAAAGACAATCACAGGTCTTGATATTGGTGCTGAAAACCTCCAGGCTTCTGAATCACGTATCCGCGATACAGACATGGCTGCCGAAATGGTTGAATTCACAAAAGACCAGGTTCTCTCACAGGCTGGTACAGCTATGTTGGCTCAGGCAAATCAGCAGAGTCAGAATGTACTCTCATTGCTTCGCTAGTTAAAAATATAGCTTAAAGAAAAACGCTCCGCCAGGAGCGTTTTTTTTGCCTGAGTCAACATAGCGCAAAAAAGATTCTGAGCCTGTAGGGCTCTGCTATAATCTATGTTGGTTCAGACAAATCATGCCTACAATAGCATTACTGTGATTTTATATTAAATAAGTTCATATCCTTCTCAATGGAAGAAAATTCATCACCATAACATATTTCGTAATCCGAATATTTATTTACAAATCCTTGTTTATCACCAACTCCAATTTCATCAAATATAACTTTAAGTCTATTTTTAACGGAACCTAACGACATATGATATTTTATTGCTAATGCTTCATATTTTTCTCCACTCAATATTTCCACTAACCATTCAGCATCTCGTTTCTTCAATTCTGAAAATTTTTGTATATCAAGTTTATTTTTTTTGCTTTTTGTTTCAAACAAATCAAATATATATACATTAAAAAAAAACAAACATAAAAGAAGAATAAAAGAATAAGCAATCTTTTCAACAAAAAAATTAAAAAAAACATCTATACCGAATCTTATTTCTGAAAGAGTTAAACATAAAAAAATACCACACATTATTCCATTTTTTATTTTTCTATTCTTATTAAAAAAACCTCGTGCATAAAGAGTTAACATTGAAAGTCCAAACATTAATATACCCATGTTATTCCGTGGCTCAAATATTAAAATTAGGCTTCCATATAAAAAGGGAATAAGCGATAATAAACCAAGTTTTGTTGGAAATATTATTACACCAATAAATAAAAATATGGTTAGACAGTTTAAAATAAATGTAAAGTATTCATGATGCACAGTAAATAACCGCTTAATACCATAAGTTTCTATTCTAACAGTATTCGATACAACCAATATTATAATAGCAAGTAAAGAAATGAGTCTTATTAATGTCTGGATAGTAGGTGAATAAACGTTTGTTTTGCTCATAAAATTTTACCATATATTTAGTGGTATTGAAGTATAAATCCAATCAATATTTGGAACTTCAATTTTGTTTATTTCCCATAATATCTTATTTTTAATAGACTTGTAATCCCACGAACCTGAAAGAATAGGGTTATAAATATTGTTTTTTTTATCTGTTTTTAAAGTGGTTTTATAACCTTCAAGCATGATTAATGCTAGAACATTCATTCCATGATCAATAATTTCCTTATTTCCACCTTCAAAAGTTGAAATAAAGGCTAATCTATTAAATATATCTGAATCATCAGAAGAAAGATGGGAACAATATTTTTGAAATCCTTTTTTTTCAACCACATAAAGACAAAGATGAGCTATAGCCGTTCTTTCCGGTTCACTACAATTTGCTTCAAAAGGAATTGTCGCTATTATTTTAGCAGTAGGACTATTTTCAAATTGTTTTTTTTCTTTCTGTGTAAAACTGAAAACCTTTGATATTTCGGCAACGAAATAATTCCATTCTGGTAGTTTCCACTCGTTTGCTTGATAAGAATAAGCTAAGTTTGTCATTTTTTTACTTCTTTTTTAATTAACTATGGTTATATTTTAACATGGCTAGAAATATTTTAAAGGTCATAAATGGTCATATTTTTAAATATTCAAATTGTACTCTTTATGACCTTGTTTTTTTTCATTTTCATTGTAATGTAAAATTATATGAAAAGTCTCAATGATGAGTATTAATGGTGCTTGTGGAGGAGGTGCTCCAAGTCCTGGAAATTCAAAAGCAACACCGCCTAGTAAGCCAAGTGTTGGACAAGTAATTGTCCAAGCCGTTCAAACTTATGTTCAATATTGTTCTTGGAAATATAATCCAGAATGTAACAGTTGGTAATAATAATTTGAATGTATCCAAGATAGATATCGAATTATTTTTTCTTGGATACATTTTAATAGGGAATAATAAATTGATAAAACAATGGAAACACCTAGTGTTAGGAACATTTATTTTAGAAGTAGTATTATTATTTGAAACATATATAGTTCCAATTTTTTTCAAGAACAATAATTTTAATACATATCCGTTTATTTGTTTATTTGGAACTATAATAATAATTCATCTCTATCCTGAGAAAATTATAAGTAAGATTCATACTAAAAGAATTAATACTATTATATCGTTATTTATATATGTAACTGTGTTACTTTTTCTTTGTTATGCTCTACTAGACGGAAAAAAACTACTCATATTCGATTTTAAACAATATTATAAAGATATTTTAGTATTATTGCTTATAGCAATTTTTGAAGAATTATTTTGCAAAAAAGTTGTTTACAAGTTTTTATCAAATAAAATGAATTCCTTTTTTGCTATTACGTTATCTATTCTTTTTTTTGTAATAAATCACCAATTCTTTTGGCAAAATTGGAGATGGATATCATATTTGTTTTTTGGATTAATATCATTTACTTGTTATTTTTTATATCCATCTATTGTTTTGTCAATAATATTCCATTTCTTATGGAATTTAAGTTTATTGCTTTTACAAAACTAATCTTTTATGTGAAGTGTTAGAATTATTTTTATTAAGTAATTTCGTGGTGGATCAGCTAATCCTTATGCTGCTATGATGATTTGCCAAGAGTGCCAGAATAAAGGTAATTCGTATGTCAGAAATGTAGTAATCAGTACTGTTATTGGAGCTGCAAGTGGTGGAATCAAAGGGGCTGTTTCAAGTTTTGCAACAGCAGTTATAGCTGGTTCTGCACACGCTAAATAAAAGAAAAATTACCTCATTAAATCTTGAATAATTATATCATTAATTATTCAAGATTTTATGAATAATATAAAAAATAAAAAGGGAAATATATGAATAAACGAATATGGTCATTCTTTTTGGGAATTCCTATTTTTTTCGCATTAATTATGGGTATGGCAACAGGTATTATTTCAGGAATTGTTATCCAAAAAATTAATTATTCGGGAATAAAACATCCGGTTATTACTTTGACTTTGATTAATATCTTGATTCTTTTGATTGATGTTTTTTTTTATTTTTTAATGTACAAAAAAATTCTTAGTAAATGTAATTTTTCATATCGATTAACAGATTCTCTAAAAGAAGAATGGAAAAATCAGAAAAGAATATTTGAAATTCTAAAAAACGAGAAAAATACTTTTATATTAATTTTACTTTCCTTCATCATATTACAAGTAGCGCATTATTTTTTTTCTATATATTTTACAGGGGAAATGGACATTCCTATAAATAAACGACCTTTTCTTGAATTATCCTATTTGTTTGTCCCTATTTTTGAAGAGTTTATTTTTAGAAAAGTTTATTTTGATTATTGCTGTATTTATAACGTAAAGCATACGTATGTTATAAATATATTGGTCTTTTCTTTTGCCCATATATTTCCAATGCCACATATTTTTGTTTTAGCTACGATACTTACTTATTGCTACAAGAAATATGAGTCTCTTTCGTTGAATATTATATTACATTTTATATTTAATTGTCTTGGAATCATTTTACCAATGTTTTTGGACAATTTTATCATGTAATGTGAAATATATGGTAAGTTTAGATTAGTTATATCAGAAAGAGAATAAGTAGAAATGTATAGGTGGTTGTATGGAGTTTTGTTGGAGATAAATTAGAAAGAGGGGGAAGTCTTTCCCCCCACCTCATAAGGAAATTCTTATTTTACGTCAAATTTGTAGTCGTTTTGTTAATATAATATTATACTATCCTTACTTTTGAAAAAATGAGGGTAAAAATGAGAAAATCCATCAAATTATTGATCTGCCTTTCTATGTTTCTTTTACCAGCTTCTGTTTTTGCGGCAGACAAATACAAACAAGGCGACACCGTTTATGTAAGTGTAAAGTCAACAAACTTAAAAGCTTCTGAATCTTCAGCAAGTAAGAACGCAGCAACTGTAAAATATACTGATGCTTTGAAGATTGAAAAATTTACAGACAAGAAACTTTATGTTTCTCTTGTAAATTCTCCTGAAAAAAAGGGTTGGATTAAAACTTCTGAAATCACAAAGAAAAAAATTACAACTAAGGGAAAAACTTCTGTTACAAATAATGAAATCACTCTTTCTGCAAAGGGTATGACTAACGTTGAAGCAGAATTTAAGGCAAATAATCCTTCTTTGAATTTTACTGCTGTTGATAGTATTGAAAAAATTATTCTGGACAGAGCGATTGTTATTGCTTTTGCTGCTCAGGGTAAATTAAATATGGGGGATGAATAATGAAAGCTGTAAAAAAACTCTTAATTTTATTATCTTCTGTTCCATTCTTTTTTTCATTAACAAGTTGTCTTTCTTTACCAGTTGAAGATTTTCTGGATCCTAAACTTGGACAGGATATTAGAGCAGTTAGAAGTGTTATTAAGGCTACTGAAGAAATTACTCCTGAAGATGAATATCTGATTGGTCGTTCTGTTGCCGCAAATCTAATTGCCGCTTATCCTGTTTATGAAAACAAGTCCCTTGAAGTTTATTTGAACAGCATTTGTCAGGTTATTGTTTCTAATACTGATGGATTTGCTCCTTACGATGGTTATCACGTAAAAGTTTTGAATACTACTGAAGTGAATGCTTTTGCTACAAGTGGCGGTCATATTCTTATTACCCGCGGGATGATTAACTGTGCAAGATCTGAAGAAGACCTGGCGTTTATTATTGCCCACGAAGTTTCTCATATTGTAAAAAAACATAATATTGAAGCAATTAAAACAAACAGAATCACTAATGCTACAAAAGAAGTGTTCCTTGCTGTTGATATTTCTGAAAAAGATTCTCCTGACCTTAAACAGCTTAAAGATTTTGTAGGAAACGGTCTTACAGAACTTGTTGATATTGGTTATAGCCAGGAACAGGAATTTGAAGCAGATGCTCTTGCTGTTACATTAATGAATGCTGCTGGATACAATGTTCAGGGTGCAATTAATGTTCTGAACTATCTTAGAAACATGGAAACTGCTAATAAAAACCGTGTTCTTTCTACTCATCCAGAGCCTCAGTTTAGAATTAATAAAATTAACAGAGCTATTAAAAAACTCACTCTTTGTGAAGACACTTCTGAATTCAGAATTCAGCGCTTTAATAATGTAAAAAAATAGAACAATGAAAAAACCAAAATTTTCCAGTTATGTAATCATTCTTGCAGTTTTTGGATTTGTTCTGCTTCTTCAGATAACAGGTGCATTCAATTGGCTTGATAATAAAACTTATGACAGCCGAATGAAGGCAACTGCTTCTACAATCCATGCCAGTGATGAAATTGCAGTTGTTTTTATTGATAGAGAAAGTCTTGACTGGGCCAGCTCTGAATTAGGATGGGGATGGCCATGGCCAAGAAAAGCTTATGGTGATATGGTTGATTTCTTTTCTCAGGGAGAAGCAGCCAGTGTTGCATTTGATTTTACTTATACTGAAACTTCTGTTTATGGTCAGGAAGACGACAATTCTTTTGCAAAATCCTGCGCTGAATATGGCAAAGTAGTTCAGACAGTTTTCTATTCAGCAAAAGATGACTACTCTACCCCACTTCTTCCAGTTTCTGTTCTTACACAATCTGCCGGTGTTATTGCCAACACAAACAGTTTTCTTGATTCTGATGGATGTTCCCGCCGTCAGCTTTTATCTGCACCGTCTGAATTGCAGGAACCAACTCTTGCTATTGGAAGCCTTAAAATCTCTGGAAAGAAAACAGATTTTGATGATGTGCCTGCTGCAAAAAATGGTGGAATGTATGTCCGCTATATTAAAGATATCAATGATTTTATCCCATATTCTGCAATGGAAATTCTGCAGAGCAAATATGCAATTGAAAAAGGTGAAGAGCCAATTCTTGAACCAGAAAACTTTGAAGACATGATGGTTTTTGTTGGCGCAAACGCACCTGGGCTTTTTGATATTTGTACAACACCAGTTTCATCTTCTTATCAGGGAATGGGTGTTCACTTAAATCAGGCCAACACAATTCTTGAAGAAGCATATCTGTACGACACTCCTTTATTATTGCAGATGCTCTTAATCCTTGTGATTACTATTTTTGCCCATTTCTTTGCAAATTCTCTTTCAAAATCAAGTTCCAGACTTTTTACTATAAAAATCTGTCTGTTACTGTTTTTTGTTATTTTATATATTTTCATCTGCTACATTGCATTCATTTTCAAACTGATTATGCCTGTTGCCGCTCCAGTAGCAGCTTATCTGATTTGTTTCCTTGTTACTTTTATTAAAACTTACTTCAAAGAAGGAAAAATGAAGAAGTTCTTAAAACTGGCATTCAAACAGTATTTAAGTCCTGCAGTTATTGAAAGTCTTATTAATAATCCTGACAGCCTTAAACTTGGTGGTGAAAAACGTGAAATAACTGCTTTCTTCTCTGATATTCAGAATTTTACTACAATTTCTGAAACTCTTGAACCTGAACAGCTTACTGAAGTCCTTAATACATATCTTACTGCTATGTCTGATATTATTCTTGAACTTGGTGGCACAATTGATAAATACGAAGGCGATGCTATCATTGCTTTCTGGAACGCCCCTTTGTATCAGGAAGATCATGGAAAACTTGCCCTTGAAGCAGCTATTAAATGTCAGCAAAAACTGGAAGAAATGCAATCTGAGTTATTTGAAAAAACCGGCAAATCAATTAAGCAGCGAATTGGTCTTAATAGTGGAAATGCGGTTGTTGGTAATCTTGGAAGCAAAAACCGCTTTGATTACACTATGATTGGTGACTCTGTAAATCTTGCAAGCCGTCTTGAAGGAATGAACAAGTTCTTTGGAACATATACTATGTGTTCTGAAGAAACTATGAATCTTGCTGTTTCTCATGGATGTCAGTTAAAATTCCGTCTTCTTGGAAATGTTGCCGTTGTTGGAAAAAAATCTGCTGTAAAAGTTTACCAGCCTATGACTGCCGAACAATTTGAAGCAAACAAAGAAATATTCCAGAAATATGAAAATGGTCTTGCTGAATTTGTAAAAGGTGACTTTAAGAAAGCACGAAATTATTTTGAAGAAATTTCTGAGGATGCTGCGGCTCAGTCTCTTATAAGATACATTGACGATTATAAGAAAAAAGCCCCTGAAGACTGGAATGGAATTATAAAGGCCACAGAAAAATAATCTAATTGTTTGATTAAATCTGGAATTAGATTTCGGTTCTTCCTCTAAAACTGAGTGAAAGAGTTCGTTTATCTATATATTCCAGATCTCCACCAACAGGGATTCCTGTAGCAAGTCTGGTTACTTTTATTGGAGCAGGACCGTTAAGTTCTGTAATCATTTTATTAATATAAAGTGCAGTTGTATCACCTTCTACAGTTGGATTTGTAGCAATAATGACTTCTTTTACACCGCCTTTCTTTAATCTGTCCATCAACGGAACTATAGAAAGCTGAGAAGGACCTACTCCTTCAAGAGGTTTAATTAATCCGCCAAGAACATGATACAATCCCTTAAATTCTCCGTAAGCTTCAATTGTAGAAACATCCTGAGACTGTTCAACAATACAAATAAGACTGTTATCTCTAAGGGGACTGGAACAAATAGGACAAGGATTTTCTTCTGTCCACATACCGCAAATGGAACAAGGAACTACTTTGTCTTTAAGAACATTAAGATTCTGGGCAAAACGCTGAACATACATTTTATCCTGCTTCAAAAGCCAGTTTACAATACGAACTGCACTTTTCTTTCCAATGCCCGGGAGTCTTGCAAAATTATTTGTTAAATCATCAAAGGTACTCAAAGTTCCACCTGCAAAAAATTACTACGAATTATACGAATTACCGAATCTATTACAATCCGAATTTTGACAAATCCATGCCGCCAAGCAAAGATGATGTTTTGGCTTTAATCTGTTCCTGAACATTATCCATTGCATTTTTGTGAGCAGCAACAATTAAATCTTCAAGCATCTGAACATCTCTGTTATCAACACAAATTGGATCTAGTTTGATTTCAAGCATTTCAAACTTTCCATTAAGTTTTAAAGTAACCATTCGTCCGCCAGAAGAACCTTCAGCTGTAATCTGTTCAAGTTCCTGCTGAAATTTTTCGGATTGTTCTTTAATTGCCTGTCCGTTTTTCAAAATATCAAATGGATTCATAATATCTCCTTAAAAACACCGCGTTACAAGCAGCGTCTCTTATTTTCCTGCGATTATTGAACCTTTGAAGGTATTCATAAGAATTTTTATCTGTTCTGGCAGTTCTGTTGATGTCTGAGTCTGTTGTTTTTTCTCTGGAACTACCTGTGATAAATTTACTACAAAGGTCATTGGTTTTCCATAAATTTTAGAAAGTTCTTCTGAAATTGTTTGTATTCTTTTATCTAAAATCCCTTTCTCATATTCACTGGCAATTGTTGTTTCTACTTCACTGGCCTTCACCATCCAGCCGTCTGTCTTTTCAACAGCATTTGCAGCAAAAACATCTATTACAGAAAGAGCTTCTATCAATTTTAATTTGGCATCATTCTGCCCAGCATTTCCATTTGAAGTTCCTGCTTTTTCACCGTCAGAATCTTCAAAATCATCATAGTTTTCGTAATTTTCAGGATAATATGGCTCTTCTGGCGGTTCATCAACATTTGTCCAGCCATCATCTTCATCATCAGGATTAACAGAATAGCCTTGTTCAGAAACAGGAACTACATAAACCGGTTTTGACGCTGCAGATGAATCTACAGTTTCATTTCCAACATGTAAAATGAGTCTTTCGTCTAATTTTTTTGGTTCTTCAGGTTCTACTGTCTCTGCCACTGATTGTTCAGGCGGCAGTGGACCGCCATCATGAAAAGGGTTTTGGGCCTCTTCCTGATTTCCCTCTTCTTCAGGAGGATTATCTAGCATTGAAAATCGGGGTAATCCATTTGGAATGCGCTGCTGTTCCTGATTTGTCTGTACAGTCTGTGCAGTTGTATTTGCTGCAGGAGTAACTGGTGCTGAAACTGCAGGAGCAGATGTTTGAGTTGAATTACCACACAACAAAGCCTGAGCTGCATCAATTGCTTTCTTAACTTCTGCATTAGAAACATACTGACTGATCCAGCATAAACGGCTGAATGCAAGTTCCAGTTCGTAACGTGGAGAAATTGAGTAGCGGATATCTCTATAAAGCTGAAGGAAAATAGAAAGTGCCCGTTCAATCTGAATAGGATTCCATGCACCTAAAACAACTTTGCTATAACGTTCCGGTGAATTTCCAAGAAGCGATTCTTTCTTTATGCCGTTTTTAATAAGCATAAGGCTTCTAAGATAATCAGAACAATTTGAAATCAGCTGTTCTATTGAAATACCTCCCTGAAGGAATTCATCAAGGGAAGAAATTACTTCATCTGTACGGCCATAAGCACATGATTCAAAAATCATATTCATACGGTCAATTCCAAGAAGTCCTAATTTATCTCTAATCTTTTCGTAAGTAATGTGAGAATCGCTGAATGCAACAACCTGATCAAACAAAGTATAAGCATCGCGCATAGAACCTGTTGATTCTCTTGCAATCCAGTAAAGTGCTTCTTCATCTGCCTGAATGTTTAATTCTGCTGCTGCTTCTGAAAGACACTGTTTTACCTTATCAATAGCAACAAGACGGAAATTATACTGCTGACAGCGTGATTTAATAGTTGCTGGAACCTTCTGAAGTTCTGTTGTGGCAAAAATAAAGATTACATACTCTGGAGGCTCTTCAATTGTCTTTAATAAAGCATTAAAAGCCGCATTAGAAAGCATATGAACTTCATCGATTATATAAATCTTGTATCTGCTGTTGTTAGGAGGAAATAAAACTTCGTCTTTAATCTGACGAATGTTTTCAATACTGTTGTTTGAAGCTCCGTCTATTTCAATTGTATCAAGGCTGGCACCTTTTGTAATTTCAAGACAATTGGAACATTTTCCACAAGGAGTATCTGTTGGACCTTCCTGACAATTTAATGCCTTTGCAAGGATGCGGGCTGTTGAAGTTTTACCACATCCTCTAGGTCCAGAAAAAAGATATGCATGTGCTATCTTTCCAGATTTTATTGAATTTTTAAGAGTTTCCGCAACGAATTCCTGACCAACTAAGTCATCAAAACGCTGCGGTCTTCTTCTGGTTGCTGTTACTTCGTAAGACATAGTAAACAGTATACATTGATTTTAGTTTTTTGTCTTTAATAACCTAAGTGAATTCAATACAGCAAGAATTGTAACTCCCACGTCTCCAAAAACGGCAAGCCACATATTAGAAATGCCCACTGCACTTAAAATCAAAATCAAAGCTTTAATTCCAAGAGATCCACATAAGTTTTCATAAACAATTCTTAAAGTACGACGGCTGGCAAGAATACCTTGAACGATTTTTGAAGGCTTATCTTCCATGATAACAACATCACCAGCTTCAACAGCGGCATCACTACCCATAGCACCCATTGCAATACCAACATCCGCACGGGCAAGAACAGGAGCATCATTAATTCCGTCCCCTGTAAAAATAAGAGAGCCATGTTTTTTACCATCTGATTCCAGACCTTTCATCAATTCTTCAACCTTAGAAAGCTTATCTGCACTCATCATCTGGCCATAAACTTTATGAACTCCAAGTCTTTCTGCAACAGTTCTGGCAGTATGTTCATTATCACCAGAAAGCATTACTACATCAGAAACTCCAATTTTCTTAAGAGCAGCAATTGTACTTTCTGAATCATCTTTAAGTTCATCACTAATTACGATGTGACCAGCATATTCACCATCACAGGCAACATGAACAATAGTTCCATCCTGATGTTCTTCACAGGCAGGGTAATCAATATTAAACATTTCCATAAGTTTTGAGTTACCTGCCAGAATTGATTTTCCATTTACAACGGCTTTAATTCCCTTTGATGTAATATCCTCTACATTTTCAAGTTTTACTTCATCACAACAGTGTTCATGATGAGCCGCACGTAATGATGCAGAAATTGGATGAGTAGAAAGCAATTCAGCATGTGTAGCTACTGCAATCAATTCCTGTTTAGAAATTTTAACATTCATTGGATGAATATCAGTTACAATAAAGTTTCCCTTTGTAAGTGTTCCAGTTTTATCAAAAACAGCCACCTTAGTTTTAGCCAGAGCTTCAAGGAAAACTGAGCCTTTGATTAAGATTCCACTTTTTGCACAAGCTGTAATACCGCCACAGAAACTTAATGGAATAGAAATAACAATTGCACATGGACAGCTTACAACTAAGAACATAAGCGCTCTATTAAACCAAACAGCCCAGTTATTTGCCCATGACCAGTCACCAGATGTAAATCCAACAAACAAAGATGGAATTACAGCAAGGATAATTGCAGCAGAAACTACGATTGGTGTATAAACTTTTGCAAAGCGGGTAACGAACTGTTCAGATTTTGTCTTGTTTTCAGTTGCATTTTCTACCAGTTCAAGAATTCTTGAAAGTGCTGAATCTCCTGCAACCTTTGTAGTACGAACTTCAATTACTCCCTGCTTATTTATTGAACCAGAAAGAACTTCATCTCCAACTGCTGCATGACGAGGAACGCTTTCTCCTGTTAATGCAGAAGTATCAAGATAAGTTTCTCCAACTGTAATCTGACCATCAATTGGAATTCTGTCGCCTGCTTTTACAATGATGATTGAGCCAACAGGAACTTCTTCTGCTGCCATTTCTTTTGTAGAACCATCTTCTGATTTTACAAGAGCCTTATCTGGACGGAGTTTAGAAATCTCACTGATTGTGGCACGAGATTTATCAACAGCATAATCTTCGAATTTTTCTCCAACCTGATACAAAATCATAATTGCGGCTGCTTCAGGATATTCACCAAGAATAATTGCACCAATTGAAGAAATTGACATTAAAAAGGCTTCATCAAGGAATTCGCCGTGAATTAAATTTTTTATTGCTCTAAGAAGGATGCTTTTTCCAGGAATGATGTATGCAATAATAGTAAATACAATCATCAAAAGTTCATTTAAAGGAACGCCAAGACCTGGAAGAGTCATACCAAATGCAGGAATCCAATTTGTAAGTGGAAGATTTTCAAGCAATTCACTTAAGATAAAGAAAAATCCCGCTACAATCAAAGCCTTTACACTAAGTTCATCTTCCTCTTCTTCACCTTCCCCGTGACTATGTCCATGAGAATGACCGCAGTTACAGCCATCATCGTGATTATGGTGATGTTCATGATGATGATGTCCTTCGTGACCTTCGTGTTCTTTATGTTCATGATGTTCTTCGTGTTCATGAAGTTCATGATTTTCATTATGTTCTAATTCTTCTTCGTTATTCATCATAAAGTTCTCCTTTTCTAATTTTTATTCTTTTTCCAAAACGTGCTCTACTCCACATTCAAGCACTTCTTTTACATGATCATCTGAAAGTGAATAATAAATTACTTTCCCCTGTCGCTCTGTTTTTACAAGATTTGAATCACGTAAAATTTTAAGCTGATGAGACACTGCCGAAACAGACATATTGAGCAAGGCAGAAATATCGCAAACACAAAGCTTGGCTTTATCTAATGCATATAAAATTTTAAAACGAGTTGTATCGCCAAAAATTTTAAAGAAATCTGCTGTGTCAAAAATAATTTCATCTGCAGGAAGGTCAGCTTTAACTTTTTCAACTATATCATTGTGAATTACATCGCAATCACAAGTAAGTTCGCTTTTTCCCATAAAAAAAACTCCTGTCATTTGAGCAATCATTCAACTGACAGAAGTTAATATACATTCATTTGAATATTTATTCAAGTGTTTTTGTAAAATTTCAGCACTTAATTTGACTCAGAACTTCTCCAATTGGTTCATGAATAACCAGATTAGCATAACCGTCCATTTGAGTTTCAGATTTATTTAATAAAACAAGATTTTTTCCGCGGAAGTAGCGTACAAAAGATGCCGCAGGATAAACAACAAGAGATGTGCCGCCAATAATAAGAGTATCACATTCAGCAATGGCTCTTATGGCATTATCAGTAACATCCTGATTAAGTCCCTCTTCATAAAGAACAACATCAGGTTTTACAAGCCCCCCACACTTTTTACAATGTGGGATTTTATCTTTTTCATTTTCACTTTCGGCAATAAAGTTTTCATCATAAAAAGCATTGCACTCAAGACAATAATTTCTTAATGTGCTGCCATGAATTTCATAAACAACTTTACTGCCTGCTTTCTGGTGAAGCCCGTCAATGTTTTGAGTAACAATTGCCTTAAGTTTCCCTTTTTGTTCCATTTCTGCCAGTTTGTAATGAGCAGCGTTTGGCTCAAAACCAATTGGCAGAAGTTTTGCTCTGTAAAATCTGTAAAACTCAGCAGTATCTTTATAAAAGAACGAATGACTTATAATTTCTTCTGGAGGATACTTCCACTGCTGGTTGTAAAGGCCATCTACACTTCTAAAATCTGCCATTCCAGATTCAGTAGATACCCCTGCTCCTCCAAAAAAAACTATATTCTCACTTTCATCAATAATCTGCTGAAGTTTTTCGATCTTACTATCAGTCAAATTTTCTCTCCAACTGATCAAAGCCGTCTGTAAGTTCTTTAGCAATAGCAATCAATTTTGCCAGATCGCCTTTTCTGCCGCCTTCAATATTCATTGGCATTACAGGATCATGCAAACTTAAACGGAGCAAAATCCATCCCTGAACATCTTCGCTCTTGAATGAAAGACGAACTCCTTCATAAGAGTCTGGCATTGTATAACCTTTTGCTGCTGCACGAGCTTTAAATTCTTTAAGAACATCTTTTCCGTAAGCCTTAAAATCTTCACACTTAATCTTAAAGCGGTATTCACCTTCTTCAACAAGTGGAGGAAGTTTTTCAATAAGGCTGTCTAATTTTTTACCTTCTTTAGCAGCATTTGCCAAAGCAATAACAAGTTTTACAGCAAGGAAAGCACCGTCATCAAGGAAGTAATTGTCTTTAAGGGCACCGTGACCAGAAGTTTCCATAGCCAAAGGAGCAACTGTACCGGCAGCGTTCAATTCCTTCTGCTTGTTGATAACGTTTTTGTATCCGCGCATATAGCACAAATGTTTAAGACCAAGTACATCTTCAAGGAAGTATGTAAGGCGGTCAGAAGTTACAGAGTCTGTAATGATTGTAGAACCTGGATACTGTGGAGCCAAAATTGCAGAAATCATAGCAATAATAGAGTCGCGGTTTACTTCACTTCCATCAGAAAGAACAGCAGACATACGGTCAACGTCTGTATCAAAAATCAATCCTAAATCAGCTTTGTTTTTCAAAACTGCATCCTGAATTGCTTTCATTGCTTCTTTATTTTCTGGGTTTGGAATATGATTTGGGAACATTCCATCTGGTTCAAGGAACTGACTTCCTGTTGTATCTGCACCAAGTGGCTGTAAGATTTTATCTACAAAGAATCCTGAGGCACCGTTACCAGAATCTACAACAATGTGAAGACCTTCAAGTGGTTTTTCTGCACCACCAAGTGCACCCTGAATTGTTTCTTTCAAATGATTTGCATACAAAGGTAAAAGATCAAATACCTTAGCAGCATAATTATTTGGAGCAGGATTCAACATACTTGCAAGAGTTAATACTTCAGTAATATCTTCATGTTCAAGACCACCGTCAGCATCAAAGAACTTAATACCGTTACGGTTATATGGAAGATGGCTTGCAGTAATCATTGCAGAACCATTAAAACTTGTTTCTGGGAAAACAATAGACATAAACATTGCAGGAGTAGTTGCCATTCCGCAGTTTACTACAGTTGCACCAGCACTAAGCATACCGTCAATTAATGCATCAGCAAGAGCAGGTCCTGAAACACGTGAATCGCGACCTACACCAATTCTAAGTTCATAAGCAGGGATTCCGCTTTTCTTTTCAAGCCAGCTAACAAAAGCACAACCAATCTGTTTAGCAATCTGAGGAGTAAGATTTACATTTTCTCCTTCAACACCTTCTACAGCAACGCCACGAACGTCACTGCCATTCTGTAATTTTAACATATCACTCATATCCTCTATTATATGGTTTTAGATTTCAAATTCAATATCATCAGGTTCAATTATTTGTTTATCTTTACTGCATGCTCTTGCTATTGTGAAAATCAACTGTCTGATATTTCCAGGCCAGTCATACTCACTGATTTTTCTGATAGAATTTTCAGAAAGCGTTTTGCCGTTTTCTTTTGCAATTCTTGCAGCAATTACAGGGATATCTTCTTTTCGTTCCCGTAAGGATGCAAAATAAATGAAATTCCCCATCATTCGATAGTATAAATCTTTTCTAAAAGTTCCTTCTGCAACTTTCTGTTTTAAGTTTTCATTTGTTGCAAATAAAAGTCGCACATCAACTTTCTGAGGAACAGAACTTCCTACACTATAA
The DNA here is from genome assembly GCA_024402665.1 of Treponema sp. Lineage (GTDB taxonomy): Bacteria > Spirochaetota > Spirochaetia > Treponematales > Treponemataceae > Treponema_D. The sequence goes on from JAKSTI010000017.1 coordinate 18,288, forward strand.
AACTGGCCTGTATCCATTATTGTTAAAAATTTAGCCTGCATAGAAAGAGAGGCTGTTCCAATTTCATCAATAAATAAAGTTCCACCAGACGCCTGCTTAAACAATCCCTCTTTTTTCTGCGCATCCGTATACGCTCCCTGTTCTGCCCCAAACAAAACCGAATCAGCCAGCGTATCTCCAATAGTAGAAATGTTTATATGCATAAAAGGTTCATTTTTTCTTTTAGAAATTTTATGAATAATCTGTGCAGAAGTTGTTTTACCGGAACCAGTCTCTCCAAGAAGCAGAACAGGATAATCTGTTTTTGCACATTCAACCATTTTTTGTTTAATATCATTTGCAACGGCAGACACACCAAGAACTTCAGAAAGCTGTTCTATTTCCTTGCTATATACTTTTGTTTCAGCATTATTGATTTCGTTCCCATAAGTTTTATTAATCATGTAAAGGAAGTTATTCAAATAAGTTTTAGCAATTTCTTTTGAACAAGGATAAGGTATAAGGAATTTCATCCCTTTGATGTTCAGATTAGTGAGTGGAGAGCCACCCTTTATAGGAGAGATTAATAGAATTTTAGTAGCAAATTGACGTATAATCCCAAAATCTTCTTCTGAGATTCCAGATACATCAATAAAAACTACTGTTGAAACTGCAAAAACAACTCTGGTTATTTCACTGTGAGTAAACAAATCTGCATCACCAATAAGTTCTTGCACAAAATTAATGATTTCAGGCTTCTGTGATATTACAGAATACCTGTTTAAATTGTTTCCATCCAGATTCACTTTAAGTTCACACTTTTTTTAATTTTTAACAAACTTATACCAAGCTAATTTAATTATATACCCGATATATGGAAAAATCAAAAAAACTTTAAGTGGGTTTTTTGCAATCTCAACAAAGATTTCATTTCCGTGAGCAAAAGTTCTTTCATTTACTCGCTTAATCTTTTCAGAGAAGATTCCAAAAGCATCTTTATAATAAACAAAAATGCTTGAAGAGAATCTGTTGCGTCGCTTCCATGCCCAGACATTTTTTTCTTTAATTCCTTCACTCATAAGAACAAGAGAAGGCTGTGCTTTATAAATTGCCTGAACAATATCATCTTCAATATTTTTAGAATAATAACCTACACAACGGCCAACAATTCGTAACTGTGGGAATGTAGCACGTAAATTGCTTTCTGCTTTCTGCAAAGTTTTTTTGCTGGAACCAAGCATGTACATTGTTTTATAGTGACTTTCCAGAATAGAAAGAATCTGAATGATTGCTTCAAAAGGATTGTATCTTACAGGAATCTGCTTTTTCAAAAATCTTGCACCTTTAATAATGCTTTTTGATACAGGGATTACAAGACTGGCATTCTTTACACATTCAGAAAAATCTCCGTGGTGTCTTGCTCGTAATAAATCCCAGATTGAAAGAAAAACAATCTGTTTTGTTCCTGGTTTTGCAAGTAACTCAAGAATTTCCTGTTCAAGATTATCTGGACTACAGATATCAACTGGTACATCAAGTAAATTAATTCGCTCTACAGACATTTAGTTCACCGCCGTTTGAATTGCTGCAATGCCGTACAATGCAGCTGTTTCACATCTTAATATATTAACCGAAAAATGAATTGGTTTAAAGTCGGCTTTTTCCAGCATAAACTCAACCTCTGCCGGACTAATTCCCCCTTCACTTCCCACCACAATTCCTATTTTAGTAATTTTTTCTTTATCTTCAATTACTTTTCTAACATCATTAGAGCCTTCATCTCTTTCAGACAATACAAAAGCAATCTTTTCATCCTTCACTTCATCCATTGAATTCCACAATTCAACGGCTTGTTCCAGAGTAACACATTCATTTACTACAGTATCTACAGGAGAACCACTCTGCTGTCTTGCTTCCTTAATAATTCTTTCAAGTCGTTCCTGTTTTGAATTTTTAAGGGCATTAATGCTGTTTTTTTCAGAATATTCACCAATCACAGGAACAATTCTCTTTATTCCACATTCAGTTGCCTGACGAACAATCTGCTCAAATTTCTGTGGCTTTGGAATAAATTGAAACAGCCAGTACTCTTTTTCGTTCTGCATCTGAATTTCATCTGCCTGAACACCACGAGTAATACTTTTTTCTTTCTCACCATTTGTATCGGCACAAATCTGAAGCACTATTTTTTTAGCATTTTCTTCTACAGAAACTACAGTGGAATTTTTAAGAGCCCCGGAAGGAATACGAACGTTAATCATATCTCCAACCTTTACCCGTAAAACCTGACGCAGATATCTGAAATCTTTGCCAATTACAGTGATGAGTCCTGCTTTATCTGGTTCTTTTTCTAAAATAAATTGTCTCATTTAGAATCTTTTTCTTCTGCATCTTTCTGCAGCTGTTTCAAAGTTTTTGTTTTCTTCAACATTGAATCAAACTTACTGCTGTTTACAACTTCAATTGCCTTATTCAACTGCAAGTCAAAATCAAGATCATAAAGAGGCGTTGGTTTTGCTCTCTGTACCTGAACTCTAATCAATCTTCTAATAAGTCGCTGGTCTAATCCATATTTTGCCGCAATTATTCCAGCTTCCTTCTTAATATCTGCTTCCGACATATTAGAATTCTTTTCTAATGCCTGATCAATTACTTTGTCTTCCATCATCTTTACATAATTTTTTTCTTCTGCATCAGACATTTTTTCAAGATTAAGGATTTCTAGATCAGGAGGAATTCCAATTTTATCAATATTAACATCACTTGGAGTGTAATATCTTGCCATAGTGATTTTAAAACCATCTACTTTGCTTAATTCAATTACCTGCTGAACAGAACCTTTTCCGTAAGTCTTTTCACCAATAAGATATGCACGTTTGTAATCTTTTAATGACCCTGAAAGAATTTCAGAAGCACTGGCAGATCCTTTATTAATGAGAACAACAACCGGAATATCCTGTTTTACAACTGTTGAATCTCTTGTAGCCTTAAATTCCTGATTTTCAAAAGCAAGTCTGCTCTTAGTAGAAACAATCACTCCAGAATCAACAAATTTATCTACTACATTTACAACACTTGTAATTAATCCACCTGGATTATCGCGGACATCAATAATCAGACTGTCATAACCATTTTCTTCAAAAGAATTAAGGGCATCCTGAAGTCTTTTTGGTGTTTCAGGTGTAAACTCAATAAGACGAACATAACCTGTTTTTGTTCCTTCAATCATTCCCCATTTAGCAGTTGGAACTTCAATAAGTGCGCGGACAATTTTTACATCAAAACGCATATTATTTCCGCGAAGAATTGTAATTGTAACTGGTGTTCCTACAGGTCCTCTTAAAACAGCCAGAACTTCATTCATAGTCATTTCATCTGTTGGACGACCTTCAACTGCAACAATAAGATCTCCAGACTGAACTCCGGCTTTTGCTCCAGGGGAATCTTCTATAGGAGAAGAAACTTCTACGTAAGCAGGTTTTTCTGCAGTATTTTCAGTTGCTTTTGTAATAGAAAGACCTACTCCGCCAAAATTACCGGCAGTTGTATCTGTAAGATCTCTCATATAATCTTCATCAAGATAAACTGTATAAGGATCCCCAATTGCATCAAGCATTCCTTTAAGGGCACCTTCATATAAAATTTTTGGATCAAGTTCATCTACATAATTCTGCTGCACAAAATCAAAAACAGAATTAATTTTCTTCATATACTGAAAGCTTGAGGCTTTATTTTCTGTCTGATTTTTATTCTGAGCAAAACAGATTGAAGCACACAATAAACCGATAAAAATCACAGAGATAACTGCAATTTTTTTGAAATTTTTCTCTCTTTTATTTCCGTTTAATTCTTCCATACCCTAATTTTACGTTACTACGGTCAAAAATTCTACTAGTTTTTATTATAACAATCGTGATATAATTTTTATATGTCACAAATTATTCCTATAGCAAGTGGTAAAGGCGGAGTTGGAAAAAGTCTTCTCTCTGCCAATCTGGCAATCGCTTTAGGCCAGCAGGGTAAAAAAGTTGTTTTAGTCGATCTTGACCTTGGTGCATCCAACCTTCATCTGGTAATTGGTCAAAGACCTGGAAATGCAAGTCTCGGTTCCTGGTTCACAGAAAAAACTGAGTTTAAAGATATTATCCAGCCAACTGATTATGAAAATGTAAGCTTCATTGCCGGCGACAGTCAGATTCCTGATTTAACACAATTAAAATATTCACAGAAAATTAAACTTATCCGCAATTTGAAGAATATTAAAACAGACTATTTGATTCTTGACCTTGGTGCCGGAACTCATCAGTTTATTCTTGATATGTTCCTTCTTTCACCACAGGGAATCATTGTTTCTGCACCAGCAGTTACAGCTACATTAAATGGATACCTTTTCCTTAAAAATGCTGTTTTCCGCTTACTTTACACAACATTCCGCAGAAACACACCAGGCCGTGAACTTCTTGATAACCTTAAAAAGAATTCAACATCAATGCAAAAGCTTTATATTCCACAGCTGGTACAGGCTCTTGCACAGGTTGATCCTGATACTACAAAACTTTTCATTACACGTATGCAACAGTTCCGCCCACGTCTTGTAATGAATATGATTGAAAATCCACAGGATGCTGAAAAGGCACAGAGAATCAAAACTTCCTGCAATCAGTATCTTGGTCTTGAAATTGACTATCTTGGACTTATGTTCCGGGATATGCTTCAGGATAAAGCTCTTTCTTCTCAGCTTCCTGTTGTAGTTTATAAACCAAAATCAGTTTTAGGACAGGGAATCTACAGAATTTCTGAAAAAGTAATTAATACTCCACCAAGAAATTTTGATGCCGACTTTGATCCAGAATCATTTAATTCAGAAACATTCAATGATGCAGAAGACGATGCAAATACAGACTATAACTTCAAGCTTTCTGGTATTGATGATTTAGTTTCCAGCGGTTCTCTTTCTACCGGCGAACTGGCAGAAATGATTAAGACACAGCAGTACGAATTAACTCAGCTTAAAAAAGAAAACAATCTTTTGAAGTCAAAACTCATTAAAGCTGCTGAAATGGGATTTAAAGTTTAAATCTACTAATCAACTAAAAGGAAATTATTATGTTTTTATATTTGAATTACCCGGACTGGATTTCTCCACAGATTTTTCCAGGCATTAAGTTTCTCAGTCTTTTAAGATGGTACGGCTTAATGTACGTTTTTGCTTTTACAACTGCTTATTTCCTGTTAAAAAAAGTTGCTAACGAAGGAGCATTAGATACAAAAAAATATAAAATCACAGAAGATGATTTATTCAGCTTTCTTGCCACTGGAATTATTTTCCTTTTAGTTGGTGCCAGAATTTTCTCTACTTTGATTTACAATCAGTATGATCCAAATGTTCCAGGTTCTGTAAATTACTGGACTCATCCCTGGTTGATTTTCTGGCCATTTGATTCAAAGATGCATTTTACAGGTTTTGCCGGCATGTCTTATCACGGCGGATTTGTAGGCGGACTTTTAGGAATGATTTTCTGGTGCAAAAAACATAAGCAGCCAATTTCAAAATGGATTGATGCTATGGTTTGCGCTATCCCTCTTGGATATACATTTGGTCGTCTTGGAAATTTCCTTAACGGCGAACTTTACGGAAGAATTACAAAAATGCCTTGGGGTATGACATTCCCTGCTGCAGAAAAATTTTCAACTGCAAAAGAATGGGTAGTTAATTTTGCCAGCGATATTGGAATGAAAATTGATAATCTTAGTGTTGTTAATCTTCCAAGACACCCTTCTCAGCTTTACGAAGCACTTTTTGAAGGCTTAATCTTATGGGCAATCATCTGGTTCTGCAGAAATCACAAAAAATTTGACGGAATGCTCAGTTGTATTTATACATTCGGCTACGGCTTCTTCCGCTTTATAATTGAATACTTCCGTGAACCAGATTCTGATATCGGTTACAGAATTGTTCATCAGCAGGGCGCAGAAACCTACCAGAACACATCATTGCTTAACATCTCTACTGGTCAGATTCTTTGCTTCCTTATGATGGTGGGTTCTGTTATTGCAGCAATTATTCTTTACAAAAAGTCTAAAATCAGCCAGAAATAATTTCAGTGTGATTTTTCACCATTTCTGACGATAATAAAGAAGTATTCTTTTTATTTTTATGGGGACGATTATGAAAAAAATTGCCTTAGCTTTATCAACACTCTTATTATTCGCAGTTTCTTGTAAACTTGATGTTAAATCAGAAAAATTATTAAGTCGCCCAGACGTTAAAACTACAGATGCAGGATATCCGCTTATTTCTGGAAGATATGACAGTGTAGATACAGAATATATTCTTGTTTACAGACAGGAAGTTATTGCTGATGTTGCCGGCGATCCTGAAAATATTGGTATTATTTTCCCAAAAGGTTTTGATAAAAATAACAAAACTTACACTTTTGAAGACAAACACTTTGTTGTAAAAGATTCTGACTATCAGTATTTCTGCCGTGTTTATGAAGGTCCAAAATACGGATATTTCAAAACAGATGTTTCAAATGTAATTAAAGCAACTGAAGGCCGCTCTTCTTCTACAGATATTACAGTAAACGTAAGCGGAAACTTTATTTATGATTCAGATACAAAAGTTTTTGATTACTCAGGAACACTTGCCTGTACATATAATGATGCCTTCTATGGAACTAATCCAAAATACGCAATCGCACTTAAAAATGAAAACGATGTTCAATCATTCATTTTGCCAGATTCACCATTTTCTATTACTTCTTTAGTTCCAGTAAGTTTTCTTGATACAGAACTTCAGCTTCTTGGTGTAACAGCAATTATCAGACAGTATCAGGATAATGATCCAGACAAACCATTGCAGTATGTTTACTGGTCACCTTTATCTACAGTTACACTTGAAGACCCAAATTCGGTTACTTATCCAGAAAATAAATTCTCAATCACTACACAAAGCGGTGATACAGGATTTGATTTTTCTAAATAGCTGATATTTACACTTTTTCCTCAAAATTCAGATAACATTTTTACAATTGAACAAAAATTGTAAAAATGTTATTTTTGTTTAATGAATAAACTTGTTGCACTTTGTGCAGTCGGTGCCGAAAAAATTCTTGGCAATGAAATCAAACATTTGGGATACAAACTTGTAAGCAATGCACCTGGTCGTGTTACTTTCCTTGGTGATGATGATGCATTATTCCGTACAAACCTTTGCTTACGAACAGCTGATCGTGTCTATTTGCAGCTTGCAGAATATTCCGCATTAAATTTCGACGACTTATATGATGGCGCTTATGCCGTAAACTGGCAGGACTTTTTAAATAAAGATTCCAGAATTGTTGTAGATAAAGTTCGCAGTTACAAAAGTAAATTAAACTCAGAACACAGTATTCAGGGAATGGTACACAAAGCCATTTACTCTAAACTAGGTGATGTATGGCACATGTCTACTATGCCAGAAAGCGGTGAAGAAAGCGATGTTAGAATCTATATTGATGAAAATACAGTTTTAATTCTTCTTGATCTTTCTGGACTTCCATTACACAAACGCGGCTACCGTGTTGATGGTGGAATTGCACCTTTACGTGAAACAACTGCTGCTGTACTTCTTCAGGAAATGCTTTGGCGCAGAAAAACACCTTTACATGATCCATTCTGCGGTTCAGGAACAATTGCAATTGAAGCAACACTCTATGCATTTAATGTAGCACCAGGTCTTGGCCGTCGCTTTGCAATAGAAAACCTTCCTTTCTTTAATGCACAGCGTGCAGAAGAACTTAAACAGAAAGAAGCAGAACAGATTCGCACAGATGTTGAAGTAAGAATTACCGGTTCAGATATAGATCCAAAAGCTGTTGAACGTTCAAAGAAAAATGCAGAATATGCCTGTGTTATGGCGGGTCGTGCTTTGAAATCAATTGGAATCAGTAAACATATTCCACGTCCAGATTTCATTCAGTCTGATTTTGCAGATTTGTCTGCCCCTTACGAAGAAGGACTTCTTTTGTGTAATCCTCCTTATGGAGAACGCCTTGGTGATGCAGAAGAAGCAGCTGTTTTATATCAGAAAATGCAGAGCCTTTGGGTTGATTTCCCTGACTGGGATTTAGGAATTATTACTTCCCATGAAGGATTCCAGGACAATTTTGGCCACAAAGCAAATTCTATTAAAAAATTAAAGGCTGGCAACCTCGACACAAGCTTCTACAAATACAGTAGAAAACCAGAACAGAAAAAAGTTGTAAAATATTAAAAGGAGTGAGGTAATTTTTCGTGGCTATTGTAGTTGAACATGAAAAACGACGAAAAGAAATTTTACAAAAGTCTCTAGATGTTTTTATTGAAGAAGGCTATGAAGATGTTACTTATCAGAAAATTGCAGACAGATGTAACATCACAAGAACAACACTTTATATCTACTTCAGAAACAAACATGAAATCTTTCTTGGCAGCATCAAAGAACTTTTAAACTCTCTAGAAAAAGATTTGCTCTCTTTTGTAACAGACAAAACACTTTCTAGAGAAGATGCCCTTCGTTCAGTTATTTCCACAATTATTGACAGATGCGAGGCAAGCAGAAAATTGTTCAGCATTATTCTTGCATACTTGCTGCAGTTAAAAAAATCAGGAACTGATCCAAACGAAAGAGTAAGACGAAGAGTAATCAGATTAAGACATCATCTTAATACATTGCTTATTGCCGGAATTAAAGCAAAAGAATTTAAAGACACCAGTGTTGGAGATATGAACGATTTGCTTTTTGGATTAATTGAATCTGCTGTCTTCAGACTTGTTATCTTAAACCAGCAGGATATTTCTGATATCCGCAGAACAATCAATCTTGCAATAGACGGGTTAATGGCTAACTAAAAAAAAACGCTGTACTTTGAAGTACAGCGTTTTTTTATCTCTTTTAATAAGTCTAGAACTTAGCTTTTCTTAATCTAACTCTTTCTACATCTTCGCAGAACAATTCACGAAGGTCATTTAATCCAAGAGCCATAAGAGCCATACGGTCAATACCAATACCCCAAGCCAATACAGGACAATCAAGACCCATAGCTTTTGTAACTTCTGGACGGAAGATACCAGAACCACCAAGTTCGAACCATCCAAGTACAGGATGTTTAATATGAACTTCAATTGAAGGTTCTGTGAATGGGAAGTAACCTGGTACATATTTTACTTCTGTTGCTCCGGCAATTTCTGTAGCAAACATTTTAAGCATACCAAGCAAGTCTCTTAATGTTACATCGTTTCCTACAATAATACCTTCTGTCTGATAGAAGTCTGAAAGGTGTGTAGCATCTACTTTATCGTAGCGGAAACAACGTGCAATACCAAAGTATTTTCCTGGAACTTCAGCTTTGTGTAACTGATGTGCAGAAAGTACAGTTCCCTGAGAACGAAGAATAAGACGACGTGTGAATTCATTATCAAACTGATAGTTCCATCCACGGCTGCCAGTATTTCCACCGTTTTCATGAACAGCTTTAATATTACTTAAATAAGGTTCTTCAATAGATTTTGCGTGTGTTGGATATTTAAGACGATAAACATCATGAATATCACGAGCAGCATGGAACTGTGGCATGAACAAAGCATCACCATTCCAGAATTCTGTTTCTACAAGAGGACCATCAAATTCCTGGAATCCAAGAGAAGTAAGTTTATCTTTAACAGATTCAAGGAACTGAACATAAGGATTTGTTCTACCAGGAATAATTCTTGCAGGAGGGATTGCAATGTTATAACCACGGAATGTACCGTTTTTCCAGTCTCCACTTGCAAGCATTTTTGGTGTGATTTCACCAATTTCGTTACCAGTAATACCAACTTTCTTAAGTTCGTCAGCAACTTTAGAAGAGTCTGCTGTAAGCTGATAGTATACTGTTTCACGTTCAATCATTTTGAAAGGAGCATCTGCAGCACCACGTTTTTTTGCCAATCCTGAAATAACTTCAATTTCTTCTGCAGATAAATCATCTTTATTAAGCATTCCATCGGCTTTAGCAGCACCTTTTTTCATAACATTGCCAGCCATAGTAATGCGTGCAGGAACAGCAGCACCAGTGTATTCTGCCTTCTTTTCTGCATTCATTTTAAGAACACCTTCTTTTGAAAGTGGACCGAATGCACTACCAATGTCTTTCTGTTCAACACCAATAGCAGCAGCAATTTCTGGTAATGTATGAGCTCCATTATCTTTTAAGTAACTGATTACGCGTTCTTCAACAGTTCCTGCTTCAGCAAGAGCTTTACCCATATCTGTGATTTCAAAAAAAGTATGAGGAGTTCTGCGGATTTCTTTAATAAGCTCTTTTCCACCAAGCCATGAGAAAGCCTGATTTGCATGTCCTTCTTTGTAATCCAATTCTTTCTGAAGTTTTTCTGAAGTAAGTTCATCCTTCTGTGAATACTTCAATAAAACTTTAATTTCAAGCGGATGAAGATTTTTAATTATATTTTTGATATCCATTTGAGAAACCTCTATTGCGTGTTATTGAAAATAAAGACTATAACGACGCTCTTTAAAAATTAAAAGCCAGTATTTATAAAATACTGGCTTAAATTATACTATATTTTGTATAAAAACTAAATAGGTTATCTAGTGAATTTTACATACGAAATGTACATTGCCTTTCGTCTGCCTTTGTCATCCTTAAAGAATCTTTCTCTGTCATCTGTAAGGTAACGATAATTGAAATACTTGTGATCATCCTGGAAATCTTTCAAGCATTCAATCACTGTATTCATTGCTTCGCCTCTGTCATAAGTTACATACATACATTCATAGTAAATACGAACTTCATCATACATTGGCATATATTCAATTCTAACATTAGCTGTTTCATCAGTAATGTGCTGTTCTTTTGGAACAATTACCTCTGTTGCTGTTTTCTTTTCTTCAAATTGAGTGTAATCAGGGGTAGCATCAGAAGCTGGTATGGATTGAGCAAATAACGCAATACATACAGATAATAATAAGCTTAAGAATACTATTCGTTTCATTATTTTTTCCTCCCGCCTAAAACAGCGTATACTCTTTAATTTTACCGTATTCTAGAAAAAAATCAAGGACAATTACATATTGACCTGCATCAATTCCTAAAGTCGGTACCTTTCTGATCAGAACAGAACCTGTTATTTCTTTTGGTTTGTTCTTAATCTTAGTTCTATAATGTTCTCTGACCGCATTTTTCAACGCATTTTCAGCCGCTTTCTTTATCCCGTCAAATCCATCTTCCAAAGACCCGTAACCTCGTCCCTGAATCACCGGATTTTTAATGGATGACCATAAATAATAATTTTGAATCTGAAAGTCGGTCCTTGTATAATCTACCCAGCAATTAAACTTGTTATCCTGAATCCATGGGGAAGAATAACTAATCTTTCCATTTTCAGATTCCAGATTCTGAATCTCTGTAATTTCAAAGTACTCTTCTACACCTCTGGCTTTATCTGACGGAACATAAACAAAGTCCCAGCCATAAACCATACCATTCAGCAAAAACGGAACAATCTCTTTTATTCTGCTAACAGGATAGGGCTCGTCACTGTCATACTCTCCAGACTCAAGTCCAGGATATGCATCAACTTCTGCCCATACAGGAAATCTAATTCTTTCAATTACTGATGGAACCTGTGCAAATAATGACGCGTTCACCAAAAGCAAAACAGGTAAAATCAGTTTTTTTAATCTCGAAAACTTTCTTTCCATACCTTCACCGGATTAATTCCAAATCTAATCACAACATATGTAAATGCTGCAATGAAGCCAAACAGATGTGTAAGATGAGCTACATTTGAAGAACCAATGAATTCACTTACAATCTCAATAATTGCATAGATAAGAACAAGGACTGGTGCCCTTAGCGGAATAACTCCCCAAACATAAATTTTTGATTTTGGGTAAATTACAGAATACAACAGAAGAACTGCGTACACTGCTCCACTTGCTCCCATCAGAAATACGAAATAACTGTTGGTTAAGACGTAAACTAAAAAGGATAACAATCCGCTGATTACACCAGTTACAAAATAAAAAATAAGAAATTCCTTAGACCCTATTGCTCTTTCAACTGGCAGCGCAAACATAAAAAGCGCAAACATATTCAGAACAATATGTTTCAAGTCTGCATGAATGAACATGTAACTTACAAATTCAAAAAAATCCTTTCTGTAAATCACATTATAAATATTCAGGGAACAATAGAATTTAATATTAGGAAAAGCATATTCCAATGCAAAAACAGCGAAATTTATAACAATAAGAATTATTGATGCATAAAAAAATGAGTATTTAAATTTTTTCTGTAAAAATGACATAGCAACCTGCTTTATTTGTGTTCAGCAGGATCAAAGAAAGTTACCTTGTTGCGTCCATTATTTTTAGACATATAAAGTCCCTGATCTGCCTGATTAACAAATTCATTTGGAGAATTTACCATATTATTATCGACATCAAATACAGAAACTCCACCAGAAATTGTTACGTGCAAATGCTGATCATTGAAGACAAAGTCATAATCATTAATAGTTGAACGGATTCTTTCTGCAACAAGAAGGGCATCAGCTTTTCCAGTTTTATCAAGAAGAACTGTAAACTCTTCACCACCATAACGGCTTGCAACATCAGTTTCACGAAGACTCTTGCTGATTAATTCTGCAACTGTAGTAAGAACAAAATCGCCGCATTCATGTCCGTATGTATCATTGAACTTTTTAAAGAAGTCAATATCAAACATAAGAACCGCAAGATTCTGATTCTGTAAAAATGCATTATCAAGAGCTTCTGTTAAAACATTGAAGAAGTAATATTTTAATTTCAAATGTGTCATCATATCTGTAGAAGATTTTTCAAGTAATGACGCATTATTAATGGCAACGCTGGCTAAAGATGCAATAGACTGAATCTGATTTTTTTCGTAATCAGTATATGCAGTGTCATCTTCAATAATGATTCGTTCCTGCAAAATCAAAAGACCATTAACGTGGTTTTTCTGAATAAGTGGAACTATTAATGTTGGAGACAAAGCTTCAAGGATGTCTAAATCTGAACAATCTTTAAGATCATTTTTAAGATCCTGGAATGTAATTGGCTCCTGGTGTTCTAAAAGATAAGATACAATTGGAGATTTTACAGGAATTGCTGAAGGTTCTTCATCAGAATTACCTTTTCCTGTTTCAAGAATAAATTTTTCGTTGGAGTACAGATCGCGGACAAAGATTTCTGCACCAAGAACGTGCATCTGTGCCATACAAATGTAAACAATTGATTCAAGAAGGTTGCTGAAATCAAGAGTAGAACAAAAAGATTTTGCAATATCAAGCATCTGTTCCAGGTCATAAATGCGTTTTTCATACATCATTGACTGTTCAAGAACGTCCTGCTTTAATGCTTCTTCTTTTTTTTCTTTTCGTCGAGAGCCCATAGCCATATCGAATAAATATTCTTTACCTTTCATTATTTCTCTCCAACAGGTGAATTAATTATAACATAATTTTTCATAATATCGAAGTAAATAGCCCAATTTGGATACTGTTCCTCCAATAAATTTGTGTTATCTTTGTTTCTGGAAGACATCATCAAAACCTTCAGATTAGAAATAATCTCGCTGGAAGGCTTTTTTGAATCTGCCAGTAATTCACCCATCTCTTTATACAACGAAAACAGTGCTGTGGTTACAGATTGCAATATTTCGTGAGCCTGATTATTTGCTCCACCAACCATTAATTCAAGTTTTTTATAGAAATCTTTATCTTTATGACTGTCATTTATATAACCCTGCATTACGGCAATGCTGTTTTCATGACCAGATTCAAAAGATGTTTCAAATCCCTTTAATTCTTCTTCTGCGTTTATAACTGAATAAACTGTAGAAGAGAAATTTGATTTATAAGCCGGATTACTGAAGAAACCTTCAATAACAATATCATTCAAAAGATTTTTAATTCCTGGTGAAACGTAATGCTTTAAGAAAGTCTTCAAAATTCGCATTGGAAGCAGCCACTTGAAAGACATTGGTGTGTTTTCCTGCAAAGCATTGTTGCCGTCACTATTATAACCGAACACACTTTCAATCGGGATGTTTTTGAACAGTCTGTTTACTTCAGAAGAAATCTGTTCATCCTGAATTTCAGATCTGATTCTCTGTTCTTCTGCATCAAACTTTGACTGCATCATATTTGCAAATTCCTGACGTGGGGAACCTGTATAAACACTTACGGCTGGTTCGTAGGCACTTTCTTCTTTTGTAAGTCTGATGATTGCTCTGATTTTATCTTCAGTTAAAACTTTGGAAACAATGTAATTAATCTTTTTAAGATTACTCATGTATCCCTGCATTTCTATTTCAGAAACAATGTCGCCTTTTGTAAGCTGCTTCAAAGCTCTAACTAAATCTACAAGTGAAGAAGTTAATTTAAGCCCCGCAAGCTGATAGTAAAAATCTTCAAGCAGGTTGATTGCTTTTGTAATTGGCACTTCATAATACTTTGGTTTGTAAGAAAAATCTGCCGGAATAAAGTTTGAATCAAAAACCTGAAGAAACTGAATGAAACTATAATGACAGAAATCGACAAAGTGGCGCAATCCAAGTAAATCCTGATCCATCTGCTTAAATTCTTCTGTATTCAACTGTTTCAAAAGTTTTTCCAGCTGTTTGCGCTGATGCATATAAACTCTATCAACATTTGAAGATTCAAAAAGGATTTCGTTTTTCTTTGTTTCGTAATCAAGGGAATTTAAAATATCAATGTATTCTGTATCATAACCAGTTGTAATTAACTGTGCTTCAAATCTGTGCTGTTTTGGAATATCTGTTGGACTCACTGTAGCCATAAAAAGGTTGTCCAAAGGTCTTGTATTCTTATAAAGTGCATAAATCGCTTCTGCAAAGTTTCCAGTTAATTTTCCGTCTCGGCAGATTGCAGGTTCAAAAGACCGGATTTCTGCTTCCATCTTCTTTAACTGCTGCTTTTTTTGAACTTCAGGAGAAGATTTCTTAAATATTGATTCCAAAAACTCTGTGATTGACTGTATTAAGCTCATATCTGACTTCTACTCAATTATAACCGAATTGAAAATATTGTGGTAGTCCTGAACTGTACTGGCATGAACAATCTGAGCTCGTAAAGCAGCACCATTTTGAATCCCTTTTGAATAGGCGCTGAATCTTTTTCGCATTTCAAGACATGCATGCTGCTCGCTGGTTTCTTTTACAAGACGTTCCAGTTCAGAAAAGCCTGTCTCAATCCGAACTTTTGCACTTACAGGTTCATAACTTCCATTTATAAGCAATGAAGTTGCATCCTTAAAAATAAAAGGATTTCCCATTGCCCCTCTTGCAAACATAACTGCATCAACTCCGGTTTCTTCCAGCATTTTTTTGGCATCTTCTGGTTTAAACAAATCGCCGGAACCAAATACAGGTACATTCCCATCAATATATTCAACAAGGGCTTTCATAATACTCCAGTCTGAATGACCTTCATATCCCTGAGCTCTTGTTCTTGGATGAATTGTAATTGCATTTACCCCTGCTTCAATTGCAGCTTGTGCCGCATCTTTCCAGTTAATGCTTGGTTTATCCCAGCCGGAACGAATCTTTACAGTAACAGGAGTTCCTTCTGCCGCATCAATAACAGCTTTTGCAATTTTATAAAGTCTGTCAGGATCTCTTGTTAATGCCGACCCTGCCCCGGTTTTTACAATTTTTGGTACAGGACAACCGCAGTTTATATCAATAACTTCGCAATGAGTCTTTTCTGTTACAATTTTAGTAGCCTGAGCCATAATGTCACTGTCGCCGCCAAAAATCTGAACAGAATATGCAGATTCATTTTCTGCACGCTTCATTAAAATCTCTGTTTTAAAATTATCGCGCACCAATGCTTCTGCACTAACCATTTCTGTATAAGTGAAACAGGCTCCGTTTTCAACACAAACAGATCTGAATGCCATGTCACTATAACCGGCTACGGGAGCTAAAAAGAGATTACCTTTTAATGAAACATTTCCAATCTTAACTGGATGATATAAACCGCTCATTTCCTGTGCTCTGTCTTATTCTGGCAAATTAAATGCTTTACAACTGTTTTTCCAGAGCTGAACACTTAATTCTTCAAGATCCATATCAAGCATTTCTGCAAGGAATTTTGCAGTTGAAGGAAGATATGCAGGCATAGTTCGCTTCTTTTCTCTGAATTCTGCAGGAATCATAAATGGACTTTCTGTTTCAATTAAGATTCTATCTACAGGAATATTCATAACTGTATCATGAAGATTATGAGCATTTTTATAAGTTAAATTTCCGGCAAAACTGAACCAGATATTATAATCAAGACATTTTTTTGCATATTCAGCACCTTCCGAATAACAATGCAAAATTGCACCTGCATCAGGAAGTCTTTCTGTTAAAATATCAAAAACATCTTTTCCGGCATCTCTGTTATGAATAATAACCGGAAGATTATGTTTCTGAGCAATTTCAAGCTGAGTAATAAACAATTCAATCTGGGAGCGTTTGTCTCCAAACTGTTTATAATAGTCCAGTCCTGTTTCACCAACTGCAACAACATTAGGTAATTCAAGGTTCTTTTCTATTATATTAATCCAATCCTTACCAGGGTTTGTTACTTCCGATGGTGCTACACCAACTGCATGATAAATTCCTTCCACAGATTTAAGCATGTTATAAACCTTTGGGAAATCCATCAAACTATTATTTATGCTGACAATACGAGAAACTCCAGCTTTCTTTGCCTGCTGAACTATGCGTAATTGTTCGATAGGGTCATCGTATATAAGCCCGATGTGGGCATGAGTATCAAAAAACTTCATGGCTTTCTTCCTATAATTAGACGGGTTTAAATAACAAATTCAACAAAATTGATTTATTATTTAACTATTATATACCGATAAAGATAACATAGGTTTTTGCCATCGTCAACTTATTTGTTTGACACGTGAGAAACTCTCATGGTATACTGACGGGAACTAAAAGTCTTATAGATGTGGAGTCTATTTTGTCTATACGTCAAAAGAAAATTAAAAAAGTCGACAGATATTACTACTCAAATTCTAACAAGGATCTTTCATCTTTTGGAAAAAAGCTTGGAAAATTCTTTGTGAAAATTTTTAAAGTATTAGACAGCAAATTGACTATCATGATTGTTCCACACTCTAAGAAAAGAGTTATTAACTTTCAGACAAACGTTTTTGCATTGTCACTTTCAATTTTCCTTACAATCGCAATTATTTTTTCATTTGTTTATTTCAACAAAAAATCAATTTCAGCAAGCATGACAATTACTTCTCTTGAAAATGAAAACAGAGAAACACTTGCAAGTCTTGATTTACTTCGTGATGAAAACGCAAATCTTTTCCAGGCAGCAAAACACTTCCAGACATCTCTTTCACAGAGTCTTTCTTTGCTTGGAATTAATCAGGTAAACGGAAATACAGATTCTTCTTTACTGAACAGCGACTTGTCATCACTCTTTAACAGAAAAGAAATTAAAACAGGTTCTTCAAAAGAACTTGCTGATATTCAGGAATTAACAACTTTCCTTGAAGGTGCTGTTGAACCAATTGAACAGATTGGAAAAATGCTTAAAACACAGCAGTCACTCTTTACAGAAATTCCTAGTGTTTGTCCAGTAAAGGCAACAAATCTTCACGTATCTATGCCATTTGGACCAAACATTCACCCAACAAGAGGAAACTGGTACATTCATAAAGGTCTGGACCTTTCTACATATCATTCTGGCGACCCTGTAATTTCTACAGCATCTGGTCAGGTTGTAACAGTAGGTTACGACACAGGTTACGGTAACTATATTATTATTAAACATAATCACGGATTCTATACTCGCTATGCTCACTTAAGCGCAACAAGAGTACAGAAAGGTCAGCTTGTAAATCAGGGTGATGTTATTGGAAATATTGGTAACACTGGTATTTCTACTGGTCCTCATCTCCATTATGAAATCCATATTGGTTCGGATGTAGTAGATCCTGCCAAATATTTGAACATCAAACTTGCTACAAAATAGGTTATTATGGCTTTAAAATTCGATGACATTTCAATGAATACAATTATCGGAAACGGATCTGCTGTTTCTGGAGATTTGCGCATTAACGGTTTTATTAAAATGGACGGTGATGTTGATGGTAATCTTGAAACTGATGGAAATGTTATTATTGGCGAAAACGCTCGTCTTAGAGGAAACATTTCTGCAAAATCAGTTACAGTATACGGAATTGTATTAGGAAATATATACGCTGCTGAAGGAATTAAATTATTATCAGATTCAGTTGTTATGGGTGATTTAATTTCACACAAAGTTCAGATTGATGATACTTCAAAATTCCACGGTCATTGTATTTCTATTAAAGATTCAGACAGATACGAATCTGAAAAAGACAAATTCTTACAGTCTAAAGCAATTAAAGAGAGAGTTATTCTTTCATGAGTGATATTTCTCCTCTTAGTAATACCATGTACAATGCAGGTTTGCACAATGCAAGTCTGGAAGTTTCAAAAGATTCTAAAAAAGAAAAAGTACAGGGCACTTCTAAGAAAAAATTCTCTGAGATTCTCAAAACTCAATCAGACACACAAAATAACTATTCCCTGGAATTTCCAAAAGAAATTCAATCTATGGAAATTGAGGATGCCGCTGTATTCTTAAAAGATGCAGTAGATCAGGCAGGAGACGCTCTTGCTAAAGAAATTAACAGCCGCACAATCGGGGAATTTAAAAAGGCAGTTGCTTTATTCATAAATTTTGTTGTTCAGAATAATTACGCAGAAAAGAAGACAAAGTTTCCGCCAAGGATGAAGTCTTCTCCAATGCAGGCTTTTTCTAATTATAATCAGGAAAAAAGACCTAAAGACCCACATGTAATTATAAGAACTTTACAGCAGGATCTGGATGCTTTTGCCCGAGGAATGCTTTTTCAGCAGCAAAACAATCTTAAAATCCTGCAGCAAGCTGATGAAATTAAGGGATTAATTATAGACTTAATGCAATCTTAATTGATATTATAAACAAAGGATTAATTATGAGTGATATTTTTGAAAGCGATATAGATGATGAAAATATAAATCTTTCTTCTCTTGAAGATGGTGACGGCGAAGTTGTAGAAACTGAAAATCTTGTTATTGATTTTCCACTTTTTCTTTTAAAGCTTCGTTATTCCAGCGAAACACTTTATGCAAAAACTCCAAACGGCATGAAAATTGCTCCACAGGATCATGTTATTGTTCCAACACGTTATGGCAAAGATATGGCAGTTGTTTTAGGAGAAGCAAAAAAACCAATTGGAATTAAACAGTCAGATATCATTACAGTTGAACGTAAAGCAACTCCTGATGATATGAAAAAACTTGAAGACTTAAAAAAGAAAGAAAAAGACGCCTTCCCTATTTTTAAGGAAAAAGTTGCCCTTCATAATCTTGATATGAAATTGATTGAAACTCACTTCCTTTTTGATGAACAGAAAGCTCTTTTCTTCTTCAGTTCAGATAATCGTGTTGATTTCCGCGACCTTGTAAAAGACCTTGTTTCTATTTTCAAAATGAGAATTGAATTGCGCCAGATTGGTGTTCGCGATGAATCAAGAATTGTTGGCGGATTAGGTATTTGTGGTCGTCCTTTCTGCTGTCATGGAGTTTCAGATAAACTTCGTCCTGTTTCAATCAGAATGGCAAAAGATCAGAATCTCTCTTTGAACAGCATGAAAATTTCAGGACAGTGCGGACGTCTTCTCTGCTGTCTTTCTTACGAATTTGACTGGTACAATGAAGCACATAAAAATCTTCCTTCTGAAGGATTGCATATCCACTATGACGGCACAAACTTTAAAATCATTGAAGTAAATCCTCTTACAAATATGATTAAAATGGCCGGTGATGACGGACGCCTTCTTGAAGTAAATGCAAAACGCTTCACAATGGATAATAACAAACACTGGAGAATCAATTAGCATATTATGATAAAAGTTGAGAATGAGTTTATAAAAAATTATCACAATTTTTTTCCAACAAAAGGAAAGAAGCTTTCGTTTTTTAATAAATTAATTTCTTCTTGCCAGGATAAACCAGCTTCCCTTCTTTCTCTTGAAGGGGGCGACTTATTTTTTGAACAGAAGCTTGCCAAAAAATACTGTCAGATAACTGCAATCGATTCTGTTCCTGAATTCATTACGGCCGCAAAAGCTAATAACAAAATCGCAGAAAAGATTACGCTTTCTTCGTTCCCAATGATGGATATTGGCCGCTACTTAAAGAAAGCTTCTTTTGATACAATTTTTTGTTTGAACAGCCGCCTTATTTTTATGCCAAGTAAAGCCCTTCTTACAAAATTTTTCTTTGATGTAAAATATCTTCTTAAAGAAAATGGAACTCTGGTTCTTGAACTTGCAAACCTTGAACAGTTCGATTTGAAAAAACAGTCTGTTACACTTTCTTCGTTCCCTAAAAAACAGAAGCTGGATATTTCTGTTTCCCAGATGGATTTAAACTTCTACCTGAACGTTGCAATTCCAGCAAAAAATGATGAAGAAATCACAGTTGTAGAAAATCATCCGGTTTTCCCTTTTACAAAAAAAGTTATAGAAGCCGCTGCTGCAGAAACTCAATTCTCTTCAGTTGAATTCTATTCTTCTTACGGACGCAAACCTTTTGAACCAAAATCTCATCATTTGATTTGTGTTTTACGAAAATAAATTCCTTCCAGATTCCTTCCCGCTAACTTTTATAGCAATAGTTATAATAAATAAGGTTTTTCTACAAAATTGCATATATTGTGGAAAAACCTTATTTTCATTAAAATGACATTATGAAAGCTACAAATTTTTTAATTTCTACTCTGCGTGATGCTCCAAATGACGCAGTTATTGCAAGCCATCAGTTGATGATGAAAAGTGGCATGCTCCGTAAACTTGGTAACGGACTTTATTCTTACATGCCATTAGGACTCCGTTCATTCAGAAAAGTTGAACAGATTATTCGTGAAGAATTAGACAAAGCAGGCTGTCTTGAAATGAAGCCGACAGTTATACAGCCCGGTGAAATCTGGAAAGAATCTGGACGCTGGGACAAAATGAGTGGTGAAATGCTTACTCCTCAGAACCGCGGTGGTCAGGATATGGTTGTATCTCCTACTGCAGAAGAAGCTTTTACTGCTTTAGTTCGCGAAGGTCTTTCTTCTTACAAACAGCTCCCAATCACTTTATATCAGATTAATACAAAATATCGTGATGAAATCCGTCCTCGTTATGGTGTAATGCGCGGTCGTGAATTCACTATGATGGATGCTTATTCTTTTGATGCAGATCAGGCTAGTCTTGATGCATCTTACGACAAAGTTGCAGAAGCTTACCACAAAATCTTTAAAAGAATCGGTCTTTCTATTATTCCAGTTAAAGCTGATACTGGTGCTATGGGTGGTTCTGGTTCAGAAGAATTCATGGTAGAAAGTGAAGTTGGTGATGATACATTGATGCTTTGTCCAAAATGTAAATATGCTGCTAACGTAGAAAAAGCAAGCTGTCAGCCAGATGTTGCTTTGGATAAAGACGGTAAACCTCAGGTTGCTACAACTTCTGCTATTGAAAAAGTTCCTTGTGCAGGTGTTGAATCAATTGCGCAGATGGAAGAATTCTTCAAAATGCCAGCAAGTCAGTTTATTAAAACTTTGATTTATAAAGTTTATAACTGTGCTTTGAATCTTGATGATGCTCCTGGTGGAAAATCCTTTGAAAAGATTTCTGACAATGCTGCTACTTACTATCCAGAAAGTTTTGTTGCAGTTGCAATCCGCGGTGATCTTGATGTAAATGAAACAAAACTTGCCGCAGCTCTTAAAGCAACAGGTTGCGAATTGGCTTGTGAAGAAGATGTTGTTAAATTCTCTGGTGCTCCACACGGATTCGTAGGTCCAATTGGTCTTACAAAACTTCCTTTAATTTGTGATGCCAGCGTAATGATTCAGAAAGAAGACGGTTCATTCGAAAGCTGCCTCCACGACACAGTTACTGGTGGCGGTGTAAAAGATGTTGATAACATCCACGTTGAACCAGGCCGTGATTTTACTCCATACATGGTAAAAGACATTCGTACAGTTCGCGTAGGAGACAAATGTCCTGACTGTGGTGAACCTCTTTACATGAAAAAAGGAAACGAACTTGGACACATCTTCAAACTTGGAGATAAATATACAAAATCAATGAATGTTACTTATCTTGATCAGAGCGGTAAGCCAGTAACACCAATTATGGGTTGTTATGGTATTGGTGTTGACCGTACTTTGGCAAGTATCATTGAAGAACATCACGATGACAAAGGTATTAAATGGACAATGAGTGTTGCTCCTTTCCAGGTAGCAATTGTTCCAATTAAATACGATGGTGCTATGAAAGATGCTGCAGACAAACTTTATGCAGAACTTACAGCAGCTGGAATTGAAGTTCTTCTTGATGACCGCAATGAACGTCCTGGTGTTAAGTTTGCTGATGCTGACTTAATTGGATACCCAGTTCGTGTTGTAATTGGTGACAAGAACCTTCCTAACGTTGAAGTAAAAATGCGTAACAGTGAAAATGCAGATTTAATTCCAGCAACAGAAGCTGCTGAAAAAATTATTTCTACAGTTCGCGCTGAATTAGCTAAATTAAACGCATAATCATAAAGTTCAAAAGACTTAAATGAATCCGCCAGTTGTAACTAAATACCTTGGCGGATTTTTTTATATATACGGAGTTTTTATGAAAAAAATACTTTCATTTTTAATTTTACATTTTACACTTATTGCGGCATTTGCCCTTCCTGGAATTAATTCTTACATTCCAGACAGCAACGGCGAATTTGTGTACTACAGAGACTACACTTTTGAAAGAGAGTCTTATATTGGTTTATTGCGCTACAATCAGTCTTCATACAAAATGAAATATTATGCACCTGCTGATTTAGACAAACAGCTTGCTGAAAAAGAAATTTCATTTATGTTTGCAGTAAACAGCGAATCAAATTTCCTTGATATTACAGGTGAAATCATTACTTCTACAATTTCTCCAAATTCAGAAGATGTAGATATTATGAACTACCTTCGTGATTTGCTTTACGATTTTTCTTCACATCGTATTAAAAAGGGCGAAATCAGTCCTTCCAGCAAAAACTACACTCTTGTCAGCGAATACAACAATAACGGAATCAGTTCTAAAGAAGTATTTGACCAGTTCGGTGGTGATGTAACTGTTGTTTACGATGTTCTTGTTCCTTTCTTTAACATTAAATCTATTTATTCAAAACAGGGCGACTT
The DNA here is from genome assembly GCA_024402665.1 of Treponema sp. Classification (GTDB taxonomy): domain Bacteria; phylum Spirochaetota; class Spirochaetia; order Treponematales; family Treponemataceae; genus Treponema_D. Next base: position 41,601 of record JAKSTI010000017.1, read on the forward strand.
GATTTTTAATCTTTCAACTGTTGGCGTAATCAATGCTACATCAAACAGTGCATTTGAAGATTTCAAAGGTTTTAATTACTCAATTCCTAAAATCAAACGAAAAATCCCTGCAGAAGGAAAAGCTGTAAAAATTGAAACCCCTTCAAAAGGAACACTTACTCTTGATAAAAACTGGGAAAATCCTCTGGCAAGCATCTGGACTTATGGGGATTTAGCTCTTATTGCAACAGGCTCTATTGATAATATTACTGATGATGCTATGTTGAACAAACTTACAATCGTAAGAAGCGTTTCTTATTCAACTGCTGATAATTACAAGAACTTTGAAACTATGGAACTTATTTTCCGCAAAAACGGCGAAGTAAAGATTCTTGCGGAAAATTATTCTCCATCTGAAAAAAATGAACAGAAAAATATTATAGTGCTTTCACCAGCAGATAAAAGCACTGTTTATTTGAGTCTTAATGTTTATTCGGATGTTTACGAAATGAAACCATCTTACTTTAATAAGATTATCAATACTTATAAAGCAAAATAATTATTTGAATGAACTGCGTGAAAGAGGAGATCCAATCCACTGGCCTTCATAGCCAAGATAATCTTTTCTTTCACCTTCAATTAAGAACTGTACACTGTTAACTGTAGAGAATGTAGTTGCAGTGTATACAATCTGCATCAACTGACCAATATATCCTTCTACACCAACCGTATTAATTTCAAAAGAATCATTAAAGTTTAAGTAAGCCACTCCATTCTGAACTTTTGCGCTTATTAATTTAGTTCCATTTGGAATAAGAGACATACAATTCTTTTCATCAGCAAGAGAATTATCTGGACCTTCAAGAAGCAGTTTAAGTGCTGTAGTCAAAGGTGAGTCATTTTTTTCTACAGTACGTTTCACTATTTTGCGGTTTACAGAACCATCTGCATCAATCTGAACAAAACAAAGCTGTAATGTAGTATATGATTTTGGTGTTTCTGTTTTTACAGGTTCAGGTTTCTTTTCTTCAACTGGTTTTGTAGTCTGCCCTGGAGTCTCTGGAACTTTAGTTTCAGTTTTATTTTCAACCTTATTTTCTGTTTTAGGAGTTTCTGTCTTTACTGAAGTTTCCTGTTTTAAAGTTTTTTCACCAACTTCAATAATTACAACTTCATCATTCAAATCAATTTTATCATCAGTTTTTTCTGGTACATGATTCTGAACAAATTCCGGTGTGGAACCTTCTCCAAATACTTTGTCAAAAAACTGAGTTTCCTGAAGGTTTGTAACAATAGTGTCTCTTTTTACTAAGAATAAAATAAAAATTACAAGTGCTACTAAAAGAAAAATAGCAAATGCAAGACCTTTGTTTCTTTTACTTGAATTCTTTTTCTGTGCCATATTTGTATTATCGGTAATTTAGAATTAAGAATTGAGAATTTAAAAACAAAAAAAATCCACAGATCCTAAAAGATTCTTCAGGTTCTGTGGATTATAAAGTTTAATATAAAATATCTAAAACTTACTTAGCAAGATATTCATTAATTGCTGCAGCGGCTTTTCTACCTTCGCCCATTGCGAGAATTACAGTAGCGGCACCAAGAACAATGTCTCCACCAGCCCATACTTTAGCGTGGCTTGTAGCCTGTTTTTCGTCTACTGTAATGTGACCTTTAGCATCTGCATTAAGACCTGGTGTTGTAGCAACCAGCAATGGGTTTGAACCGTTACCAAGAGCAACAATCATTGCATCACATGGAACATCGTGTTCAGAACCTGGAATTGCAACTGGAGAACGGCGGCCAGAAGCATCTGGTTCACCAAGTTCATAAGAAAGACAGCGAACACCGCAAACCTTTCCTTCTTCGTTACCAAGTACTTCTACTGGGTTTTCAAGGAAGCGGAAGTTGATTCCTTCTTCTTCTGCATGTGCAATTTCTTCCAAACGAGCAGGCATTTCTGCACGAGTACGACGGTAAACAACATCTACAGTTTCTGCACCAAGACGAAGAGCCATACGAGCAGCATCCATAGCAACGTTACCGGCACCACAAACTACTACATGTTTTGCTTCGTAGATTGGAGTTGCTGCGTGTTCTTTATCGTAACCTTTCATAAGGTTTGCACGTGTAAGATATTCGTTGGCAGAGAATACACCGATTAAGTTTTCTCCAGGAATGTTCAGGAATTTTGGAAGACCAGCACCTGTTCCTACGAATGCAGCATCAAAGCCTTTTTCTTCAAGGAGCTGTTCCAAAGTATTTGTACGGCCAACAAGGAAGTTGAGTTCGAATTTTACACCGATTTTTTCAAGGTTTTTGATTTCTTCCTGAACGATTTTCTTTGGCAAACGGAATTCAGGAATACCATACATCATTACACCACCAGCTTTGTGGAATGCTTCAAATACTGTAACTTCATGACCAGCACGAGCACAGTCTGCAGCAACTGTAAGACCTGCAGGACCAGCACCAATAATTGCAACTTTCTTACCAGTTTTTGGAGCAATAGTTGGAGGAGTTACCTTACCGTTTTCACGTTCCCAGTCAGCAACAAAGCGTTCCAAACGACCAATTGAAACTGCTTTTTCTGCAGATTTGTAAACTTTACCTACAGTACATTTTCCCTGACACTGTTTTTCCTGAGGACAAACACGACCACAGATTGCAG
>JAKSTI010000018.1 GCA_024402665.1 Treponema sp.
CGCTCTCTTGTGCGACGGTGATGACTAATATATACTCTTATATAAAAAGTGTCAATAAAAATTTAAAAAAAATTATAAAAAAATACGAATTTTTTGCAAATTTTTTGAAATTTTTGTAACTTTTTTTAAATTTAACTTTTTTTGCCTGCCAATATTCTGTGTTAGCGCTGTGAAAGGCCGTTAGGGCCACCGGAGAGGGCAAATTTTTGCCCTTGAGGAGGCTGGAGCGAATGCGGAACCTGTAACATAGCGGCCCCGGCGGAGCGTAGCGGAGCTGGGGAAACACCCGTATTTCTATTATTCAATATTTAAAGATACAGTTTAAATAGAGGTTTTTCTGTTGAATTTCTTTTTTTTGATTGATAACCTTGATGTTACATTTTTTTAAGGAGGAGATGATGGCTAATAAGTTGAATCTTGGGCGATATTTTAAGAAACATGCCCATTTGTATTTGATTGCGCTTCTTGCTATGGCTTTTAGTACCTGGCTTGATATGATTGCGCCACTGATTGTTCAGCATATTGTTGATGATGTTCTGGTTGCCCACAATATTGAACCGTTGAAATTCCTTCTGATGGGAATTCTTGCGATTGGGATTGGAAGATGTATTTTTCAATATACTAAGGAATTTTTGTGCGACTATAGTGGTTCGAAAATTGCTTCGGAAGTAAGAATTAATCTTTTTCAGAAAATTCAGAGTTTGAGTGCCAATTTTTTTGACGGAATTAACTCTGGGGAATTGATGAGCCGTGTAAAAGACGATGTTGACCGTATCTGGGACATTGCGGCTTTTATGGGTATTTTGATGGCGGAAGTTGTGATTAGAACTGGTATTACTATGTTCTATTTGTTCCGCTTGAACTGGAAACTTGCTTTATTACCTACTATTGGAATGATTCTTTCTGCTGTTATTGCGGTTTGTATGGAGATAAAGCTGGATCATGTTTATGGTGATATTGCTCAGGAGAATTCTGAACTGAATAACACTGCTGCTGAAAATCTCGCGGGTGTTAGAACTGTTAAAGCTTTTGCGAGAGAGGATTTTGAACGTAAAAAGTTCCATAAGCATAATCAGAAGTATTATGAACTGAATATCAATCAGTCTAAGATTTTTGTTCACTATAATCCTATGCTTCAGTTTATTACACGTCTTATGCCTGCAGTTTCGTTGATTCTTGGGGGACTTGCGGTTATTGCCAGTATGAATGGTGCTGATGAAGTTTCTGGTGGTGCTCTTGCTGTGGGAAGCTGGTTTAAAGTTGGCGATAAAATGACAATTGGTCAGCTTATGGCAGTTGTTCAGTATGTTGGAGGCATGATGTGGCCTATGGAAATGCTTGGATGGCTTACTAATGGTTTTTCAAGTGCTAAGGCCAGTGTAAAACGTCTTAATAAGATTTATGCGGAAACTCCTGATATTCTTGATGAAGGGGAACTTAAAGTTGAAGACGATGAGGCTTTAGGCGGAGCTTTATTCACTCCATTTGATATTTCTGGAGATATTGCTTTTGAAAATGTTTCTTATAGAAGTGGCGACAGGGATATTTTAAAGGACGTGAACTTTGAAATTAAGGCGGGACAGACTCTTGGTATTATGGGAGCTACTGGTTCTGGAAAAACTACTATTATTAACCTGCTGAAGCGTATGTATGATGTGTCTGAAGGTGCTATTAAATTAGATGGTGTTGATATTCGTCAGCTTCCACTGCCTGCTTTAAGAAGATCTGTTGCCTGTGTTATGCAGGATATCTTTTTGTTTAGTGATTCTATTGATGGAAATATTAAACTTGGAGAAAGGGATTCTATGAGTGAACCGACTGTTCGTATGGCTCTGGAAAAATCTCAGGCAGCTTCTTTTGTTGATAAAATGCCTGATGGTGCGGAAACTGTTATTGGTGAAAGAGGGGTTGGTTTAAGCGGCGGTCAGAAACAGAGAATTACGATTGCCAGAGCGTTGGCTAGAAAAACTCCTATTCTTGTTCTGGACGATTCTACTTCTGCTTTGGATACTGAGACTGAACAGGAAATTCAGGAAGTTTTGAATAATCTTCAGGGGATGACAAAAATTATTATTGGGCACCGAATCAGTAGTGTTCGCAAGGCTGATAAGATTATTGTTCTTGAAGGTGGAAAAATTGCTGAATCTGGTACTCACGATGAATTGGTAAAGGCCGGCGGGTTGTACAAAGAGACTTATGATTCTCAGTACAACTAATTGTTCAACTAATTAATTAACTGATTGTTCAACTGATTATTGGGGGAAATTGATTTTACTATGGCTATTAATAGTTATAAAGAAGATGAAAAACTTGTAAAAAAGTCTAAATTTGCAACTATGCCCCGTCTGTTTAAATATTTGTTCAAATATAAGGGGCGAATTGCTGTTGTATTTTTACTGATGGCTTTTGGTACGGTGGTTGATTTAATTAACCCTTTGATGATGGAACGGGCTATTGATGATTATATTGTTCCTGGGAAAATTCCTGGGCTTCTTAAGATTATGGGAATTTATATTGCGCTGAACGTTACTATGGTTCTTGCAATTAAACTCCGCATGCTTTTGATGGCTAAAACAAGTAATAAAGTTATTCAGAATTTAAGACAGGAATTATATGATCATATTCAGAAGCTTGATTTGAAATTTTTTGATTCACGTCCTTCTGGAAAAATTCTTGCCCGTATTATTGGTGACACAAACTCTTTGAAAGATATTATAGAAAATTGTGTTACTACTCTTATTCCAAACCTGATTACTGTAATTGCTGTTATGGTGATTATGTTTGTAAAGAATGCAAAACTTGCACTGGCGGCTTTGTGCAGTCTTCCTGTTATGATTGTGGGGATTTTCCTTATTTCAGTTATGGCAGAAAAGCACTGGAAAGCTAAACGTCAGAAATCTTCTAATATGAATGCGTTTATTAATGAAGATTTAAGTGGAATCAAGATTATTCAGAGTTTTAGGGCTGAAGATGAAACTGATAAAACTTTTCAGAGTCTTGTTTGGGCTGACAGAAAAGAATTTATTCGTGCTGTAAGATGGTGCGATGCCTTTGGTTCATGGATTGATATCTGCTGGAGCGTAGGCACAATGGGACTTTACCTTGTTGGTATTATGTTCCTTGGTATTGATAACGTTTCTATTGGTACTTACATTGCTTTTGGAGCTTACGTTGGATCTTTCTGGCAGCCTATTATGAACTTAAGCAATTTTTACAATCAGTTTGTAAATGCTGCTAGTGGAGCAGAACGTATCTTTGAAATCATGGATACAGAACCTCATGTTACTGATGTGGCTGATGCTGAAAAAATGCCTGATATCAAAGGTGAAGTAGAGTTCAAGGATGTTACTTTCTCTTACGACGGAGAAATTGATGTTTTGAAATCTGTAAGTTTTAAGGTAAAACCTGGTGAAACTATTGCCCTTGTTGGACCTACTGGAGCAGGAAAATCTACTGTTGTAAACCTGGTGAGCCGTTTTTATGACATTCAAAGCGGACAGATTATTATTGATGGAAAAAACATCCATGATGTTCAGCTTGAAAGTTTACGAACTCAGATGGGTATAATGACTCAGGATAATTACATTTTTAGTGGTACAATCCGTGAAAATATTGCATATGGTCGTCTTGATGCTACTGAAGAAGAAATTGTTGCTGCGGCTAAGGCTGTTCATGCTGATGACTTTATTCGCAATCTTGAAAATGGATATGACACTAAACTCACTGCCCGTGGTGGTGAATTAAGTAATGGTCAGAGACAGCTTGTTGCTTTTGCAAGAACTATGCTTAGTATGCCTCGAATCCTGATTCTTGATGAAGCTACTTCAAGTATTGATACAAAAACTGAACTGCTTGTTCAGGCTGGAATCAGTGAAATGTTGAAAGGTAGAACTAGTTTTGTTATTGCACATAGACTTTCTACTATTCAAAATGCTGACAGAATCTTTGTTATTGATAAAGGCGGCATTGTAGAAAGCGGAACTCCTGATGAACTTATGAAGAGTAAGGGCGCTTACTATAATCTTTATACAAAACAGTTTGCATAAATAGACTTATCTGAATTCAGGCAGGCTTATTCTGCAAAAATTTATTCTATTCATGAAGATAAAAATCCTATTTTTACCACCAGTTGTGGTGGTAGAATTAGGATTGTATTATTTTAAACACATAATAAGAGGTCTTTATGCAGATTTTTGTTGATGCAAATGTAAAACGCAGTGGTAACGGTTCTAAGGAATATCCTTTTAAAAGAATTACTGAAGCTGCGAAAATTGCAAAACCGGGGGATGAAGTATTAGTTGAACCTGGTATTTACCGTGAATATGTTGATCCTGTGAACGCTGGTACTGAAGATGCCAGAATTACTTATCGTTCTACAAAAATGAGGGGTGCTACAATTACTGGTAGTGAACCTGTAAAAAACTGGTCTAACTACAAAGGAAATGTTTGGGTAGCACGTATTCCTAACGGCATTTTTGGAGATTACAATCCTTATACAACATTAGTAAGTGGTGACTGGTTCATTGCTACTTATATTGCACATACTGGTGATGTTTTCTTAAACGGAAAATCTATGTATGAAGCCACAACTCTTGATGGTGTTGAAAAGCCTGTTGTTTATGAAAAATCATGGGATCCTGACTTTACTGTATACACCTGGTATACCGAACAGGATGCTGCAACAAACGAAACAATTATTTATGCAAACTTCCAGGGAAAAGATCCTAACAAAGAAAATGTAGAAATTACAGTTCGTGAAAACTGCTTCTACCCTTCTAAAGAGGGAGTTGGATATATTACATTAAGCGGCTTTGTTGTAAAACAGGCTGCAACTCAGTGGGCTCCTCCAACAGCATATCAGGAAGGAATGATTGGTCCACACTGGTCAAAAGGATGGATTATTGAAGACTGTGAAGTTTCTGATTCAAAATGTTCTGGTATTTCTTTGGGAAAATACAAACAGCCAAACAACGACAATAAGTGGCTCCATTGGAAATTTAAAGATGGTACTCAGACAGAACGCGACAACATCTGTCAGGCTCAGATTGAAGGCTGGACAAAAGAAAGAATCGGTTCTCACATTATCCGCCGCTGTGATATTCACGATTGTGGTCAGACTGGTATTGTAGGTCATCTTGGTGGAGTTTTCTCAATTATCGAAGACAATCATATTCATCATATTAATAACAAACAGAATCTTGCAGGGGCTGAAATTGGCGGTATTAAAATGCATGCCGCAATTGACGTTATTATCCGCAGAAATCACTTTCACAACTGTACACGCGGTTTGTGGTTAGACTGGCAGGCTCAGGGAACACGCGTTTCTCAGAACTTATTCCACGATAACTGTCTTCCATCTGATTTTAATGCAAACATGAAAAACAGTGACGCTCTTGGTGAAGATATCTTTATTGAAGTTTCACATGGTCCAACATTGCTTGATAACAATATTCTTCTTTCCGATCACGCTGTAAAATTGCCAACTCAGGGTGTAGCAATGGTTCACAACTTGATTCACGGAAGCTTTACAGCTGTAGGACGCGGTGTTTTGAATGGTTCTTTGACTCAAAAATCTCCTCGTTATACTCCATATCATGTTAAACATCGCACAGAAATTATGGGCTTTATGACAATTCTTCATGGAGATGCCCGCTTCTATAACAATATCTTTGTTCAGAAAGCAAAACGTCCAGGAATGGAAGAAATTCAGGCTGCAAACGTAAATAACGAATGGACTGATGCAAATCTTACTTGTGGTACTGTTCCTTACGATTCTTATCCAACTTATGAAGAATGGGTAAAACAGTTTGACGGATACTGTGGTATGGGTTCTCCAGCAAGTGACCGTTATTATAATCCACTTCCTGTTTGGGCTGCCGGAAACGTTTATTGTAATGGCGCTGTTCCAATGAAAAAAGAAACAGATGCTGTTGTTTGTGATGATAAAGTTTCAATCAAGCTTGTTGAAAAAGACGGAAAATACACACTTGAAACTAATTTGTATGAATGCCTTAAAAAGACTGATGCCAAAATGATTTCTACAGAAGTTTTGGGTATGGCTTTTGAACCAGAACAGATGTATGAAAATCCTGATGGAAGTCCTATTATTTTTGATTCAGACTACTTTGGCGAACACAGAAATGTGAATCCTAAAGTTGGTCCATTTGAAAATGGGAAAAAGAAAATTGATTTGTAACTTCAAATTCTAAATAAAAAAAGCTATTATGTTCTCATGACTAAAACAAATGCTATGCGAATTCTTGAAGGGGCAAAAATCCCTTTTGAAGTTAGTTCCTATGATGATGACGGCGAGCACGAACTTGCAAAAGGCGCTGCGGTACGAATGGCAGAAAAACTTGGTGTTGAACCAGGAATGGTTTTTAAAACCATTGTTATGAGAACAGAAAGCAAGGAAATCTGCGTATTTTGTCAGAGCGCCGAATGTGAAATCAATTTGAAGAAGGCTAGAAATGCTGCTGGATGCAAAGAGATTTCTCCTGTAAAACCAGAAGAATTGCTTGGTTTAACAGGGTACATTCGGGGTGGCTGCACACCAATTGGAATGAAGCGTAAATTCAGAACTTTCATTGATGAACAGATTATTCTTTATGATCAGGTTTGTATCAGTGGAGGTCAGCGTGGCATTCAAATCAAAATCAAACCAAATGACTTAATTAAAATTACTGATGCTACTGTGTGCGATTTAGCACTGGAAAGTTAGTGTCGGGTTATGGAGGCTGTATGAAAGAATACAAATTTGATGTTGCAAAAATTACAGATGAAGTTGTTGCATGGATTTCAAACTGGATTAAGGCAAATGGTAATGATGAGACTAAAGTTGTTGTAGGAATTTCTGGAGGAAAAGATTCTTCTGTTGTTTCTGCACTTCTTGTAAAAGCTCTTGGAAAAGACCGGGTTATTGGTGTAATGATGCCAAACGGTATTCAGAAAGACATTAGTGATTCTAAACAAATAGCAGAATTTCTTGGAATTAAAAACTACACAATTAATATTAACGGAGCTTACGAAGGACTTGTTTCTGCATTTAAAGAAAGTGGAATAAGTGATTTTGGCTCTGTATTTACTACAAATACCCCTGCCCGCTTAAGAATGACTACTTTGTATGGAGTTGGTGCTGCAACTGGCAACTGTCGTGTTGTAAATACCTGCAATCTTAGTGAAGACATTGTTGGTTATTCAACTTTTTATGGTGATGCAGCAGGGGACTTTGCACCAATCAATAAACTTACAACAGAAGAAGTCATAGCTATTGGTGATTATCTTGGATTACCATCTAACCTTACTCACAAAGCACCTTCTGATGGAATGTGTGGTAAAACTGATGAAGATAATCTTGGATTCACATATCATGAAGTAAACGAACTTGCCAGAAAAAATGAGGCAGGTCCTAACGCACAAAAGATTCAGGCTAAATTCAAGGCCAATAAATTTAAGATTAATATTATTGACCTGCCTTGTTATGTGCCAGACCTGCCTTTATATTTTGAATTCTAGTTTTCAGTAAAACTTAGAATTTTCCGCCGCCAAGTTTTGCTGTGATTTTCATGGCAACTTTTGGTTTACTGTCTACTGCTTCCCATGTAAGATATGGACCGGCACTAACAGTAAAGGCGGAAACTGGTGAATAATTCAACATTGCTGAAGTTGTAATGCTATTAAGAGGAATATCCTGCATTGCATCTTTTAATGCTGAATTTATCTCACCCTTTCCATAATTAATCATACCAAAAACAGTTGCAGTAACATCTGTTGTTCCAAATATTCTTCCAAAATTTGCTACCACTGCAAAATTGTGTCCGGCTGTAACGTAATAATGAGCAAAATCTACATCATTACCATCATAATAATACTGAGCAGCAAGTGTAATTGAAGGTTCCTTCCAGAAGTAACTAAAACCTACTGTAGCCTGAACAATATTTGTTTTGCTGTCTGTTTTTGCATTTGGAACAAGAATCATTGCCAGCATTGGATTATAAGGTTTCCATTCGGCATCTGCTCCATACTGATATACGAATTCACCAAAGAAACTTACTTTTTGAAGACTTCCAGAAGCTGTAAACATTACTTTTGGTGCACTGTCATATTTATAAAAACCGCCTACTCCAAGTTCCCAGTTACCAATAACGATATCTGCTTTTCCGGCAAATCCTGTGTCTCTTAAAAGAGGGTTCTGATAATCTGATGTTGGGATTACATAAAGCCACAAACAGTTCTGAGTTCCAGGGAATGTAATCTGTGTGCGAAGGTTTAATGCACCGTCTACCTGTTCAGAAACATTTTCAGGATCGATTGATGAAGTATTAATCATATCGCTGACTGGACTGAAGAAGTATCCTGTTCCCCAGGTTACAGTATGAAGTCCAAAGCGGAAAAAGGCTCTGTCGGCTACAGAAAAATCTGTGAATAATTCCTTAATCTGAATGTAGTCAGAAAAAGATGCATTAACCTTCTTTCCCATAATAATTCCGTTTTCATCAAATCCTAATGGGAGATCTGATTCATTTTTATTTACATAAGCACTTATTTTTGAACCAAAAGGATATGCAACGCCAAATTTTGTATACATGCGCAATGTCTGAGTTGGTCTTGCGTCAACAGTAAGGAATGCACTGACTGTTGGTGTTAATGTTGTGTTCTTCAAATTCTCACCAAAGTCATCTGAATCTTCTGCCCACAAAGTTGTAGTTGTGCCTAAAGAAGTTGAAAAAAGTCCGCCGATTTTAATTGAACCATTTTCAAAAAGAGTACCATGAGATAAGTCATAGTCTCCACTTATATTTTCATCCTGTTCTATAATGCCATCATCAAAGAAAAAATCTTCATCTGACTGTGCAAAAACTGACGCAGCCAATAAAACGGCAATTGCAGAAAAAACAACTGATTTTTTCATAACAACCTCAATTTTTTAAATTAATTAAGTGATTCAAGATAAGCTTTTGTAAAAATATTATCTGGGAGCTTATCAAAAGTTAAATCGCTGATTACCTGCTGAGTATTTTCGCCTTTATTCAGTTCATCACGGAGGATAAGCTGAACAGGAACATAACCGGCTGGCACTTTTGAATATTTAGGAATCAAAATTGTGCGCATCAAACGACCTGAACCAGAAAAATCTTCTTCTTTCAAAGTTAATGGAATGTCTTTACGAACATAATATTTAATTTTTGAATAAGCAGGTTCTGTTGTTTTTGCTGCAAGTGTGATTTCATATACAGGATATTTTCCCAAAGTTCCTTCTGTAAAAGATTCAACTGTAAAATTTTCACGCCATCTTGCTGAACTCTGATTAACGTCATCAAGTTTTACATCGCTATCACCCAAAGCTTCTTTAATTGAAGTATGTGTGAATTTACGGCTGATTGGATCATAAGCCCAGATATTATCTCCATCACGAAGATATCCGTTTCCTTTATCTGCTTCTGGGAAAAGCTGAACGATTGTCATTAAATCTTTATCTGTACGTTCAAAAATTTTGTACTGAAGATTTTCCTTTGGTTTTCCAGGTTTTTCAATAACAAGAGAAATTGTTGCTGAATAATCCCCGTGATAAGCAAGAATATCATCTGTTGATTCCAAAACTTTAAATGCTTTATCTGCAGTTTTTGAATCTACCTGTGAAAATGCAGAAAAGACAGCTAAACTTAAAACGACTAACACTGAAAGTAATTTTTTCATTCTTTGTCTCCTATAATTTTTACCAAAATTATTTAATTGTTCTTAATGCTTCAGCAGGACTTAATTTTGCTGCTTTCTTAGCGCTGGTTCTTACAGCAACTGTTGTAAGCAGAATAAGAAGAACATACTGAAAAATTGTTGTAAATGGACTTACTGAGAAAGAGAAATGTCCATTATTCAGGAAGAATCCTAATGCTTCAGAATTAATTGGAATCATATGAACAATTCCCATTAAAATACCTGCAAGAATAAATCCACAAAGGGCACCGATGACACAAAGAATAACGGCTTCTGTTGTAAATACTCTGCGTGTCTGTTTACCTGTCATTCCCAATGCTCTCATTGTACCAATTTCACGGATACGTTCGTACAGTACCATTCTGTATGTATTACTAACCCCTACCATTACAATCAACAAGATAACTATAAGGATACAAGTTGTAACAAAATGAACGATATATAATGCGTAATTCAACTGTGGAACTTCATCATCAAGACATTCAACAACATATTTTACCCCTTCCCATTTCTGTTCAGGATCCATGAACTGTTTTTCAATTCCTTTTCCAATATTTCCTGGATTTGTCATCATGGCTTCTAAACGTGAAGAAACGTTTGCTCCATCCCTGCGAATCAATTCTTCAAGGTAAGATGCATATTTTGCCTGTTTATTCTTGTTCTTAAGGAAGATTGTAAAAGTTGAATATCCGCCTTCTGGAATTTCTACAAGCTTATTTATAGTTTCAATATTTGCATAAGTCTGCATTGAACTTAAGAATGTGTTTCCTTTAATAATTGCAGCAACAGTAAAGTCTGTTACGTTGTTCTGACCATAAATTGTTGATGTTGTATAAATCAACTGGTCTCCAACTGCAATATTAAGAGTTTCTGCAAGCTTATCTGAAATAATAAGTGCCTGAGGATCATCAAAGTTGTCAAAAGACCCTTCTACAATCTGGAAAGATTCTCTCAAAGATTCTTCTGATAAATCACGTCCAAATACTGTGGAAAGAGCCTTTTTTCCATTGAAAACGAACTGCCCTGCTGTCTGTGTATAGCAAGAAAAATATTCGTAATCAATATTGCTGTTTTCTACAATATTTCTGATGTAATTTCTGTCTTTAATGATTCCAATAAGTTCGTCTTTTTTTCCTTCTTCTTCAGCAGGAATTTTTTCATAACCAGCAACCAGAATATTTCCACCGGTAAGCTGTGTAATCATATTTTCAAGGTTTCCAACAACACCAGATGTAAAACCATCAATAGCAGTTACTACCAAAAAACCAAAGGCGATTGCAGTTGCAAGAATTGCATTTCGTCTTTTCTGACGAGTAAGGTTTTTAAGAGCTAATCTAAATGTATTTCCCATAATCCTTATTCTCCTTTGCTCAATGCTTTTAATGGTGTGATTTTTAATGCAGATTTTACAGGATAAATATTACTGAGAATACTTCCTGCCAAAGCAATAACCACTGTCATAATTATGATTTTAAATGTTGGAGTAAAATGTAAAAGTCCACCACCAAGAATCATTTTTCCAATTTCATTTGTAATTGTAATATTAAGTGAATTGAAGATTCCCATTGCAATAAAGGCAATTACAATACCAATGATTGAAGTTACTAATGTAAGGAATACGGCTTCTGTAAAGAAAAGTTTCTGAACAAATTTCTTTTCTGCACCAATAGCACGCATTGTTCCAATTTCACCAGTTCTTTCAATAACGCTGACTGTCATTGTGTTCATAATAATAATGAATACAACAACCGCAAGAATAATAATGAGGATATTGAAAATAAGTCCTATTCCTTCCACTGTTCCTGAATAAGAGAAGGCTGCGGCTTTCCAGTCCATTACTCTTACAGGAATTCCTTGTTCATCAAATTCTGCCTGAAGTTTTTCTATAGATTTTTGAGTCTGCGCAGGATTTTTGAATTTTCCAAGGATGAAGTTCCATGAACCATCATCTGTTTTATTCAATTCATCGCGTAAAGATGTGTCTCCAAGAATATCAGAGAAATCGGAAACTTCGCCACGGAGAATACTCTGATCCTCTGATACAAGGTCATCAAAGTCAAAGTCAAAATCATCACTACCGAATAAATCGTCTTCATCAAGCTGATTAAGAGACAAATCAACTGTATCAGGAAGTTCTTCTTTGAAAGAGTTTGCATAAGTCAAATCTGCAAATGCACGTGCCAATGTTGGATCAGAATAGATTACCTGGAACATAGCAGAATTTTCATCAGCAGGTTTAAAAATACCTACAACTTTTGCTTCACGAATAATTCCTTTTGTATTAGCACCCATCATAAGGATGTTTTCGCCAATATTTAAGCTTTCGTGCCAGAATTTTTCCATATTGCGCTGAACACGAGTATCGATGATAACTTCATTTGTACCAGCAGTTGGATAACGACCTTCAATCAAGTTCAAATCAGGAAAGACTTCCCAATAAGTTTTGTCTTCGCCGGCAAAAAGCATAGCAACTGGCAAATCCATGATATTAATGTCATCATCAATATTAGACATATCTACTTCAAGTCCCTTTGTAATAAGAACCTGGGCAGAAATCTGTTTAGTATCACATTTAATATCATCATTGTTATTTATAATTTCCATCACTTTATCTAATTCTGGCAAAGCGGGAATCTGTGGAATATCTCCAGTGAAAGTTGTTGTTGATGCACTGAAAATATCAATTATTGTTCCTTTTTCTGGAACTGTACTAATGGCAAAATCACCTGTATAGTTGGCGCGGAAATCTTTTTCCAAACCTTTGTTTACTGATTCAAGAAAGCTGTTTCCCAAAATTACAATTGCAACACCAAAAATAAGGAATAATGCAATAATAAAGGTTTTTGCTTTATGTTCAGTAAGATTGCGAATTGCAAGTCTAAAAATTACACCCATTTTTATCTCCATAAAGTTTATTATGCGTTATAGATATTGCTTCCAGCTTTATGTTCATCTTCACGAACTGCACCGTCAAAAATATGGATAACATGATCACACATATCAACAATACGAGAGTCGTGAGTAGAGAAAATAAATGTAGTCTGTAAATCTTTGTCTGTGTTTAAATCTTTCATTAATGAAAGAATCTGTTTACTGTTTACTGAGTCAAGGTTTGCTGTTGGTTCATCTGCAAGAATTACAGGTGCTTTTGTAACAAGGGCGCGGGCAATTGCAACACGCTGACGCTGTCCGCCAGAAAGTTCACTTGGTTTATGTGTACTCCAGTCTGAAAGTCCAACTTTTTCAATAAGGAAATTAATCCATTCTTCTTTTTCTTTTTTAGAGAAATTATCTACAGGACAAGCAAGAGATTTGTCTTTTGATTCAAGCAAAAGTGGGAATTCAATGTTTTCGCGGACATTCAAAACTGGAATAAGGTTGAAAGTCTGGAAAATGAATCCTAAATGTGAACGACGCAAGCCTGTAATTCTGCGGTCGATGCTGTTAGGGACTGTTCCTTTAGCAGTTGAAGTAAGATTAAAACCTTTATAAACATCAATACCATCAATAATGATGTTCCCGCTTGATGGAAGATCAATAAGTCCAATCATATTTAATAAAGTTGATTTTCCGGATCCAGATGGGCCTGAAATTGCAGCAAATTCACCTTTTTCGATTGAGAAAGAAATTCCTTTTACCGCCTCTACAGTCTGTTTTCCCAGAGGATAGATTTTGTGGACATTTTCCAATTTAATAACTGACATGTCTAGCTCCTTAGAATAAAAAAATAAAACCCCAAGCATAGAACTATACCTGGGGTCAAAAAATCAATTTAAATACCTCATGTATAGCACTTTTTGCATACATGAGTCTCACAAATTAAAGCAAGCCAGTTCAAAAAAAAGAACGGGATTGTTGGCTCGCTCCGTCATAATAACGGCTGCTACTCCCTCATGGGATATACATACTTTAAAAGATAATAATTTTTTATGCAAGTATGTATAAAAAAACTAAGTATTTTCTTATTTTTTACATTCTGAAGTAGGAATTATTAATTCCAGCCTGATTTCTATATTTTGCTACAGTTCGCCTTGAAATTTTAATTCCCTGAGAGTTTAGATATTCTGTAATCTGCTGATCAGACATTTTCTTTTCATCACCAGAAGCAAGTAAAGTCTGGATTTTAAATTTTATTTCTTCCGCAGAAATTTTACCGTCATCCCCGGTACTGTTTACGCCGGATGAGAAAAAATAACTGGCAGGAAAAGGCCCCCACTCAGTCTGTACAAATTTAGGATTTTTTTTGCCAGACATTCTTGAAACAGTTGATTCGTGAATTCCAATCTGTTTAGCAATAGTCCGTCTTGTTAATGGAGCTATATGCCCCGGACCTTTTATAAAAAATTCTTTTTGAGCTTCTACGATGGCGCATCCCTGTAAAATGCAGGAAGACTCCCTATATTCAAGATTTTGAATAAACACTTTTGCTTTTTCAAAAAGCTCTTTGTTGCCGGCAAATTCTGGAGAAATTCTAACTTCAGGTATTTCGCCAGAGGAATATTTTACCTGAAAATGAAAATCTGAATCGCCTTTAATAATTCCTTTTGTATAATCACTCTTGGAAATTTCACCCGCTACTTTTTCAACAGAAAAAATGAAATCAGGTTTATTAAATTCTGCCGCATAAATATCATGAACATAACCAGCTGCCGGACGAGGTTCCAGTGTTCTTATATAACTGATAGTTTCTTCAACCATCTCAACATCAAGCTCCAGTCTGTCTAAAGGAATACGTGGAGCAAACTTTCTGGAATGCCACTTTTCCCGATACTCTATTAATCGCTTAAGAACTTTTTCTGGAACAGGATTTTCTATCAGCCGCAAATTTCCATCAAGAATAAACAATGTCAGGACAGACGCATCGCCCCTGATTTTTGCCTGAACATAAAGACTTTCTTCTATATCCTTACAGCAAGTTCCAACAGGGTCCAGTTTTTGAATTGATTCCATGCATTTTTTTAAAAGTTCTGGAGTTTGCATAGGACGGTTTTTGTTCAATAAAGTCTCCGGGCTAAGATTAGAACCGTAAAATCCTTTTTCATCCAGATTGTAAATCAGTGCTTTTGAAAGTTCCATCTCATCTGCAGAAAGATGCATCATATTAAGCTGATTTAACAAATGATCCTGAAGAGTTTCTCCGTAAGAAGATTTTGACTCCAAAGTTGCATTAAAATCATCCGAAAGTTTTGAAGAACCAGCACTGCCAGTTCTGTATTTTTCATTATAAGGATTGTCACTGCCCCGGAATTCTCTGACAATTTCAATAGCGGGATTTTCATTGGCTGCTTTAAAAATTTCTTCCCTAAGTTCCTTTGTTCCCATCTGCAGAAAATTTACAGCCTGAATTTGTCTTTGAGATAAAACCTGCTTCTGCTTTTGAACCTGAGTCTGTTTTTGTCTTTGAATCAAACTTTGGGAGTAGTTATCCATAGTTCAAATTGTAGCACAATTTCATTCTAAACTGTATACTTGGTGATATGAAAACATTAGAAGAATTTGGTTTAGCTATTCCTGAAATTCTGCTTCCTGCAGAAATCGATTTATCTACATGGTCTGTAATTGCCTGCGACCAGTACACTCAGGATAAAGAATATTGGAAAAAGGTAGAAGAAACTGCAAATGGGAAACCTTCTACTTTAAATTTGATTTTACCTGAAGTTTATCTTGGGGATAACAAAGATGAACGCATTAAGGCCATCAGAAAAACAATGTCTGATTATATTAGCACAGATGTTTTTGCGGCTCCTAAAAAATGCCTTGTTTATATAGAAAGAAAAACAGCATTTGGCCGTACAAGAAAAGGACTTGTTGTTCAGATTGATCTTGATACTTACGAATGGAAACCTTTTAGTAAAGCAAATATTCGTGCAACAGAAGCTACAATTGTAGATCGAATTCCTCCTAGAATGGAAATTAGAAAAGGGGCGCCTCTTGAATTGCCACACATTATGCTTCTTGTAAATGATAAGAAAGACATGCTTGTTGGCGGAACTGGAAAATCTGTAAAAAAGAATAATCCTTTATATAAAGGCAAACTGATGAGCAACGGTGGTGAAATTACTGGCTGGGAAGTTTCTTCTGCAGCTGATATTGAAAATGTGACTGCCGCTGTAAATAAAATTGCTGAAGCAAATGCATCTTCTGACGGTTCAACATTCCTTTTTGCAGTTGGAGACGGAAACCACTCACTTGCAACAGCTAAAGCAGTTTGGGAAGAACATAAAAAAGAATTGATTGCAAAAGGTGCCTCTGGAAAAGAAATCAATGAGTCACCTGTAAAATATGCATTGATTGAAATTGTAAATATTTACGATGATGGATTAACTTTTGAACCAATTCACAGAGTTATCTTTAATATTGATAACGAAGCTTTGATTGCAAAACTTGCTGAAAAACTTAATGGCCAGACAATTGAAGTAATGTCTAAAGATGCTCTTGAAGTTGCTGTAAAAGATTCCTGGGCTAACTTTGGATTTGTTTACAAGAAAGATGGAGTTCAGAAATATGTGCTCCTTTCTACAGATATTAAAGAACTTGCAGTTTCAAGATTGCAGCCAGAAATTGATGAATTCCTTAAAGGTTGTGATAAATCTGAAATTGATTATATCCACGGAACTGAAGAAGTATTCCGTCTTGGTGAACAGGATAATGCAGTTTCTATTCTCCTTCCACCAATTGCAAAAGACAGCTTCTTTGAAACAATCAATTCAAGAGGACCTCTTCCTCGCAAAAGCTTCTCAATGGGTGAAGCCGACGAAAAGAGATTCTATCTTGAATGCAGAAAATTGTTTTCTTAAGAAAAAGCAAATATAATCAAGATTTTAAGGTTCATTTAGAATCCTGAGAAGTGCACTGCCAAAGTTTTCAATCTTAGCTTCACCAATTCCATATATTGAAAGAAGTTCGGATTTATCCTTTGGTTTTTTTGCAACTAAATCAAGGAGAGTTTTATCTCCAAAGACTATGTAAGGCGGAACGTTCATATCTTCCGCCTTTCTTTTTCTCCAGGCTTTCAATTTTGTAATCAATTCTTCTGCAGCTTCATCATCTACGGCAGGTTTTTCAGCAATAATTTTTTCTGTCTTTTTATGAACAATAAATGCAGGTTTTTCAGAATTCTTTTTAGGAAAGCCAAATCCTGAATCATCAGATTTACCAGAAATAACAATTGGGAAAAATACTTTTTCACGGGTAGCAAGTAGAGATTTTCCATCCTCAGTAAGCTGAAGAACACTATATTCACCATACTTGCGAATATAATTTGAACCAATCATCATATCAACAAGAACAAGCCAGTCATCTTTTGATAACTCTGTACCAATTCCCCATGTAGAAAGCATATTATGACCATTTTCCAGAATTCGCTTATTTCTTGATCCTAACAAAATATCAATAATATAATTTGTGCCAAAACGTTCCTGTGTTCTGATAATGCAGCACAAAAGTTTCTGTACAGGAATTGTAACATCAGCAGGAGGGATTTTTTCTCCCGAACAAATATCGCAACAACCTTCTTCATCAGTTGGTGTATAATCTTCTCCAAAATATTGCAAAAGGGACTGTCTGCGACATTTTCTTGAAGATGCAAATTTCATCATCCCCTGCAAAAGAATTTCAGATTTTTGAGGATCTGCCGCTTCATCAAAGAAAAATCTGATTTTATGGCAATCTCCTGCAGAATATAAAAGCAATGCTGTAGAAGGCAATCCATCACGCCCCGCACGTCCAATTTCCTGATAATATTCCTCTATGGATTTTGGCATATCGTAATTAATTACAAAACGCACATTCGGTTTATTAATTCCCATTCCAAAAGCAACTGTTGCTACAATAATCTGCACCTGATCTTTAATAAATTTATCCTGATTTTTTGCCCTTACTTCATCTGTAAGTCCCGCGTGATAACTCAAAACAGAATATCCCCTTTTATCCAGAGCTTCTGTAAGTTCATCTACCTGTCTGCGGGAAAAACAATAAATAATGCCACTGTCTCCAGGATGCTGCTTGATGCAATTTATAACCTGCTGCAACGGATTTTTTTTCTGCTGAACTTCAAGAAAAATATTTCCTCTATTAAAACTTGAAATAAAAATTGACGGCTTTTTCATTCCAAGATTTTTTACAATATCTTTTCTAACCATTTCAGTGGCAGTTGCAGTCAAAGCAAGCATTACCGCATCTGGAAAATATCGTCTGATTGTGCAGATTTCCATATAATCAGGTCTAAAGTCATGTCCCCACTCTGAAACACAATGAGCCTCATCTATGGTGATGCAACTAACATTCAAATCGCTTTCAGATAACACATCTCTCACCCTTGATGTAGCAAGACCTTCTGGAGAAACATAAACAATTTTTACATTCCCAGATTTAATATCTTTTACTGCCGCAATATATTGTTCTCTGTTTAAACTACTATTGAGGAATACAGAATGAATCCCAGCCGATTCCAGAGAAAAAACCTGATCCTGCATCAGAGAAATCAACGGAGATACTACGATTGTCAGGCCTTCCATGATTAAAGCTGGAATCTGATAGCAGATTGATTTACCGCCACCAGTTGGCATTACAACAAGAGTGTCTTTCTTTTCTAAAACATTATTGATGATTTCTTTTTGCGATGGTCTAAAACTGTCATAACCAAATACAGTTTTTAATACTAATTCAGGCTTTGCATTTACAAATGTAGAAGAATTTATTTTCACATAATTATTATAGCATATTCCCACTTGAAAAACCCCACAATATTTGATATATTATAAAAAACGCCGGAGTGGTGGAATGGTAGACACGACAGACTCAAAATCTGTTGCGAGCAATCGTGTAAGAGTTCAAGTCTCTTCTCCGGTATAAACGCTTATCCTTTTTGGGTAAGCGTTTTTTTTACTTTAGATTTCTTTTTTTTTCTTGAACTCTGGCTCCAGCTTGCACTGGACCCCAGCCGTCTTTTCGATAATCCTAAACAAACCCTTTCGGCTTTGTTTTTAACGGATTCCCGATTTTAGGCTAGTTCAAGTCTCTTCTCCGGTATAAACGCTTATCCTTTTTGGGTAAGCGTTTTTTTTATTTAAATCTCAGGTGCCATATCATTGCATAATTTGCGAAAGGAAATTGCTTCTTCCATATGACGAACTTGAATCACATCCACCCCTTCAATATCAGCCACAGTTCTTGCCACCTTTATACAAGACGAAATTGCTCTTGGTGAAAATCCATATCTGTTCACTGCACTATCCAATGTCTTCTGAACATCAGTACCAATCTTGCATGTTTCAAGAATTTCCTGAGGCGACAATCTTGAATTTTTAATTCCTTGTCTTTTTCGCTGTATTTTTACCGCCCGTGCAATTCCTTCCCTGATTTCTTCTGTTGTTCTAAGGCCTTCTCTGTCCGAATCTAAATCTGTTTTCTCAGACTGATTTTCTACAAACACCCGCAAATCAACTCTATCTAACAATGGCGCAGAAAACTTTTTCCAATACTGATCAACGGATTTTGCACTGCACAAACAAATTTTTGTCTTTGAACCATAATTTCCACAAGGACACGGATTCACCGCCATAAGCAATTGGAAATTTGCAGGATACACAGTTGACCGCCCCGCTCTACTTAAAGTAATACTTCCACTTTCAAGAGGAACTCTAAGCATCTGTAAAACAGAAGATCTGAACTCTGCCGCTTCATCTAAAAATAAAACTCCATTATGTGCCAGAGAAATCTCTCCTGGACGACAATTAATTCCCCCGCCACAAATTCCTTCAATAGATGCAGTCTGATGTGGAATCCTAAAAGGAGGAATTCTTATTAAAGGCTGCGAAGGTTTAATAAGCCCTGCAAGAGACCAGATTCTTGTAACAGACTGTGCCTCTTCAAGAGTAAGCACCGGATTTATAGCTGGAAATTTCTGAATAGCCATTGTTTTTCCACATCCAGGGGCACCTAAAGCAATAAGATTATGTCCCCCTGCAGCAGCAATTTGTAATGCTCGAATCAACTGCCCCTGCCCTTTAATTTCACCATACTCATAACCTGCCTCTATCTTTGGAAACAAAACACCATCAATTTCAACACAATCAGGAGGAAGAAAGTTTTCTCTGAGAGATTGACCTTTCGCTTCATAAAAAGACGTATCTTTTAAAGCTCTAAATGCATCTTCAAGACTCGTTGCTCCAAATACATGAACTCCGGCAACTTCTCTTGCTTCTTCAGCATTTTGTGCCGGCACAATACATCTCATAATTCCACAAGAAGCCGCAGTCGCAACTGCCGCATGCACCCCTTTTACAGGTCTTATTCTTCCTGATAATTCAAGTTCACCCATCACAAGAATCGACTCAGAAATAAATCCCTCATCTCCTCCCACTTCAGCGCCTTTGCTCAAAACCCCCAGCGCAATAGGTAAATCAAACCCCGCACCTTCTTTCCGTAAATCTGCTGGTGAAAGACTAATCAATACTCTTTCCTGAGGAAAATCAAAACCAGAATTTCTGATTGCCGCCTGCATTCTTTCTCTTGACTCTTTTACAGCACCATCTGCCAATCCAACCAAATCAATAGCTGGAATCCCCCTTCGCAAATCAACTTCAACATTGACCAACGCACCTTCGTAACCAAAAGGCGAAAACGAATAAATCTGCATACTAACCTCTCAAAAAAAACTTTCTGTTCACAGTTATTTCTGCCTTTTTTATTCGTTTTTGGACCATTTTCCAAAGAGAAAATAAAAATTTTTAGGAAATTTTACATATTTAAGGCGTTTTTAAGCCCTTCGAAGTATTTTTCATCGATTTTTTTGCCGCCACAAGTGTGACCAAGTTTTCTATCACCACGGATTTTTTCACCATGAAAGTCACTTCCGGCAGTTACAAAATAACCGATTTTTTCTGCAAGTTCTTCAAGACGAAGACATTCTGTTACTCTTGCCCCAGGATGAAATGCTTCCAGCCCCATTACTCCGCGATCAAAAAAATTCTGCAAAGCATCAGGTAATCTGCCCCAGGAAAGATACAGCGACATAGGATGTGCAATAACAGGAATTCCACCAGAATCTTTAATAGCTACAATTGCTTCATCAAGATTAGAACCAACTCGTTCTGCAAACCATTTTCGTCCCTTTGCAAGATACTGATCAAAAGCCTGTTGCCTTGTTTTTACAACTCCCTTTTTAACAAGTTCAAATGCAAAATGAGGTCTGCCGATTACAGTATCCGGGAAATCCTGCTGAATTTCTTCAAGAGTGATATCTACTCCACCTGCACGCATATTTTCAATAATTCTAGTGTTTCTTAAGTCACGATTTTTTACAAGTTCAGAAAGAAGACCTTTTAAAGAATCAGAAATCTCTTTCAATCCCAATCCAAGAAGATGAAATTCTCCTGTTGGGCTGTTTATGTTCAATTCGACCCCGGAAATCAAAGTTAATCCGCATTTTTTAGCAGCTTTTTTCCCTTCTTCCAGTCCCGCTACAGTATCGTGATCAGTGATAGCCATAACAGACAAATGTTTTTCAACTGCTTTTTCTACAATCTGAGTCGGTGTATACTGTCCATCTGATGCTGTTGTGTGAACATGCAAATCAATCATAATTTTAGAATAGCATATTTTTTATTGTTATGATATAATTTTTTAACATTCTGTTTTTTTCAGGAGCGAATTAAACATGCCAAAAGCGATGCAATACACAAAGGGATCTATCATTTATTTTGAAGGTGATCACGATGACAGAATTTTTATTATGCAGAGCGGATCGGTTCTTCTCACAAGTACAGATATTGAATCTGGACAGCCAGTAGCAGAACAGGTTAAAAGCGGCGAATTCTTCGGAGTTAAATCAGCATTTGGACATTTTTCTCGTGAAGAAACTGCAACAGCTTTAGTTCCAACAGTAGCAGTTGCCCTTACAGTTCAGGAATTTGAAATCCTCTTCAGTAATAACAAACAGCTTATTATGAAGATGCTCCGTGTTTTCTCTAATCAGCTGAGACAAATTCATAGAAAAACAGAATCTATTCTTAATAATATTACAGAAGATCAGCAGACAGGTATGCTGGCAGTAGCGAATGCTTTCTATGAAGATGAAGAGTATCGTTCTGCATGTGATATCTATCTTAAATTCTTAACACGCTATCCAAATTCGCCAAATAAAGAAGATGTTGCTAAACGTTATGCCGATGCAAAAGTGCGTAATGAAAGAGCAGCGGCTCAGAACAAATACAAAGAATCTGCAGAATCAACAGAAAGTGAAGAAACTTCATTAAAATTATTCTCTCTTCCTGCATTTGAACGTTTTGCAAAAGAATATGAACCAGGCGAAGTTATTATTACAGAACATGAACCAGGCGATTCTTTCTACTTAGTTCAGAGCGGTAGAGTTCAGCTTGTAAAATGTGTAAATGGAACTTCTAAGAACCTTGATATTCTGAAACCAGGTGAATTCTTTGGTGAAATGGCAATTCTTGATAATTCTCCACGTTCTGCAACTTGTGTTGCTGTTGGAAATGTTAAATGTCTTGAATTCAATAAAGAAAACTTTGAACTTTTGATCACAGGCAACCCTCAGATTGCACTTGTTCTTCTTAAACTCTTCTGTAAACGTATTTACGATCAGAAACGTCGCTTTAGAATTTTGTGTATCAAAGATTTACAGGCTCGTCTTGCTGATGTATTCCTTATGCTTGATGAAATGACTCCCGCTCTTAATCCAAATGATAAGCAGCGCAGATTCAATGTATCAATGTCAGATATAGCACACTGGGCAGGACTTACAGCAGAAGTTACAAGAGACGAAATCAATAAACTCGTTGAAAAACGCAAAATCGAAGTATTTGACGGTTTCATCATCGTAACAAACATCGCCGACTTAAAACGCATGTTTGACACAAGAGTAAACCCAAATCACTAAAAACCCCGCCGATTTAGCTCACCCGGTAGAGCAGCACCCTCGTAACGTGCAGGTAGTTGGTTCAAGTCCGACAATCGGCTTAGTATCTTGAAAAATCATGTCCTCAATCGGACTTGAACCAACTAACGAAGTGAGCGCCGACCGAATAGGGAGGAAAAGTGAGCATGGATGCGAACGTCAGCGAACGGAGGCGCCCGGAAGGAGCAAACACGACGTTTGCGACTGGAGGGGTTGGTTCAAGTCCGACAATCGGCTTTTTTAAAGTTTTACAAAATCAATAAACATGAAAAATGCAATTACTCGAACTGAGTAACGTAGTGAGCGCCGACCGAATAGGGAGGAAAAGCGAGCATGGATGCGAGCGTCAGCGAACGAAGGCGCCCGGAAGGAGCAAACACGACGTTTGCGACTGGAGGGGTCAGTTCAAGTCCGACAATCGGCTTAGTATCCTGAAAAATCACTAATTCAAGCTTTTATATAATTCTTCTGTAGCAAGTCTTGCTTTTGCAACAATGTCGCTGGTATTTTTTGGGAAGCAATAATATAAAGTTTTCATATCGCCAATACAAATCATATCGCCAATTTCATACCAGAAATAATCTGAATAAAGACTGTAGCTGGCTTTGGGTTTTTGTTCATAATGAAGTTTTCCGTTACAGCCATCTAAAACAAAGCCCTGATTTGTGTGAAGAAGATTTCCTTCTCCAACCTTATAAATTGCAGTTGTATCAACCATCATATAAATGTCTACATCACACTGAATTTTGTAAGTTCCATCTTCAATTTCTTTTCTAACCTGCTGGCGCTGCCACTTGTACCAGTCTGGAACATGATTAAATTTCAGTTTTGATTCACATCCCTCTTTCAGCTGCAAAAACCCTTTTTCTGTTAAAGTCCATTTTGTGCCGCATTTTTTACAAACTAAATCAGTTCCTTTACCTTCCATAGAAGTTTCATCATTACAATTGCAGCATTTGTATAAAACTCTGTTCAAAAAATCAGCACGGAAAGGTTCTTTAATTTCTACATTATTTTCCTGCTGCCATTTCCAGTTATCAAAAGTAAATTCATTTTTCAAAGTCTGATTCAATTCATCAACTGATTTTGACTGCACTTCTTCTGGAGTAAAAAGTAATTTAACATCAGCACTTACATCAACCTTGCGCACCTGAAGATTGTTATATAAAGGATCTCTTGCAAATGCCCCGAATGTTTTTACCATAATTACCGGCACATTCAACAACTTTAAGCATTTTCCAAGACTTTGTGGTAAATCTGTAGCAGTTCCATCAAAACTGTAACTTGCTTCCGGATACATCAGCACAGAAGATTTTAATTTATCCAGGGCATATTTTATGTTTTTTACCATAACAAAATCTGTTACAAATTTATTTGTTGGAATACAACCCATGCTTCTCATAAATCCTGCTTTACCAACAAAACCATCGCTGGTACATACAATATTCAACGGTTTTGGATAAACGATTGTCTCTATCATTTCCAAATCCATAAAACAGGAATGATTCATTAAAACAAGGCAAGGCTGCTTTCTGATTGTGTCCAAAGCTTTGCCGTCATGAGTATAAGTGAAGTTTGATTTTTTTAAGTCTGATTTTGCAATTGTTTTTATAAGAAAACGCCAGAAAAAAGCAGGCTTTACAGGCTTTTTAAGTTTTTTTGGCTTTAATTCCAAAACTTTTTCATAAGTTAATTCTTTTACTACAGTTTTCATAAACTCCCTTGTTTTTGTCGGTTTAATATTCTTTTTCTATTTCTTTTACCCGGTTATACAAGAACTGATTTACTGGGACTAAAATATTATGTTTAGCCGCAATTTTAATTACAGTGCCTGCAAACATTTCTACTTCTGAGTGTTTTTTGTTAATTCTATCTTGTCCCATAGATGGAGTGCCTGTTGGTTTTAAACCACGGGTAATATCAACATAAGTGGTAACATCCTTTTCAGTAAGAGGAACTCCTTCTGCATGAGCAATGGCAATTACTTCTCGCATTGCACTTAAATAAGTTCTGTTTGCTTCACTACCTTCTTCCAGCACTCCCTGATATGTAGTGTCATAAACCATACATGTTTGATTCACACCTACATTCAACATAAATTTGCTCCACATACGATAATTAATATCATCTTCAAAAATATATGGCACTTTGGCACGGTCAAAAAATTCCTTTACAGCCTGAACATTTTCATCTTTTGTGTCTTTTGAATAACCGATGTGAAGATTTCCGCATTTTGTAAAATTCAGTTTGTTTCCAAATTTCATTGCATCCATTCCCTGGGCAACTGAATAAATAAGATGGTCCATGCCATAAACTTCTGCAATTGCTTTTTCGCTGGAAATGCCGTTTAAGACAGACACAATGATTGTTTCTGGTCCTACAAGATTTTTCATATTTTTAATGGCAGAATCCAGGGTTGTACCTTTAACACAAACCATTACTAAATCAACTGGTCCACACTGATTGCAATCTTTAATCACAAAATCGCATTTTTTTTCATTAATATAAAAATCTGCATTTTTATATTTTTCAAAACGCTCTGTATCCATAGCAAAAAAACATGCGTCTTTTCCTAAACCATCTGTGATCTGTTTTGCATAAAGAAGCCCCAAAGCTCCCATTCCAATAATTCCAACCGATTCAATCTTTTTCATTTTTCTTTCCTACATTACATTGTAAACTGATTTTCCAAGATATCCAACAGCTGCAAATGTTGAAGTTCTTAATGGAGCAATCCTCATTACGAAACATCTATTACGACATCCTTAATTTCTCAGTCTTGCTTTAATATATATATATATATATAATTGAAGGAACTTTAATTTTTAAAGGAGAAAGTAATGAAAAAAATTATCCCTCTAATTATTAGTTCCCTAATAATTTCCCTATTCACATTTGTTTCTTGTTCACAGGAAGCTCCAAAACCAGCACCTTATGATACTCTTATTTTGACAAATGATAATTATGCAGACTTCAATGATGAAACGAAAATGTCAAAATACTATGGAAAACAGGTTTGTATTAAAATGTCTTCGGATATTACAAATGATACTCTAACTGAGGTTTTCTACAAGGGACAATTTAGAAATTTAAGTAAATATAATGAAGAAAAAATGGAAAACGAATATATTTACGCTATTTTAGATTTTTCTGACACTACTGCGACTTTTATTAACACTAATTTTTGCGGAAATATTCAAAAAATAATTCTTTCCGATAAAGTTGAATATTTTTCTGACGTATTTAATGGAGGATTATTGGAAGAAATTGTTGTCCCAGATAATAATCCTAATTTTAAATCTATTGATGGTATCTTATATGACAAAAATGTAACAACAATAAAAGCATACCCTAGAGCAAACAAAACTGAGAAACTTGTAATCCCAGAAACAATTACAAGTTTAAGTAATACAATACAACAACAAGAATCTAATGCTACAAAAGAAATAGTGTTCCCTTCAAAATTCGAAAATTTTACAGCTAATTATGCTTTTTATAGATTACGAGCTCTGGAAAAAGTAGTATTTAAAACAATAGTAGAACCAACAACATGGTGTTTTACTGAATGTTCTGAAAACCTTAAATTTTATGTACCATCTGGCAAAAAACAGGATTTCATTGATAAATGGACTGACTGGTATACTACAGCAGGTTACTCTGGAGAATTATCAGACAGAGTTTTTGAAAACTAAAATAAGCTGATATCAATAAAGAAAGGGTTGCACTTCACAGCAACCCTTTTTTTTACATTGAAAACTGATTTTCTCTCAATCTGAAATACTCGCCCCGTAAATCCATAAGCTGCTGGTGACTTCCTCTTTCTACAATATTCTTATCATTTACAACTGCAATACAATCGGCATTTTGAATTGTAGAAAGTCTGTGAGCTATTACTATTGTTGTTCGACCTTTTGAAAGTTCATCAAAAGCATGTTGAATTTTAATTTCTGTGGCAGTGTCCAATGCAGATGTTGCTTCATCCAGAATAAGAATTGGAGGATTTTTTAAGAAACATCTTGCAATGCTGACTCTCTGTTTTTGACCACCAGAAAGTTTTATTCCTCGCTCTCCTACATAAGTGTCATATCCATTTGGCATTTTTAAAATATCTTCGTGGATTTCTGCCCGCTTTGCAGCTTCTATAATTTCTTCTTCTGTTGCATCTGGATTTCCATAAGCAATGTTTTCACGAACTGTACCTGCAAAAAGGAAAACATCCTGCTGAACTACACCAATTTTTTCTCTTAAAGATTTTACCTTGATTTTCTGAATATCCATGCCATCCAGCAAGATTTTTCCAGAAGTGATTTCATAAAAACGAGGAATAAGATTACAAATAGTAGTTTTTCCGCCGCCACTTGCACCAACAAGGGCAAACTTTTTTCCAGCCTGAACATCAAAAGTAATATTTTCTAAAACCGATGAGTTTTTTCCATAAGCAAAGGATACATTTTCAAAAGCGATGTTTCCTTTGATATTATTAACTTCTACAGCATCTTCAGCATCTTTAATTTCTGTGTCAGTCTGCATAATTTCCAGAAAACGATTAAAACCTGCCATACCGGTTGTAAACTGTTCCATAAAGTTTGTAAGTTTTCTGATTGGTGTTGTAAATGATGCTACAAAAAGATTTGCTGCAACTAAATCTGCCAGATCCATTGTTCCTTTCATAATAAAATAGCCGCCAGTTGCCAGAACTAAAAGACTAAGCATATTATTACAAAATTCTATGTTTGCATTAAAAGAAGACATGGCTTTAAAACGCCATTCTCTTACTGAACTAAAATATTTATTACTTTTTTCAAACTGCTTTATTTCTAAATCTTCATTTGTAAACCCCTGAGTTACTCTAATGCCAGAAATGCTGGATTCCAAATGACCGTTAATTTCAGATGTAATGTCTTTTACTTTACGAGATGCTGTAGAAAGATTTTTTCTGGAAAGAATTGTAATAAGAATGATGATTGGAAGAGCAACTAAAACTACAACTGCCAGCTCCCATCTTATAGAAAGCAAAAGTACAAAACTACCAATGAAAGTTAAAAGAGCAATGAGACAATCTTCCGGACCGTGATGTGCCAGTTCTGTAATATCAAAAAGGTCGGTAGTGGCACGAGACATTAACTTTCCAGTAATGTGAGTGTCGTAAAAAGAAAACGACTGTTTTTGAAGATGATTAAAAACATCCTGCCTCATATCACATTCAACTCTAATTCCAAAAACATGGCCCCAATAGTTTACAAACCAGTTACAAACTCTGCGGATAATATAACCAGCTAGCAAAACTGCAACCAAAATGGCAAATAAACGAAACTGCTTGTTTGGAATAAGGGCATTTAATGAATAACGGGTAACCATTGGAAAAGCCACATCAATTGCAGCAATAATAACAGCACAAATTAAATCCAAAATAAAAAATGTTAGATGAGGCTTATAATAACTCAAAAATATTTTTAGTGGCTTGTCGTTAAAATTTTTTTCCCTATTATTCATACCGTAATTATACTATCAAAAACTTGTGTAAACTAGTAAGAAACTTAAAAAATATTTCAGAATTTAAGCCCCATTATTACTAACTAGAAAATGATTATGCTACAAAACAAAGCTTATACGTTTCTTGTTTTTTCCCCCTGGATTTTTTATAATTAACTATGTTTACTTTTAGCTGGACAGATTTTCCTGAACTTTGGGATAATCCTGATGAAACTGCAAAATTACAATTATCTCTTCCTGCAGATTCCCATTCCCTTTTTATAGAAGGTGATAATTATCCTGTCCTTCAAAAGCTTATTCCTTTTTATAAAGAAAAAATCCACTTTATTTATATAGATCCTCCCTACAATACAGGCAATGCTTTTACTTACAACGACACCTTCTCTTCAAAAGATAATCATTCTGCCTGGCTTAGTTTTATGAGCCGGCGCCTTAAACTGGCAAAGGAATTTCTTGTAGATTCTGGCTGCATTTTTATTGCTATAGACCAAAGCGAACTTTATGTTCTTAAACTTTTATGCGACCAGATTTTTGGGGAAAATAATTTTGTAAACGATTTTATGTGGCTTCACGGCAAAGGAAAAAAAGATACCTGGTCCCGAACGCTGCAACAGCACACACTTTGTTATGCAAAAGATAAAACTAAGCTTAAACCTTTCAGCGAAATCGAACTGACTGACTGGGCAAAAACCAATGTTGATAATGATCCAAGAGGGAACTGGTTTAGTGGCAGCATCTCTTTTACAGAAAACCGCAGTAATCCTAAGCACAAAAACTTTTATTCAATCACTTCGCCAAGCGGCGTTGTATGGAAACGACAATGGATGTGCAGTGAAGATGAGATGAAAGAACATTTAAAAAACAACCGCATCTATTTTGGTTCAGCCCCGGACTACAAACAAGTTCCACGATTAAAAATTTTTAATGATGAAAAGCAGGAAATTATTCCAAAAAATATTATTGATTGTGTAGAAAGCACAAGAGCGGCTCAAAAACATCTGGATGATTTACTTGAAACTAAAAACAGCTTCGATAATCCAAAACCAGTAAGTCTTATTACACATTTACTACGCATCAGCAATTTGCCAAAAAATGCCCTTGTTATGGACTTTTTTGCAGGCAGCGGCACCACTTTTGAAAGCATGCTGAACCTGAACAAAGAAGATGGCGGCAGTCGAAAAGCAATTCTCATCCAAAAACCAGAAACTCCCCAGAAAGAGTGCAAATTTAAAACCCTGGCCGATTTGTGCTGGTACCGAGTGCAGAAAAATGGTGAACAATTTAATCACAAGATAGAAAAAATTATATTGATTTAGTTCTGGGTTCTTTCATACATATCGAATAAAAGATCTTTTACTTGTTTATAGTAATCAATTTCTTCTATAAAGTTTCCACCATTTATTTCATACATTGTTCCATCAACACAATAATAAGAAATCCATGCTGTAATAGAATCACAATCTATATGGAACTGATATACAAAAACATTATCTTCTATAGGGTACACTGTCCAGGACATAAACATTGATGGCATATCAGGGTAAACAACTTCGAGAACACACTTAACTTTTTTTCCTTTTATACTTTCTGTATAAATTGTAGCTGAATCAGAAGAAAAACCATTATCATCATAGGCTTGTTTTTTGTCTTTTTTTAATTTAACACTTCTAATTTCATTGATTTTTTTTATACATTCTTTGTAGCTCATCATAAGATCACTGTTATTAGTCAAAGCCTCGTAATCAGCTTTTGTAAAAACATCAGACATACTTTCTTTTGCAAAACTGAAATCCTTTTTGAATTCTCTAACTGCATAAACTGTAAGATTATCATATTCGCCATTAATATTTATTGGACCATAACCAAGTTCAACAAGCATTTCCTGAATCTGACGAACATCATCACCTTCTGACTTATATTCCAGATTTCTTGAAAACTCTTGTGAAAACAATCCAATTGTAAATAAACTTAAAAACAAAATAACAAAACAATTTTTTTTCATTTTTTATATCCTGGTATTTTATTATAACACAAAAATAGGATATATTAGAAAGCATGACAGTATTACAGAGTATAATCTTGGGAATCTTGCAGGGAGTTGCAGAATTCCTTCCAATTTCATCATCGGGTCATTTGCAGCTGGCACAGACTCTTTTTGGTTTAGAGGATGTTCCTCTTTTATTTGATGTTTTCCTTCACCTTGCAACTTTAGGCGCCGTTTGTCTTTTCTTCTGGAAAAAAATCTGGGCACTGCTTAAATGCTTTGGCCGTTGGATTACAAGAAACAATTCTAAATTAGATGAAAATCCAGAAGCAGATCCTGAAGATCTTCTTTGCAAAAATGATCGCGCTGGTAGAAAAACAATTATTGCCATCATCATTTCTACAATTATTACTGGCACAATGGGAATTGTAACTTCTAAACTGATTCCAGAAATGGGAATTAAAGTAGTTTGCTGTGGCTTCTTAGTTACTTCCGCCCTTTTAATCAGTTCTGCAATTATAGAAAAAAAACGCAGTGAAAAAACTGATGATTCTGCCACAAAAGCAGAAGGCGTTTCTATTTTGCAGTCAATTGTAATTGGTATTATGCAGGGCTTTGGAACTTTACCAGGAATCAGCCGCAGTGGTTCAACAATTGCCGGATCTTTATTCAGTAAATTAGATAGAAAAGCCGCTGGAGATTATTCTTTTATTGTTTCCATTCCAGCAATTCTTGGAGCCTTTGTTCTTGAAGTAAAAGATTTAGGTGAAGTTTCATCTTCTATTGGTGCTCTTCCTGTAATTGCAGGTTGTATCGCAGCTTTTGTAGTTGGATATCTTTCACTTGCATTCCTTATGAAACTTATTCGCAAAGGAAAACTGGCATGGTTTGCTGCATATCTTATTCCAGTAGCAATCCTTGGAATCATCCTTTTGTAATCAAAAAAATATGAAATCCGTATTCAATAATTCAGCAGAACTTGAAGCAAAAGTAAAAACAGAATTTAATGTTCCTCAGTTTGTAATGATGGAAAATGCCGCAATTGGAATGAAAAATCTGATTGTGGAGAAATTTTCTAACACTGACAGGGCTTCCAGTTTGCCAGTAATTATTGTTTGCGGAAAAGGAAATAACGGTGCAGATGGATATGCTCTTGCCCGCAATTTACAGCCATTTTTTCAAGTTTCCCTTGTAGCTTTTGAAGAACCAAAATCCCAGGAAGCTAAAATATGGCACTCCACCTGCCAGAAACTTGCCATTCCTTTTTTATCAGTTTCAGACTTTTATAACCTTTCTTCATCAAAGAAAAATAAAGCCATAATTGTAGACTGCATTTACGGAACCGGTTTTCACGGGGACCTTTCTCCACAAGCATCCAGCCTTATTGCTGCAATGAATGATTTTAATGGTCCTAAAATTGCCTGCGATATTCCTTCGGCTTTTGAATTTTATGCAGATTATACAGTAACCATGGGAACTCATAAACTGCAGCTTTTTTCTGACAAAGCAAAAGAAGTTTGTGGAAAACTTATTGTTGCAGATTTAGGATTTGCCCCACAAGTTTTTGAAAATCAAGGACAGGCAACCGCTTATTTTATGGAGCAGGATGATTTAAAACTGCCATTTAGAAAAAAACGCAATGCTCACAAAGGAACATATGGCCATGCAGTAATCTTTGCCGGTGATAAAGCAGGCGCCGGGATTTTAGCTGCAAGGGCTGCCATGAACTTTGGTGCAGGACTTACATCTATTTTAAAAACACATCAGTCAAATCTGGAACAGTTCAAAATTGATCCACAACTGATGATTGCTGATTCTATTCCAAAAAAAGCCACAGCAGTTTTAATAGGACCTGGAGTAACCTGCCACACTTTGTATGATAATCAAATGATTACAGACTGGTTCCAAAGTACAAAAAATCCTGCCCTGGTTTTAGATGCAGGAATGTTTGATTTTGAACAGATTGCTTGCTTTTTGAAAGAATTAAACAATGTTGAAAACAGCCGCATAATTCTTACTCCACATTTACTGGAATTAAGCCGCCTTCTTAAAAAAATTGCATCCCAGTTTCCAGAGACAGAAATTACCAAAGAAGATTGTGATGTAAAAAATCTGGCAGACAATCCTGAAACAAAAATCAAAGTGGGAAAAATCTTAAATCAGCTTTATCCAAACACCGCAGTCATTATGAAATCTGCCAATACTTTTATAGCTTATGGCGGAAAATGTTACATTGTTACACAAGGTTGCCAGAATCTTGCAAAAGGAGGCAGCGGCGATGTACTTGCAGGTCTTTGTGTTTCTCTTTTAGCCCAAGGTTACACAGCAAAAGATACCGCAATTTCAGCTAGTCTTGCCCACGCCCTTTCTTCCCAAGAACTTGGTGCAGACAGATTTGATGTGACAAGTGAAGTGTTGATAAACTCAATTCATAACCTAATAAAAACAGAATAATATATTTAAATCATTAATAAATTTCTCATACCTTGTTCCAATATAAACATATCTTCATCTGATAATTTTGCCACCAATTCATCAAGCTGATTTTTATCCACAGATGTAATAAGCGGAACACATGCGACACTATCTTTTGAAAGGTGTGTTTTATTTTTAGGAAGTAATAAATTATCTTTATATTCTGCCAAAGCAAGATTACTAGATAGAGGTATTACAACAGTTGTATATATTCGTGAAGCATTATAATTATTATTCTGAACAACGATTGCAGGATGCCTATATCCAGCCTCACTTCCTTTTGGAACACCAAAATCAACCCACCAGATTTCACCACGTGTCATTTTTTAAAGCCTCACAAACTGTTTCAGAACCTTCCTTTGCAAATTTTAACTGCTCTTCTTTTGGAATTTTGTCATATACAGCATTAATCTTTTCGACCTCAGCTAAATCTACTGAAGAATCTTTATTTTTTTCTTTTAAGTTTGCAGCCATTTCTTCAGTTAATAATTTCATATAGGCAAGAACGGAAACAACTTGAACTTCCGAAAGTTCTTTCAATTGATTAACTGCCTTTATCTGTAAAGCAGAAAATGTTTTTGTAGAAGTATAAGAAGCTCCAGGAGATGCAAGAGAAAATTCATAAGCTTTTGGTTCATATGATACTTTTTTATTAATGAAACTTTGTTCTCCAAGAATTGTTGCATAGCTAACTTGATATAATCTGCATAAATCCTTTACAACTTTTACAGAAGGTTCAACATCTCCATTTTCATACTTAATATACATTTGTCGTGAAATATTAAGAAACTCTGCAACATAGGATTGGGAATAATTATGTAATGTTCTTAATTTTTTTATTGATTCAAACACAAAATTAGAATAACTTGTTATTTATTTAAAGTCAATTCTTTTTTACAGTGTATATTATTTTTTACATTACCTGATATAATCCTTATTCCATCAAAGTAAAAAAATAACTGGTAACATCATCTTCGTCCATGCCGGAAAGAAGCCAGGAATTGGTGTGAAAAAGAATCTGGGCTGGAGTGGAGTCTTTTCTGATATAGGCAAGTGCATACATTCCTACCCGGTTGTCGCAGCTGGCCGCAACATAATTTTCCAAAGCTGGTCTCTGTAAAAATATCATACTATGACTGTCACGAACTTCTGTTACTTCTGGTGTTCCATGATGAGAAAAATCTGTTGAAATCAGCAAAAAATCTTTCTGGCGTTTTTCTTTTGAATTAAAATATGGTTCTATGACTTCTGCCAGTTTTTGTGCATAAGGAACATTCATTGGAGCTTCAGTAACTACTGCCACAACCACCACTTTTGCCTCTGGAAAATATTTTTTTATGTATGGCATTAGAGTTGAAGCACCATGTTCTACTGTAAACATCTGATTATCAGCCTGTACATCCAGAGCATTTTTTATTTCACCTGTGATTTCCAGATTTGACTGAACATATTTTCCGTTAGTACAATCCCATTGAACTTCCGCCACAGAATAATCATAACAGCTTAAACCAAAATGGGAGGGACAGATGATGAAAAAATTTTCCACATCCCGTCTTTCTTTAATTTCACTAAACCAGGTGTCTATAAGCTTATCTGTTAATTGATGATGGCTTACTGTTCCACACCAGGGATAAAAATTTTGTGGAAGAGAATAATCTGCTTTTGGCCATAAAAGCCATTCTGGTGCCATATAATTATCGCTGGCCCAGGTTGGCATTATAGGAAGAGCTGATAAAGTTTCGACTTTTTGTGCAGTTCCAAGATTCTTCTGACTTTTACTGCAGCCTGAAAAAAGCATAATAAAAATCAGAAGAAAAAGAATTGTTCTAATTGTCTTTTGGCAATGACCAGTTTGCTTTCCAGAAAGGTTCATAAGCACTTAAATCCTTTTCGTTGTAAACTGTCTGCTTCCACTGTTCATCTGTAAGACGGTCACCCATAGAATGATAGAATTCGTAATAAGAAGGAATAAATCCTACAGCAATACGTTTTCCA
The DNA here is from genome assembly GCA_024402665.1 of Treponema sp. Classification (GTDB taxonomy): domain Bacteria; phylum Spirochaetota; class Spirochaetia; order Treponematales; family Treponemataceae; genus Treponema_D. Next base: position 34,581 of record JAKSTI010000018.1, read on the forward strand.
CCCTGACCATCATTTAAAGGAACATAAATCTTTTTAGCAGGACCAACACCAACTTCCAGAACTACTCCAAATTCTGTATTTGTGAAAACATCGGCAACACAAGCCATCTTCTTTTCGTCGCCATCAATATAACCTGAATAATCAACAATAAGTCTTGTAAGAGAAGATGGAATTGTTCGAATCCAGTTGTTTTCTTTTTCTGAAATTGGCTTGTCACTGATTTCATTTAAAACAATGTCGTAAGCCATTGAATATATGTCATAAAGTCCGTTCAATTTTGTTTTTGCAGAGGCATCAATAAGATTATATTTGTTCATAATCTTAGTCAGATTATCTACAGAAAGAAGACTATATTTCCAGAAATCTAAATCTGGTTCAATGTAGTTTATAAAAGATGGCACTGGCTTTGTTCTGTAAGTTGGTTCCAAATCATCACCGCCGGCACGCTCTGCATAAACTTGTTTTACATAAAGAATTGTGTCGTGACGAAGTTCTGCCCAAGTTGAATGTGCTGCATTAAGAGCTTTAATACTCCACAATGGAGATTCAGTAAAGTAGAAACCCTGTCCCTGTTCAAAATTTGCCTGAGCTTTTATAGTAGCAAGCACATTGGTATAGTATGTCTGAGTCCAGAATTTTTCATCAAACTTGCTGTATTCACTCTGAAGCTCATTAAGTGTTTCTTTTAATTCTTTTCCACCATAAAAATGATTAACATCACCATTAATTTCAGATTTTTCATAATCATCTTTAAGAAGTAATTCTGCTGTTTTTGAACCAAATACTTTCATAATATCAAGTCCGCGAACAAAGTCTCTGCTGTAGATTGTTGGTGCACAAACCTGCTGATGAACATTGGAATCATATGTAAATCTCTGACCAAGGAAACGCCAGCCCATTGGAGGTTTTAATCCGTCTTCTGAAGGTCCCAGGAACACTGAATTTCCGCTGATTGCAGGAGGTCTTAATCTTTCATGACAGATTCTTACGATTTCTTCATAATTTTTTACATCAGAAGCCCATTCGCTAAAATCTGTTACATTTTGTTCTTTCCAGATTGGAAGTACATCTGCAAAACCTAAATCATCTGACATACCAATTAATTCTGTAATTGGATCAAAAAGAGCTTCCCATTCTTTGTATAAATCTGGATTATTTTTTACTGTATCTGTAATTGCCATTGCAATCGAAAGCATTTTTTTCATTTCGTCGTCTGTTTTAGGATTAAAACCACTTTTTGCAATACAGAAATGAATGCGTCCAAACCACATCTGAGCACGGAAATAAGCTTCAAGCCTACCATTTTTTGTATAATGGCCTCTTGGTTTATACTGAGTAAAATCTTCCCTTGTTTCAAAAATGGCAGTTTCTGATCTAGGGCCCAGATTCATTACAGAATTATAATCTTTTACAACTTTTTCTGAGTATTCTGAAAGGATTGCATCCTTATCAGGAAATTTTTCATTTGTTGGACGTCCCCAGTCATCATATTCCTGTACAGGAGCCATACGAAGACAAATTTCTGGAACCTGGAAATAATTAATTGCCTTCTCTTTTACATCTTCTGGCAAATCAGTTCTTGCTTCCAAAGCTGAAATAAAATGCTTTGTAATTTCTAATAATTTTGGAATAAAGAAATTTTCTTCTGTGTCTGCAAGAAGTTTATCAAAAATTTTATGCTGGGAATGTGCAATTAAATCTGTTGTAATAAATACAGGAGTAATTTTGTTTAATTCAGTATAACTGTTAATAAAATCATCAACTTCTGGATAATCTGGCCATTTAGCATCCTGAATAGCAAGTCTGTTTTTTTCAAGCGATTTTTTAACATTATCTGACAAAGCAGTATAACCTGCTACAGGATAGAATGTTTCTGGCACACCATTTGTACGGTAAAGCATGGAAATTACTTTCTGGTAATCCAAACCACCGGAAAGTGCAATCAAATCTGCACCATAAACATAACCAGTTTTTCCATTATATTCTGCCTTATAGAAAAAATTGTAGCATTCACCAAAATAATAATATCCATAAGCTCTGGAATACCATTCCTCAGTGTCTCCATTTCTTATTATTCCATCAGGATCTATTTTAATAATAGTTCCCAAAGGTATTGGAGTTCCTTTCATGGCAGGATTTTTCATTACCCATCTTTTTTCACCGTCAACTTCTTTTAAGGTAAAATTGTCTGGGCTATAAAGTTCACAAACTTCACTTCCAACTACTGCAGTTGTATAATCTGATGTTTGTACTAAGCCAAAACTGTCCAATTCACCAAATTTCAACTCATCTTTAAGATACTTTGCATGAGCTTTTGCAGTTGTTCCAGAAGGGCTGCCAGAAAGATTAATTGTATTTAAAACAAGGTTCAGTGATTCAGGTTCATTCATATCATAATTAAATGCCAGAACCGATTTATCTGAATCTTCCTGAGAGGTAGAATCAGCATTTGTAACAGTAACTTCCGGAGTTTTTGCTTCTTCGGTTTTTGTTACCTGTTTCTCTTTTTTTGAACAAGAAATAAGACTCAGCGCAAGAACTGCTGAAATCAATAAAAAAAATTTTTTCATAATTTCTCCCAATTGTTAGTAGAATAATTATATTTTAAAGTTTAAATGATTTCCATAATGTGACATATTAGAATCATGAAAAATCTGATTAAATACATCCTGTTTTTCTCTGCCTTTTTTTTAATTTTGATTCTCTCAGTCAGCTGCAGTAAAACTAAAACTAATGTGTTTATTAGCGACAGACACGGACTTTCGTTTAATCCTGTAAAGCTTCAGATTTTGACCAGATCTGGAAATAAAGAAAATGCAAATACTCTGGTTCTTTTTGACCACCACAATGATGTTTCTTCTGACCTTTCATCTGTAAAAAGCTATAACTGGGTTGGAAACCTTATAGATGAAGGCTTAGTTAATAAAGTTATTTGGGTTTCTGCACTTAAACTGAATGATTTAGAAATTGCTTCCAGAAAAAACTGGCTGATTAATAATATGGAAAAAACTTCTCCTGAATTTCAGGAAAAAGTTCTGTCTGCTTTTGAAATAATTGATTTTGAAACTTTATCAAAAAGAAAGCTGAAAAATGCCGTAATCACTTTTGATTTTGACATTCTTACAGAAAACTGCGGCCAGACTTTTAATGAACAAAGTGCCTTTATTAAAAAAGCAGTAAAGTGGATGAAAAAATCTGAATCTCCACTAGTTACCCTCGCTCTTTCAGCTGTGTATCAGGCAAATCCGGAAGAAACCTGGAACTGGCTTGCCACATTTTTAGAAAACGCTGATTTTTCTGGTGACTGGTATTTTCAAAGCGGTTACTACAATGAACAAAACGAAAGCAACGAAGATTTAACAGGCTGGGCAAACTGGAAAAAATCACCACAAATTTTTAATCACTATGAAAACAGTTTTTATAAAGGTGCTTATTTATGGTTGAATGCGCCATTAAAAATACAAAAGCTTCTTGGAAGTAAAAACCTTGCTCCTTTTGGTGGAAGTGCCACAGAAGATGTAATTCAGATTTTTAATCAGGCTAATAAAAACTATTCTTCAGATTTTAATTCCCTTAATTCTTTTAAAACCATGGAACACATGACTCAAATTGCCAGAAATGCCATTGAGCAGACAGTTGACGGGAAAATGTTTTATCCATTGGAACAAAATATAAGTTTTACAAATCCGGAAAGTAAAGGAATTGCAGTACGAATCAGAACAACAGAAAACGATAAAGGTTGTTATGCCCTGTATTCCTGCAAATTTGAAGATGCTTCTATAGAATATGCAGCCTGTGAAGCCGCAAAAGATCCTCGATATGGTTTTCTTACTTCTACCACAGACCAAAACCTTTTTATTAATATCACAATTTTTGATTCCTGGACCCAGATGAAAGACTGTTACGATTTTATTCCCGGCTACGATTCTCTTTTAATAGAAGACCTGGCTTTTACAAATAAAGACGAACAGTTTACTCTTTTACAAAGTGCCATTGCCAGCGAATATAACTGCTCCAAAGACGATTTTCTGGAACGAATCTGCCGCAAAGCAAAACTTCCAGCCGACTATTATAAAACCGGAAATCTGAAATTTTACAAAGCCGCATCTATTACTTTTACGGATGGGTTATAACCTATTTATACATTTCGTGCAAATCACACAAAAATCAGGCGTTCCCACATTAAATTTTTACTTTAATTTGTTAAATTGCCTAACTAATTGTATCTTTTATTTTATTTCACTAGAATAAAAGCAACTGCAAAGACGCAGAACAGGAGCCTCCCATGAATAATATCGATTTGCCTGAGATTTTTGGAAGTCTGGTTTTTAATCAGTCTGTTATGAAAGAAATGCTGCCTTCACAAACATACAAGGCACTCAAGCACACAATGGAGGAAGGAACTCCTTTAAACCTGGAAGTTGCAAATCAGGTTGCAGAAGCAATGAAAAACTGGGCAATTTCTAAAGGTGCCACTCACTATTCACACTGGTTCCAGCCATTAACTGGTATTACTGCAGAAAAACACGATTCTTTCCTTACTCCAGAAGATGAAGGAAAAATCATAATGAGCTTTAGCGGAAAAGAATTGATTAAAGGTGAACCAGATGCATCATCTTTCCCAAGTGGCGGCAAACGTTCAACTTTTGAAGCTCGTGGTTACACAGTTTGGGATCCAACTTCATATCCTTTCGTAAAAGATCACACACTTTGTATTCCTACAGCATTCTGTTCCTGGACCGGTGAAGCACTTGATAAAAAAACTCCACTTTTACGTTCAATGGAAAGCTTAAATGAACAATCCCTTCGTATTCTTAAACTTTTCGGAAACGATGCAAAACATGTTACAACAACAATGGGACCAGAACAGGAATATTTCCTTGTTGATGAAAAACTTTATCAGAAACGCAAAGACCTAAAAATGTGTGGCAGAACTCTTTTTGGTTCACGCCCAGTAAAAGGTCAGGAAATGGATGACCAGTATTTTGCCGCAATTAAGCCTCGTGTTATTGAGTATATGGAAGATTTAAATACTGAACTTTGGAAGCTTGGTATTTATGCAAAAACAGAACACAACGAAGGGGCTCCAGCTCAGCACGAAATGGCCCCAATTTTTACAACTTCTAACCTTGCAGCAGACCAGAATCAGCTGACAATGGAAATTATGAAAAAAGTTGCACGCCGTCACGGATTAATTTGTCTTCTTCACGAAAAACCATTTGCAGGTGTTGCAGGAAGCGGTAAACACAACAACTGGTCCATTGCTACAGACAAAGGTGAAAATCTTTTTGCCCCAGGAAAAACTCCACGAGACAATGCACAGTTCCTTTTATTTTTGACTGCCGTTATTAAAGCAGTTGATGATAACCAAGATTTGCTCCGTTATTCAGTAGCAAGTGCTGGAAACGATAACCGTCTTGGTGTAATTGAAGCGCCTCCTGCAATTATGTCCATTTATATTGGAGATGAACTGGAAGCTGTTCTTTCTTCTATTAAAGATGGAAAATCTTATACAAATCAGGCTGGAAGCAAACTTAACATTGGTGTTGATGTTTTACCTGGTATTCCAAAAGATTCAACAGACCGCAACAGAACTTCACCATTTGCATTTACAGGAAACCGCTTTGAATTCCGTTCAGTAGGAAGCTCTCTTTCAATCAGTGGTCCAAACACAATTTTGAATGCTATTCTTGCAAATACTTTGTGTGATTTTGCAGATGAATTGGAAAAATCTAAAAACTTTGATGAAGATTTACAGGCTCTTATTAAACGAGAAATCACTGCTCACTGGAAAATTCTTTTTAACGGAAACGGATACACAGAAGACTGGGTAAAAGAAGCTGAAAAACGTGGTCTTAAAAATTACCGTACAACTCCAGATGCAATTGAACACTATCTTGATAAAAAGAATCTTGATTTGTTCACTCGCATGCAGATTTATACTCCAGATGAAATGAAAAGTCACTACGACATTAAGCTGGAAAAATACTGCCAGGTTTTGAATATCGAAGTAAACACCATGGTAAAAATGGTAAACAAAGATATTATTCCTGCTGCAATGAAATACATGAATGTTCTTGCTGATACAGTTTATAAAATGACTAAAGCATGGTCTGGAGCCAGCAGTGTAGCTTCAAACCTTCTTCGCTCTTTAGATAAACTTACTGCCGATTTGGAAAAAACAACTGTAGAACTTACAAAACAGCATGCAAAAACCAAAGATATAAAAGATCTTCTTAAAGCAGCAAAATCTTATGCTCAGGATATTCTTCCAGTCATGGCAAATGTTCGTTCTGTTGCCGACCAGATAGAAGAACTTCTTGGTGAAGAATACAAACCTTTCCCAAGCTACGAAGATTTGTTATTCAGTGTTCAGTAAGCGGGCGTTTCCTTCGCTAACGCTCAGGTCGGGCTTTCCAGAGCTCCGCTAATCGCTACGAACAAAAAAAAGACTGTTTGATTAATGAAGTGTACCCCAATTATTGGACACTTTAACTAACGGCTTGAAAGGACTTGG
>JAKSTI010000019.1 GCA_024402665.1 Treponema sp.
GTTTTTGCCAGTCACTGTCTTCCTTCCCGTATTTTCATAAATTAAATTTTGACATCTAGTAGATGTCAATTTATAAATAAATATCTCAATTTGACATTCACTAGATGTCATTTCTGATAAATCATTTTTGATCTATGAAAATACTACCAGTCAGGAAGAGGATGGTAAAACCGCTAGGTACCGTCGCTACATGCAAAGCCCTGCAAGGAAACTATCTTTCAGGGCTTTGAATGTTTTTTCCAACCTCTTCCTTCCTTCCCGTATTTTCATAAATTAATTTTGACATCTACTAGATGTCAATCTACCAATTTTGACATTCACTAGATGTCAAATCCATTTATTTTCATAAATTTGACATTCACTAGATGTCAATTTGATAAATCATTTTTGATATATGAAAATACTACCAGTCTGCCAAAGACTGTCAAAACCGCTCCGTATGTCGCTACACGTGCAGAGCGGTATGGAAACTATCATTCCGCTCAGCAAGTGTTTTTGCCAGCCTTCGTCTTCATTTTCTTTATTTTCCAGACGAATACTCCTTGAAAAAAGCATCAATAAATTCTTTTGGGGTATAAACTTTTACTTCGGCGCCTTCATAGTCTTTTTTGTTTCTTGTGATAATGCAGTCGGCATTACTTTCAACTGCACATTCGTTCTGGAGGCAATCTTCAAAGTCTTTAAAATCGCTGCGAAAAAGGGCGGCACGAAGCTTTTGTTCATCTACAGAAGAAATAGTAAAATATGCAAAAAGTGATAACAGCAAATTTCTTCGTTGTGCATCTGTATATCCTTTACGCAATATATAAAAAATATTTGTTATAGAATGAGCCGCTATTATTCCCGTTATTTTACCAGAACTGCATAAATCAAAAACTTTTTTTGAATCATCAAAAAATTCTTCCCGTTCACAAAGAACATCGATTAAGATATTAGTATCAATCAACAAGGCCATATTTTTCATCTAATGCCTCCATCAATGCTTTTTTATAATATGGGTCATCATCATCAAATGTAAACGGCTTAACTTTTTCCCGAATAATTTTTTTAATATTTTCCCAGGCCTCTTTTTTACGTTTTAAAACTTCTTCTTCATCTTCAACAATAATTTTAAATCGCTGACCTTTTGTAAACTTAAAATTCGCATCACTAACCCGAATAGTATTTCCATCAAACCAGGCATCATAAGTTTTTCCTTTTAATGAAGAATATAAAGGAGCTGGCTCTGTAACAAAATCTGCATGGTTATGATCAATATTGTAGGAAACATCACTTTTTCCAGGCTGAGGCAGTTTATTTTCGTGAATGTAATCAGTTGAAACCTTGTAAAGAACAGCCATCTTTTCAATCATTTTTTCAGAAGGAGTAACACTTCCATTTTCATACTTAATATAAGACTGACGTGTAATTCCAAGTTTTGTTGCAGCCTCATCCTGAGTAAATGAATTAAGCTGACGTAAATATTTAATTATCTCTTTCATGATTTTATAATAGCTTTAAAGTTACATTTTGTAAAGTAGTAGAATATACAAATTGTAAACTAAAATATGGCGAAAAAAAAATCCTCCACGAAGAAATTAATCTCCGCAAAGGATTTTTCAAATGTATTTGTGATAAAAAATGTGATTCACTTATTTGATGTAATATGTGTAATTTTCTTTTCTAGGTGCTGGGGACTGCAATTCTGCGGCTGCATATCCTAATGCACAGTGACCTATTCCTTCGTAATCGCCTTTTATACCTAAATCAGCAAGTATCTTTTTACCAAAGTCAGACTCAAATTCTTCCTTTGCTCTATGAATCCAGATACTGTTTACACCCAAACTTTCGGCTGCATTCATAAGATTTCCCATTACCAAAGAACCGTCATATTTATATGTTACTACGTTCTTGTCGGCCAATACGATTAAAATCACAGGAGCTCCATAGAATGGATCCATATCAGCACCCATTATTCTGGCATTTTCCTTAGAAATCTGATCTCTTACCTCTTTGTTTGTTACTGCTATGATGATTGGACTTTGTTTTCCCATACCTGTTGCAGCATATGTTCCTGCCTTGATGATTGCATCCAACTTATCCTGTTCAACCATATCAGGCTTAAATTTTCTGCAACTACGTCTTGTTTCTAATACCTTTAGTGTTTCATTCATTATGATTTCCTCCTGTGCAACTAATATTATATACCATTCTGCCCATTTATCTATTAATCAAAAACATTCCAATCAAACAGATAAAAACGCCTAAAACTTGTGTCCAGGAAATGTGCTCTTTATATAGAAACATTCCAACAAAAATTAATGCAATTGCAAGAATTCCGTTTGTGACAGTTGCAAGTGTACTGACTTTCCAGCCCGCTTTGTATGCCTGAATAAATCCAACTTCAAGACCGGTGATTACAATTCCAAGAACAACAGTTGCCCAGTTTGCCGGAGCCAGAGCTTTAAAAATATTCTGCCCCTTGCTGGTAATAAAGAAAGCCACAATAGAAACCAGAGTCGCCACACCATAAGTTACTGTCATAGAAGCATAAGTGTTCATTTGTGAAGGAACGCCCTTTGCACAAACCTGATACATAATATTAGAAAAAACGATAACCGCCAAAGGCCAAATATACTGCATATGAAAATTAAACTACAATTTACGATTTTGTTCCACTAGGGAATATTTATAATATTATTTGATTTTAGTACTAAAAAGTAGTATCATAATTATATGAATTCGAAACAAAAGAATACATATGAAATGATTTTTAAGGATCCTATTCAATCTAATATTGAATGGAGGGATATTGAAAATCTTTTATCAGCACTAGGAGCAACTATCTCAGAAGGAAATGGTTCACGCGTACGAATAGAGCTGAATGGTATAAGAGCTGTATTTCACCGACCACATCCAGAAAAAGTGACAGATAAAGGTGCAGTGAAATCGATGCGAAAATTTTTAGAAAATGCGGGGGTAAAAATATGATGAATTATAAAGGATATGTTGGAAGTGTTGAATATGATGATGAAGCTCATATTTTTGCAGGCGAAGTAATAAATACAAAATCAGTAATTACTTTTCAGGGAACATCTGTTGAAGAATTGGAAAATGAATTTAAGGCTTCTGTAGATGATTATCTTGAATGGTGTAAGCAAGATGGTATTGAACCAGAAAAACCTTATTCTGGAAGATTTAATGTTCGAATTTCACCATCCTTCCATAGCCAAATTGCCATTGCCGCAAAAAAATTGAATATCTCATTAAACAGTTTTGTAGAAAAATCGCTAAAGGATGAAATTGCTTCAATGCATTTGAGTTATTAGAAGTGGATTCGTATTGCTTACTGAACTAGATTTTTGTGCTGATTAGGCCGATATATTGCAAAAGCGATAAAACCGATAGCCCTTTAACGGGCTATTGGTTACCTTTTATTTACTTCCGGAGTTTCCACTGTTTGTTTTTATGCCCGAAGGGCATTTAAAATTTAATTAGAACTGGCACACAACACGGAAACCAATGTAGTGTGTCTGGTCGTAAGGGTTGCCGCCGTCACGGTAAGAAACAGCGCAGTAGTCTGCATTATCGCACTCACTACCGCCGCGGAAGACGCGGCTAGACGACGAACCCGACCAGGTGTCCTGGCACCATTCCCATACATTGCCACTCATGTCATGCAGTTCATAACCATTAGCAGCCTTTGTTCCAACATCATGTGTTTTGTGTCCACTGTTTTCTGAATACCATGCAACTTCATCAATATTATCGCTTCCGCTGTATTTATACTCTGCTCCACCTTTTGCTGCATATTCCCATTCAGCTTCTGTTGGAAGTCTGTAGCCGTTTGCATATGAACGGACAGTTGCCTTTTCTGCTTTTCCATTTCCACTACCAACAATTGTTGTGTTTGCAGTGTTTGTTCCACTTGAACCATAATTTTCTGCTTCTTTTAGGACACTTCCTTCATATTCATAAACAGGTATCAAACCAGCCTTTTCGCTGGCTGCATTACACCATACAACTGCATCTCGCCAGCTTACACAGGTTACAGGTTGTTTGCTGTTTGCTGAAGGAGCAGCACCATTTGTTCCACTATCTCCTTCTCTTCCTAAATTTGCGAATACATATCCATTTTTTACTGCCCACTGATATACTTCATACCATTTTTCATAGGTAAGTTCTGTGTTAGAGATATAAAAAACCCTTGAATACCAGCCTGTAATTTTTACCATTGTGTCTGGTACTTCATAACTTACACTTGAAACAGCACTGTCATCCATTCCGGTTTTTATTGCAATTGCTTTAATTGTTACATTTGCTGTTACTCTTATTGCAGCAGTATATCTATATGTTGGTTCACCACCACCTGTTGTGTAGTAAATCGTTGCACCTTCTGTGGCACAACTGATTGTTACCTCTGTTCCGCTATTGACCACTCCTGCAGCAACGCTGAATTCTGGTGTTGCGACTGTTTCCCTTATATTTATATAACCACAAATACGACAAACACGTTTTTTTGTTCCATCGTTATTCGATATCCATTCATCATAAATGTGATATGATTTATCCTTTACCTCTGTGGTGTGAGGACATGTAGCTCTACACCAATGATAATATTCATCATACCCCCCATACACATCTTCAAATATATGAGGCTTACTTTCACTTACATAACCACATACACTACATTTATATTCCGTCCTACAATCAGATTCTTCTGTAGCAGCAGTTCCTCTCCATTCAAAACTATGCTCAGCTCGATCCTTAGCTTCATTATACCAGTCAGGATGGCCAGTAGGCATGTGGAAATGAGTATAAGCATCATAGGACCATTCTGTGTCATAAGTAAGAGAATAATCACCTGTACACCCAGCAATAAATCCTACTGTAATAATTCCTACAATCATCATAAGAATTTTAAAATTTTTTTTCATTTTCTTCTCCTTAAAAAATTATTCCTATCAAAAATTTTTAATTAACTATTTTCTATTTCTTCAACTATTTGCATTACATCAATCAGATAGTTTAATGTAGTGGTTTTTCCAGCATCACTGCTACCTTTTAAATCAATAATTTTCATTTTCTTCCTCACTCGATGTTCCTACGAATAACCATTAATTTTTACTGAAGAGAAATTGTCAAAGCAGGGACGATACCTTTATAGTTACTGACTACACCGTATTGAGAAATAGATCCATCATCATTTACATAACAAGCATCCATAGTAGAATCGAATGCTGGAGAACGCAACCACCAACTGCTTCCATAAGTTGATGTCGAAATTGCTATATTATTCGCTTTTGCGAAATCTGTTGGTAAACGAATTCTTGTGTTTTCTGGTTCATGATTGTAAATAGATGCAAATCCATAATCAGTAGCTGTTGCTTCTTTAACACTTAATATGAAGATTTTATCTTCTGTATCATCACAACAAAATCTTGCTGGTTTCCATGTCATTTCTTCATCTGTTGTACTTTCAGCACTGTTATCTATTACTGTTATTTCAATTTTTGACTGAGCAGATGAAGTAAATGCAGCATTATAATAATCACCATTTAGATATGAGTGAATAAAGCTGTATTTATAGTTATTTGCACGTATAATTTTGCCGTCAATGTTTCGATCTGAAAAAGGAGAATAAACAGCTCTTGTTGTTAGAATATCTTCTGCTAAAAGGAGTACTTTATTTGTACCATTATAATTTGTAGTAACAACCTTCCACTTGATTGGCTCTACTTTGAAATAAGCTACAGTTTTTGTAATAGGTGTACCATCAGAATATATGTAAGAAGAATCATACGGTTCTGCCTTTTTTTCAAAGTAATACTCTCCATCACTTCCTTTGTAATATGTATTTCTCCCCATCTTAATACTATCTGTTTTATCAACTACCACATCAGAAGATTTAATTGTTTGGGGAAACACACCGAATAATACATTCTTAGAATTTAAAGTTGCAGCTTGCAGTGTATCTGCATCAACAGGAGTCTCATACCAGATTACAATAACTTTTGTTACTATTTTTTCACATTCTAAGCATTCGTATGTTTTCTCACCTTTTTCATAATCAGTTGCATCCTTGATTACGACACCTTCATTCCAAGTGTGAACAGACTCAGATGTTTTTACTGCGCCACAGCAATTATAAGTTTCTTTATGAGTTGTTGCGGTTTTCGTCCAGGTTGTAGAAGTTCCTTCATGATTTGCAGGGGCCAATCCATCATCGATTGAATAAAGTTGATATCCATCAGCATTAAGCTTTACATCACAGGTTTCTTTTACGCAGTCATAATATTCTAGAGTTCCGTTCGTAATACAAGTTCCTGCTACAGCATTGTGATGAGTTCCTTTTGAATGAATATGATTAAGTTTTGGAATAGTATTTATCCGTTTATAATCACAAATAGAACAGTCAATTTCCTGGATACCGACTTCTTCTTCTGTTGCTTCTCTTATAATAGTCCATCCGTCAAATGTATGCCCATCACAATCCTTTCTATCTGTACATCCACATTTAGTAGGATGCCAGTGTTGATGTTCATCATATTCCCAAATCTCTGTATATGTATGAACATGCGGTTCATAATCAGAGCCTTTACATCCCATAATTCCAATTACAGCGGTTATCATCACTGCAAATCCCGCCACATACCTTGTAATAATTGTTTTCATAAGTTTCTTCTCCCTTCCAACATTTAAAGTATATTTAAATGAGAAAATCAGAAGTGTGAACTTCCCCCTCTCATTACCATACCCTAGTTTGTTTCATAAATGTTGTATTCAACAAGGCGGCCTTTTGAATCGTAAAGTTCTTCGTACCAGGTATGTTTGCCCTTCTGATCTTTTTTGTGGCAGAAATTGCCATCGGCTGAATATTCATACCATTCTTCTGAGCCATATGTGCTTTTTTTCCAGAGGATTTTTCCTTTAGAATTCCATTTCATCCAGATTTCACCGCCATCTGAATTTTTCTGATGCCAAGATTTTCCCGCTGCGGTATATTCATACCACTCTTCAATCATTTCATAGTCAGATGGTTTATATTTTGAATAAATCACATTATTTTTAGCATCATATTTATACTCGCGAACACCGTCTGCCAGTTCGAATGAATATATAACATTGTCTTTTGAATCGTAGCGGTATTCCTTTGCAACAATTCCGCCATCCACAACTTTAATCAGTCTTCCTTTTGTGTCATATTCATAAGTGGACTCACCGCCAAAAGAATTAGTAACCTTAACAAGCTGTTTTTTTGAATTATATGTTCTCCATTCTTCAAATTCACCATCATCCATAACGTGAATCAAATTATTAGAAGAATCATATTCGTAATATCTGATCATATTATTTACACGACTATAAATCATGTTTTTATTTTTGTCATATTTATATTCTTCAAGTAAAGTACTGTAATTATTATATATAAATAAGAGAGTGCCTGATTCATCAAAACCTTTAAGAATATGTGGATTGGCTGAGTAGTCCGAAGCAGGAGGATCTATATGCTCTTCAATATTTTTTATTCCAGGATGATTAGTTTTTAGATACCTGGTAGTATCCTCTCCATAAAGTTCATCAACTTCCTCAATGGTGAAATAATTAATTTTATTATAATAAGTTTTCTTTACCCATTTAGAAACGAATTTACCGTCCATCAAAACTTCTTTGTACTCTTTTGAAGATTGAGCAGACAAAGTAGTTGATAACAAAATCAGACATAAAGCAAATAAAATCTTTTTCATAAAAACCTCGTCTTTTTCAATTATTTACTCATCAGCAGAATAGAAGAGCCTGCTACAAGTACATAGCGTTTTTGTTCTCTTAAAAGTTCTTCTGAACCTGAATTTGTAATATCTTCAGGGCTTTCAAAAGATGTATCTGCAACACGGTACCATTTTTTACCGCCCGCCAGATTTGGAAGAATCAATGTTAAATCATAGCGGTCCATATTTGTTGCAATGTAAAAATCAGCTTCAGAATCTTTGCCGTTCAGTTTGCATGCAAGAAAACGGCTCTGCTTATTCCAGTCTGGGTTTTTTGCATTAACATCATACCATGCAATTTCTGGATTTTCGCTTTTGTCATAACCATCTTTAAAGAATTCTTTGCGACGAAAAACTTCATTTTTCTTTCTAAGTTCAATCAGTCTGGAAGTAAAGCGGACAAGAGTTTCGTTTTTTTCTACCAGAGTCCAGTCTATCCAGCTTAATTCGTTATCCTGACAGTAAGCATTGTTGTTTCCCTTCTGAGTTCTTCTCATTTCGTCACCTGCAAGAAGCATTGGCACACCCTGAGAAGTAAAAAGATACAAAAGGAAATTCTTTATTTTTGAAAGGCGGAGTTTTTCTATTTTTGGATTTGAACTTTCACCTTCAAAACCATGATTGTAACTTAAATTGTCATCGCTGCCGTCTCTGTTTTCTTCACCATTTTCTTCATTATGTTTGTAATTGTAACTTACAAGATCATTTAAGGTAAAACCGTCGTGGGCAGTAATAAAATTGATTGAAGCTAAAGGAGAACGTCCGCTGTGATTATAACAGTCTGAACTTCCGGCAAATCTTGTGGCAGCTGCAGTTGCAACGTTTTCATCACCACGAATAAATCGGCGCATATCATCTCTAAAACGACCATTCCATTCACTCCAGCGGTTATTTTCGCCAGCAGGGAATCCTCCAAGCTGATACAATCCACCGCAATCCCAAGGTTCAGCAATAATTTTTGTATTAATAAGAATTGGGTCCTGACTGATTGCATATGTAATAGAAGGAATATCCATTGGAGCACCATTTGCGGCTCTTGTAAGAATAGATGCAAGATCAAATCGGAAACCATCAACATGCATCTGTGTAACCCAATAGCGCAAACTGTCCAGAATAAACTGATACACTACAGGATGATTACAATTCACTGTATTTCCACAGCCACTGTAATTCATATAATACTGTTTTTCGTTTCCTGGCAGCTGATAGTAAACATCGTTCTGTAAGCCCCGGAATTCAAAAGTGTAGCCGTTTTCATTTCCTTCTGCAGTGTGGTTATAAACTACATCAAGAATAACTTCAATTCCTGCTTTATGAAGTTCCTTTACCATCTGCTTAAATTCATTTACGGAACCACCAGGTGTCTTGTCTGCGGCGTATGTTGTTTTTGGAGCAAAAAATCCGATTGTAGAATAGCCCCAGTAATTTACAAGCTGATCTCCGGTTCTAGGATTTGAATTGCCATTTTCGTTTTCATCAAATTCAAAAACTGGCAGCAGCTCTACAGAAGTAATGCCAAGTTTTTTAAGATAGTCAATTTTCTGAGTAAAACCTTTATAAGTTCCAGCGGTATCTTCTTTTACACCAGAAGTTTTAGAAGCAGTGAATCCTTTAAGATGTGTTTCATAAATAACTGTATCTTTTAACGGATAATTGAGGGGTCTGTCCCCTTCCCAATCAAAAGAATCATCAACTACAACGCATTTTGGGAAATCAGACAAATCATAAAGTTCCCCTTCTTCACGACCTGCTGCACCAGACGCACGCTGTTTATTGTAAGAACGGAAAACTGAGCCTTTTGTAAATGCTTTTGCATAAGGATCAAAAAGATATTTATGAGAATTAAAACGCAAACCCTTTGGAGGAAAATATTCGCCTTCCACTTTGTACAAATAAAGGGCACCGTTCCCAAGTCCTTCTACAAAAATATGCCAGATATCTCCAGTACGGTTTTTATCTCCATCAAGTTCAATCACTCTGGCAGGTAATTTATCGTTTTCTGACTCAAAAAGACAAAGCCAGACTTTTTTTGCATCTCTACTGTAAAGGCTGAAATTTACTCCACCCTCTGTTATTACTGCACCATATGTATTAAGCATAGTGGCAGAATTGTAACATATTTTTTAATTAATTTATACACTTTGCATCATTGTAAAGACACTATCAAAAAAATCCTTTATACTAACCTTATGAACGAAAACGCAACTATTAAAGAAAATCAGCATGACCCATTAAAAACTGCCGTTGTTGCAATCATTGGACGCCCTAGTGCAGGAAAATCAACTTTTTTAAACACAGCCTGCCAGGAAAATGTAAGTATTGTTTCGCCAATTCCTCAGACTACAAGAAACGCAATTAAAGGGATTGTAAACACTTCATACGGCCAGCTTATTTTTATTGATACACCTGGTTATCACGATTCAGAAAAAAAATTGAATCTCAGACTCCGTTCAGTTACAGAAACTCAGCTGGAAGATATTGATTGTGTTCTATATATTATTGACTCTACACGAGACCCGGGAGAAGAAGAAGTTCATACTGCAGAACTTTTGAAGAATCTTCAGGCAAAAACTGTTGTTGCTATTAACAAAACAGATTTATCTGCTTCAAAAACTGGTCCTGTTAGAAATTTTATTTCACAGCAACTTAAAGAGATTCCTGCAAACCGTATTTTTGAAATGTCTGCAGAAAAAGATATTGGAATCAACGAGGTTCTTAAAGGTCTTTACGACATTTCTCCAGAAGGAGCTCCAATTTATGATGAAGAACTGGCAACTGACCAGGATTTGACTTTTAGAATCTGCGAAGTTATTCGTGGTGAAGCAATCAATCGTCTGGAACAGGAAATTCCACATGCGGTTTATGTAGAAGTTGCTGATGTTGAACACAGAAATGATGGCAAAAAATTATGGATCCGCGCATTCCTTTGTGTTGAACGAGACAGCCAGAAAGGTATTGTTATTGGAAAAGGTGCTGCTAAAATCAAGGAAATCAGAATGGCAGCTATCAGAAAACTTAGTGAAATCTATATTCAGAAAATTGATCTGGACCTTCAGGTAAAAGTAGACAAGAACTGGAGACAGAAAGACTTTACTATTAACAAATTGATTCCTAACTAGAATAAATTTTAATAAAACGTTTTACAAAAAATCAAAAAAAACTTTTTTATTCTGTATTATTGTTGTATAATAAAGGGTATGAAAAAAGTTAACAATGAATTGGAAACACAGGGAAGTGTTTCAGTTCGCCAACCTGAAAATTTGCTCACTCCGGGGCAGATTATTCAAATTGCGCACCGAATGCTGTACAACATTAACAGCAGCATAGCTATACATAACGAACAGACCGCATTTCTGGCTCTTGAACTGGTAAAGGATCACCAGATGAACGAGCGTTGTAATATTCAGAATCTTGTGGTTCTTGCCTTATTTCACACAATCGGATTTTTCAACAACAACTATTTTTATCAGAGTAATCAGCAGGATAATTTAGAAACCGATATAGACTATTTTTCCACAGATAAAAGCATTGAAAGTAAATACATGTTCAGCTTTTATTATCTGGAATTCATGACTCCTCTTCACAAAGATGCACTGGCTCTGGAATCATTCAATCAGAATTATATTGGAGCTTTAAAGAACTATCTTTACCAGACAGAGTACAAATCAATAATCAGTTTCAGCGCCCGTGTTGCAGACTATCTTACAAAACATCCGGATGATGATCTCCCTAATGATATTGATAAAATTGCTCCTGGAAAATTTGACCCTACTTATGTAAAAATATTTAAGCAGATAAACAAAAATAACCGGGTTGTAGAACAGCTGAGAGATGGCAGTTACAAAGAATCTCTTTTTGATTTCATTAACGACATTACAATGCCAAACGAAGCAAAAAACGAAATCTTCAAACTGCTTGTATATATTCTGGACTTTAAAAGTACAACTACACTTTCTCATTCAATCAACACTTCCTGTTACGCACTTTCTTTGGGAACAAGAATGCATCTTTCTGAACAGGAAATTAAGGTTTTGTTTACAAGCGCCCTGCTCCACGATGTTGGAAAAATTGCTACTCCTCAGCATATTCTTGAATATCCTGGCCGACTTACTCCAGAAAACATGGGTATTATGCGTCATCACGTAAATCATTCAAAACGAATTCTTCAGGATTTTGTTCCTCAGGAAATTCTTGAAGCAGTTTACAGACATCACGAAAAACTAGACGGCTCTGGCTATCCAAATAAAATTTCTGGAGACGAACTTTCTGTTGTTCAGCGCATCATTACTGTTGCAGATATTACAAGCGCCCTTAATGACAGCCGCAGCTACAAAAAGGAATTTACAAAAGAAGAAACAATTGCCGAACTGAAAACATTAGTTTCTAAAGGCAAACTGGATTCTAAAATTACAAACATATTAATAGAAGATTTTGACGAAATTAAAAAGGAACTGCTTGGATACCGCAATTTCCTTAAAGTTGATTTCAGTACTGTACTTCATAAATTCAGTGACTATCTTATTAATGACGCAGAAAAAATCATCGATTCTGCAGTTACAGATTTGCCTGCTCACGATGAAGACATTGGCGTTCTTGAAGAAGTCTAGAACAACTAGTCTAGAATTTTTCCTTTTTTCACATTATTATACTTTTAAGGAAAATAATTTATGGATATTACTTATAAAACAACTGGAGTTTGTGCGCGCACAATCTCTTTTACAAAAAACGAAGACGGAACAATCACAAATATTAGTTTTGACGGTGGTTGTAACGGAAACCTTAAAGCAATTTCTAAACTCTGTGACGGTATGAAAGCAGAAGACATTGCTGCAAAATTAAGCGGAAACATTTGCGGAATGAAAAACACAAGTTGTGCTGATCAGTTTGCAAAAGCAGTTCTCAGCAAATAATTCATAAGTAAATAATTTTTTTGAGGAAATAATATGTCTTTAGAATGTGGTATTGTTGGACTTCCAAACGTTGGTAAGTCAACTATTTTTTCGGCTTTGACTGCAGCTCCTGCCGCAGCAGAGAACTTTCCTTTCTGTACAATCGATCCTAACATCGGTATTGTAGATTTGCCAGATGAACGCCTTGATTTTTTGGCAAGCATCCATAATCCAAAAAAGAAGACTCCTGCAAACGTTAAATTTGTTGATATTGCAGGTTTGATTAAAGGTGCTTCTCAAGGTGAAGGTCTTGGAAATAAATTCCTTGCAAACATCCGCGAATGTTCTGTAATTGCACATGTTGTTCGCTGTTTTGATAATCCTGATATTATGCACGTTCGTGATAACGCAAATGAAGCTGCCCCAATTGATCCAGAAAGCGATATTCTTACAATCAACTGGGAACTTTGTCAGGCAGACTTAGATACAATTGCAAAACGCGAAGAAAAAAATGTAAAACAGGTTCGTGCTCTTGGAAAAGAAGCAGAAAAACAGCTTGCTCCATTTAATTCTGCAGTTGCAAAAATCAAGCCTTTACTTCAGGACGGAAAATGTGCTCGTACAGCAGATTTAACTGATGATGAAAAAGCAGCTATTTACGACATGTTCCTTCTTTCAATGAAACCAACTCTCTATGTTGCAAACGTTGATGAAGATGCAATTGAATCTCAGACAAACAAATATGTAGAAATTGTAAAAAAATATGCTGCTGAAGAAAATTCTGAAGTTGTAGTTATCTGTGGTAAGTTTGAAGCTGACCTTGCAGAAATTACAGAAGAAGCAGACCGCAAAGACTTTATGGAAAGCGTTGGCCTTAAAGAAAGTGGACTTACAACTCTTGCCCGCAAAGCTTATCATTTGATGGGATTAAGAACATACTTTACTGGCGGACCAGATGAATGCCGTGCATGGACAATTCACAACGGAGATAAAGCTCCACGTGCTGCCGGTGTAATTCATACAGACTTTGAAAAAGGATTTATCAAGGCAGAAGCTTATACAATTGATGATCTTCGTCAGTATGGTGATGAAGCTGCAATTAAAGCTGCCGGTAAATATCGTCAGGAAGGAAAAGAATATGTTGTTCAGGATGGCGACGTTCTTTTCTTCAAGTTCAACGTATAGAACTTAAATATAGAACTAAGATTTTGTAAAGGAATGTTTTTTCCAGTTAGATTTTTTCTACAAGGAACAAATATTCCTTTACATAAATATCTCTGTTCACAAGGTTTCTGGAACCACGGAAAGTATTATACTGAGATTCCAGAACCTGAACCTTTCCGCAATTAGAAAGCAATTCTTCCATATCTTCTTTAGAAATAAAACCTTCCGAATTAAAAGAAATCAAAACAAATCTTGCTTTTACAGACTGAACTAAATCCAGCATTGCATCGTAAACCTGGCGCTTTTTGTTATACGCAGAACGATTCCAGTCTTTTGGAATACCAGAAACCCGGCTGATTTTTTCACAATCAGGACGCTGGTATTTTGCAATAAGGTTAAGCATAAAATAGTTAGAGCCGTAAGGATGCTGATTATATGGCGGATCAAAATATGCTAAGTCAAAAGTGCCCACAGAAGGATTTTTTACAAGTTCATTGGCATTTTCATTATAAACCCGGGATTTACAACCAGTATTTAAAAACACCGGAAATGGAAGTTCAATTTTTCCCATGATTCTTGAAAGGGCATTTTTTCCGTTACCGCCAAACTGTCCTGTTCCAGTTTTGGAATTCTTGTAGAAGCCTTTGAAAATTCCCGCTGTATTTGCATGAATAGAAGCCTGTGAAAGTAATGGTGCAATAAAATAATGCTGGTACTTTTCTGGAATTTCAGTTGAAATCAGCTGACGGCAAACATCAATATAATTTGCATTGTATGGTGTATAAAAACATCTGTCTGATTTTGTAATATTTTCCAGATCAGAAGGAGCGTAAAGTTCAGAAATAAAACCGGGATGAACATATGTCCCTTTTTCACGCTGCAGTTCCAGTTCCTTCATTCGGCAGTCAATTTTTTCAATCAGCTTTTTGTACAAAACCTTTAATTCTGCAAGTTCATCATCAGAAACTTCAGACAGATAGCATTTATTTATAATAACCGAATATTCTTCAAGATCGTTAGCCGCAATTTCGCTGGAATACTGTTTTAAATATCTGGAAACAATTCCGCTGCCGGCAAAAATATCAAGACAGGAAAGCTTTTCTTTTTTAAGCTTATTCTGGACAAGCTGAACCCCTTCCCCAATAAAATCAAGAAGAGCACGCTTATTTCCAATATAAGTGATTAACTGAGACTGTAAAAATTCTTCGCTTTCCATTAAGTTCACCATTCTATTTTATCAAAATTATTGTGCATTGTGAATTGTTTCTTTTTTTGCTAAACTATTGGCATGGTAAAGAACGCATTAATCCATGTTGAACGAAACGAAAATATTCTTGAATTTGCTAAATTTCTGGTTGATACTGGCTGGACAATTTTAACTGCAAATAAAACAGAGGAACTTTTTAAACGCGAACAGATTCCTTTTACCCACGAGCCTTCATTAACAGAAAGCACTCTCCATATTGGAGACCCTTCTTATTTAATTAAGACTCTTCTTTCTACAAAATACATTGATGAAGAAAAAGCTCTTGAAGCACCTTTCCCAACAGCAACTGGAATCAACATTGTCTGCGTAAATCTTATGCCTTGCATGAAAGACACACTTACACAGCAGCAGGTTCCAGAATACACAAAACAGTTTAATTTCTACATTTCAACTTTGCTCAGAAACTCCTTTGTAAACTACGAAAATATTCTTATTCTTACAGACCCTGCAGATTACAAAGAAGCAATGATTCAGCTTAGAACAAACAATATTACAAAAGAATTCAGAGTATATCTTGCTGCAAAAGCCTTAAACCTGATATCTGCTTTTGACAGTGGAATTGCAAACACACTGCTTCAGAATTCGGAATTCACAACTGATTTTACAAACTATCTGGCTTTCCCTCTTGTAAAACAGAAAACTTTAGATGGCGGTTCAAATAAACATCAGCAGTCATGTCTTTACGGTTATCCTTCAGATTCTGGTGCAGTAAGCGGAATCAGAAAATTACATGAAAAAATTGACTATAACACAATTGCAGATGTCTCACTTGCCTGGGAAACAATCAGCAGCATATATAAAAACTTAAAAAACCAGTTCTCTGTTCAAAGTACAAACTGCGACGGATATAATTTTGCTACACAGTTTACACCTTTGATGGGAATTGTTTTCTGTATTGCAGTAAAATACAAATCTATTTTGGGTGCCGCTCTTTCTTCAAACGTTTCTGAATCTTTCCAGAAAACTTATTGTTTTAATTCAGAATTGATTGATGATGTAGTGATTGGCTGTAGTTCCGTAATTGATGGTCAGGCTGCAGAAAAAATGGCAGATAAAAAAATAGTCGCAATTGTAGCACCTGATTTTACAGAAGAAGCAAAGCAGATTTTTGAAAAAACAAATATCAAACTTATTACAACTGCAAAAATCAACTGCTCTCCTTATAGTATTGATATTCTTAACGGCGGTCTTCTTTTCCAGACAAAAGATGCTACTCTTTTTGACCACTGGAACGTTGTTACAAAAAACAGACCTGCTCAGAATATTATTGATGAAATGGCATTTGGTATTTTACTTGCAATGGGTGCCAGAACTTATTCCGCATTGCTTTTGAAGAACAATCAGCTGGTGGGAATTTCTCAGTGTTCAAAATCTGCAGTTCATGCTGTTAGGAATGTTACAATTGAAGCACAGGATTTAAATCCAGATCCACAGGACGGCGTTCTTGCAGAGCTGCTTGTTTGTGATACAGCGGTTCCACTTTGCCAGTCAATAAAAGAATTAATTGATAAAGGCGT
Source organism: Treponema sp. (assembly GCA_024402665.1). Taxonomy (GTDB): domain Bacteria; phylum Spirochaetota; class Spirochaetia; order Treponematales; family Treponemataceae; genus Treponema_D. Next base: position 16,586 of record JAKSTI010000019.1, read on the forward strand.
AAAAGCAATCATTCAGACTGGAGGAACTTCTTCCGATGATGAATTTATAAACTATTGTAATGAACATGATGTAACTATGGTATTTACAGAAATGTCTCACATTACACTTTAAAATTAATATACAGGTTTTAGGAGTACCTTATGTTATATTATTTAGGACAGATTTTACAAAACTATTGGGGTCCTGCAAGACTTTTATCTTCATATGCTGTGCTTATTACAATTGCACTTTATGCAGGATACTTTCTTGCTTATAAATTGATTCCAAAGTTTTATGATCGCCTTCCACAGGATAGAGGAAGAGAATTCACTATTAAAGAAAACGCAGAAGCAGCAAAAGGAAAACCAACTGGTTCTGGAATTGTCTTCATTTCAATTTTCGTTTTCATTTGTTTCCTTATTGTTCCAATGACATGGACACGTGCAGCCATTATTTTATTAACATGGTGTACTATGATTACAGGCTTCCTTGATGACAGAAGTGTTACAAGCTGGGGCGAATACTTAAAAGGTGCCCTGGACTTAATCATCAGTGTGGGAACATCTCTTATTCTTTATTATGGATTAAAATCTCTTTCTCCAGACGGACTTGTAAGATTCTGGCTTCCATTTGTTTCTAATCAGATTGTTGTAAATCCTATTGTTTACGTTATCATCTGTTCAATTATGCTGTGGGTTTCAATCAACACAACAAACTGTACTGATGGTGTAGACGGCCTTTCATCTTCATTAGTTTTGCTTGCCTTGATTACACTTGGAATTATTTTCTATTTCATCCTTGGTCACGTAGAAATTGCAGATTACCTTCTTGTTCCTCATTTTGCAGCAGGAGCAAACTGGGCTATGATGATTTTCACAATGGCTGGTGTTGTAATGGGATACCTTTGGTTGAACGCATTCCCAAGTCACTGTTTAATGGGCGATGCAGGCAGCCGTGCTTTAGGATTCTTCATTGGTGTTTGTGTAATGATTTCAGGAAACCCATTCCTCTTCCTTGCAACATCATCAATTATTTTTGTAAACGGCGGTATGGGTCTTATTAAAGTATTCCTTCTCCGCTTCTTCAAAATCAAAGTTTTTGAAAACATCCGTTTCCCACTTCATGATCATATGCGCAAAAACCGCGGCTGGTCACCAACACAGGTTCTTGTAAAATTTGTAATCCTTCAGGTTTTAATTACTACAGTTCTGATTGGAATTTTCTTCAAAATAAGATAATCCAGTATTAAAAAAAATAATCACATAATAAGGAGACGAAAATGGCAGAAGAAGTAACAGAAATTACAACTACTACAGATTCAAATGGAAAAACAACTACTACAAAAAGAGTTGAAAAATCGGTAAAAGCCGGTATTTCCTTTGGTTCAGCATTGGCCATGGTTATAAGTTATACAGCTTACAAGTCAATTGGATGGGCAATTATTCATGGTCTGTTAAGTTGGGTTTATGTAATTTATTATATTCTAAAATACTAACTGACCGAATTTATTCAGTTGATGTATAGAAGAAAAATCCCTGTTTTAATTGCAGGGATTTTTTTTAGAAAATTGGTTTAAAACTTTCAGGATTTTTCTTATATTTTTCGTACAATTCTTCAAATTTCTGGTAACTAAGTTTTATGATATTATTGCTTTTGCCAATTGCATAAGCTCCACCATTTGTAATTTTTTGTGGTTCTTCCGAAGACCAGTAAGTACTTGTAAAGGCCAAAATATATTCTGTGTTTCCTTCTTTGTAATAGTAACAGTCGGCCGAAACCTCATTATGCTCAGTCGATTGGGTTGTGACATATGTTACTTTTTTAGTTTTTAAATCAATGTAGTAACAATGTACAGAACACCATGGAAAACTCTTTCCGTCTGGAATTGAATAAAATCCAACTAAAAGCCCATTATCAGTAACAACAAGTCTTCTTTTATAAACCATTGTACCTAAAGAAGTAGAGTCGTTTTCATCAAGAGCCCTAAGGAAAATTTCTTCGTCCTTATATTTTAAATAAACTGTGTATTTTAAAGGTAAAGAATAATCAAATTTATGAACAATAGTCCAGTCTTCTGTTCTATACACTTCATCTGCAACAACTCGTTTAACATAACCACCAAAAACCCAGCCTTGTGTTCCTGCTGGCAACAGTTTTCCATCTCTATCTTCAGCACCTTCTTTTGTAGAAACTTTAAGCCACCATGATTTTATACCGTCAATTTCATCAGTTATATATTCCCAGGTTTCAGAATTCTGATTAAATTGTTCTATTGATACTTTAGAACCAGCTTTAATTGTACAAATAACCTTTCCCTGCAAATTCGGTTCACTTCTCATACGAAGATTTTCTGTTACATAAGTTTCAGAGTCGTAGCCAAATAAACTTACTGAAACAAAAAAACTCAGGAAAAATAAAAACAATTTTTTCATAAACTACCTCAAAAAAACTTCAACTAAAGTCTGTGCATCTTTAATAATATTTTCCACTTTGCAATATTCATTTGGCTGGTGTGCCTGATCATCAAGGGTACTCCAGACAACTGCATCAATTCCTTCACGACGAAGTTCTGCACCAACAGTACCGCCGCCAATTCCAATAAATCTTGGGTCGATTCCGTGAACTGCTTTTATTGCATCAGCAAGTTTCTTTGCCACAGGAGCATCTTTACTTGTAGCAGGACTTTCTGATTTTTGCGGACAAGTATATTCAATTTTTACACCATGAATTTTTTCTACTTCCCTGCACTGTTCATCTACTTTTTCAATTACATCTGAAAGTTTGTAGCATGGAAGAATTCTGCAGTCCATACAGAAAGTATCTTCTCCAGGAATAATGTTTATGCTGTCTACATTCTTTGCTCTTTTTGTTGGCTGGAAAGTTGAATAGTCTGGTTCAAAAAGAGAATCTTTTTTATTGAAGATTTTTTCCAGATTATGAAGACGCAGTGTTAAATCAGCAGCAGCAAGACAGGCATTTGCACCACTATCAGGGCGACTTCCGTGAGTCTGCTTGCCCATCACATGAACCTGAAGCCACAGAAGATTTTTTTCTGCAATTTCAATTGTAGAGCCATGAGGATCTCCTCCATCAGGAATCAATACTAAATCTGATTTTCTAAAAAGCTTTGTATTGTTAATAAGCCAGATAATTCCGTAGTTACTTCCGTTTTCTTCATCAGCAGCAAAAAGAAGTTTTACTGTATGAGCAGGTTTAATACCATTTTTTAGTAAATACAAAGCTGCAAAAACAGAAGAAACAAGGCCCTGCTGATTATCTTCTACACCACGACCATAAAGTACGCCGTCTTTTTCTACACATTCAAAAGGATTTGTATTCCACAGAGTAATATCTCCAGTTGGAACTACATCCAGATGTGCCATTACCCAAACACGGCCATTATCCTGGTCTTCTGGAATAGAGCCGGGAATTGTTACAACTAAACTAGGTCTTACTCCGGCAGAAACTCTTGAATCAGGTGCTTCAAAACGCTGAACATTTTCAAAACCATTTTCTTTAAGCCATTTTTCAAGAGCCGCACATTTTAATGCTTCACCATCCCCGCCACCTTCAGGAGCAATAGCCGGAATAGAAGTAAGTAATTTTTCCAGTTCAACCATTCCAGCCTTATTTTTGTTCATAAAATCTGCAACATCATTCATACAAAAAAACTCCTGTTTATAATGTGATTTTTGGGGATGATTCTATCAATAAAAGTCTATTTATAAACTTCCCATGTAGTTTTTACCAGAGTATCTACATCTGAATATTTTGGTTCCCAGCCAAGCAACTCTTTTGCAAGTTTAGAAGTTGTATAAAGACTTGCAGGGTCTCCTGGACGACGTGGTTCTTCACCAGCAGGAATTGGTTTTCCAGTAATTTTTCTTGCAGCTTCAATAATTTCTTTTACTGTTGTACCTTTTTCTGTTCCAAGGTTTAATTTTAAACTCTTATCGTTTTTAGCAATGTAATCCAAAGCCATAACATGAGCACGAGCCAAATCTGTTACATGAACATAATCGCGGATACAAGTTCCATCGCGAGTATCATAATCAGTACCAAAAATTTTAAGTTCACGCTGACCAAGTGCTGCTTCCATTACACGTGGAAGAAGATTTTCAGGTTTCTGTTCAAGACCACGGATTTCTCCTTCTGGATCATAACCGGCAGCATTAAAATAACGGAGGGCTGCAAATCTAAGGCCTTTAAGCTGATCATACCATGTCATATAGCGTTCAATTTCAAGTTTTGTAAAACCATAATAGTTGATTGGATTCTGTGGATGATTTTCATCCATTGGCAAATACTGAGGTTCGCCAAAAGTTGCAGCAGATGAAGAGAAAATCATTTTTTTACAATTGTACTTCATTGCTGAATTCATAATGTTTAATGTACCTGTAATATTATTTACAGAATATTTTTCTGGTTTAATCATAGATTCACCGGCAGCTTTAAAAGCAGCAAGATGAACAAATGCATCAAAGCCCTGTTCAAAAGCAGCATCCAAATCTGCAGGAATCAAAATATTTCCATAAATAAAATCGTTCTGAGGGAATAAATTACAGCGTAATCCACTTGAAAGGTTATCAAATACAGTTACCTTGTGACCTGCTTTCATCATTTCTTTTACAACGTGGCTTCCAATATATCCTGCGCCACCAATTACTAATACTTTCATAATATCTCCTATGGATTCTTTCCTATGAATGTAATCTTATTATATCTAATTGTTTTTATAAATATAATACAGTAAACTGTAAATCATTACATCATAAGGTATAAAAAAAATGAAAAAAATAAGAACTTTATTAATTTGTTTATTTGCAGCTGTACTTTCTTTCAGCGCAATTTCCTGCAACACAATCAAAGAAATCCCAGAAGATCTTACATCTGCACAGTTGCTTCGTTTAGGTCAGAATGCATATGCCTCTGGAGACTACATCAATTCAGAACGCTATTATTTAGAAACTATTGCCCGCTTTGGAGATGACACAGAAGTTTATATTGAAACACGCTATGAACTTGGCCATCTTTATATGAAAACAAAAGATTACAGAAAAGCTTTCATTAACTTCAATGATATTCTTAAGATTTACCAGACTGCACCAATGGGTTCTTTCCCAACTGCATATAAAAAACTTGCACAGAATCAGATGGACCAGATTCCTGATGAATATAAAAAGTAGCCTGATAATATTTCTTTTTTTGATTTGTGGAAGCCTTTGTTTTCCACAGTCAAAATCAATCAGATCTCTGGACCTTTCTTTTTCAATTCAGTCCCAGTCAGACCAGACAGCTGATGATTACTCAACAGAAGATTCCAGCACTGAAGTAAAAGGAACTCTCCTTTATAACTACAATCCTCACATTTTTGTTTTTGAAATAACTTCAACTCCACAAACAAAAGTTTTGCTGAACGCAGACGGCGCTTTTTCTTATGAAAATGATTCCCGAAATTATCTTCCTGATTTTTCATCAATATATGACACAGAAGACACTTTTCTTGATTACTTTGCTGCCGATTACAATCTTCCGCTAAAGGGATTTGAACCTTATGAAGTTGCCCCGGAAGACGGATTAATCTGCACAATCTGGTACTACACCCGTGTAAATGTTTACCCAATTTCTTATATAAAAGTTTATACAGATTCATCATCCCGCATTCAGAAAATGAAATTTTACACAACCCAGGATGAACTCACCAGCGAAATTCAATTCAGCGATTATAAATTTGTTTCTGGTTTTTATTACCCTTCAACAATTCTTTCAATAGAACATCCGTTTGGGCAGACTTTTTCTGCAACAATTACCCTTGATGTAAAACGTCTTAATTTTGTAATGGAAGAAAATCTTCTTACAATGTACGGGGCAGAAAGCATAGAAATTGATTTACCAGAACAACAGGCTCTTAAAAAGAAAAAAATCTCAACTCCACAGACTCCACCTTCTGCTGAATTCAGAACCTCTGCCTCATCAATTTTTGTAAACGGTGCATTCAGATTTTACAAAACATTCATAACTGCTCAGGATAATTCCAGCTGCGGATACTACCCTTCCTGTTCCCAGTATATGGTAGACGCAATTTCTAAACACGGACTTGCAGGATTTTTTCAGGGAATGGAACGATTACGCCGCTGTACTTCCAATGAACACAAAACAAATAACTATATAACTTTAGAAAACGGAAAACACTACGATCCTGTAACGGATTAACGTAAAGAATAACGTATATATAAAAAAGGATTTATTATGAGAAAAATATCAGCCTGTTTAATTTCTTCTTTGATTTTTATAACCTCTGCCTTTTGTCAGCCAATTTCTTTGCCAGATGCCTACGAACCTGTAATTGTAAAACAGTTTGCAGATGATTTATACAAAAACGGATTCTGGGATGAAGCTGCCAGTGAATATAAGCGCTATCTTTTTTTAGATGGAACTGCCGGTTCTGATTCCACAGAAATTGACCTTTCAAAAGAAGATACGTTTTTTTTGCTGACAACCATTTATAATTCACAAAACAACAAAGATGGGATTTCCTGGCTTAGTACGAATTTCAGGAACAGGATGGGACCGGCGGTAAAAGAGAAACTTGATCTTGTTTCGGCCCGCTTCACTTTTAAAGAACGAAACCTTGAAGATTATTTATCTTTAACAACATTAATTGCCCCGGATTTCAAAGACTATTCAGATGAATTTGTCCTTCTTAATTCAATTTCCATTTCTTTGCTCCAGATGAATATTCAAGAAGCAATCTCTGCCGCAAATCAGGCCAGTCAGTCTTACCAGATTTTTACTCCTTTTGCCCAGACAGGCAGTCACTATAAAACAAAAAGCCCGGGACTTGCTCTTTTCTTTTCTGCAATTTTACCTGGCAGTGGAAAATGGTACGCCTCATCATCATTTATTCCTTTCTTAACATCTTTTGTTACAGTTGGTTCATTTACCGCAGCCACAATTTATACTGGAATTAAAAGTGAATGGAAGAGCTGGCGACCTTACGTATATGGAACTTGTGCCCTTGTTTTTTACATAACTGATTTATACGGTTCTTACAAAAGTGCACAACGCTGGAACAACACAAAATACAGAGAACTTTGCGAACAGGCAGATTTAATCTATGAACAGTTATACTAAATTTTTATGTGCCCTGATTTTTTTCCTTTGCCCGGTTTTCTCTTTTGCCCAGGATCCTTACGAAAAAGTTTTTGATCTTGCAAAAAAACTTGAAACATCTGGCAGCTATTCTGAGGCGGCTACCGAATACAAGCGCTATCTTTTTATGCAGGATTATGCAGCCGCCGCCGGTAAAGAAGGAAGCCATCAGATAGAAGCTTTATCTTTCCTCACCAATTACTACTCAGACTGCGGCCAGTTCCCTCTTGCAATAGATTACAACAAACAGGCCATAAACTATTCCCAGAATCTTCAAAACACATCAGAAGATGTAAAACTGGCTCTTCATAAAAAAAACATCCTGCTTCAGCAAAAGGCCGCAGAATCACAAAATTTTAATCTGCTTTACAACACAGACATTGCCGCATACATTTCTTTCCCTGAATTTTCAGAAGAAATTAAACTTGCCGCAAATCTTGCCTGCCTTCATTCTTATGTTTATACACACAAATGGACTATGGTAAAAGAATTAACTTCCCAGATTAATTCAGATTATCCAGACGCAATTTCTCAGGAACAGCTGAATCAGATTTTTGAAGAACTGACAGCCCTTAAACAATTCAAGCTGAAAGATCCTGAACTGGCATTTTACCTTTCTATAATTCCGGGTCTTGGTCAACTTTACAGCGGAAACTACAAAGATGCCCTTAATGCATTTTTACTGGACGGCTCCCTTCTTGCTCTTTCCGGCTACTCTCTTGCAACCCTGAATTTCTTTGATTTCTTCCTTCTTGAAATGGACGCCACTGTCAGATTTTACAGAGGAAACATGCAGAACGCCCAGATTGAAGCAATTGAATATAACAATACAAAAATTAAAATTCACAAAGATAAACTGCTGAATATAATAGAGGAAATTCAAAAAAACTAGCAAAAGATGGGGTAAGTTTTCATTTGAAAATTCCGATAAATGAATTATAATTGAATTTGTTACTAAAATGGATTACACAACTTCTTTCGAAAACATTGATATCAACTCATTCTTTGGGACAGACAGCGAACAGCCTCATAAACAGCAGAAGGTTGAAATGCTTTCTAAAAAACAGAGAGCCCTTCTTGAAGAGTTTTTGCCAGAAGTAAAAGCAATCGATCCTTCAAAATACGAAAGTTTTAAAAACCGCATGGATGATCTTGAAGCACTTGCCCAGGCAATGGGACGCTTCCCTTCTTTACTGGAACGACATCAGCTTGTTGGCGGTGAACGAACTCCAACTTCATTAATAGATTCCCTTATTGACCATCAGGATGCCGGAGACTCTTCTTTACAGCTTCCATCTAAAGCAATTCTGGGAAAAGCACTTTTAGTTTCTAAAATTCATACTTTCTCAAGTATTTCAAAATATACATTCCATGTACCGGAAGTAAAAAAATTCTACAAGGCATTTGAAAATGAAACTGTTATGTCTATGTTCTCTCTGCTTGTAGAAGATGTATATTTAAACTTAATCAGCGATACAACACAGCCTATGGAATACAGACGGGAATGGGCACTTTCACTTCTTTTACTTTGGGAACATTGGAATGACCAGGCCAGTGAAGATGTTGCACCAGTTTTGCAGTCTGTATGGACCGCCAGAAGAAAACTTGCACCTGCTTTTGGAACAATGATGGGAACAAGCGAACTGCTTCTTATTTCCATGCAGATGGATGACCAGTGGATTAGTTTTATTAAACAGCAGATGGGAGACCAGGGTGTAACTCAGGCAATGGAAGAGTTCCTCTTTGGTATTTCTTATGAACAGATTCTGTCTTTGCGCAAAATCCTTAGAGAAAAAGGTATTCCTGCTATTGGTCGTGATGAAGTTTCTAAATTCTTAGGCGAACATGTTAAGGCTGATGCCGGACTTGATTACCGCGATTTCTATTCACTATATACAATCCGCCGCGATAATGCCCGTTCACGCAAACGAATGCATCTTGACGGACCACACAAAACTCTGGAAGATTACTTTATTCAGTTTATTACAGCTAAAAACAAGGAGAAACAAAACAATGACACCTTCGCAAAATCATGAGTCTGAAAAACCAAGAAGGGTTCCATATCATTTTGGTGAAAAATTACGTCAGGCACGTGAACACAAAGGATATACTCTTAAGGTTGTAGCTCAGCAGGCTGGTGTAAGTGAAAGTTTGGTTTCTCAGATTGAACGCAATCATGTTTCACCTGCCATTGATACTTTGCTTGCTTTAGCAGATGTTCTTGATATTAACCTTGAATACCTTTTTGAAGAATATAGAAAAGATCGTCCTGTTCAGATTATCCGTGCAACAGAACGTCCAACTATAAAAGAAGAAGACATCATCTTTGAAGAATTATCTCATCCTGTTACATCAGATAAAGAAAATTCTATTGAATCTTACATTCTTCGCATCCCTGAAAAATCTCATACCCACAGAGGTTCTTACGGTCATTTAGGTCGTGAATTTGGTATTGTTACTCAGGGAAAAGCAAAACTTGTTTACGAAAATCAGGAATACATCATCAATGAAGGTGACAGTATTTCTTTCTCTGCCGCAGTTCCTCATATCATTGAAAACATTGGGGATTGCGAATTACGTGCAATATGGGTTATAACTCCAGCACAGCGCTTTGTTAAATAAACTTAAACTCTTTTTATTTTTTCTAGTTTTCTCATTTCTTGCGGTTTCCTGTAAAACTACATCTGTTATAACTGAATCTGGATGGCAGTCTGTTGCACAAGGAATTCAGCGCATTGATGTAAAGATGGCAGACAGGAATGTTTCTTATACCTGCGTAAAAATTGACCTTGAAACAGAAGGGCTGGAAATTATTGCATCCCCAGCTGCAAAGGATGAAATTCAGTGTTTGTTTTCATTGAAGGAATTTGCCCGCAAAAATGAAACAATTGTCTGCGTGAACACAACTCCCTTTGCAATTGAAGAAAAACAGATTGTATTAATGGGCATTACAAAAACAAATGGGCTTGAACTTAGCGGCATTTATAATCCCCAGAAAGATTATTGTGTTCTTGCCCTTTCTAATAACCGTGCCGCCTTTTTTAATCAGAATAATCTGTCTGCAAAACAGCAGCAGTCATATGATTTTATAATTTCCGGCTACTTCAGGATTCTTGAAAAAAATCAGATTGTAACAGATTCACAGATTCTCCGTTCCAGAACCGCCTGTGGAACTGACAAAACAGGACGCTACTTATATCTTCTTTGCGGAACCCCAGATTTTTCTTTAACAGACAACAACGGTCTTTCTTATGTAGAATGCGCCCGTATTTTACAGGAACTTGGCTGCACAGATGCAATTGAATTTGACGGCGGTCACTCAAGCGGAATGTATATTTTTACAAAAAGCGTCCAGAAACCACTTTTTCAAAGAAAAATTCCTGCAGCACTTGGATTTAAACTCCAATCTTCACAAAACTAGCCGATAATTAATCATCAAACTTTAAATAGAAACTTTATTGCATATAATTTTTAATTTTTGTATAATTATTTAATTTTGTAGAATTATTTCTGCATATTTATACAAAACTTTATTTGGAGGACCTTATGTCAACAGAAAAACAGAAAGAAGCCATGCTTAAAAAACTGGAAAAACTTGCTATTCACAACGACCCTATTAATCCAGATTTATATCCTAAGTATGATGTCAAACGAGGTCTTCGCAATGCTAATGGAACTGGTGTTCTTGTTGGACTTACCCGTATTGGTGATGTAGTTGGATACGAAATTAAAGACGGTCAGAAAATTGCAGTTCCAGGACGCCTTATTTACCGTGGATATAACGTAGAAGATATTATTAAAGATGCTGAACTTAACAAACAGTTTGGTTATGAACAGTGTGCTTATCTTCTTTTGTTCGGTGAATTACCTTCTCAGGAAAAACTTGATGCTTTTAAAAACTATCTTGGAGAATTCAGAATCCTTCCTTCAAACTTTACAGAAGACATGATTATGAAAGCTCCTTCAAAAGATATTATGAATAAAATTGCCCGTGGTGTATTGGCAAGTTATTCTTATGATGAAGATCCTGAAGGTCGTTCAGTTGGAAATATTGTTCGTCAGTGTGTACAGCTTGTAGCCCGCTTCTCTACTCTTGCAGCTTATGGTTATCAGGCAAAACGCCGCTTCTATGATGACAAGAGTATGTACGTTCACAATCCAAAACCTGAACTTTCAACTGCAGAGAACTTCTTAAGACTTATCCGCTCAGACAAAACCTATACACGTCTTGAAGCAGAAATTCTTGACCTTGCATTGATTTTGCACGCAGAACATGGTGGTGGTAACAACTCATCATTAACAGTACACGTAGTTTCTTCTGCAGATACAGATACATATTCTGCTATAGCTGCCGCTGTTGGTTCATTAAAAGGACGCCGTCATGGTGGTGCTAACATCCGCGTTATTGAAATGATGGATGATATTAAGGCAAATGTAAAAGACTGGACTAATGATAAAGAAATTGCAGCATATCTTACAAAGATTGCTTCAAAAGAAGCTTTTGACCGCACAGGATTAATTTACGGAATGGGACACGCAGTTTATACAATCAGCGACCCTCGTGAAAAATTGCTTAAAGCTAAGGCAAAGGAACTTGCTAAAGAAAAAGGCTGCCTTGAAGAATTTGATCTTTACGATAGAATTGAAAGACTTGCACCTGGAATCGTACAGGCTGTTCATAGATCTGACAAACAGGTATGTGCAAACGTAGACTTCTATTCTGGATTTGTTTATACAATGTTGAACATTCCACGTGAATTGTACACACCAATTTTTGCCATTTCCAGAATTGCCGGCTGGTCTGCACACCGTATTGAAGAGGTTGTTTCAGGTGGAAGAATCTACCGTCCTGCATACAAAAACGTATCTCCAGAACGTGATTTCATTCCACTTGCAGACAGAAAATAAATCTTTTCTGCCGTATAGTTCTTATCTGCGTCTGTTTTTTGAAAGGAATACAAGGCGCAGTAAAGAACCAATTGCTGTTAATGCAGAAGCAACATAAGTCATTGCAGCAGCCCACAATACCTTACGGGCACCAGAAACTTCTGTTTTGTCTGTAAGGGTATTTGTTTCTTCCAGAATCTTAAGAGCACGTCTTGAAGCGTTGAATTCTACCGGTAAAGTAACAAGATAGAACAAAACAGACAATCCAAACAAAATCAAACCAATATTTGTAATCAGCTGAGCAATCGGCATATTGCTTTTTGCAGAAGCACCAAAGATAATTCCAATAATAGCAAGAGTTGGTCCAAAGCGGCTTCCAATATTTGCAACAGGAACAAGAGAACTTCTTAAAACTAATGGTCCGTATCCAACCTGATGCTGAATTGCATGGCCTGTTTCATGAGCAGCAACTCCAATTGCCGCAATAGATGTGCTGGCATAAGTTGCATCACTAAGATTCAATGTTTTTGAAGAAGGATTATAATTATCTGTAAGTTCACCGCTGATATGAGTAATTCTTACATCTGTAATTCCATTTGCCTTTAACAAAATTGCAGCAGCCTGAGCCCCTGTAACTCCTCTTTTACTGGCAACTTTATCATAAGCTGCAAATCTGGACTTTACCATTGCAGAAGCAATCATACTTAAAATAATTGCAGGTAAAACAAAAATCAAATAAGTAATATCAAAACCGTAATAATACATATACCCATCCTTATATTTTCATTAACTCTATTCTAGCACGCATTGACGTTTTTTTATATAATATATTTATGGAAAGAATTGATAAAATCCTGGCCCACGAAGGCTTTGGTTCACGTAAAGATATTAAAAAACTTCTTCGCAATTATGAAGTTCTGCTAAACGGAACACGCATTTTTGACAGCGCAACTCAGATTGATCCTGAAAAAGACACAATTATTGTAGATGGCGAAGAAATCAACCTTCATCAGAACATCTATCTTATGATGAACAAAATCATGCACACAGTTTCTTCAAATAAAGACGGTGAACATCAGACAGTTTTTGATTTGCTTGATGATGATATGAAAACTCCTTATCTTCAGGATAAACTTCACATAATCGGTCGCCTTGATATGGACACAGAAGGATTCCTGATTTTTACAACAGACGGAAACCTTACACACAAGCTGATTTCTCCAAAAACCCACGTTGGAAAAACATACTTTTGTATTCTTGAACATAGTGAGACTGAAGAACACAAAAAGCAGATTGAAAAACAGTTCTTTGACGGAATCCATATTGCAGCAGAAGACAATGAACCTGAAGCAGACTGCCAGAGTGGAGCAATTGTTAAATGGCTTGATGATGCAGCTGCCTCTAAATATATTCAAAACAGTTCCTGGGAAGGCAGTGCAAATACTTATGCCCTCCTTACAATTTACGAAGGAAAATATCATCAGGTAAAAAGAATGTTTGCCGCTGTTGATAACAAAATTGTTTTCTTAAAGCGCATCTCAATCGGAAAAACAACACTGGACCCTTCACTTGCACCTGGTGAATACAGAGAACTTTCTGACGAAGAAATTGATAATCTTATGGCAGAATAAAGCCATCAATAAAGCCATCTTTATTTAATACTAGAAAATTGAACTCTCCCATGCTAAAATAAAGAACTAACTTTTTAAAGGAATGTACAGATGACAACAAAACGCACAGATTACATCAACTGGGATGAATATTTTATGGGTATTGCAGCTCTTTCTGCCCTCCGTTCAAAAGATCCAAACTCTCAGGTTGGTGCCTGCATTGTAGATGAAAACAACAAAATTCTTTCAATGGGATACAACGGATTTCCAATGGGTTGTTCTGATGACGATTTCCCTTGGGGACGTGACGGAGACCAGTGGCAGACAAAATATCCTTATGTTGTACACAGCGAATTAAATGCCATTTTAAATTATAGAGGCGGTTCTTTAGTTGGAACTAAACTTTATGTTACTTTATTCCCTTGTAATGAATGCGCAAAAGCAATTATTCAGGCTGGAATTAAAACTTTAATCTATGACAGTGATAAATACGATGGAACTCCAGGAAACGTTGCAAGTAAAAAAATGCTTGCTGCTGCTGGAATTGAAGTAATTAAATACAAACCAACTGGCAGAAAGATTGAATTAAATGTCTAATTAGATTATCTTATATAAACTCTCAAACCAAAAAAAAACAGGAACGTTATGACTGATATCGAAATTGCACAGAAAAATGTTATGGAGCCTATTGCCAAGGTTGCCGCAAAAATTGGCATTCAAGAAAATCAGCTTGAACAATATGGCCCTTACAAAGCAAAAATTACTTTTGAAGAATTAAAAACTTTGCAGGAAAAGGCCGCAAAGAAACCAGGTAAGCTTATTTTAGTAACTGCAGTTACTCCAACACCAGCCGGCGAAGGAAAATCTACAGTTTCTATTGGACTTGCTGACGGTTTGAATAGAATCGGTAAAAAAACAGTAGTCGCACTTCGCGAACCATCTCTTGGACCATGCTTTGGTGTAAAAGGCGGTGCTTGTGGTGGTGGTTATGCACAGATTGTCCCTATGGAAGAAATCAATCTTCATTTTACAGGAGACATTCACGCAATCAGCATTGCAAACAATCTTATTTCTGCTCTTATAGACAATCACATTCAGCAGGGAAACCCATTACACATTGATCCAAGAACAATCTCATGGAAACGCTGTGTTGACTTAAATGACCGCTCTCTCCGCAATATTATTATTGGACTTGGCGGAAAAATGCAGGGTGTTCCAAGAGAAGATCATTTTACAATTGCCGTTGCATCAGAAATCATGGCCATTGTTTGTCTTTCTAAAACTATTTCAGATTTGAAGAACCGTTTGAATAACATTGTAATTGGTCTTAACGACAGCAAAGAAAATGTTAAATTCGGCGATTTGAAATGTACTGGTGCAGTTGCCGCTTTATTAAAAGATGTAATTCGCCCTAACCTTGTACAGACTCTGGAAAAAAATCCAGCTTTTGTACACGGTGGTCCATTTGCAAATATTGCCCACGGATGTAACAGTGTAAACGCAACAATCAGTGCTCTTGCAACAGGAGATTACGTTGTTACAGAAGCTGGTTTTGCCGCAGACCTTGGTGCAGAAAAATTCCTTGATATTAAATGCCGTACAGCAGGTCTTAAACCAAGTGCAGTTGTAATTGTAGCAACAATCCGCGCTCTTAAAATGCATGGTGGTGTTGCAAAAGCAGATCTTTCTAAACCAGATTGTGCTGCTTTGGAAAAAGGATTTGAAAATCTTAAAGTACACATTGAAAATATTGCTAAGTTCGGACTTCCTTCAGTTGTTGCTGTAAATAAATTTATTACAGATACAGATGAAGAAATTCAGCTTTTACAGAAACTTTGTGCTGGAATTGGTTCAAATGCTATTTTGAGCGAAGGATGGGGCAAAGGCGGTGAAGGAACAAAAGAACTTGCTGCTGCTGTTGCAGAACTTGCTGACAGTGGTAAGGCAGATTTCCACACTCTCTACGAAGACGATCTTCCTCTTGCAGATAAAATCACTAAAATTGCAAAAGAAATCTATCGTGCAGACCGTGTTGATTTTGAACCATCGGCTCTTAAAAAGCTTAAGGATTATGAAGCACAGGGATACGGAAATCTTCCAGTTTGTATTGCAAAAACACAGAATTCTATTTCACATGATCCAAAACTGATTAATGCTCCAAAGGGATTTGCATTCCCAGTAAGAGACGTTCAGTTATATGCAGGAGCAGGATTTGTAGTTGCTTTGGCAGGAGATATTATGACAATGCCAGGCTTACCAAAAGCTCCGGCAGCACTGGACATTGACGTAGATGATGATGGAATTATAACTGGATTGTTCTAATTCTATATATTCTGATCAAGTTGAGCTTTTAGTTCATCGACCTGAGCAGACAGTTCCAGAGTTCTTCGGTTCTGTCTGATTACTCGCTGAGCTAAAAGTTTAGACAAGAAAATTCCATAATGAGGGTTGCTTCTGATTAAGTTCAGGAAAGAAACCTTTGGAATGCGAATCAATTTACCTTCCCCCGCAGACATAATTGTTGCAGAACGACGGTCATTCAGCAAAAAGGCCATTTCACCAATAAACATATCAGCAGGTGTAAGAACAGAAATTAATTTTCCATCTGCATAAACCCCATAACGACCAGAAATAATAAAGTACAAGTCATTAGAAGGATCATTCTGTTTAAATACAATTTCATGACGTTTATAAGAAACAGTTTTGAATGGAACCATAATTCCTGGAACACTGTTAGAAGCGTTTTTCAAGTTTTCAATATCAAAAGAAACTTCGTTACCAATTTCATTATAAGAAAGATTTGTTACAAGGCTTCTGGAAAGAGACATTCCGCGGCCGTGCATTTCATCAGTAACAGTAGTATTCAATCTTGCGCGCCAGTCAAATCCATGTCCTTCATCCTTAATTGTAAAGTGTGAAGATTCTTTTCCAATATTATATTCAATTGTAATTTTTCTGATTGCAATCTGTGCATCTTTCTGTTTTTCTGCAATCAGCTCAAGCATATTTCCGCCATTTTCAAGCCAGGCAGTTTTTTCTGCATAAGTAATTTCGCAGTTTCCGTGTTCAAGAGCGTTTGTAAGAAGTTCCATTAATGATGTCTGCAAAGCGTAGCGTCCATCATCACTGATTCTATTTGAACAGAAAAGATAATTTACAAGGAAGCTGGTGTAAAGGCGAATATCAACAGGGTCGTTTCCACAAACAAAACTTCCCTTTTCACTTCCACCAACAGTATCCTGCATACCACGGCTGAACAGGAATTTCTGATTGCTCCACAAAATGCGCAAAAGACGTTCAAAATTTTCTTTGAAAGCATAAACAGTCTGAACAATAAGAATGTTATGATCTTTCATTTCTTCAATTTTCTGTGCCATTGCAGGATTAGGTACAACTGCAATAATACCACCATTATGAAGCCAAGGATCGGCTCTGATTGAAGCAAGAATTCGTTTAGTATCAATATCTTCTGATGAAAAATCAAGAACTTTAATTTCAGGAAGTTCGTAGTCAATAAATCCTAAAGCTTCATCAGTTTCAGGACAAATAATTGGGTCAAAGAAACTTGAAAATTTAATACAGGCATTTCTTACTGTATTAATTACGTCAGCATTTGAAGAAGAAACCAAAATCTTTTTCATTTTTTAACTCCTGAACTAGAAATCATAATAGACACCCTGCTCTACAAAACCGGCAAATCCGTCTTTTTTAATATCAAGCAGGCCAATCATTTTCTGATAGTGGCAAAGATACATTTTTTTCTTTATCTCTTCAGGTAAAGTCTGCAACTGTGTATAAGAAGCATGAACTCCTTCTGAATAACCAAGAACATCACAATCATGTAAAACAGTTTCAATTGGGAAATTTTTCAAAACCCATTCCAGCTGCTCTTTTTGAAATTGCGTGTCGCCAGTAAAGAAAATCCGGTTGTCTATTATAAGGCCATAAGAAATCAAAGAATTCTTATAACTGTTTTTACGTGTTGTAACATGTCTTGTACGAATCAACTTGATATTAATTCCACCAAAGTCAATTTCGTAAAGCTCGTATGGTTTTTTTGAAATTTTTGCAGGCTTAAACTGATTGAAATAGTCGTCAAAAGAAAGAACGCCATCTTCACAATAATGGAAGCCGCCTTTCAAAGATTCGTTCCACAACTTTTTCTTAAATTTATCTGTAATGATTAAATTAATTTTTGCCTTATTTATATATCGGGAAGAAAATGCTAACTCTTCAACACCACCAATATGATCTGCATGGGCGTGAGTTAAAAGAAGATTTGTAACAGAAAGCATTTTTGCATTATATACATTTTCAAAGGCATAACCGCACATAGTTCCACAATCAACAAGAACGTGAGTCTGGCCCTTTACAATAAGAAGATTAGTTTGAAATGTATTTTTTGCAAACGCAGTACCCGCACCAATGAAAAACAAAGAAAGTTTTCCATCATTGGTAAATTCAAGAGTAGAGCTGAAATCTCTCTTTTCCATCACAAATAAATTATAACAGAATTTAAAAAATTATTCATCAAGTAAAAGTTTGTGCAAATCATACAATTCTTCTACGCCGGTAACAAGAATTCCGCCCATTCCCATTTCAAGAGGAAGTCCTATATCCATATCGTAGCGGTCACCAATTGCAAGACACTCTTCTACTTTACAGCCAATGCGTTCTACTGCTGTCATAAAAGGTTCCACTGCCGGCTTAGATTTAAAACAAGTATCAAGACCAACAATTTCTGGAATCAAAGTTTCAACGCCAATTGCTTCAAGAGTTTTTCTTGCAGGCAAAACAGGATTATTTGTAACACAAATCAGATTAAAATGCTGCTTTAAGATTTTCAGTTCCTCTATTAACCGCTCATCCCTTCCAAGAAACTCTTTAGGTTCCAGCAGCTGTTCCCGCCATTTTACGCTAGTCTCAATAGGAATGCCAAAAGCAACAAGAGTATTTCCCAGGCTGATTTTTTTCCCGTTATTTTTATCTGCAAATTCTTTTCTATAATCGGCAACCATTTTTCTGGCTTCATTTGCTTCAATTCCACGGATTCTGGCAAATTCTCTAACCTGGCAATCTACCTGTTCAAAAGCATAAGCCGCAGAAGTATACAAAGTTGAATCTATATCAAAAATAATTGTCTTAAGATTTTCCGGGATTTTATAAACTTTCATAAATTCGCTGAGTCCTTACTATATTTTTTGCCGCTTCTACCAGAGAAGAATAAACTCCCAGTGCAGTAAAAGCAACGCAGGCATCTCCAAGTAATTCGCAATGATGGCATCTATTAACTGCCAGCTTTATTCCAACAGTACGGGCTTTACGTTTCATAAACTCAAAGTCCCGTGTTTGACCGCCAGTTACAGACATTCTATCTGGAAATTCAAAATTATTCTGTGAGGCAATCTCCCTAAGTTTTTCAATGGCTTCTTTTACAAGAAGGATTCTGTCTTCTTCTTTTCTGCAGGAACTTTTTGGAATCAGCACAGAAATATTCCATAATCCGGGGATTACAGATGGCAAAGTTCTGATTCCGTCTGCTTTAATAAATTCAGGAACACAAAAATTTATTCCTTCAGAAGAACCAGATCTGTCGCAAATGGCACCAGGACTTAAAGTTCCAGTTCCAATTAAGGCTGCAATAAAATCTGGCCCCGCACCAAATACAGGAATTCCTTCTTTAAGACCAAGTCGTCTGGCAGCATCAGCAGTCAGTTCTCCAAATTTTTCGCCAATATATTTATATTCAGGGAGTTTTTCAAAAGGAACACCAATTGCTTCAAGCCCTTCTTTGCACCAGTAGGCGGTTTCATATCTTTTTTCTGGCAAAATAGTAACAGCCTTGTCTGTCAGCTGATAGATTAAATATTCGGGACCAGAAAAAATCTGTTTTGTTTCTGCCGCTTCTTTTGGGAAAAGTTTTTTCAGACCATAAATTTTTGGCATGAACAAAGAAATATTATTCTGCGGAAACGCTTTATTTTCTTCTAAGAAAGACTGTTTTAGTTCATCAGAAAGTTCTTCGTTCCATTTATAAACAAGTCCCTCCTGGGTTACAACTGTTGGACCATTCCCAGAAACAGAAATACCGCAGATTTCAACTTCTTCGGCCATGGAATTAAGTTTTAACTGCAGTTTTTTACACGCTGCTTCCAGGCAGTTGAACCAGAATTGAGGAACGTATCGGGAATCTTTTTCGGGAATGCCTTTTCGACAAATAAAAACGACTTCACCTTTGGCTGTAATTAATCCAGCTTTCAGCGAAGTCGTTCCTATGTCCAGAGATAGAACAGTTTTAATCATCAGGAACTAGTTTGAACCTTCTCCCTGATTTTCTTTTGCTGCATCTTTCTGTTCAGACTGTGGTTCTTTTTTGCTTACCACTTTTTCAATAATGTTTCTGTTATCAAGCAATTCGCTTAATGACTGATTATAATGAATACGTGTAATTACGTTAGCAAACAAACCACTTACATCAGTATTAATAAACCATTCGCGTTTAAGAAGTTCTTCATGATAAACAGCATTTGTACCAATAATTCTATAGAACAAGCCCTGTTTATAAGCTTCATCAAACTGTTCAATGGCATTACCAGTGAAGAATGGAAGAGAGATTGCACAAATAACTTTTGTAGCACCCTGATTCTTTAAGAATTCCATTGCTTTAAGTAATGTTCCACCAGTACCAAGCATATCGTCGGCCATGAATGCAACTTTACCTTTAACATCACCAAGTAATTTTACAGACTTAATGTTTGTTGAGTGAGCGTCCTGAGTTACAATTGAGTAATCACGCTCTTTGTAAATCATAGCAAGAGGAAGTTTTAATCCAGATGCATAGAATTTATTTCTATCAATAGCGCCAGTATCAGGAGATACAATAACCAGATCATCAGCTTTTCCAGTAAGATCAACGATTTTACTAAGTTCACGAATAATCTGATAGCTGGCATGTAAATTATCAAGATTTGTTTTAGAGAAAGCATTTACAATTTCACGAGAGTGCAAATCAAGAGTAATAATTCTATCAACACCCTGCATTTCGTAAATGTGACCTAAAAGACTTGCTGTAAGTCCTTCACGTCCCTTTCTTTTATGCTGACGAGCATAAGGATAAGCTGGAAGTACAAGAGTGATTTTTTCTGCTCCTGCAATTCTAACTGCATCAATAGTAACAAGCAATGACACAACGTGATCGTTGACTGACATTTTTACCTTGTTAGCACCACCATTCAAATTAAGAACTTCATGGTTTTCTACATCCTGGAAGATATAAACATCTTTACCACGAACAGTATCAAGTAATTCTGTTTTAACTTCACCATTTGCAAAGTAAGTAAAACGAGCATTTACTTTAAATACCGGCGGACGGTATCTGTCTGTAGAACCCCTAATGCACAAATCAGAAGTCTGAAGATCATTCTCCAGATTGATTTTGCTTACAAGCTCTTCTTTAGTCAGCTCATAACGCTTAGATACAACATCGTTCTTCAAAGTGAAGCGGTGCTTGTACATGTGTTTAAGGTGCGTTATGACTTCATTGGCGAAAGCTTCGCCACCAGGAC
>JAKSTI010000002.1 GCA_024402665.1 Treponema sp.
CATTAAAAGACTTTGCTCCAATTAAACAGGCTTTATTGGATGAAAAAACACGAGAACGAAAACACAACACTTATACTTTTGCAATTCAGAGCGCTTATTCATACACAGATGATTTTGAAGAGATGAAAGTTTCAAAATCTTTATTATCACCATTTTATATTCGTAAAGATCAATATAACGGAAAGAAAAACGAAACTGAATTTATTTATTTTGTTGAAAAACTGCCAAATGTTGACTGGTGGTATAAAAACGGAGATAAAGGTCAGAATAATTTTGGTTTCCAATACATTGATGCAGAAACTGGCAAGGAATGTCTTTTCTATCCAGACTGGATTATTCGTTACAAGGATGGAACTATAGGGATTTACGATACAAAAGCTGGAACAACTGCCATTGAAGCAAAAGACAGAGCCGAAAGTTTATACAGAAAACTTATTGAGCTTAACACAAATCTTGAAGAATTAAAGAAAAATCCTTCTCCAAGACAAGGAAGCCTTTTTAATGGAGAATATCCAAAAATTGAAAAATTTGTTGGTGGAATTGTAATTAATCGAAATGGAACCTGGTTCTGTAATAGTTCAGAAAAATATGAATATCAAACTGACACTTTAAGTTCTGACTGGAAACCATTTATTTAATTTTCTCTGCTTCTTCCTCCTCTCACCAGTCAAAGTCTTCAGGATGACGAATAAGAGGTTCAATTGTTCTTTGAATATTAAAAACTTCATCAATGGCTTCATCTGTCAACCAGTCGCTGGCTTTTTGGCGCCATTCTTCCATTTCTTCCTTAAAAATTTGGCCTTTTGTTTTTTGTTGCTCAGCTTCTTTTCCGGGATTTATTTTGGCAACTGGCTTTCCGTGTCGTGTTATCTGAATCGTCTCGCCATTTTCTGCAAGATGAATGAAATATGAAAATCTTTTTTTTAAATCAGAAACTGGAACTGTTATCATTTGAAGTCTCCTGGTTTTCCCCCGTTAGCGATTGGAGCCCCTTGCCGACCGCAGCGCAGCGAGGACGGTGAGCGGTAGCGAAGGGCGGAAGTAGCGACCCAGCCAATTTTTGGCTGGGGAACGGCCTGTTATTTAAGAACTTTTTTCTGCCAGCTTTTTTTACCGCATTCAGGACATTTCATATATTTTGTAAGGCCCATATGTGGTGACCAGACAGTAGCTTTGTAACTTGGAACATATTTGTGACCGCACTTGTCGCACTGATAATAGCCGGTTTCTGTTTCAATTTTCCAGCAAAAAGGGGCAACTAATAAAGCAATAACAAAACTAACTCCAAGAATAACTCCTCGAAGCCAGATTTCGCTTACCAAATAAGAACTTACAAGTGCACCTGCAATAATTACAAAAACCTGCAATACAATAAGAACATATTCTGTATGAATAAGCATTTTGTTACTGCGTTCATTTAATGCAGCCAGTTCAATAAGATTTTTTTCCATGATTTCTGTGTTGTTTTCCATAGGTATTTTTTCTCCTGTTAATAATTCGTTTACGGAGATTTCCAGGATTTTACATAGATCCAGCATAAGTCCTGCATCTGGCAGACAGATTCCTCTTTCCCATTTTGAAATTGCTCTGTCTGTAATGCCTAACTTTTCAGAAAGTTCACTCTGTGTAAGATTGTGCACTTTTCTCTGTTCACCAATGAATTTTCCAATTTTAATCTGATCCATATCTAACTCCTTTGATCTCTTGATGATTCAAACATAACGGAGAATACTTCTATTTTAAACAAACCGTTGGTTGAATTGCAAGAAAAACTGTATTTATGATTTTTACCCTTATATGTTGGCTAACATATATTTTGTTGACTATCTTTATTTTGATGACTATACTTAATTCATACGGAGGTGCTTATGTGTACAACATCCATTTATGAAGCGCGAAATAATTTTTCAAATCTGGTTGCACTGGCAGAAAGTGGAGAACCTGTTGAATTGACCCGCTATAACAAACCAGTGGCGGTAATTATTAGTTATGATGAGTATGAACAAACTAAAAAACCATCTCTAATAGATCGGCTAAATGATTTGAAAAAGCAGTATGCAGATGTCTTAGATGATGAAGGTATTCCTTTGCCACCTAAAGCCTATCCAGATCCAAACAGAAAAATCTTTGAAGAATAAACGGGAGGAATTAATTTATGAACAAAGTATATTTATTGGATACAAACATTGTTTCGGAATTCTCAAAAGAAAATCCAAATCCAAATGTAATCGCTTTCTACAAAGCAAGAAAAAATCTTTGCGCCATTTCTTCTATAACCTGGCAGGAATTAGTTTATGGGGTTTCTCGCCTTCCAGAAGGAAAACGAAAAGATTATATTTCAAACTGTCTTAAATTATATAAAGATGATTTACCTATAATCCCATACGACACTTTCTCTGCAGAAATTTGCGGGAACTTTACCGGCACTTTTGAAAAAAAAGGTCATCCTCTTCCTTATTCTGACTCACAGATTGCTGCAACTGCTATTTCAAACGGAATGGTTTTAGTAACTCACAACACTGCAGATTTTGCACCAATTGCAGAAACCAACTATCTTAAAATGGAAGACTGGTTCGAAGCCTAAATAGAAACAACCTTTCCATTTACGACTTTTACACCTTCGGCTTTAAGCATTTTTTCCTGAATCTCTGGACCACCCATACCAAAGTTCGCTCCCATTTTACCAGTGGAGTTCACTACACGGTGGCAGGGAACTGGCGCAAATCCCTTCCATTCAGGACCTGGAGCTTCTGTTTTGTAACCAACTTCCCGTGCCAGCTGCCAAAATGGAACAGGATTTTTGTGCATCACATTTCCAACAACACGGGCAAGATGCTTATCTCCTGCTTTTTCTGCTACCTGGCCGTAAGTCAAAACCTGACCGCAAGGAATATTTCGTACAATGTCATAGATTTTCAGTTCAAGCTTAGTCATAGTTTGATTCCTTACTGTTAAATTTAACATAAACTGAAAAATTGATTAAGGTCTTTTTTGCGTAGAGTTTGTGGTAGAATTTTGCAAAATACAGACTATAATTACCATATATTCTACTTAAAACTCTACGATGGTAAACGCTCTGTCGGGTGACGGCAGTATAATTTTGGCACATACTGAATCTGCAAGCTTGTAAAAAATATTTGTCGAGGTGATTTTATGAACGCAGAAAAAACTGGAAATTTAATTTACGAAATCAGAACTAGAAAAAATCTTACACAAAAGGAACTGGCAGAACTTATTAATGTAAGCGACAAAGCCGTTAGCAAATGGGAACGAGGCGAAGGTTGCCCTGATGTTTCTATTATGCCAAATCTTGCAGCAGCCCTTGGAATTGAAGTTGAAACTTTAATGAACGGAGAAATTCCTTTAACTCAGGATGTTTCCGGCAAGCAGATTAAAGAATACAACTTTCGCCAACCGGACCGTTACCCTAGAAATATGCAGCGGGATATCTGGATGCTTGGTAATCCAATCTGTCAGAAAATTAACAATGAATTTACACTGATGATTGGGGAACGTTTTGAATCAAATGTTTATGCCGTTGACCAGATGGTAAACATTGAGTTTTTGCGTTCCATTCCACAAAAATGCCTTTTCTACGATTTTAATTATGGGGAAGGTGGTTTCTGTGTAGAAATTGACGGTGAACTTGGTAAAGCAATTTTGAAGCAGGATTCTTGTAAATACGAGTCTATAAATCAGTATGATCTGGAAGTATTTAAGAAGTTTCATTTAGTAAGTATTGCCGAAAGTCTTGCTGATGAAATATGTCGCCGCACAGAAAATGCAATTCCAGCAGATTTATTTATGGTAGAAAATGTAAAAGCTTACGGAAATTCCACAACTGCCCTGCAAGAAGATAATGTTATGATGCTGGAATTGAGCATTTCCTGCAAAGTTGGAAACACTCAGGGATTCATTAATTTACAGTTCAGCGAAAAAATGCTGGAAAAGATGATGGAGGCAAACTTTTTTAATGAATCGGCTTCTAACCGTGTAAAATTTCAGGAGCTTAGCAGCATAAAACAAAAGCAGTTGCCAGATAATATTTTTGTAGAGTTTGGCCGCTATAATCCAGATAGTGTTGAATTGGAACGGGGCAAAATCCTTATTCTGGATAAAAAAGAAATTGAAGGTCTGAATGTAGTTTTTGAAAACAAGGTAATTCATACTGGAAAAGCAATGTCTATTGATGATCTTTGGGGCGTTCAGATTGCAGAATCAGTTCAGTTGAATGATATTGTTTATGATGAAGAAGATTATCTTTCTGTCCAGCTTGGAAGTGCCGCTTTGTCTAAAGAAGAAATTGCGGCTTTGCATCAGGGAACTTTTGTTGTGCTGAAACAGCGCGCCGGAGAATTGTGTAAAATTATTCGCAGCGGAAAAGTAATTGGCACTGGTGAAATCTGTATTTTCGATGATAGATTTGCGATTCGGATTGTAGAGTGCAGATAAGCATTGTTATCAGCGTTAAGAGGCACTGTAATATCTGACATAATCAATCTGATAGTCGTGTTTTGCAGTGTCTGACCAGTCAACAGAATTTTTTCCTTTTAAACATAATTCTTTGAATTTATATGATTTTTCATTAAAGTTTCATCTTCATCTGCTGTGTATAAGAACAATGCAAATGAAACGCCCTGAACTTTTGGCATCTTGAATCTTATTTCATAGTATCCTGCATCACAGTATTTAGGATTTTTAATACGTACAGAATCAGGCCAGAACCAAAGATTTATTCCCCAAAGTTCCGTCCAATTCTGATGATAAATACCATTTTTACATCATTTCTAACTGTAGTCCTTCTACCATTTTAAAATCAGAATCTGCAGTTATTAAGGTCAATTTTCCAGCTATTGCCGTGGCTGCAATCCAAATATCATTTTCTGGAATCGGGGTTCCATTACGTTTTAATTGAGCTTTTACTTTTCCATATTGCAGACTAACTTCTTCATCTGGAACCAGAATATTCATTTGCTGACAAAATGAATAATAACCAGCTGCATTGTCATCCCTCTTTTTTGAAAGCTCTGCTCCGTACATTAATTCACCCACAGAAATAGAAGAAACAAATAGTTTTTCCATATCATCAAACAAAGGAAATAATTCAGTCTGACCTTTCAAGACACGGATGATTACATTTGTATCAATAAGTTTACCATTCATTTACATCAACCTTTCTGCAATCTTTTAATGCCAGTTCCATTTCGTCAAAAGTTTCCTGATCCATTGTCCCAAAAAAATCTTTTATAGATTTTCGCTGATTCAATTCTGCCTGGGCTTTCAATTTTTCATATTCTTCTATTGGAATGATGACTGCTTCCATCTCGTTATTTCGAATAATTCCAACCTTCTCCAGATTTTTATTTTTCAAAAAATTCATAAAGGTTGAAAACTGTCTTACCAGTTGAGTAGATGAAACTATTTCTTTTCGTGCAAAATTTGTCATATAACCTCACGAGTACATATTATACTATGTATTATCTTATGTATATATAAAACAATACACCACAAAAAAACGGCAGCCTCCCGTGGGAAACTGCCGATTCATCATCCGTCTTTTTTTACCACATCAACTGCAACCCATTTTCTTCATATTGCTGGAATTTTTCATCGGCACTTAGCAATACAAGATTGTTGCGGATTGCCTGCTGAATCAACATTCGGTCAAATGGATCACGATGATTTTCTTTTAATGGCACAGTTCCAATGCTTACATAATCATAAGGTTCAGGATTCAAAACTGTAAAATCATACTGTTCTGCAATGTGTGGAAGATGAAGAGGATTTATCCCTTTTAAATCCAGTTTGTTGGCTTGATGTTTTATTGCCATCTCCCAAAAACTAATTGGACTTATAAATACTTCATTTTCAGTATCTTCAAGAATATCAAATACTTTTTTTGTAATTTTTTTTGGCTCAAGCAGGGACCAGATAAAAACATGAGTATCAATTAAATATTTCATTCTGCCCCCTACAGTAATAAATCATCCATATTGTCAAAAAGATTTTCTGGAGTAAACTCAAAAGTTTCATCTTCCCAATATGGACCTAAATGTGCATACATTCCAATAGGACGTTTTTTCTTCTTAGGCTTTTCTTCAATCTTTGTAATCTGAGCCACAGGCTTTTTTGAACGGCCATACAAAATCTGAACTTCATCACCCTGAAGAACTTTATCCAAAACTGCGGAAAACTGTGCTTTAAAATCACCAACTGTCATCTGAATCATAAAAAAATTGTAGCTTTAAACTTGTCAAGTTGTCAAGATAATTCTAGATTTTTTCTTGACACCGTATGCAATTTGCATTAAATTTGCATATATTCAGGAGGAAAGACTATGGCACTTCTTCAAGTAAGAGATTTTCCTACAACTTTGTATTCACTTTTAGCCCAGAAAGCTGAATCGGAAAATCGAAGTATTACACAACAGACAATTTATATGCTTTCAAAGGATTTAACTCAGGATTCACAAAAATATTTGGCAAAATCAAACCGTAAAAAAGCATTAAATACTCTTTCAAGCTTAAATCTCAAGTTACCAGAACAGGCTCCTTCTCCTGCAGAACTGATTCGTGCTGACAGGGAGGATTCAGAAAGATGACTTATGTTTTAGATGCTTCCGCAGCCTTGGAAATTGCTTTTCAGGGACCAAAATCCACAAAATATAAAGAACTTTTGGAAAATGCAGATTTAGTCCTGGCACCTGAATTATATCAATCAGAAATTACAAATTGCGTCTGGAAATATTTAAAAGCAGGATATCTTGATGAAGAAAATGCAAAAACTACAATTGCAATGCTTTTTAACCTGGTAGATTCTTACTCCAACGCCATAGAAGATTCAATGGAAGTTTTACATGAGTCTGTACATTTTAATCATAGTTGTTATGATTTGTTTTACTTTGTACTTGCCCGTCATAATGCTGCAACACTATTAACTTGTGATCAAAAGCTAAAAAATCTTGCTATTGATAACGGCATTTCTGTAGAATAAAAAAACGGCAGCCTCCCGCGGGAAACTGCCGTTTATACAAATCAGATATTTTTTTAATTAGTTTTCAGGAATATATTTACAAATTCTAAGACCTTTAATAACACCTGTACTATTTCCTGTTTCCCAAGTATAGTTATCTACAACATCACCACCATAATAGCAGTACTTATTACGTAAACTATCCCATGATAATTCTGAAGCATTTCCAATAGTATCATAAAATCCTTCAACATCTTTTTTCTGACCTACTTTATGTGTTCCCCAAATATCGCCATTTTCATTTGCAACAATATATGGGTCACCTTCATAATTACTCATATAGTAGAAACCATTATCTGCTAAAAATACTTCATTTGTTTTGTTATCAAAAGTATGTCTAGGCTGTTTAATTGTGGAAATGTCTTCTAAATTACCAGTTCTATTATTAAAATTAACCCAACAGTATTTAGATGCTTCATTTCCAACTTTATGAGATTCTGTAGTAATAGTTTCAGTTGTGTTATCATCAAAATATAAAGTAACATCGGTTGTATCACTTAAATAATACTCATTAACCATAGGTGCCCTACACCAAATATAATTATATTCTGGAATTGTATATCCACCATTTTTTAAAGGAATTCCATTTTCATCAAATCCTTTAGGTAATCCTTCCATTTCTGAAAGTTTATTACAAAATTCAATAGCAAGTTCTATAGTAATATTATCTACTGGTCTATCCTTACCATCTTCTTTTGTCATTTCATATTCATTTGATGGGTCGAATCCCATAACTTCTTCAAAAAATCTTCTTGTAACTTCATATTTGCCTAAATACATTGATGTCTTAGCATAAGGTTCTACTAATCCCATTTCTTTGTACCAAAATTCATTAGGTTTATTTTCTGGGGCTTCTGGAGTACAACTAATTACAAATGTCATAGCAATTAATAATAAAAGTTTTTCTATTTTTGTTTTCATATTCAGTCCTACCATCTTTCTCTAAAATTTCCAACTAAAGTATTTTCTGCAACATCAGAATTATCTTCCCAAACAATTCTAATTGAATCCAACGGAATACATAAATGTTCCGCAATGTTTTCTTTTAATTTCATTTCTTTCTCCCGTAATGATTTTACTATGTATTTTGAAGTTACTTCTTTTGAATACATAATATTGTTGTGTATTATAACATAATATCTTTGTGTAGTCTAATTTACAAAATGTTTTTACACAGTTTTCGCGTGTGTTTATATTTCAATTCCTAATCAAAATAATATTTATGGGAATTCAAAATATATTCATTAACAACTTAAAAAAATACAGAAAAGAAGCAGGATTTACTCAGGCTCAGCTGGCAACTTTTATTGATAAAAGTTTCAATTATATAAACGGTATTGAATGTGGTGTTTCTTTCCCACCACCAGAAGTAATTGACCAGATTGCAGAGGTTCTAAAAATTCGTCCTGTTATGTTATTTGATGATTCGAATTGCATTCAAAATATTATTGATGATGATAAAAAAGCATTTGTAGATAATCTGGCAGACAGAATATATGAAAAAATCAAAGATGATATAAAAAAAGATATTTATTCCGGAATCGAAAAAGTAATATAAAAAAACGGCAGCCTCCCATGGGAAACTGCACATATGCTATAAAACTACTGATACAATATTAAACTTCAAAAATCTTAAGTTCAGGGATTACTTTTGCCATATTTGTATAATCCGAATCGTTTGCAAGCAACATAATATCATTGTCTATTGATGTTTGTGCAATAAGAAGATCAATTGTACTTCTAATTGTCACACCTTTTTCTCTGCACCTTATATTTAATAATGCTGCCTGTTCATAAGATTCTTTCCCTTTTAATTCATAAAAGTGAAATTTTGACAAATATTCTTTTAAAATTTCATATTCTCTTTTGCCTCTTGCTCCTTGGAGTATTTCCTGATAAATATAATTATTTATACCAATGGGATAATTATTTTCTATTAAAATATTAAGAGCATTAGAATATTCATCTTCAACATTTTTTAGATAGTTGATTAAAACAGATGTATCTACAAGGACCATTATTTTTGTTCCCTCATTGCTTTATAATCATAATCATCTGCTAATAAATCCATTCCTCGAATATTTTTTATATCTTTTACTTTTCTGACTTCTATGAATTCCCGTAATGCAGCATCTATTAAAGCTTTTTTAGTCTTAATGATAGGCGCACATAAAAACGCCTGTTTGATTAATTCATCATCCAAAACAATATTTGTTCGCATATACACCTCTTTATACACATTATAATACACATTTGAGATATATAACAACATAAAAAAACGGCAGCCTCTATCAAGAAACTGCCTTTCAATTATTAGGAGGGGAAAGCCTTCCCCTCGCTCGCACTTGCGTTGCTCGCTACCCCTTCTAGCAGGGTGTGAGAGACCATTTATGGTCTGTGTTCTATAGCAAAGCGTTAAAAAAAATGCGAATAGCATTTTTTAGCTTTACTTTATTACCCCGCAACGCCCCGATTTTATTCTTCTACATCATAACAAGTAATATGTAAATCTTTCAGCTGTTGTTCGTCAACAGGTGCTGGACATTCATCCATAGGAGATGCCGCAAGATTATTCTTAGGGAATGCAATTACTTCGTGAATTGATTCTTCGTGTCGCATCAACATAATCAAGCGGTCCAATCCTGGTGCGATTCCTCCGTGTGGTGGAGCACCAAACTTAAATGCCTGAACAAGGAATCCGAATGCTTTTTCTGCGCGTTCATTGCTGTATCCAACAATCTTGAAGATTCTCTGCTGCAAAGCTGGATCGTTAATACGCATAGAACCAGAAGCCAATTCATAACCGTTCAATACTAAGTCGTACAAATCACCTTTAACTGCACCTGGGTCACTTTCCAAAGTATCCCAGTACTGTTTCTGTGGAAGTGTGAACATGTGATGTTCTGTTTCCCAACCGTTTGTTTCTTCGTTGAAAGCAAAGTATGGGAAGTCGATAATCCATGCAAAGTGGAATTCATCATTTGGATTATAAAGGTTCAAATCTTTGCCAAGCTGCTTACGTACTGCACCAAGAGCTGTACATGCAAGCTGCCAGTTTTCGTCAGAAACGAAGAGCAACAAGTCGTTCTTTTCAGCACCAAGTTTTGCACAAACTTCAACTTCTTTTCCAGCATAGAACTTAGAAATTCCGCCTTCGAAAACACCTTCAGCATTTACCTTCATCCAAGCAAGACCTTTTGCCTTGTAAGTTTTAGCAACAGCTTCCAGAGCTTCTACCTGTTTGCGGCTGTATTTATCTGCAACGTTCTTTACAACAAGTGCTTTTAAACCAGAACGTTTATGTCTCTGAATATCACGACCTGCGTTTGCTGCCCCTGCTTTGAATGCGTTGAAGTCAGCCAAATCAGCCATGAAAGTAGCATCCTGCATTTTCATATCAAAACGAAGATCAGGTTTGTCGCTTCCGTAGAAATCAAAAGCATCTTCCCAAGCAATGCGGTCAAACTTAGCAGGAAGTTCATAACCTAAAGTTTTCTTGAAAATGTATCCCATCATTCCTTCTGTTGTAGAAAGAACTTCTTCGCGGTTTGTGAAAGACATTTCCATATCAATCTGAGTAAATTCAGGCTGACGGTCACCACGAGCATCTTCATCACGATAACAGCGTGCAATCTGGAAATATTTATCAAATCCAGAAACCATCAAAAGCTGTTTGTAAAGCTGTGGTGACTGTGGAAGTGAATAGAATTTTCCTGGGTGAACACGGCTAGGAACTAAGTAGTCGCGGGCACCTTCTGGAGTAGATTTAATGAAAGTTGGAGTTTCAATTTCCAAAAATCCTTTAGAAGTCAAATATTCGCGAGTAGCAAAAGTAACCTGTGAACGCAAAATAATATTCTGCTGCATTGGGTCACGACGAAGATCCAAGTAACGGTATTTCAAACGCAAATCTTCATTTGGAAGAACAATTGTTCCATCCTTCTGGCGAACTTCTTCAATAGAGAATGGCAATTCCTGGCTAGTTGTGAATACTTCAATGTCAGAAGCTTCTACTTCAATTTCACCAGTTGCCATGTCTTTATTAATATCTTTTTCAGCGCGGGCAGCAACTACACCTTCAACTGCAATACAATATTCAGATTTAAGAGAAGAGGCAATTTCTTTAACTTTATCGCTAGCCTTGTCTCCAACCATAACCTGAGTAATACCATAACGGTCACGAAGACGAATAAATACAAGACCGCCTAAATCGCGAGTACGGCTAACCCAACCATTTAATACAACTTTCTTGCCAACATCAGCTTTTGTAAGCTGGCCGCAAGTAACTGTTCTTTTAGTATTTTCCATGAGAAAAACCTCTTAATTATTAATGTTCATATTTTAATGATATGAAAGACTTTTTACAATAATTTATTAGTTTAATAGTTTTTTCCAAATAAACTGGATTCTAAATAACAAGGATGTACAGAATAAATGCAACAAAGAAGGCAACAAAAGAATAATATAAAACTTTGATTAAGTTTCTTTTATTTTTTCTGGCATACCATATTAATGGAATTCTCATTTCTTCTGGTCTTAAACCTGCGTGATGAGATTTAAACTGTTTATCATTTTTATTCCACAAAATTGTTTTATCAGAAACCGCTGCGGCTACATAATCTCCAATTCCTGTCAGATTAGGATTTGCAGCTCCCGGACCAAACAACTCTTTTTTAATGGCTTCTTCTTTTGTAAACAGAATATAATCCTGACCAAAATGCTTGTTAAATTCAGAAGGGAAAGAGTCTTTAAATTCTTTTTTTACATAAAAACTTAAGGCTCTTGGTTCAATGCAGGCAGGACGTTCCAGCATATTTGCCAGCTGAGGATATTCTTCTGTCAAAAAACAGTTACGGATATCTGCATGGCCGTGATCAGCTGTAATAAGGAATAATGTATCAACAGATTCTTCGCAAAGGTATGTCATTTTTGCGTTGATTTCTCTTACAATTTTTGAAAGAGTGTTGCTTTTTGTTCCCAGTTCATGAAGTGCGGAATCAGGATTTTCCCAATAAGCATATGTAAAAGTTGGTTCTTCTTTATTAATTGATTTCTGAATTTCATTAATCCAATCGTCAAAATCAGGATGTCCGTCCGGACCAAATGGGAAAATAATATTTGCTTTTGCCTTTCCACTTTCATTAATTAAATCAACAATATTTTTATAAGGAAGATATTTATTAGCCACATTGTAATCTGCGGCAATCTGGTCTGTTCCCTGTAAAGTGTTTTTGAAGCAGCAAACTGTTTTATCTTCTTTTTCAAAATAAACATCCCATCCAAGCCAGCCGTGTTCTATTGGACTTAAGCCGGAAAGAAGTGTAGTAGTACTGGCGGTTGTTGTTGGTGGAAATACAGAGGAATAATCGGAATAAAGGTTTCTTCGCAAAAAGTCACGGTAAGAAAGATTCTGTTCAAGAATATTCATACCAAGGCCATCAAGCAAAATTACAACTACGTGAGGAAAATTTTTTCCAAGCAAAAAATCTGCGCCAGGTAATGTTGGATGAAAAGGTTTTATTCCATAATGATTCAGAATTGAATTTGAAAGACCAAGAATGCTTTCATTGTAATTTGGAAAGCATGGTTCATAATTTTTTGCTTCTAACATATTAAACCTCTCTTTTTTTACTCTAATTTGATATTACATCACAATTAAAAAAAAATATATTAATTAATATTGGCAAAAGTATTAAAATGAAAGAAAGGACAAACAAATGGCAGATTCAAATATTGTTTTACGTGTGGCAAAGCCTTCTGATGCAGCCGCTCTTTTAGAGATTTATTCTTATTATGTTACAGATACTGCAATTACTTTTGAATGGGAAATCCCGTCTGTTGAAGAATTTAAAAACCGAATAGAAAATACATTAAAGAAGTTTCCTTATATTGTGGCAGAAAGTGATAATCAGATTATTGGGTATGCTTATGCCAGTTCGTTTAAGGGAAGAGCCGCTTATGACTGGGCTATTGAAACTTCCATTTATGTTCACAAAAATCTTTGCCATAAAGGAATTGGAAAACTCCTTCTTCTAAAACTTGAAGAATTGTTACAGAAGCAGAATATTTTGAATTCTTATGCCTGCATTGCTTATCCTGAAATTGAAGATGAGTATCTTACAAAAAACAGTGTTCAGTTTCATGAAAAAATGGGATACAGATTGATTGGCGAATTTAAAAAATGCGGCTATAAATTCAACAGATGGTATAACATGGTCTGGATGGAAAAATTCCTTGGAGAACATGTATCTGATCAGACTCCGGTTAAGCTTTTTAATAAAGATAGTTTAGAAAAGTAAAATCCCACAAAGAGCAACAGATAATCCGATTAAAATGTTATCGAATTTTCCGCCTACTAATTCTACAATTGTTGTTATAATGGCAAGGATTGAAAGTTTCCATAAACATACTGGTTGATTAAAATAAAAACAAATAATTACCATTGCCAGAAGAGAAAAGAAGAAACAGGCTAAACTTCCGGCCAGAGATTTATTCTGACCAATTTTTGGTGTGTATTTACCTAATTTTTTTCCAACTAAAGCTGCTGTTCCGTCTCCAAAGGCAACACAGAAAATTCCGAATGTTCCTGGAATTAATGCGGGGTTATAGAAATAGCAGAGAATTGAAATAGAAAGTAATAATCCGATATATAAAATAATTCCTTCATAATCACAAGAACCATTTCTTTCAAGCATTTTTAAGCAGTTAATTTTTATTCCTGCAAGAATTAGAAGGAGACCTATAGCAGGCATTATTATAAGATGAATTGACTGCCAGGCAAAGGTAATCCATATAATCCACATGCCGGAAAACATAATATGGCTGATTTTTCTGGAAATTTCGTTTGCGCCGCCTAAAAGGTGTCTGGTCAGTTCAGAGATAGATAATATTAAAATAAGATAGGCGATTGAAGCTGCATAGGCAATTATAATATTCAATTTATAAACCTCTTGGATTTATGATTTTTTAATTAAATGTCTGATTCCGCGGAAACATAAAACAATTGAAACTAAAACAGAAGAAATGAAGTCTATAAGGTCCAGGTAAGCAAAATCAGGGAAGATAATCATTATACCTACTGTAAGCAATACGCAGGAATCTACAATTGTTTTTGTTTTGAAAAGATTGTACTGAGATTTGATAATTGGTTCATACTGTCGCTTGAGGGATCTGCTGTATTTGATACAGAAATAGAAATTTAAGATTACTCCCAATAAGCTGACAAAGAAACCTGGAACAACGTTTTTATGACCAAGTCCCATTCTATATTTTGCAATACCAACAATAATCATAAGAATTCCAGAAAGAATCAGAGTATTGTTTATAACAAGATTAACTTTCTGATTGTTGCTGTGTATTTTTTCGGCAGATGTTTCGTGAAGATTGTGGCGGAATAAAAGCAAAGAAATGAGAGTGGAAAACATTTCTATAAAGCGTCTGAAGAAATCGACAATCTGAGTTGTACTGCTTCCAATAATTGCTGTAATTAAAGTTGCTGTACTGCTGAGGATTCCTAAAATTAATGCTTTACCAATTGTATTCTGATTGTTTTCGTTTGTTTCTGTCATACTTTTTAAAATAAAAAAATCTCAGGGGGAAAAATCCCCCTAAGATAATTTAGATGTTCATGAAGAACAATGAGAAGAAGATATAAATATCACCTGCAAGTAAGAAAACTGCACCAATGAATGGAACAAAGCGGATTTTTCTTACGCTGTATAAAATAATACCAATCAAATAGAAAACAGCGGCACAAACAATCATTGTGAAACTGATCTGTGGTAATACAGAATAAAGTGTATATCCAACTACAACTCCAGAGAAACCTGCAATTGAACTAAGAATGATGTTTAATTTAAGGTGTTTACGTCCAGAAATTGCATAGAAGAGTGTTCCAATTAATACAAGGCCCCAAACGATTCCAAAGAGAACCCAACCTTTTGTTCCCTGAATTTTTGTGATTGCAAAAGCACTGTAAGTAAATCCGATTACAAGGAAGGCAAAAATGTGTGAAAGTCTGTTGAATACAACTTTAGGAGCCAGTCTTGTTAATGCGTGACTCATTAAAGAGAAGAACAATGTAAGAATCATTGCACTACCATACAAAGCATAGATTACTGTTGTAAGAGTGATGAATTGTTCTGCTTTCTGAATAGCGATTGTTTCAAGAGTTGCAAGACCTGCAATGAACAGACATGCACCAATACCCTGAAGGATTGATGTTGCAATTTCTTCTGCAGTAGTAAGCTTTCTTGTTTTTTTATCTGTTTCAATAATTGATCTGGCGCGGGCAATACGTTTTTCTGCACGTTTTTTTGCCTTTTCGCTTCTGGCATAATCTTCTGCTGCATATTTTGCATTAAGACGTTCTGGATCTTCTGCGTACTGAAGGTTTACCTGACGTACTTTTTCTTCGTAATCACGTTTTAACTGAGAAAGACGTGAATCTTTTTTGGCTTTTAAAGATTTTAAAGTTGATTTTCTTTTTGCTTTAATAGCGATATCGTCCTGTCTTTTTGACATAAAGGCCTCCATTTAATTTTGACGTCGATAGAGTTCATAAAGTAGAACTCCTGCAGCAACAGAAACATTTAAGCTGTCTATTTTACCGCAGGTTGGAATGGAAACAATAGAATCACATTGTTTTTCCAAAAGCTGGGAAATGCCAGAACCTTCACTTCCCATGATAATTGCAGTTTTTTTCGCAAATTCGATTTTACCACAAGTATCACCACCGGCATCTGCACCATAGATCCAGAAACCGGCTTCTTTTAATTGTTCAGCAGCCCGAACAAGATTGTTAACAATTGCAACAGAAACCCAGGCACTTGCACCAGCACTTGTACGGCTGATAACTTCATTGCCTGCAATATCATTTGCACTGTTGTGTTCAGGAATTATAACTAAAGAAGCACCAAACTGGTCACAACTACGAATAATGGCTCCTACATTATGAGGATCTGTAACCCTGTCAAGAATTACAACTGTAAGATTTTTTTCATTTTCGCAAGCTGCATTTTTAATCCATGCATCAAAATCAACAATATTTGCATTCTGATTTTTTTCTGCATTTTCAAGCTGCATAACAATACCACGATGGTCCTGCAAAGCTTCTGGAAGTGATGATACTAATTCATCAAGTTTAGCATCATCAACCTGGTTTGCTTTAATTCCTGCTTTTTTTGCTGCTTCAAGAATTTTTTTAATGCGAGGACCTGGTTTGCTGTAATAAAGGCTGCATTTCTGAGAATTTGCCCTTACTTTTTCTTCAATTGCATGAAAGCCAGTAATGATATTATTCAATTATAAATTCCCGATTTGCTGAAGATTTACTATCTTCCGCAACACTGTTTGTATTTTTTTCCTGATCCACAAGGACAAGGATCGTTTCTACCAACTTTTGCACCAACACGTTTTACTGTTGTAGGAATAACGTTTCCGGCAACATATTTCCAGTCTCCGTTAATCTTTTTGAAAGCAGAGATTTCGTGGTGAACATCGTGCATCTGGTGAAGTGTATAATCAGCTTCAAATTCAACGATTGCTTCGTCGTCTTTTTCACCTTTTTCTGTTCTTAAAATTTTAAGACCATTCCACTGAGACTGACGGCTCCAGTCTTCTGTTGCCTGACGGTCAATTTCAGCAATTCCATCACCTTCTTCACAAGAATTAATGATGTAGTCAATTTCGTGTTTTACATAAGAAGTGTAGCGTGCGCGCATACAAGCTTCTGCAGTTGGAGCTTTTACAGTTCCTTTGATAATTGGTTCACAGCATTCGCCATATTTTTTGCCCGAACCACAAGGGCATAATTCATTTGTACTCATAAATTCTATTTTAATGAATTTCAAAATACTCTACAAGATTGGAAAAAAGTATTACAATAAAAACAAATAAAAAGGGCAGAAAAATGACAAAATCATTAATCACAATCAACAAATGCAGAATTGAAAACGAACGCAGCATTATTATTCCAGAACTTAATTGGGAAATGAAGGCCGGTGAAGTGTGGCTGGTAATTGGTCCAAATGGGGGAGGAAAGGCAGATTTTGTTAATGCACTTTCTGGTAACCTTAAGATGTTACCTAATATGGACGGAAAGTATGAAAATCTTTTCCAGAATTCTACAGATATTGTTTCTCTTGAAAGAGCAGCCCGCCTTATTCAGGAGGAACGGGAAAATGATGAAAGTGAATATGTTGAAGGTGGAGTAGATATTGGTCGCACCGGCCGTGTTTTTATTACAGAAGGGATAATCGGAACAATTAAAAAAGGAGAACCTCTTCCTCCTGAAGCAAAACAGCTTGATTGTGATCCTGCTGTAAAATTATGTGGTATAGAAAAGATTCTTGACCGTGGATTGAAGTATATGTCTACCGGCGAAATCCGCAGAACTTTGCTTGCCAGGGCCCTTATTTCTAAAAAGCAGTTTTTAATTTTGTCTGATCCATTTGCTGGTCTTGATGTTCAGAGCCGAACTATTCTTCTGGATTTCTTTAATAACATTGCTGAAAATGCAGGAAAAGATGAAAATCTTCCATACATTATGCTTGGAATGGAACGCTGGCATGAAATTCCAGATGCTATTACAAACGTAATTGAATTTAGAGATAAAAAGATTCATTTCTGCGGTTCTCGTGCTGATTACGAAAAGATTATTAAACAGCGCACAGAAGAAAATGCTGCAAATGCACAGGAACAAAAAGAAGCTTTTGCAGATGAACTTGGGGATACTTTAAAAGATACAGAAGTTCTTCAGAATGCAGAAGATTCAGTAGATTCAAAAGAAGAAGCTGAAGCCCTTATTGAAATGAATAACGTAAATGTTGGTTGGGGAGATCATCAGGTTCTTGTTGATTTGAACTGGCGTTTAAATAAAAATGAACACTGGTTAGTTCGCGGTCCAAACGGAAGCGGAAAAACTACATTCCTTGAACTTATTACCGGAGATAACAAACAGGTTTACTGTAACGATATTCATATTTTTGGAATTAAACGTGGAAGCGGCGAAACAATCTGGGATATTAAAAAGCATCTGGGAATTGTTTCCTACAGACTTCATGTTGAATATAGAATGGTTGGCAGTACAAGCCTTAAGGATGTTATTGTCAGCGGATTCAGAGATTCAATTGGTTTGTATGAAGCTGCTACTGATGTAGAAACTGCGGCTGCAAAGAAATGGCTTAAACTTGGTGGATTTGACGGGCGCGAAAATGAAACTTTTGGAAATTTAAGTTATGGGGAACAGCGTGCAATTTTGATTTTGCGTTCTGCAGTAAAATGTCCAAAAATTCTTATTCTTGATGAACCTTGTCACGGTTTGGATGAACAGTACAGAGAGAAAATCCTTCAGTTGATGGAACTGATTGCAAATGGTGGAACAACAACATTGCTTCACGTTACCCATGATCCTTCTGAGGTTTTGCCTTGTGAAAAACATATTCTTGAACTTCATCCTAATGAAACACCAATGTATCAGATTATTGAAAAAAACAATTAATCTGGGGGAAGTTCTTCTAAGGTAAGGTTTTTTATAACCGATAATTAATCCATGAAGAAATATATCAGCGGATTATTATTATTGTTATTTATTGGTTTGAGTTGCTTTAGTGAAGAAGCAGCTGCAAAGTATGAATTAAGAAAACCTGAAGGAGACCCGGTTTCGTTTAAAGAAAACTGGAGTTATGTCTCAAAAGAAAGACTCAGCGAGTATAACAAAGACATGCCAATTACAGATGTATGTCTTTTTTCAGCCACAATCAACAGTTATGGCGAATTAGTTGACGTTCCATCAAGAAGTATTATAGATACTGGAACTGCCCGCTGCCACCTTGTAATTACCTGCGATTCCAGATCACTTGCTCATTTTGTTTTAGATTCAAAATATAATATTCGTAAAAAGTTAATTAAAGATATTGTTGCCGCCGCCAAAAATTATGATGGTGTTAATATCGATTTTGAACTTATTCCTGCCAGAGACCGAAATAATTTTATTACTTTCCTTGCAGATTTACGTTATTCCCTTGGTCAGAAAAAATGGTTCTCTGTTTGTGTTCCTGCCCGTTTTAAACTTTTGCAGGAAGATATGTATCCTTATGAAAAAATCGCCAGTTATTGTGACCGCGTATTCATTATGGCTTATGATCAGCATTGGTCTACAAGTGCCCCAGGTCCAATTGCAGACTATGAATGGTGTCAAAAAATTATTGACTATGCAACAAAAGCAATTCCTGCAAAAAAACTTGTTATGGGTATTCCATTTTATGGCCGTACATGGGCAGATAAATCTCATTCGGGAGCATGGTATTTTAGCGGCATAAATCGAGTTATGCGGGAAAATAATGTTTCTAAAGTTACTTATGAAAATGATATCCCAACATTTACTTACAAAACTGAAATAAAGGTAACCGGATACTTTAATGATGCAACTTCTGTCC
Organism: Treponema sp.; assembly: GCA_024402665.1. Classification (GTDB taxonomy): domain Bacteria; phylum Spirochaetota; class Spirochaetia; order Treponematales; family Treponemataceae; genus Treponema_D. The sequence continues at coordinate 19,470 of JAKSTI010000002.1, forward strand.
TTAAATTCTGCCGCATGTACAAAGATGCAGGAATTGAAAAAGTTGGATTCTGGCGAATTGGACAGGAAGATCCTGAAATCTGGAACTGGTTTCAGATAAGTAAATAGGCAGCAGTTTTTATAATATTGCTACCCGTTGTTAGTTTCATAAAAATTCATTAATATTGATGTAATTTATTCATTTATTTTTCAGGAGCCAATATGCTTTTTTCACCAAATGAAATTCAAGAAACTGTAAACATGTTCATGCGCCAGAAGCTGGATATTCGTTGTATTACAATGGGTATTTCACTTATGGATTGTGCAGACTCAGATGTAGACCGTGCATGTCAGAAAATCTACGACAAAATTATGAAAAAAGCCGGCAACTTAGTAAAAGTTGGCCAGGATATTGAAAAGGAATTTGGTGTTCCTATCATCAATAAACGTATTTCTGTTACACCAATCGCTCTTGTAGCTGGTGCTTCAAATGCAAAAAATTATGTTCCATATATTAAAACTTTGGATCGCTGTGCTCACGAATTAGGCGTAAACTTTATTGGTGGATTCAGTGCTTTGGTTCAAAAAGGAATTACTCCTGCAGACCGTATTTTAATTGACTCCATTCCAGAAGCTTTAGCAACAACAGATTTTGTTTGTTCTTCTGTAAACGTTGGTTCTACAAAATCTGGTATTAATATGGATGCCGTAAAACTTATGGGTGAAACAATTGTTAAAACTGCAGAAGTTTCAAAATCTTGTGAAGTAAACGGATGTGCAAAACTTGTAGTATTCTGTAACGCTCCAGAAGATAACCCATTCATGGCAGGTGCTTTCCACGGACCTGGTGAAGGTGACTGTGTAATCAATGTTGGTGTTTCTGGTCCTGGTGTAATTTTAGCTGCAGCCCGTGAATATAAAGGTCGTCCTATCAACGAATTAGCTGATGGTATTAAAAAGATGGCATTCAAAATCACTCGTATGGGTCAGTTAGTTGGTTCAGAAGCTGCAAAACGTCTTGGTGTAGATTTTGGTATTCTTGACCTTTCACTTGCACCAACTCCTGCTGTAGGCGATTCAGTAGCCCGCATTCTGGAAGAAATTGGTCTTGATGGTGCCGGTGCTCCTGGTACAACTGCTGCTTTGGCTATGCTTACAGATATGGTTAAAAAAGGCGGTGTAATGGCTTCTACAAATGTTGGTGGTCTTTCTGGAGCATTTATTCCTGTATCTGAAGACGAAGGTATGATTGAAGCAGCAACAAAAGGTTCTATCTGCCTTGAAAAACTTGAAGCTATGACAACAGTTTGTTCTGTAGGTCTTGATATGATTGCTATTCCAGGTGATACTCCAGCAACAACAATTTCTGGTATTCTTGCCGACGAATTTGCAATTGGTATGGTAAATAACAAAACAACTGCCTGCCGTTTAATTCCTGCTCCTGGTAAAAAAGCTGGTGAATGGGTTGAATTTGGTGGATTACTTGGTGGCTGTCCAGTTATGCCAGTAAGCAAATTTGGATGTGCAGATTTCATCAATCGTGGTGGTCGCATTCCAGCTCCAATCCACAGTTTCAGAAACTAAAAATAAAGATTTCTATAAAAAATAACGGGCTGTCCTTTTTGTGTAAGGGCAGCCCGTTTTGTTTAACAGATTAACTTAAGAATCAACCTATTCCAGATTCAGTTTCTTGTTGAAAATAATATGTGTAACAGTCATATAAAGGATACAAAGAATAGAGAGTGAACTGATTGTGGAAATCTGATGTATTGTACCAGAGATTTCATCTGTGAAAAGCAAAATGAAACTTCTGATCCATGAAGGAAGATAAATTGTAACAAAGAAGAACAAGATTGTGCTTGAGAATTTAATGATAGTTTTGTTCTTTGGAGAAAGATTTCCAAGACTGTTTACAAAATAAACAAGAAGAATAATTGAACTGCAGAATAAAATAGAAATAACAAAAGATAAAGTGAATGATGTTGTAATGCTGAAATCTGCAGGGGAATTTTCTTCAATCAATTCAAGGTACTGTGGAAGCCACAAATTAATTTTACTTCTGATTAAACAAAGCACAGAAGAAACAGCATTTGTGATGAAACATAAAATAATCCATACAAAAGAAGAAAGGAATCTTCCCCAGATATGTTCTCCCATGGAGACTGGCAGTACCAGATTCAGATATGCTTCATCTCCCAGCATACTGGTTTTGAATCGGCTTGAAACAACAACAATTGTTACAATGAATACTGCGGCTGTATACATGGCAAACAAAATAGAAATAATCAGGAAGGCTACAGTTTTAGCAAAAGTATTTGCAAGCTGTGTTTCTACCTGCTGCTGATACATAGATTCGTTGCCATTATATTCGTAATAAAGACCGTTTGAATTAAACTGAGCTTCATTGTCAAGAATTGAGCTTGATAATGATGAGAATGGGGAAAGAAAAACTCCAATTAATAATCCCATAATTAAAAGAATTGTATACATAGGAACAAGAGTTTTTGACGCATGTTTGAATTCGTATTTAAATACTTTACCTACATTTTTTAACATTTGAACACCTCTCTGAATAAAGCATCAATTGTAGTGCTTTCTGCTACACGAATTTCATGAGCATTTCCATGACGAACAACTTCGCCTTTCTTTAAGAAAATAACGTAATTAAGAATATTTTCGATGTCTGAAATAAGATGTGTAGAAATTAAAATAGTAGCGTTTTCCTGATAGTTTGAAAGGATTGTATTAAGAATATAATCTCTGGCAGCAGGATCAACACCACCAATAGGTTCATCAAGAATGTATAAAGGAACTTTGCGGCTCATAGTTGTAATAAGCTGAACTTTTTCTTTTGTACCTTTAGACATTGTTTTAAGTTTGTCTTTAGGATTGATTTCCAGACGGCCTAACATATCATAAGCCTTTGCAAGATCAAAAGTTGAATAAAAATCGTCCATCATAAGGAACAGGTCTTTTACATTCATCCAGTCATTCAAATAAACTTTATCTGGCTGATATGCAACTAAGTCTTTTGATTCTTTGCCTGGTTTATGTCCGCAGATTTCTACTGTTCCAGAACTTGGTTTTAACAAACCGGCAGTAGTTTTTAATAAAGTAGTTTTACCGCTTCCGTTTGGTCCTAAAAGTCCTACAATTGAGCCCTGAGGTACTTCAAGAGTAACATCTTTCAAAGCTTCTTTTGAACCGTATTTTTTAGAAAGATTTGTATATTTTAAAACGTAATCCATTAGTTTCCCTCCTCTGAATTATTTGTTTCAACAGTTTTAATTTCTGCCTGCTCAGGTTCTTCTGAAGATCTTGAACTGAAGAAAGCCATACAGAAACCTGCTGCAAGACAGATGATAGATGCAATTACCATTCCTACAGAATTAAGGTCTGAAACTCCTGGGAATAAAGTATAAGCAGATCCACAAATTAAACCACAAATAACGGCATAAGTTGCATGTGGAAATTTTTTAAGAAGGAATGAAATCAATTTTGCACCAGCAACCAGCCCCATTAAAACGCCAATACCATTTGGCAGCAAAAGGAACAAAGCGTGGAAGAATGTGTCAAAGTTTAATAAAGCTGGAATACTTGCCATAACAATTGGATAAACTCCAAGAATCAGCATAAGAAGAGAGCCAGAGATTCCAGGAACAACCATAGCAACTGCTCCCAAAATACCAGCAAGGAAAATCTTTACAAGAAGTTTGAACTGAATTTCTGGAAGAATAAACTGCATTGATGAATCATCTGGATTAACCTGACTTTCGATATAAGAGAAAGTGAGAATCAAAGCAAGACCTGCAAGAACACAAATTATAAGACCAATGTAATCTTTTGCAGAATTTTTTCTGTCTTCACGTTTAAGCATGTAAGAAAAAAGCATTGGAATACTACCGATGATTAATCCTGTAAAGAAGAAGTCTGTCTGAACAGGGAAGCGTGTATACAAAACCTGAATCAATTTTGCAAAAACAACAACGCCTAAACCCATTCCGCCAATAAGAGGAATAACAAACTTAAGATGACTTTTTATGTATTTAAGATTAAAAGAAATAACGTTTACGAATTTATCATAAATGTTGAATACAACAACAAGAGTTCCCCCAGAAACACCAGGGATAACATTTGCAATACCAATACAAATACCAATAATAATAGTTTTTAAAATTTCCATAGTTTGAAATATATAGATATGTATAGAAGTTTTCAAGAAGAATTAATAATGATAAAATCATAATAATGAAAATTGTAAAGGCAGAACCAGAACAGTTAGAAGAAATAAAGAACTTTTTGATTTCATATGAACATTCTTGTGCTCAGCTTATGGCGCAGGTTAAGTTTTCTTTTGATAAAGTGATGATTGTGGAATCTGACAAGATAGAAGGAGTTCTTTTTTGGGATAACCAGCTTTTTCATTGCATTCCATTTATTGCACAGGGTGATGTTAATAAATCAACGGAGTTTGCTACTGAGTTTTTGCGGCTGTTAAAAGAGAAACCTGTAAAATGCATCAGCGGAGAAAAGGCGGGATCTGCATTTATTACAGAATTGATGAAAAAGGCGGGAGAAGAACCTGCACACATTAATGAATATAAAGTTATGACTCTTGAACAGCAGCCAAATCTCCCGCCAGAGCAGTTGAATCCGGATGATGAGATCAGGCGTTGTACAGAAAAAGATTGTGATATAATTTTGCCTTTGCAAAAAAATTACTTTATTAAGGAAGTAGTTGTTCCCGGTTCAAAAATATCAGATTTAGTAATTGCAATGGAACTTAAAAAGACTCTTAAAAATCAGATTGTTTATGTTTTATATAGTGATGGGGAACCTGTAGCGAAGGCAAATACAAATGCAATTGGAACAGGCTACATTCAGTTAGGCGGGATTTATACAGAACCACTTTACCGCAGAAATTACTACAGCTGGCATCTTATTTATAAGCTGTGTGCCCTTATCATAAAAAATAAAAGAAAAGTCTGCCTCTTTGTAAGAAACAGAAATGGTCCCGCAATCCAGCTTTATAAAAGAATCGGGTTTCAGGAAAACGGCGATTTTCAGATAACTTATTTCTAAGAAAAAACTTATTTTTGTTACTTTTTTGTTGCCGATTACTTATTTAAGTATATATTAAATATAACACAAATAAATTATGAGGTGATCATTATGACAGCAACAACAAAATCATTCATTAAAAAAGTTTTATGCGCAGCTTCTATTTTCTGCGTAACTGGGTTTACAGTTTTTGCTGCACCAAAAAAAGCAGCAGATCAGCAGTTAAATGCTGAAAAACAGATTACTACTCCTTCTACACTCAGCTATAGAAGTTTAAGAGGAAAAATCAGAATTTCTGAAAAGAAAGGTGAAACAAAAGTTACTTTTGATTCAGTAGGAAAGAAAACATATGAAGTTTCAATTCAGGATCCAGTAACACTTGAAGATCTTAAGGCTTTGAAAAATAAGAAACGTTATTTTACAGGATATGTAGATGACGACAATTTGCAGTTCATCATCAACTTGATTGGAACACCTGCTATTGATGAAAAAGCAGCTGGAAACGCAAAATAAGCTGAATCAAGCCAAATAAATTACATCATAAAAGTGAGTAAATCACTTTCTGAGAGGGGGTAGGAATAGAAGAACCCTTGGATAAAATCACAGCCTAATTCGGTTGCTAAATCCACCTGTTCTTTGTTTTCTACCCCTTCTGCTATTACCTGCATATTAAGTTCTTTAATCATAGAAATTGTCTGTTTAAGAATAATCTTTGCCTTTTCGTTTTTTATTGCTTCCCAGATTAAAGATTTATCAAGTTTAATGCTGTTGAAAGGATAGTCAATTAAGCTCGAAGAATTTGAAAATCCAATTCCAAAATCATCAAGAGAAAATTTAATATCACGTTTAAGCATAATGTTCATGTTGTTCTTAAGAACCTGATGAGATGCATTTGCTGTATTTTCTGTAACTTCAAGAGTAATGTATCTGTAATCAAGGTGGTATGTATCCATAATATGGAACAACTGTTCGTGCAATCTTTCCTGCATACACTGGATTACAGAAAGATTAATATGAATGCACTGAATTCCCATGTCCCACAAATGATTTTCTGAAACAAACTGACATACTTTTTTGAAAACAAACTGACCAATTTTTAATACAAGACCATTTTTTTCAGCAAGAGGAATAAATTCTGCAGGACCGATTTCTCCAAGTTCTTTGCTGTGAAGTCTTAATAAAGCTTCTGCCGCTGTGTAATCTTTTTTGTGTAAAGAATAAATTGGCTGATACACAACCTGGAATTCATTGTTGTTTAATGCCTGTTCAATAATCAAAAGGATTTTGTGTTCACGTTTGCGCTGTTCCAGAATTGATTTATTTGCCTTTTCTACAAGGATTTTTTCTGCAGAAATAGTGGCTGTGAAAGAATTTTCAATAAGATCAATTGCTTCTTCAACAGTTGTTGCATCTTCAGGGCACTTTACTAAATCAAGGTAAATAGAAAGAGAAATCTCTAAATTACCGTACTTGATTGGTGAAAGGAAAATGTCACAGATTTTTTTGATTTGAGTCTGCATTTCCTCATCATCCTGACTAAGAAGGATTGTAAGCTTACTTCTTGAAATACGGAAAATGCTTTTTTTGTTGCAAACCTGCTGAAGAAGAGCAGAAAGAGATTTCATCAATGTAATTCTGTTATGAACACCAATAGTGTCATTAAGATATTTCATTTCTTCAATCTTAATTCCAAGAAGGCGCAGGTTTTTTTCTTTTTTAAGTAAATCTGGGAAAAGAGTAATAAATGCTGAACGATTATAAATGTTCATTTCCTTATCAAGATAGTCCTGTGGGTTATCAAGAGAAAGGAAGCTAAGCAAAACAGAAATTGCTACTACAAAGTCCATAATCATAAGACTAGGGAAGAGGAAATGAACTAAAGCAGAAATTGTTGAAGCAAGTGTAAAGAAAACAACAACAATAATATTGTCAAAAGTAAAATGAGACTTAAATTTGATTACGCGAACAAGTGAATGAATAATGTAGAAAAGCGCGCTTATGTAACCAATGATGATTAATGGTCCCTGCTGGTAATTATGATTTGCGTCAAAATAGAATACCAGATGTGTGAATGGGTTAGTAACATCAAAAATGAATGTTACTAAGAAAGGTAATCCTTCAAGGAAATGGGCCTTAATTGAAATAGGGGAATTCTTTTCTGTGAAGAAGAACATACAATAGTAGAATGTAATTGGAACACAGTGGAAAGAAATCTGATAGCAGACATTAACAAGATAGTGGAGCCATGCAGGATGATTTTGCGGATAAAAAAGAAGCACTATGGAAATAAGATCTAATAAACCTGACCAGAGTACCAGAGAGTTTAATAAAGAGAAAAAGCGGACAGTCTTTGTAGAAATAATCTTTTGCTGGAATAAACTAACCCAGACTGCCAGAGAAATAAAAATGGCGGCAACTTCAAAACTGTAAACATATGTCATTTTATAAACTCCAGGAACTCAGCTTTAGGAAGCGGCTTAGAAAAATAGTAACCCTGAATGTGGGTACATCCCATGTGTTCAAGAAGTTCAACCTGTTCGCTTTCTTCAACACCTTCAGCAATAATATCCATATCTAACTTCTGAACCATTTTGATTACATTAGTTAAAATTGTCTTTGCCTTAAAATCATTTCTGGATGCCTGAATAATAGATTTATCAAGCTTAATAGACTGGAACGGATATTCAATAAGTGTCTGCATATTAGAAAAACCAGTTCCAAAATCATCAAGAGAGAATCTGATGTTATTGTCCAGAAGTTTTTTCATATTGTCTTTTAATGTATCTCTTGAAGCAATTGCAGAAGTTTCTGTTACTTCAAGGTGGATATACTTGTAAGGAAGATTAAAAGAATCCATGATAGCAAGAAGATTCTGATAAAGTTTTTCCTGCATACATTCAATTACAGAAAGATTTACATGGATATATTCAATTCCTTTTTCCCAGATTTTTTCAGAAAGGATGAATTCACAAACTGATTTAAAAACAAATTCACCAATTTCAAGAATAAGGCCGTTTTGTTCTGCAATAGGAATAAATTCATCTGGCCCAATAAATCCTAATTCTTTATTATTCAGTCTGATTAATGCTTCTGCTGTAGAGAATTTTTTATTTTTAATTGAATAAATTGGCTGATAAACAACGAAAAATTCATTGTTTTTAAGAGCGTTTTTTAAGAGATGTTGAATAGCGTGTTCTCGTGATGATTTTAAGAAAATGCTTGTATCTGCTGGAACTACAGTGCCAGATTCACGGTCAGAGATTTTAAGAAGTGTGCGTTCAATAATATCGATTGCGTCATCTACTGTAGGGGCATTTGTTGGGCACAAGAGAGTTGTAAGTCTTACAGATAAAGATAGCATGATGTTTCCTGCGCGGAAAGATTCTGTAAAGGCTAATTTAATTCGTTCAACAATTTGCTGCTGATTAATAACATCTTCTGGCAAAATTACTGCAAATCTGCTGCTTGAAAGTCTGAATAAAGGATTTTTATTGCAGGCAATCATAAGCATGTCAGAGATTTTTTTCATCAGGAATTCTTTGTTTTCAAAACCAATTGTATTTGTAAGATATTTAATTCCTGAAATCTGGAATCCTACGATTCTGAATTTTGTTTTACTTGCAAGTTTCTGTGTAATAACAAGAAGGAAGGCTCTGCGGTTAAAAAGACCCATTTCTTTGTCTGTATAGTTTGATGGGTTTTCCATAGAAAGGTAAACAATCAAAATAGACAGGGTTGTACAGAAATTGATGAGCATGATTGATGGAATAATAGCCTGAAGTACTACTGCAAAGATTGAAATAAAGAAATAACAGCAGATACCTGTAATTTGCGCTCTTGTAAGGAAGCCTCTTTCCTTTATGCAGACAAAAAGGCTGAGGGCCATATAAAGAAAAGATAAGCCTGGAATAAGTGAATAAAGAGGGCCATAAATATAATTGTTTACACCTGGTTCTACAGAGAATACCCAGTGAGTAATTGGGGTTGTGATTATAAGAAGTAACTGGATTGCATATGGGATATAAGTATAGATTCTGTATTTATCACGTTTTGCTTTGAAACTTTCTACTGAGAAACAGATTGAATTGAAAAAGGCTGTGGCAACACCTGCTGAACATATGAAATAGCAGCATTTTACCAGATATAAGACAAACTTGTTTACAGAAGAAGAGTGTCCTATTGCAATAGATGCAATAATTTCAAAGAAGAGAGACAAAAAGTTGAAAAGAGTTAATATTGAAAATACTTTAGTGATGATAGTATTAATAGTCTTTTTTCTAAAAAAACTAATAATAATAGTAAGCATTACAATAATAGCTGCAAAGTCATAGTCAAGAATAAATTTCATTCACAAATATTTTACTATGGATTGAGGAATTTATAAACTTTAAAAACTGCAAAAAGGAAAAAAATTATGAATCTCCCTTCCTTCCCGTATTTTTATGAATGTAAAATTTTTTGTATACCCGGGAAGGGAGATTCTTTTTATTCTTAGAAAGGCTTATTGGAGTAATGAGAATTTTACTGGAGGGAGGGATTTACGGATTGGGGTGCAGTCTACTACCCAGTTACTGAAGGATGGAGAAACTGAAATTACAGCATCAAGGGAAATGAAGATGTCCAGACCATAATTCTCAATACGTTTTTGTTCATCATTAGTAAGCTCTGTTGAAAGGAAAATACGATAATATGAAGCATCAACTTTTGGTCGGTCGCTGCTGATTGGAGTTTTATGAGAATTTACTGGTTCTGTGGAAGACCAGCTGTTTCTTGTACCTGTATAGTTTAAGTAATGTTCTAAACTAAAAGAAGTAGACATAGAGGAACTATAGTATCTTGCTTCAGTAATTATTTTATATGTATTTACTTCCTTTTCTTGATTTGGAATAGAATATGTTAATGAACCGTCTGATTTTTTACAATAATATTTATTGTCACTCTTATTATAGAATCTTTCATAGTAGTTATAACCGAATTCTGGGTCATAATTATCAGTAGCGTATTTAGGATCTAATGTATTTGGCAAAGAAGCCAATTTTGTTGGAATTGTAATAGTTTTAGTGTTAGTCCATGTTAGTCCATCTTCTTCAAAACTGTAACTTACTTTATAAGGAACATAGCCGAAGCAAGGAACGCTATAATCTGTATAATTTGCTCTTGCTACAGTAATGTTGTATTTGTTGTCGCTTTCTGTGAAATCGTAGTATCTACCTGTTGAGATTTCATTTGAGTATGTATTATTTTCAAATGTTTTTTTAATTTCAAAGAATTCAATTGATGGAACAGACCAGGAACCATCCTTGAATTCTGATATAAATTCTGCAGAACCATTCTTACTATATTCAGAAGAAATGTCGATATCTGCTGCTATAAGTTTATATTTACCGTTTGGAGTAGATGTATTGAGATATCTGTTTTCCAAAGTTCCGTAGCGAGTCTCTGTTGATGAATAGTCATTATCAGGAAAATTCAGGCCTATTTTATCATAGGTTAAAACAGAACATTGTATGTAATCATAGAAGAGAGGTTGAGGTTCACTCGTAGCTCCCATAGTGACTTTCCCACTATATGTATTAGTAATCTTAGTTTTTGAAAATTCATCTGGGGTATAAGGTGAGTTAGTGTTATGCCAATAATAAAGCAAACTAATTTCATCATCATTAAGATTGTTTTCGTGATAGAGATAGCTTGGTAATTCTGCTTCTACAGTAAATTCGTAATTATAATTTATATCTTTAAAAGAAATTTTACCTGGCTGTTTTGTAATAACAGGTGGTTTTGCTTTAAGGGTGATTTCAATAGGGAATTTTTTTGTTACAGAGCTTCCGTTATTGATACAGTCAAAGGTATAAACAATATAGTAATAATATCGTGTAGCGTATGAATGTTTAGGTTGGGTATGGTCAGGCTCAACGGTTTTTGAAAATGTAACTTTGTTAGGGAAAACATCTGAGTTGGCAAAAGTAGTTCGAATTTCATCAAAAGTCATTATTGTTTTGTAGCCGTTTGAAAGTTCAAGTTCAAACAAGGCATCATCGGCTTCAAGAGGGTCGTCTAAGACATAAGTGAGTTTTGAAGGATTCGATAATAATTCAACATTCTTTACGTGTACGCCTGATGGCCCAGAGCTTATAACATTATATTGTGGTCTAAGATTAACTTCGGAAGAAACTCCAGGTACAACAGTAACCTCAGAATCGCAGGCAAATGCAATTTTATCAATAATATTGCCGTTATCATCTTTTTCTGGAACATAACATGAAACTATCCATACACCAGATCTAACGTTTTCAAAAGTAACAGGATAGGGGTCTTTAGAATCTGGGATATCTGGAGCAAGGTTAAACAAAATGTCTTGAGATTCTTTTTCACCAGTAATTGTATGTTCAATCTCAACGTAGATTCGAACATTAAAGTTTGTTGGTACTTCAGTAAGAATTTTTTTTGCGGCATCTTTGTTTGAGAAATTAATAACGATTCTTCCGTTTTCATTAAAAGGGGCAAAAAAGTTTGAACAAGATGTGAAGAACAAAGTTGCACAAATTGATAAGAATAAGAATAATTTTTTCATAAAAACTCCCAAAAATACTAATACAAGTTAGTTTAACAATATTGACGGCATTTTTTCAAGAGATACTTAGTTAAAAAGAAAAAGGCGTTTCCAAAGAAACGCCTTTTTTTGTAAATTTTTAGATTAGTTTGTATCTAAAGAGAACTTTACAGCTGGAAGGGATTTGTGAACAGGAGTTTTATCAATAACCCATTCTTTGTATTTGTCTGATACAGAAAAATAAGCTTCCAGAGAGATATAGAAATTTACGGAAGGTACTCTAGTTAAGCAGTCTTGTTCTTGGAATTCTGTTATAAAGTAGGATTGATTATCAGAAAGTGTGCAAAGTTCCAGACTTTCACCTTTTTTATTAAGGCTCATATCTTCACTCCAGCCATTTCTTATTCCTTTGCATGAAATTAAGTCAACTTTTTTATAATTTTCTGTTTCATTGCCATAGTAATAGCCTTTAATAGAGAAGCTATTAACGGCTACTTCAGCTGGTTTAGGATCTGGTAATGGATTGCGGGTTGTACCGTATTTGTAACCATAATACTTCTTATCCACAAAATTATAGTATCTTTCACAATAGTTGTATTGATTATTTGTATAGTTACCATCTGCATATTCAAAACTAACATCTGGTACTGAAGCTAATTTTGTTGGAACATAAATGATTTTATATCTTTCTGCAGAATCATTATATCTGTTTTGTTCCCAGGTTATATTGTCTTCTTCAAAGCTGTAACTAACTTTATAAGGAACGTAGCCAAATATTGGAAGGTCAGAAGTATTAACTCTTTCTACAGTAATGTTGTATTTATTATTACTTTCTGTGAAATCGTAATAGTAACCTGTTCCTGTGTCACCCTTACCAAGGTTATAAAAAGTTTTTTCAATTCTAAACATTTCAATAGAAGGAACTGTCCAGTGTCCGTTTTTATATTCAGAAATAAAGAATTCCTTGTTATTTTCATTGGTTAATGAGATATTTGTGTCGTTCATCCTAAATTGCTGGTTAGTAGCCCCTGCTCCAGGAACTCTTCTCTCTAATGTACCATAGCGTGATTCTACAAATGAAGGTTCTCCATTAAGGCCATCTGTATCAGCGTTTATAACAGCACATTGGTTGTAATCGAAATATAGTTGATCACCAAAAATACTACCAGTTTCTCTTAAAATACTTCCATCTGCTGAAGCTTTATTTATTTCATTTGGTGTAATGCTTGAACCAGCAGAATGCCAGTAATAACGTAATTCTGCACTTGAAGTAGTATTATTAGCGGGAACATCATAAGTTGGTAATTGTGCTTCTACAGAAAATTCGTAAGTTTTTTGTTTATCCATAGTTGCTATGCCTGGCTGTTCTGTAATAACAGGTGGTTTGGCGCTAAGAGTGATTGGAACAGAGATATAATTTGGTTCATAAGCACCATGAGTATCTGTATTACCATAAGTATAAAGAATGTAGTAATAAAATCGAGTAGCTTGATTAACATCATAAACAGGAGTTTCATTTGGCTCTATAGCGAATGAAACATTTATAGTAAAGGACGACAGAGAATCGGCAAAAGTAGATTGTATTTTTTGGAAAGTCATTTCAGTTTTATAACCATTAGAAAGCTCTATTTCAAATATAGCATCATCTGCTTGAAGAGGGTCGTCTAAAACATAAGAAGTTTTTGAAGGAGCTTTTATTAGTTTAAGAGAAGAAACATTTACTCCGATAGATGGAGAAACTATGTTATATAGTGGTGTAAGATTAACAGGTTTAGTATCGCCAGCTTCAACAGTAACTCTCTCCTGGGCAAAAGCTATTTCATCAAGTGTATCCCCGTTATCATTTTTATCAAGTGCATAACAAGATACAGTCCATGTTCCTATTCTGACGTTTTCAAAAGTTACAGTTGAATTTGAATATTCTTGAAGAGCGTTTATTGTGATTTCCTGTGATTCGCTTTCACCAGTAGTTTCATGAGTAATATCAATTCTGATAGGAATAGCTCCCCGGTTAATTGGAATGTCACTTATATTAGTATAAATAGATTTTGCAGCATCTTTGTTGGAAAAACTAATCACGATTCTGCCGTTTTCATTAAAAGGGGCAAAAAAGTTTGAACAAGATGAGAAAAGCAATGTTGTACAAAGTGATAAAAATAAAAATAATTTTTTCATAAAAAACTCCCAAAAAAAAATTACAGAACACAGTTTAACAATATTGACGGCATTTTTGCAATAGATACTTAGTTAAAACTATTTTTTAGAAGCTTTGATAACTGCCTGAGCACCTGACTAAAATCGAAGAACCGTTAAGAACGAGTTGCCAGAGGCAAGACGATAAGACTTGCTGGGGCTCATAGAAAATAAAAAAGGCGTTTCCGAAGAAACGCCTTTATAACTAAACTTTAATTAAAACTATTTTTTAGAAGCTTTAATTACAGCCTGAGCACCAGCAAGTCTTGCAGCTGGTACACGGAATGGAGAACATGATACGTAGTTCAAACCGAGCTTGTAGCACAATGCGATAGAAGCTGGGTCACCACCGTGTTCACCACAGATTCCGAGGTGGAGGTCAGCCTTAACTGAACGACCTTTTTCTTCTGCGAGACCGATCATTACACCAACACCATCTTCGTCCAAAGTCTTGAATGGATCCTGGAGGAGAACCTTCTGATCCAAGTAAGAATCGATGAATTTAGAGTAGTCATCACGGCTGAAACCGAATGTTGTCTGTGTAAGGTCGTTTGTACCGAATGAGAAGAAGTCTGCACATTCTGCAATAGCGTTAGCTGTAGCTGCAGCACGTGGGAATTCGATCATAGAACCAATCTGGAACTTGAGAGCTGTACCGCAATCTTTGTTTACGTTTGCGATTACTGCTTCTGCCTGAGCACGAATCTGTTTCAATTCGTTAGCAGTTGTTACGTTTGGAATCATGATGCGAACGTCGTGTTTAAGACCTTCTTTTTCAGCCTGAGCTGTTGCACGAGCAATAGCTTCAACCTGCATTTCATAGATTTCTGGATATGTGATAGCGAGACGACAACCACGGTGACCGAGCATTGGGTTGTGTTCGTTCAATTCAGAGTATTTCTTGTTGATGAAGTCAACTTTAACACCAAGTTTCTTAGCCAAAGCTTTAGCCAAGTCTGGAGTTTCAGCCTGTACGAATTCGTTTAATGGAGGGTCCAAGAGACGGATTGTTACAGCACGTCCTTCCATAACTTTAATGATGTTATAGAAGTCTTTCTGCTGAAGAGGAAGAATTGCTTTAAGGTTTTCTTTACGATCTTCTGTTGTATCAGAACAGATCATTTTCTGGAATGAAGTAAGTTTTGGTTCTTCGAAGAACATGTGTTCTGTACGGCAGAGACCAATACCAGCAGCACCAAAGCGGAATGCCTGTGGAGCTTCGTTCTGTTCAGCGTTAGCAAGAACTTCGAAACCTTTTACAGTTTTTCCAGATGGAGTTGTACGTGCTGAGTTAGCACGAACTTCATCAGCCCAACCAAGGAATGTTTCGAGGTCGCCAGAAACAGCAGCTGGAGTTACAGGAATTACTTCACCGTATACTTTACCTGTTGAACCGTCGATAGAAATGAAGTCACCTTTTTTGAATTCTTTTCCACCAATTGTAACAGTTTCTTTATCTTTGAATACAACGTCTGAACATCCACATACACAAGGTGTACCCATACCACGAGCAACTACAGCAGCGTGTGATGTACGTCCACCAGTAGAAGTTAAGATACCCTGAGCAACATACATACCAGCGATATCATCTGGAGATGTTTCTTTACGAACGAGCATAACTTTCTTACCAGCTTTGTCCCATTCTACAGCTTCGTCAGCTGTGAATACGATCTGACCACAACCAGCTCCTGGAGAAGCGTTGAGAGCAGATGCCAATGGTTTAGCTGATTTAAGAGCTTTTGCATCGAACTGTGGGTGGAGCAACTGATCCAACTGATCAGGTTTTACACGAAGAAGAGCTTCTTCTTTTGTAATCATTCCTTCAGCTACCATGTCTACAGCCATCTTAACAGCTGCTGGACCTGTACGTTTACCGTTACGACACTGGAGCATGAAGAGTTTTCCTTCCTGTACAGTGAATTCCATATCCTGCATATCGCGATAGTGTTTTTCAAGACGATCACGGATTTCTGAGATTTCTTTGAAGATTTCTGGCTGCTGTTTTTCAAGAGCAGAAATATCCATTGGAGTACGGATACCAGCTACAACGTCTTCACCCTGAGCATTGATAAGATATTCAGCCATGAAGTGGTTTTCACCTGTAGATGGGTCACGTGAGAATGCAACACCAGTACCTGATGTTTCACCCATGTTACCAAATACCATTGCCATAACAGTTACAGCAGTTCCTTTGATAACGTTTTCATCGATGTTGTTGAGCTTACGATATACGATAGCACGTTCGTTCATCCAAGAACCGAATACAGCACCGATAGCACCCCACATCTGAACCTGTGGATCCTGAGGGAAATCTTCTCCTTTTTCTTTTTTGTACATTGCTTTGTACTTTGTTACGATTTCCTGAAGTTCTTCAGTTGTGAGTTCTGTATCTTCTTTAATTCCGCGGTGTGATTTTACTTCAGCGATGATTTCTTCGAATTTATCGTGATCAACGCCCATAGCAACGTTACCGTACATCTGAATGAAGCGGCGGTAAGCATCCCATGCGAAACGTGGGTTGTTTGTTTTGTTAGCCAAACCAACAACAGATTTGTCGTTAAGACCAAGGTTAAGAATTGTATCCATCATACCAGGCATAGATTCTGCAGCACCAGAGCGAACAGAAACTAAGAGAGGATCATTTTCATCACCAAGTTTTTTTCCGAATGATTTTTCGAGTTTACCAAGATATTCTGCAACTTCTTTATCAAGACCTGCAGGATATTTCTTACCTAATTTGTAATATTCCTGACAAACGTCAATAGAAATTGTGAATCCAGGTGGAACTGGAAGACTTAAAGGCTTTTTAGCCATCTGAGCAAGGTTTGCACCTTTACCACCAAGTACTGCGCGCATTGATTCATCACCATCTGCATCGCCGTTACCAAAAAAGTAAACATACTTTGTTTTAGCCATCGATTTTACTCCATATATAAAATTTATTTTCTAAATTAAATAGTTCTACTATTCTACTTGGAAATGCATTAATCGTCAATTAGAGAAGAGGGAGGCTCTTCTCTATGAAAGTTATGGTTTTTTAGATTTAACTACATTTCCATTATTATCTCTGTATTCACAGTGTTTCTCATAGAAAGACATGTTTCCAGCTTGATAGTCTACATTTGCATCAATAGACATACTGTGTCCAGGATAAAGAATAAATTTATCCAAACCTTCTGGAATAGGTCCCTGCATACCCCAGCACCATACAGATGGACCTTTTTCAACTGCATCAGAAGGAAAATCTCCTCTTAATGGCTGTGGGTAACATTTTGTGTTGATATTCCATGTAATCCAATACCATGTAGTTGAATTTGTCTTTTTTGTCATGGCTCTGACTTTGTCAAATTCGGAAGTATTCCAGCTGACTGGGAAGCCTGCTGTACTTACTCCTCCACTACTGTCATCACCACCACGAAGCCAGAATTGTGTATATGAATCGCCTACTTCGCCCATAGCTTTATCTGTATTTTGAACAGAGTATACTGTACGGTAAGCAAATTCATAAGTTGTCTGAGAAACACCTGATTTTGTTGCAACTGCGGTAATCTGGTAGATATAACCTTTATCCAAATCAGTGGTTGAACCTAAATTAAATGGTGTTGCTGTATTTGTAGAACTTAATGAATTGACTGCAGATAAAGAAAGTTTGTTCTGAGTAATTGTAGCTCCTTTTGCTTTTGTAACTCTATCATTTGTCTGACTCTTAACGGTCCATGTAAGACCTGCATTTCTCTGAATACCAGGAGTCTGGCAGTCAATTTTTACACCGGCTGTTGTTGGCTGTGTAACAGTTTTTGCAGTAACATTAATTGTTTCAGCTACTTTATTGATACGGATAGCTGGAGCTTCTACTCCTGCAAGTGTTATTGTTTTTGTTGCTGCATCATTTGTGTGATTCTGTCTGTCTTTTACAAGGCTTGCTGGTAAACTTACAGAATATGTAGCACCTTTAACTGGTAATTCATATGAATCTTCCAAAGTGATTAAAAGTTTTGTTCCGCTTACGGTTACATAGCTTGAGTTGATTGGTACAATAACCTGATCAGCACCAGCTGTTTTCAAAGCAGCAATAACTGTAGTATTTGTTACATCATAAGTGTATTTAAGAATGTATTTTTCTGTTAAATCAGAGTTACCGTTTGCATCTGAACCGTTTGTTCCAGGTTCATAATATGTAGAGATAGCACTGTTTTTGGCTTTAAGTTTGTTGTACTTTTCTACAGAAAGAACTGCAGGTGCCTTATAGCCGTCTCCATGAGTAATTGTTATGTTTCCTGTGCCTTTTGAAATTGGAAGACCAAAATCTACAGAAAGAGTATTTCCTGTAAGAGTTGTTGTTCCAGCTATAGGCTGTCCTGTTACAATTTTAATTGTTCTGCTGTCTACAAGATTTTTTCCTGTAGGAATTGAAGTAACATAAGAACTTACATTATTTCCTGCTGCATCTGTGAATGTTCCTGTAATTGAAGTTACATTCAAGGCATCACAAGAGTCACCTTCCTGAACTGTATATTTGAATAATGCCTGTGTAGTTCCTGAACCAGAAGAATATGTTGCTTTTTGTCCGTTACTTAAGTTTAGAGAAAGGGCAGCTGCATTATTAACATTGATTGGTTTTCTGAAATTCAAGTAAATTGGAATTTCTTTTCCTGTTGTATAAGTACCTGTTGGAACACCAGCTGTTACAGAAGTAAGAATATGTCCTGCATCAATATTAAAGTGGATAGCTGTTGCATTTGAAGAAACGTTTCCGGCTTTATCCTGCTGATATGCAGTTACTGTATAATCTCCGTTATCTAAGAGAGTAACCTGTCCTGTATAGTCAGACCATGATTTTCCGTTATCAACAGAGTATTTTCTAACAGCAACATCATCTGTAAATCCGGCAATTGTGAATTTTGCACCTGTTGAAGCATAGATGATGGCGTTGTTTGTAATTCCAGTAATTGTTGGAGCCCCTGGAGTAGTTGTATCAACATTAATAGAAGAAAGGCCTGTGCGTTCTGGAATTCTTGTTGAAGTCAGAATATTACCTGCTGCATCTTTAATATTTGCATCTGTAATTGTAATAGAGTTTACATCAAGACCATTTACGTTCTGTCTGTCATTAATTGAATATGTGAACAAAACTGTATCTGGACCTGTTTTTACTGCAGAATCAGTTTCAAGCTGAGAAGCGGCATTTAATCCAAGTTTAATTTTAGAAACAGTTTCTATAGTAACTTCTTCTGAGAACTGTGCCTGGATAAAGATTTCTTTTCCCTTGTTATAAGAACCTGCAGGTGTAATTGCTTTAATTGCTTTAAAGTAAGGAGAGATTGTATCAATTGTGATTGTTCTTGATTTGTTGAGTTTGTTATTTGTAGAAGGCATTGCCATACTCTTAACTGCAAGACCATCACTATCTTTCCATGTATGACCATTAAGGTTAATGTTTGTTACATCAAGAACAGGGATATCTTCACCAGCTGAAACTGTATAAGTAAATACATGTGTTGCTGTTCCGTTTGTTTCAATATCCTGATTATTTTCGTTCTTTACTTTGTAAGAAGGATCATAGTTAATTGTTTTTTTAGTTCCAGAAACTGGGACATTTAATGTAAGAGAAGGAACTGCTGTACCACCGCTGAAAGTTACTGCTTTATTAAATTCAAGGGTGATATGGATTTTGTCTCCAACTTTATAAGAGCCATCGTTTTCAATAGCACTGATTCTTAATAATTCTGGATTGCTTGAACTTACAAAGAAGTTTTCATTTACTTTTACAGTATTTTTAGCATAATCCTGGAACTGTGCAGAAATTGAGGCTGTAGTTACATCTGGAGGTGTAATTGGATTTGTAGACCATGTTCCGTTGTCATCAGGATTTACTGTTACTGAAGCACCTTCCCAGTTGATTGTAATATTTCCGCGTTTTGATTTGTTAGTCCAGTTATCTGTAGAGTTATCTGACCATGTACCGCTTAAAATAACCTTATCAGTTATAACTCCACTGCTATTTTTATTAAAAGGCTGAAGCTTTTTAGATTTATGCAATGTGTTATATTCTGCAAAATCAATAGATTCTTTTTTTGTACCTGTAGAAGTATTTACAGTTACGGTATCAATTGTAAGATTTGGAGCAATTGTGTCACCAGCCCATGTGAATGAGTCAATATTTGCACAGTCTCCTGTATCTTTTGCCATGATGATAAAGTTCTGTGTTGTTAATGTTTCTGTTGAACCATTAATTCCAAAATCAGTGAAAATATTAAAATCTTTTGTGAAAGTTCTTTTGTGAATTGTGTCTTCAATAACATCATCAGATAATGTGAGATTCCAGATTTTGTTTCCGTTAGAATCGATTGTTCCTGTTGAAGAAGCTTTATTCCACTGAGAATATTTTGAGTTGTAATAGTCAATTAATGCATCAGAACTGATTCCTGATTTTACACGAACAAGATAAACAGATTTAATTCCACCATCATCTGTTACAGTTCCGCTTAATGTTACTTTACCAGAAGCATCTCCAAGCATTGGAACAGAAGTGTCTGTATTAATTACAATTTTTGGAGGGTTTGTATCTGTTACAGTAAGATAACGGATGATTTTTGTAGAAACAATGTTGTTAATATCTGTACAAGAAACTTCTACTCTAAAATCGCAGCTTTCACCAAGGGCATTAATTGTCCATGCTTTGTAAGTAGGATAATTTTCATCTGCCAAATCTATATTTTCTGAACTGATAGGTGTTGTTTCATCATTTTTATAAATCATGATTGAAAGTGATTTAAGACCATCATCGTCGTAAGCCTGTCCCTGCAATGCACAGCTTGGATAAACTGATGCACGTGAGTTTTCTGTTGAACCTTCGCCAAATCCTGCTGAAACCCAAGGTTTATCTGCATCATTCCAATATGTGAACCAGCCGTGAACTTTTGTTTCTATGTTTCCAGCTGAGTCGTGGCTTTCTGTTACAATACGTAAAATGTGTTTGCCTGTTTCATATCCTGGAATCTTTGATAAATTAATATCTGTGCTCCAGTTTCTAAGGTTATCTCCAGTTACTTTCTGAGAAATAACAGCATTCTGTAAATCTGAAAGATTTTTATCCTGTTTTTCATCAAGGTAAACAATAAGATAACTTAATTTTGCATCTTCTTTCTGTGAACCGCTGATTGTAAATGTTCCGTTCAAAAGATTTGCAAGAACACTGTTATCTTCAAGTTTATAATCTCTTCCGGCATCGAATTCTGCAGAATAAGAAGGACGTACAGAAGGAGCAATTAATGATACAACTGGTTCTTCCATATCTACAGTTACAGAACGTTCATCTTTTGAGTTTTTGCTTTCATTATTGTAACTGTCGTAAACCTGAGTTGTAATAATAAAGTCTGTTCCTGACTGAACTGTTTCTGGCAATTCAAAAGAAAGAGTCCAACTGTAATTTTTTTTGTTTCCTGCAATCTTGTTGTATTCATTTTCATAATCGTTCCACTGATTCGAAGAAACATCTAATTTTTGCCATTTATCATTAGCAATTCTGAAGAAATAAGAATTACTGTCTGTTGGATTATCCATAGGTTCTACTGTTAATGAAAGGGTAGAAATACCTGTGTTATCTGTAGCAGTACCTGAAATCTGGAAAGTTTTAAGGATGTAACCTGTTCTTTCTGGCGAAACAACGTTTACAACAGGAGCCTGCATATCTACTACTTCACCTAATCCAATTTCACAGGATGTAAGGATAGCTCCCAGGGAGATAAGTGATAATAATCTGATAATTCTTTTCATAAAAATACCTGTCTTTTTCATTTTCTTTCTCCTGTCTCCTAGTTTGTTCCATGCCAGTCGGTAATTTTTGTAATGTAAGTTACATCACCATAGCTGTTGTATGGATAGTTTTTAGCGTGATTACTTCTACAAACAAGAATAGCCCAGTTACTTGAAATGATTTCATAAGAAACCCAGACAAAGTTCTGTCCTGGAGTTTGGCTATTAGAAAGGTTGTATGCATTTTTTGAGTAACGGCCGGCACCATTTGGATCATTTTCTGAAGTTGCGTCTCTTACAGGGAAACCAGAAACGTTTGGCTGGCCACCTTTTGCAGTACCACCTTCAATATTAATTGAATAGTAGTTGTTACTACGCTTATTTGTAGTGTGAACATAAACAACTGTTCTGAAAACACCTTCCATACCATTCTTTGACTGTGCAAAGCCTGTTTTTGTGGCATAAGAAGAAATATAGTCTTTTCTTGCAGAAGTATATGTTCCATCTCCAGTAATGATGTTGTTACCCTGTGTATAAGCAGTTCCGCCTGTTGTAAATTCAAGCTGTGCCTTTGTTGCATCTGCAATATTACTTCGTTTTGACTCAAAATCAGTGCCGTTGGCTGTAACATTTGTTCCAGCATTATACGCAGCAATACCAGTATTGACTGTCTTGTAAAGAATTGAAGCACCTGGTGTCTCACAGTCAATTCTTGAACGGGCATATCCTGTTGGAGCAATTCTTGCACCAGAATTTGCGGCACATGTAGTTTTATATTTACCGTTATTTACAGTTATTTTTGTTAAAGTGCCATCTGCATTTGGTTCACTAGCACCCCATCCATGGCTGTAGCGGTCTACACGTACTACTGGAACAGCAACATTGTTACTCCATAAAGAATACTTATCTGAAGCAGTTTGCTGTGTTGTTGTAATATTCATCTTTGTTATTTCTGCAGCTTTTAACTTATCAAGGTTCATACCTTTATAGAAGTTTTCTGCATTATCACGGAAGGCAGTTGGAGGAATAATCAATTCCCATTCACGACCGTCTTCAATTGTTTCAGAGAATGTAATTTCTACTTTGTTGTCAGTAATTTTAACATTGTCAGAAGCAACATCTACATAATGACGGTGATAATCTACACTTTCCAAAGCAGAACGGATGTCTGAGACTTTTGCAGTAAATGTTCCTGTGGCAGTCCCATTATTCAAAGCTGCCTGACCGTCATAAAGTCCTAATTCATAAGCAAGAACGTATTTTGTTGATTCATCTGGAACATATTTTGTACCAGAACCATCTAACTTAATACCATGAGTAATTTTTCTGTAAGGACCAACTGCAATACCTGTCTGACCATGGAGCAATTCTTTTCCGCCTGATGTTTTCAAAATCAATTCTTTATTTGTTGCATCCATTTTGTTGTATGCAGAATTGAATTCTGTACTGCTTAATACTGCAGGAATAGCCCAGCCAGAAGTTCTCTGTAAAATAATGTTTCCTACTTCCTTATAAACGTTTTCGCTGAAAGTAAGAGTAATTTTGAATTTACTGTTATCTGTAACAGCAGAAATTCCACTAGAAGATCCATTTATTGAAGTTCCGTTCATTGCTGGAACAGCGGCTGAAATTGATGGAAGAATACCATCAAGAATAATACCTGAACGTTTACCGCCATCTGTTGCTGCAAGGAATGTACAGTTTGTTGGAGTAAGTTTAGAAGCAGTTCCACTAAATGCAGGTGAGTTTCCAAAGGCATCTTTGAAGCCGCTGGCAAATGCAATTTCTTTTACCTGAATACCTTCAAAGAAGTCTGTATTTGTTACTTTATATTTGAATGTAACAGATGTTGAATTTGCAACTGCAGGTTTTACAACATTAATAGTTTTTGTTTTTGTTGCATCCTTAATAGAAGCAAATGTAAGTGTAATATCTGTTGTGTTATTTACAACAACTTCTTCATCAAAGTTTAATGTAAATGTAAATTCAGTATTTTCTTTGTACTGTCCATCTCCAAGATCAATATTGAATCCTGTTACTGGAGCAAAGAGGTTATTAATAGTTACTGTTTTTACAGATGAGTTTCTTGACATATTTCCGGCTTTATCTGCTTGACGTGTTACAATCTTATAAGTACCGTTTCCTATTTCTTCTTTAGCAGAATCCTTATATTCTGTCCATGAAACACCACCGTCTTTAGAGTAGTATGCAGTAGCACCAGTTTCAATGTTTCCTAAAGTAATAGTCTGTGCAGCGTTATAAGTGTCTGCTGTAAGATTTGTTGTAGGAGCATTTGAAGGAGCTGTGTAGTCAATTTTGATTGGTGTATTAGTTGCAGATCCAACAGAAGCTGTTTTAAGAGTGTTGCCTGGTTCATCTGTAATGTAAGCCGCATCTGTTGAAGAGAAAACATTTATTAAGTTATAAGTTAAAATACCTTCTGGATCTGATGTAGTAACTGTGTGAACGAAAGTGATTTCTTTTCCATTCATTTTCTGGAATGTGAATGGAACTTTTGTTGTTCCAACATATAAATTAAGAACAGGACTTCCTGAAACAAGAATGTTTTCTGACATTTCTACAATGGCAGTAATCTGTTTGTCTTTTGTACAGTCAGTAATTCCATCTGGTCCCTGAACAGTTACTTTAGTAATTGCAGGTGCCTTTCCGTCAAGTTTGATTTCTTTTCCTGCTAATACTTTTCCATCTGGAAGTTTAGTGTAAACATCAGCTTCACCAAGTTCTGTAGCTTTAATTGCAATTCCGTTAGGGAATACATTTTCTGAAGTTATCTGGAAACCGTCACAAATAATTCCAGATGAAATTGCGTCTTCTGGAACTGTAAATGTGAATGTAAGTGAGTTAGAACCAGAACCGCCTGAATATGTGGCAAATTTTGGTGAACTGTCGCTTGATGAGTATTTAAGTTTTAAGCTTGGTGTTCCTGTTACTTTAACCTGTTTGTTGAAAGAAACTTTGAATTTAAGAACATCGCCTTTTTTGTAAACACCGTTGTTTTTATCTACAGTGATTTCTGAAATTGTTGGACGTGGGCTAAGGATGATTGAACGCTGTCCTTCACCATTTCCGCCGTTTCCGAGTAAGTCGGTAGCATAGAAAGTGAATGTTGGCTGAGGTTCTGTATCAAACCATGTCTTCAATGTTGCTTTAGGGATTGTTACAGAAGCATATCCGTTTGAATCAACAGTTATTGAAGGATTTGAGATTTTATTGAATGTTAATAATTTATCTCTAATCTTAGTTGTGATTTTATAACTGTCATTTTGCATACCAAGACCAGTAGATTTTACGCCTTTGAATTTAATTGTTAAATCATTCTGAGTATAGTCATGAACGGTAAGTTCCTTATCTGGATATACAATTTCAACACTAGGCTGAGTAGAATCACCGTTTACGATAAATGGTTTGTAAATTACGTTGTTATCTGTATCTACAAGAAGGATATCAAAATATTTTCTGTCTTTTGCAGTTGATCTTCCAGAAGCATCTTTGAAATCCTGCATTGTATTCATATCAATTTCAAAGGCCTGTTTGTTCCAGCCGTTTGACTGAGTACCAGTAGAGAATTCCTGATACCAGAGTTTTTTTCCGCCTGATAATGTAACATTTCCAGATTCGCCTTTTGTTGAGTTGTTGATTTTTGAAGAGAAATTGCTTGTTACAAGACGCTGAATTTCATCCTGAGAACCGCTTTCATCAGGACAGTAAAGGATTGCAATGTATTTAGATCCTTTAGAATCAAGACTGTATCCTTTAATCTGGAATACTTCTGTTGAGCCTGATTTCATATCTGGAATTGTGTTTTCAGAAGGAGATTCAATAAAAAGCAAAGGTTTATTTGCATCTGTAATTTCTGTCTGAATTACACGGGCATTTTTCTGACCACCAATATCTTCTGCATATGTGATTAACCACATTTGGCCTGGAATATTTGGAGCATCAAGCTGAACTGGCTTATCGCGAGTTGTGTTGTTTGTAAATGTGTTTGAGCCTGCAGGTTCTGAATCAGAATCTGTAAATAAAGTAGAAGCTCCAGAGATTACTTGTGCTGTTGTATACGAAGTGTTTTTAAGAGCATATTTAATTGTTTTTAAACCGTCATCATCAAAGAAGTCAATTGGAATAGAACTTCCAACGCTGGCAGAAAGAATGCCGTCTTCTATCTGTGTCTGCTGAATACCAGGTTTATCACTTTCCGGATACCAGAAAATATAAAGTCCTGTGTCTACATCTGCTGAGTTTTTCTGGATTGTGTCATTGTCCTGGGCATAGTATGTAACGCGGAGATAATGTTTGCCTGTTCTTAATGCTGAAGGGAAATCTTCATTTTTGAATTCAAATGCTGGAGAGTAAATTGATTTACCGTCTCCAATGTAATTTTCTTTTGTGCTGCTTGATCTGACTGTTTTTGTTAAAACTGGAGCTGCAGGATTATAATCATCATCCCAAAGTTTAACAGTGATTTCATCAATGCTCATTGCATCATAGAAGTTTCCGTTTAATGTAAATTTCTGATTCTGAGGGTAATCTTTATTTACGGCTAAATTCAAATCAAGATTCTGAAGGAATTCTTTTTCTTTAAGAGGAGTCTGAATGCTGTTACCGCGGTCAACGTACCAGGAAAGTCCTTCAGGAGCGTGTTCATCTACTAAAAGAGTAATTGTTCTGGCTGATTTTGTAGAAGAGTTTTTGAACGCATCATTTGCTGTTACAAGGAAAGTTACTTCACCTTCTTCTTCTTTCTCCAAATCAATATGGAAGAACCAGTTTTCGCCAGTAATTTCAGCCTGACCGTAGATTTTTCCTGTTTCTTTGTTAGAGATTGTAACATCTGTAATACCAATGTTGTCTTTACAAGTACCAGATAAATCAAAAGAAAGTCTTTGATAAGAAAGTTTCTCTGGTGAAAGGATTACAAGTTCTGGAGCTTCAAGGTCGACTTCTTCTCCAAGTCCAACTTCACATCCTGTGGCCGCAATTCCGGCTAAAATAAAAAGTGGTAAAAATTTTGCAAAAAACTTTTTAATCTGCATATAATATCCCTCAGATATATTTTTATAAGTCTCGTACGAAACTAAAATAGTCCAAATTTAATATCGGCTGAATTTGCAAATTTAATGAATTTTTTATACCTGAAAGGCGCAGAGTTAGAGAAAAGAATGAATTTGTGCAAGAACTGTGTACCTTGGTACATCTAAACAGTTACTTTTTGTGTTATAAAAACTTAGATTAAATTTGATTTTTTAAACCCACCAACTAATAATATAATATAGAACAAATAAAACGCAAGAGGAATTTAATAACTATGAGTGAGATTACAACAAAGAAAGTTCTGATGAAAAAGCCAGAGTGTGCCCTTGATTTAGGAGACGGAAGCGAAAGAGCATTTTATGTAAATCAGGATTATATTCTGCATAAACTTCAGAAAATTCATCGGGGAATCAGTTTGATGTACACTTATTATCCTAAAGATAAAGAATGGCCTGTTAGAGCCAGCATTGCACGTCCCCAGAAAACTCCTGGTGGAGCATGGGATTATCCTTATGAAGATTATTTTCCTTATCTTGGTGGAGCGTTAGGGCGCCGTGAAGATGAACCTTTTAATTTTATGAAAGAAATCCGCCGTCATGGAATGGATGTTGTTCTTACAATTACTATTGATCCTGCATTAACAAAGGAAGATATTATTCCTCTTGCAAAAGATTTGCGTCCTTATGGCCGTCTGCTGCTTAGGGTTAATCATGAATGTACAGGAAACTGGTTCTGTTATACAAAACGTGCCTCTTATGAACAGATTGCAGATTTTTTTGTAATGGTTTGTGATGTTATGCATCAATATGCTCCTAACGTAAAGATGATTTTGTGTGCCGGTATGTATATGCAGGAAACTGGTAAACTTGAAATGGAAGATATTTTCCTTGAAGCACACAAAAAAGCTGATATCTGGTCTGGTGATAATTATTTAAGTTTGCACTGGGGTTGGCCTGGAGATGTAGCAACAAAAGAAACTTCCAACTACGCGGCTTATGATGTTGATGCGGTTTATGAACGATGTAAAAAAACTTACTATCGCCTTAAGGAAATTACGGGGCAGGATAAACCGATGGTGCTTTCAGAAATGAATGCTGATGGTGATGTAAATGGTCCTTTTGAACAGGCAAATTATATGCGTCATTTTATGGAACTTGTAGAAAAAGACAAAGAAAAGTGGCTTACTGCATTTACTTTGTATCAGTTCCGTGATGATGGCCGCCTTGGTCTTGAAGTAACTGATCCTAATAATACAGATGTTGGTATAGAGCAGCCTCTTCTTGCTATGTACAGACAGCAGCTTCATAAACCATTTTATTCTATGCCAATTGAAACTGAAGGAAGCATTGAACTGCCTGCAAAATTAAGATGGGGTGGTTCAGAGGATGCTGAAGGGGTAGAAATTAACTGCCATTTTAATAAGCAGCCTCATTATTTTGAATTGTATTTTGAAGATGAACTGATTGATATGAATATTATGATGGAATTTGGAGATTTCTGGTTCTATAAGGCCCCTGGAGTTAAGGTTATTGATTTGATGCCTTACTTCTTTAATAATCCTTTGAAAAAGAAAGCTGATATTCCACTCAGATTTTTCTGTCCTCCAGCAGACGGATTAAACAAACCTGAAAACGGGGATCCTTATGATGGAGAAGACGGAGACTGGATGACAAATACATACACTGTTCTTCCAAAACTCCCAAGAATCAGAATTGAAGAAGAACCTGTAAGTATTTTCAAACATTATAAATAAGATTTGAAAAGGAAATTATAATTCCTTCAGCGCTTTTGTTAATTGATCGGCAACTTTTTTCTGGGTGATTGCGCTTGGATGCCAGTCTGCTCCAATGCCGTCTTTTTCATCCTGCTGAGGGAATTTTACAACTGCAGTTTTTACATAAGGGAAATCGTCTTTGAACAGAGAAACTGCTTCTTCTACTGAATCGCAGAGTAACTGGCCCATAACACCAAGGCAGCAGCAGATTTTAGCTGATGGATTTGCTCTGTGAATTGTTTCAAGGAAAGTTCTGTATGTGCTGACATACAAAAGGCGTCTTTCTTCTTTATCTCTTACATAACTTGCATCGTTTGTTCCAAGGTTGATGACAATAATATCAGCTTTAAATCTGTTTATATCCCAGAATTCTGGTTCAAGGCCAAGTCTTTTGCTAAGGAATTTATCTGTGTATGGCCATAAGGCTGGCATTAGCCATGAAGTAAGCGGGAGTTCAACAGAAGGATCAACATAATTAGAAATCAACCCGATTCCGCTCCAGCTTACAAGATTAAAATCTGCATTAAGGTTTTTGGAAGTAAGGAATGCATAGGATTTATCTGCACGTTCCTGCTTTGTAGTGAAACTGTCTTTTTCAAAAATGCCGTCAATTCCGTAACCGCATGTAATACTGTCGCCAATGAACTCTATCTTAAGGTTAGAGGCTTCTTTTTTTCCTGAAACTAATGAACCGTCAATTTCAAGAGATTTGAATCCGGCATAACCAAAAGCTGCTTCACTGATTTTAATTACTTTTACAACTACAGTTTCTTCTTTGTCCGAATCTGAACTTTCAAAAAGAGTAATTTTATTTTCAGCTTCAGTAAGGAAAACTCTAACTGGTTCGGCAACATCACTTTCATTCAAAGGAAGATTATTCCAGTAAGAAGGTTTGTATTCAGATTTGCCGCTGAGTTTCTTTACAAAAATACCAAGTACAGCTTTGTGCTCATTATCCCAAGCCTCTGTGTCTGTAATAAAAGTGGCCTGGGCTTTTTTTCCTGTAAAACAGAATTCAAATCCACTGGCAGAGTAATCAAAATAGCGGATGTCTTTATGGTCTAAATAGCGGCCATACCAATGGAGTTGTTCTTTAGTTATTTGCATAAATTGTACCTGTATACCTTTGAATTTCTTTCTGGAGTCCACAATGCTTTTCTTGGTTCAGGAAGAGAATCTACTGTATCCTGTTTGAAGCCGATTTTTTCAAAAAGATCTGCGGCTTGTGTTGTAAGAATAAATACAGATTCCTGTTTTTTGTTTTTTGCTTCATTTAAAAGCAGTGTAATCATTTTTTGACCAATTCCCATGTGGGCATAGTTTTCATCAACGGCAACTGCAGCAATTTCTGCCTGATTTCCCTGATAAAAATGGAGGGCAGAGCAGGCGTGAATAGCACCGTCAATTTCATAAACAATATAATCGGCTTGTTTTTCTTCCAGCTGTTTTTCTGTTCTTGGAAGAAGTTTTCCTTTTTCAATTGCAGGGCGCATTATTGAAAGTACAGTTGGAATATCTGTAAGCTGCATTGGGCGGATTTTACCGTAGTTGCTTGTATAAATCATTGTTCCAGAACCAAGGTTGCTGAAGATTTCTGTTGGAAGCACACCGTCAATTTTTCCGTCAACTAAATGAACACGGGTTACGCCGTTTTTGCAGGCTTGTGTTGCAAGTTCAAGAGGAATATTTAATGGTGTGTCATTTTTTTCTATAAAATATTCTGCATCTTCTACGCTCATTGCAGCAATATCGTTGTTTTCATTAAAAGTCATTGAGTCTTTTGTTTCAAAATTGTTGCCGTTGATAGTTGGATTGTCCATTACAAAGAAGAGTTTTTCCGCTTTTAATGCAATGGCAATTTGCTGGGCAAGGTTTGCAGAAGAAATATTATATGGGCGGCCAACCGAGTTCCATCCGATGCAAGGGAAAATTGGAATAAAGCCGTTATTTAAAACTGTAAGAATTGCATCTGTCTGAAGTTTATCTATTTCACCGGCAGCACCGTAATCTAAGCCGTCAATAATTCCTTTTGCTCTTGAGCGAACCCAGTTTCCTATGATTGCAGTAATTCCGTTGGCAGCAAGACTTGTCATAACCATGTTGGAAACATCAAAAGAGGCCATTTTAATAAGTTGAACTGCGTCTGGAGTTGTGATTCTGACGTTGTTGTGGAAAGACCAGCTGATTTTTGCATCAGTAAGGATTTCATCAATTCTGCGGCGGCTTCCAGGGATTAATACAATTTTAAGACCTGCTTCGTGCAAAAGAGCAATGTCTTTCATGTGAGAAGAAAACAATGGTGAATCAATAACCTTATCATCAAGGTAGATTACAACTGTGGCATTCTTAAATTTCTGAAGATAGCGGATTACATCTCTAATATCTTCTGCTTTCTGGAAGATGGAATTCTGCATATTTTACCTCCACCTAGAATTTGTTTATGTGTTTATTGGAAATTGCTTCCAGTTCCTGAATTGTGAATCTTGATAACAACTCTTTTGTGCTGGAAATCAATTTTGGACTCATACTTAAATTACGGATTCCCATGCCGGCTAATACCATAACGCTGTCTTGTCTTCCTGCCATTTCACCACAAACTGAAAGAGGGATACCAGCTTTTTCTGCGTTTGAGAAAGTTGTCTGGATAAGGCGAAGAACTGCCAGATTGAATTCGTTGTATAAATCAGAAACATGAGGATTTTCGCGGTCAATACCAAGTGTGTACTGGGTAAGGTCGTTTGTTCCTAAACTGAAAAAGTCGCTTACATCTGCAAGACAGTCTGAAGTTATAGCGGCAGCGGCAGTTTCAATCATAATTCCTACAGGGATTTTATTTTTGTATGGAATTTTATCATAATCAAGTTCATCTTTTGCCTGGTTAATAATTTCAAGACACTGGGTAACCTGTTCAACGCTAGTAATAAGTGGCAGCATGATTTTTAAATTGCCGTAAAGTCCTGCGCGGAATAAAGCTTTTAACTGTGTCTTCAATACATTTGGGTACGCAAGACTTAAT
This sequence comes from Treponema sp., assembly GCA_024402665.1. Classification (GTDB taxonomy): domain Bacteria; phylum Spirochaetota; class Spirochaetia; order Treponematales; family Treponemataceae; genus Treponema_D. Next base: position 50,849 of record JAKSTI010000002.1, read on the forward strand.
CTTACTGCTCTTAATCCCATTAATGGATTTTTTTCTTCAAAAGCAGGAATATCAACAGAGTTAATAAGCTTGTCACCACCAGCATCAAGAGTTCTGATTGTTACTGGTTTGTCGCCCATTGTTTCAAGAACATGTTTATATGCCTGGAACTGAGTTTCTTCACTTACGGAGCGGGCTGCTGCATTAATTGCTGAATCGTTTTGAGACATAAAGAGGAATTCTGTTCTAAAAAGACCAATTCCGTCTGCACCTTCGGCAACAGCAATGTCTGCTTCTTCTGGTGTACCGATGTTAGCATAAAGATTGAATTTTGTTCCGTCTTTAGTAACAGCAGGTTTATCAAGGAAGGCCTTTAATTCCTGCTTGCGTTTATATTCTTCACGGATTTTTTCTTTATAAGAGTCAATTGTGTGTTTGTCAGGACTGGAAAGAATTTCTGCAGCTTTACCGTCAACAATAACTGTTTCCCCTGATGTTACTTTTTTGACAATTTTTTCCAGGCCTACAACTGTTGGAATGTCGTAGTTTCTTGCAAGAATTACAACGTGACTTGAAACTCCGCCTTCTGAAAGTCCAAGACCTGCAATTTTTCTTTTAGAAAGGATAATTGTATCTGCAGAACTTAAAGAAGTTGCAAGAATAACAGAACCGTCTGGAACTGCGTTAATATCAAAAGGATGAATATCAAGCATTTCATCAAGAACGCGACCAAAAACATCTGTAATATCCTGGGCACGTTCTGCAAGATAATCGTTTCCGGATTTGCGGAGTCTTGTGGCATATTCTTCTGATTTAAATTGAACTGTGTATTCTATATTAAAGAGTTCTTTTTCAAAGTAAGTTTTAACTTCTTTATTGAAAACAGGATCTTCCAGCATAAGAATGTAAGTTTCATAAACTTCACGCTGAATTTTGTTTTCTTCTGTTTTTGGAAGCGCATCAAGATTTTCTGATAAAACCTGAATTACAGTCTGGACTGCTACTTCAAATCTGGTCCATTCTTTATTCAGTTCTTCAATCTGAATATGATGCTGAGGAATTGCTCTTTTAACTGGATCTGGAATTACAAATGCAGTTCCAATCCCTATACCGTCTGCTGCGGGTACGCCTAAAAATACTTCCATAAATTTGGATTATAGCAAAGAAATAGTTATATTTAAAGTATGACAGTTTTGCCTCTTAAAATGGTGATTTTTACTTCCATAAATTTGCCTGGCTCTAAAAAATAATTTATAATTGAATTTATGATTGATGTTTCTTTAGGAATCTTTTTGTCTATTCTTGCAGGGATTTTGCTGTTTGTTGGATTCATTGGAACTTTTGTTCCTGTTTTACCTGGTGCTCCTCTTGCCTGGGGCGGATTATTTGCAGCATATTTTTCACAGTACAATGATATTTCAGTAAATTGTCTTATTATAACAGCTGTAATTGCAGTTATTATTACGATTCTTGATTTTATTTTGCCACCTATGATTACAAAAAAATCTGGTGGAAGTAAGGCTGCAACTACAGGTTCAACAATTGGTCTTATTGTAGGTTTATTCTTAGGTCCTATGGGGATTATTCTTGGCCCGTTTATTGGCGCTCTTATTGGAGAACTTATTCATACAAATGGTGAAGTTGGAACATCTTTAAAATCAGCCTGGGGATCTTTCCTTGGTTTTCTTTTGGGAACAGGAATGAAGATGGCTGTTGTAATTGGCTTTATTGTTGTATTTGTAAAATCATTTTAGTTCCAGGATTTTTTCATGAATTTAAATAATATTGTAATTGTTTTAGACCATCCGGATGAAAGTAGAAATATTGGTTCTGCATGCCGTGCTATGGCAAATAATGATATCAAAGAACTTCGTATTGTAGGAAAAAAAGAAAACTATGATATAGAAAAAGTTCATGTTCTTGCAATTCACGCCGCATATATTTTTAATAATGCAAAATTCTATGACAGTATAAAAGAAGCAACTGCAGACTGTTCTATCTCTGCAGGAACAACCCGTCGTCGCGGGAAAAAACGGGGTAAATTATTTTTGCCTGAAGAATTTGCAGAAAAAGCCGCTGAACTTACTGAAGGCGGAAAAGTTGCCATTGTTTTTGGAAATGAAAGAACGGGCCTTACAGATGACCAGCTTGATGAATGTACTTTAGGAGTTACAATTCCAAGCAGCCAGGATTTTGGTTCTTTAAATCTTAGTCATGCAGTTCAGATTTTAAGCTATCATATGTTCCGGGAAAATCTTAAAGAAAAGAATATTAACGTGGCAGGGTACACACCACTTTCTCTTGAACGCATAGACAAAACAGTTTTGAACATCACAGATAATCTTAAAAAGATTGGATTTTTTAAAATGCCTGGCCGTGAAGATATGGAAATGTTCTGGCGCAGTTTGCTTTCAAGATCCAACCTTTCTGAAAGTGAAGCTCAATATATAGAAAAGATATTTACTAAAATGTCAGGTTTGGCATCAAAAAATATTGATTTGGAGGAAACAAACAATGAAAAAAATTAAGGAGTTATTTTTTTCATTAGTTGTTACTGCTCTGGTAATTTCTTGTAGTGGAGAACAGGAAATTAAAACAGTTGTTGATAACAACGATGGTAGCATTTCGATTGTAAATCTGGAAAAAACAGATGCAATCAGCTACAACAAAAAAGTAGACGGTTTTGAAAATGTAACTGTGCTTGATGGGAAGAAAAGTACAGACAGAAACCTTCTTACAATCAGTTTAAAAGATTATGCAGATCATGATCTTTTTATGAATTTTTCTTGTGACATTAAAGTTGTTGATAAGTCTGGTGCTGATCATAATGTTCAGTGGGTTATTAACGAACCAAAAGCAAATCTTCCAACAGTTGCTGCTGCAAAATTGAAGAATGACACATGGGCAAAAATGTCTGGAGAAATTGTAATCAGCATTGGTAAAAACAGAACTATTGCATTAACAGGTTCTGGTTTTAAGATGGAAAATGTTAAGATTTATATAAAAAATCTTAATGTAAATATTTCTGGAGACGGAATCGGTTCAAATTCTGTTCCACCTGTAAACTGGATGGATGCCGTTCCTCTTAAATCTAAACTTGATAAATATTTTGATTACTTTGGTCTTGCTGTAAATTATGACAACGAATTCAGTTTAAAAGAAGTTCAGGAAGGAGTTGCCCGTCATGCAGATTGTATTACATGGGGAAATGAATTAAAACCTGATTTTATTTTCCGCTGGGCAAAACCTGTTGCACTTACAAAATTTGTTGCAGAAGACGGAAAATCATACGATGTTCCTGCATCAATCCCAACAATCAAAAATGTAGATACTCTTCTTCAGGTTGTAAAAGATAACGGCTTAAAACTTAGAGGTCATGTTCTTGTATGGCATAGTCAGACACCAGAATTCTTCTTCCATGAAAATTATGATGTTAATAAACCATTTGTAAACAAGGCTACAATGAATGCCCGTGAAGAATGGTATATTAAATATCTTCTTGAATATATTGCAAACTGGGAGAAAGAAAATAACAACGGTGAACATATTATTTTTGCATGGGATGTTGTAAATGAAGCTTGTTCAGACAGTGCAAATGCTCACAAAACATTAAGAGATTCTGGTTCAAACTGGTATACAGTTTATAAAGACGATTCTTTCATTATTAATGCTTTCAGATATGCAAATAAATATGCGCCAAAAGATGTTCTGCTTGTTTATAATGATTACAACAGCTATGCTCAGGGAAAAACTGACGCAATCCTTAGAGTAATTGATGCTATTCAGGCTACTCCAGATGCACGTATTGATGCTGTAGGAATGCAGTCTCATATTAAGATTGATTATCCTGCAATTACTGGCAGCGGCAGTTTTGAAGCAGCAGTTCAGAAGTTTGTGGCAAAAGGTCTTGATGTTCAGATTACAGAACTTGATATTGCTAATGGAAAAACTTCTTATAATCCATTAAGATTGAAGTCACGTTATAAAGAACTTTTTGAAATGTTCATAAGAAATAGAAAAACAGCTGATAAACATGGTATCAGTGGAATTACAATCTGGGGCTTAACTGATAATAAAACCTGGTTAAATAGTATGGGTGAATATAAGGGATATTTGCAGTATCCATTGCTGTTCACAGAAACATACAATTGTAAGTCTGCTTTCTACGGTATTGTTGAAGCTGTTGATGAAGCAGGTGACTAATGAAATTTTACGGTGAACTTTTAGTATATTTTTTATTGCTGTTAAATGTTTGTAGAGTTTTTGTTTTGAAGCGAGTAAAACAGGATTCTATGATTATTATTCCACCAGTTTGTATGGTGCTTGCAGGGCTTTTGATTTATGCCTATGGAATCAGCGAAACTGGATTGCAGGTAATGGCAATGTCTGTGCTGGTGTTCATCGTAAACCTTCACGCTACTTTAAGAAGCATTCAGAAATTATTTCTGGATCATTTTAGTATTGCAATGATTGCAGGTTGTGCTATTTGTGCAATCTGTATCATTGTTTCTGTAGTTTTTCTTTTTATTAATCGTCCGGTTGAATATGATAAAGACCAGCTGGAAATCACTGAAACAGAAATTTATTATGAAGGTAACTTCCGTTCTGGTTTTTCTGAGCCAGAAACTTTTTCTAAACGTACAGCTATCTTCAAAGAATATAAATCCCGAATTTTAAGTTCAAATCCAAAAAATGTAATTATTTTCTTTGCAGACAAAAGAGGAGACTCTGATGCCTACAAACCATATCTTCAGCTTCTTGCAAAAGAAGGATTCCTTATTTGTACCTGCGACTTTTATACAGATGATGAAGACTGGGGATTAAAATATAGTGACATTAAAGCATTACGCAGATTTGAATTGCAGAACAGATGTAAAAAAGACCCTGATTTTATAAAAAACAATAAATCTTTACATGATTATAATCTTAGTCAGGAATATCTGGCTATGATGAGATTTGCAAGAGAACGTTACGGAACAGCCTGCAAGTTCTTCTATGTGGGAGACGGCATGACTGCAGACCTTGTAAAAGATAAAGCCACAGCTAATCCTTCAAAGGTAACTGGTTATTTCCTTTTAGATTCAATTCCTGAATATAAAACAGCCGGCTATGGATGTCTTGAATTAACAAATCCATATCTGGGTAAAAAATTTGGTGTAAAAAGAGATCCAGACGGATTTATTACTAAGTACCTTGTTATGAAAACTAAGAACTACATTATTGAAACATGGGGAAATCAGTAATGACATTAATTGAACTGGATAATTATTTTAATAGTTTTTTGCAGAAAGAAAATTTTGCATCAGATATTTCATTAAATGGGATTCAGATTCAGAATGAAAAACCTGACGAAAAACAGATAAAAAAAATTGCCTTTGCGGTAGATGCCTGTGAAGAAACAGCAGTTCTGGCTTCTAAAAATGGTGCAGATGTTCTTTTTGTTCATCACGGACTTTTCTGGGGCCATTGTCAGACAGTAACAGGTTCTCATTATAAAAGAATCGGTGCATTTATTAAAAACGATCTTGCCTTGTGTGCCTATCATATTCCTTTAGATGCAAATAATCCTTATGGAAACAACTGGGGACTTGCAAAACGTATTGGTTTACAGAATGCAGAAAGTTTTGGAACCTGGAGAGGCATGGTTCTTGGAGTAAAAGGGGAACTTCCTGAAGAGCTTTCTGTTGATGAACTGGCTAAAAAAGTTCTTCGTCCAGGTGTTGCGCCAAAAGCGGTAATAAAAACAGGTAAAGGTAAAATCAAAACAGTGGGAATTATTTCTGGCGGTGCGTCTGAAGATGTTGAAGATGCAGTAAAAGAAGGATTGGACTGTTATATTACCGGTGAGTTTGCCCATGAACAGTTTCATTTTGCAAAAGAGATGGGAATTAATGTAATTGCCGGCGGTCATTATGAAACAGAAACTGTTGGTGTAATGCAGGTTATGGAAAAAGTTCAGAAAGAACTTGGCATAGAATGTATTTTCGTTGAAGTTCCAACTAATCTTTAGTATATTTAAGCGTATGGATAAAGCATTAAAAAGTAAATTATTACCTTTCGTTTTGGCAATCGTCGTGATTGTTCTTGATCAGATTACAAAAATGCTGGTTGTTCGTTTCATCCCAATTCCTGAAGGCGGATTTATGGGATTCGGAGCAAGTTTTTTAGGAGATTTCTTTCAGATTATTCATGTAAGAAATACAGGTGTTGCATTCAGTTTTGGTGCAGACTGGCCTGAATTCATAAGAAAACTTCTTTTTTCTGTATTCACATTCATTGTTCTTGTATTAGTGATTGTTGCTTATATGCGTACAAACGAATTTACTAAACTTCAGCGCTGGACAATTATGGGTATTGTTGGCGGTGGTTTTGGAAATCTTATAGACAGAGTTTTTAGACCTGCCGGAGTTGTAGATTTTCTTGATGTAAAATGGTTTGGAATTACTGGCAGTAAAATTAAACTTTTAAGAATGGAACGCTGGCCAACATTTAATGTAGCAGACGCTGCAGTTGTTGTATGCGGAATTATTCTTGCAGTTTCATTTATCTGTTCTCTTGTAGCAGAATCTAAACAGGCAAAGAAAAATAAATCTAAATAAGAGGAAAAAATATGGCAAATTATAGCGAATTACCACCAGAAGAAAAAGAAAAAATCAAACAGGAAGCACTTCGCATTTCTCGTCTTAAGAAAAATACAAATATTATGGTTGTAGTAGGCAGCGTTGTTCAGATTGTTATCACTCTTGCTGTTATGCTTGCATTATTTCTTGTACTTGTTCTTATTTTTAATAAATTAATTGTATTTGAATCAGAAAAAGCACTTAGCATTGTAAACACTGTTGTTCTTGTTGTTACTTTTGTTGGCGGATTCTATCTTGGATACAAAGTTTATGCTGCAGTAATGCGTTTTGCAATCAAGAAATTTAATCTTGCAGATAAAGTTCATGAAGAATTAATCAACAGATACGAAAAAATGTCTAAAATTAAAAAGGATGCTGAAGATAATCAGCGTAAGTAATTAAAATAATTATGATTGGAATTATTGGTGCAATGCAGACTGAAGTAAACTTATTATGTACAAAGCTTACTTCTGCGGAAAAAATAGAATATTGTAATCTTGTTTTTAATAAAGGCCAGATTGATGGAAAAGATGTTGTTGTAGTATGCAGTGGCGTTGGAAAAGTAAATGCTGCTTTGTGTGCTCAGGCTCTTGTTTTGAAATTTGGTGCGGACCGAATTATTAATACAGGAATTGCAGGTGCCGCTGGAAAAGGTCTTGGAGTTTTTGATTTTGTAGTTTCTACAGAAGCTGTTTATCATGATGTTGATGTTAGAATTTTTGGGTATCAGCTTGGTCAGATTCCTGGAACAAAAACTCTGGAATTTAAGGCAGATGAAACTATGGCAAATGCTGCAGTTGAAGCTTTTAATTCTTCTGATTTTGCAAAAGAACACAAAATTGTAAAAGGACGAGTTGCATCCGGGGATCAGTTTATTGCAGATAAAGAACTAAAGCAGCATATTATTGATTCTTTTGCACCAATGTGTGTAGAAATGGAAGGAGCTGCTATTGCCCATGCCTGTACGCTGAACAAAGTTCCTTTTGTTATTATCCGCTGTTTGTCTGATTGCGCTGACGATTCTGCAACAAGCACTTATGCTTTTAATGAAGATGTGGCAGCTGAACAGAGTGGAAAAGTTGTATTGAAGTTAATAAAGAAAATTTAAGAGGTTTATTATGGCAGAAAAAAAATATAACGTAGACAGTTTTAATTTGGATCATACAAAAGTGATTGCTCCATTTGTTCGTCTTGCAGCAAAAAAAGTTGGAGAAAAAGGTGATATCGTTACAAAATTTGATATAAGATTCTGTCAGCCAAATAAAGAATTTATGACAACAGGCACAATTCATACACTTGAACATTTGATGGCCGAATATATTCGTGATGAAATGGAAGGTGTAATTGATCTTTCACCAATGGGATGTAGAACAGGTTTCTATTTTACTGTTTGGGGAGATCGTTCAGAAGGAGAAATTGCCGGTCATCTTTTGAATGTTCTTAAAAAAGTTGCTGTATGGGATAAACCAGTTCCTGCAACTACAGAACAAGAATGCGGAAATTATCGTGATCATGATCTTGAAGGGGCAAAAAAATATGCCGCTAACTGGGTCAGCGGCATTGAAAAAAAAGGCTGGGATGCTTTTAAAGCTTAACTTAGAAAGGTAAGTACCAGCTTACCCCAACTTCAAGTTTTACAATATTGAAGATTGTTCCAATTATTCCACCAATTGCATCGCTCGCAGCATCTCCTGTATCTGGAGCATAGATTGTAGGTGAAAAAACTGCACCAATTATCATATTACCTTTTCCAGGACCCCAGTCCCAGTCACCAAAAACACCACCAGTTCTTAGGAAGAAGGAAGGCTGCTGGTTGGCTGCTAAAAAGGCACCACCACCAAGGTAATAATTATAATAATAAAGATTAATTCCTGGTGCAAAATAAATAGCTGGTTCGCGCGAAGTCTTTAAAATATTCTCTGTAAAACGGCAGCCAATATCAAAAGAAAAATTGCTTTCAAAATTCATTTTAAATGCGATGTTTTCGAAAGTATAAAGTTTAATCATACCTTCTGCACCTGCTGAAGTTTCAATACCATAGTCCATAGCAGCAGCTGGTAACATAAGTCCACTTAACAAAACTGCAAGTAATAAAAATCGTCTTTTCATAGAAGACCTCCTGAATAAATGGGTTAATAAAATTATATCACAGTTTTTTAAATCTCCAAAAAAGAGTTTTCTTATTTTTAAATTATTATTATATTAAATAATGTGAATCTTATTAAAAAGTTACAGGAAACAGCTGTATCTGTATTGCCAGTTGTTTTAATAGTTTTATTATTAGGTTTTACAATTGTTCCTCTTGAAAAATCCCTCCTTCTTAGATTTGTTATTTGCGGGATATTTTTGATTGCAGGCCTTACTATTTTTCTTCTTGGCGTAGATCTTGGAATTCAGCCTTTGGGAGAAAGAAGTGGTGCTGCATTAACTCAAAAAAGAAATCTAGGGCTTTTGCTTGGGGTTGCTTTTTTTATTGGATTCATTGTAACTGTTGCAGAACCAGATATTCAGGTTTTTGGCGAACAGGTAAGAAATGTTTTTTCTGGGGTTAACAAAAATCTTTTTATTTTTGTAATTGCCGCAGGTGTTGGCCTGTTTATTGTTCTAGGTTTATTGCGCTCAGTTTTAAATCTTTCTATAAAGATAGTCCTTTTTATTTCATACACATTACTTTTTGTTCTGGCATTTTTTGCCCCAGATTCATTTATTGCTGTAGCCTTTGACTCTGGCGGTGCTACAACTGGTCCTATGACAGTTCCATTTATTATGGCTCTTGGAATTGGCGTTTCATCTGTTCGCTCTGATGATGACAACAGTTTTGGGCTAACAGGAATTTGCTCTATTGGACCAGTTATGGCTGTAATTATATATTCCTGTCTTAGTAATGTTGATTCAGTTTCTCAGCAGTCCCAGCTTTTACAGGAAGCAGGTGCTATTTCAGAAGGTGCATTTAGTTTTACCGTAATTGCATGGAATGTTTTTAAAGAAGCATTGCTTTCAATAACACCTTTGTTTGTAATGTTTATTATTTTTCAGTTTACTTTATTAAAAATGTCACTTCGCCAGGTTATAAGATTAACAATCGGTTTTATTTACAGCCTCATAGGATTAACAATTTTTCTTATTGGTGTAAACAGTGGTTTTATGCAGACTGGTTCTGCTTTAGGAGAAAAACTTGGAGAACTGGCGGTAACAAATGGCGGCTGGTGGTATGTACTTTTGATTGTAACAGGCCTTATTCTTGGGGCAATAATTGTTTGTGCAGAACCGGCAGTCTGGTGTCTTAGTGAACAAGTTGAACAGGTTTCTGGTGGTACAATCCGCCGTAAGATTCTTTTAATATTCCTTTCTGTAGGAACCGCAGCAGCAATCGGGCTTTCTTTATGGCGTGGAGTTGCAGGTTTTAATATTAAATGGATTCTTGTTCCCGGCTATATTCTTGCAATGGTTTGTATGATTTTCTGTCCCTCTATGTTCTCTGGCATTGCCTTTGATTCAGGTGGAGTTGCATCAGGTCCATTAACATCTACTTTTGTTCTGTCATTTACTGTAGGTGCCGCAAAAGCAGGTTCAAACGGGGCAGATTCCTTTGGAGTAATTGCGCTTGTTGCTATGATGCCTCTTATTGCAATTCAGCTGATGGGTATTATTTTTAAATTAAAGCAGGGTGGTAAAAAATGAGTTATAGATTGTTGATAAGTGTTGTTCCTCATAATTGTGGGGAAGAAATTGTAACTGTTGCAAATAACGCCGGTGCTGGTGGTGGTACAATAGTTATGGGGCGGGGAACTGCTTCTAATAGTATCATTCAGCTTTTAGGATTGGGAGATACCCAGAAGGATGTGGTTTTTATTATTGTGGAATCGGCTGTAGAAAAAGCAGTTCGTTCAGCAATAATGGAAGCGGTTTCTGATAGAAAAGGGCATTTTGGTTTTATGGTTAGCTGTAAATTGAACGGATTTATTAAGGCTGGTGATTTAGATAAGAATTTTGAAGAAGAAAAAGGAGCTGAAAAAATGGCTGACGGATACGAAATGATTAATGTAATTGTAAATAAAGGATATGCAGAAGACGCAATGGCTGCAGCAAGAAAAGCAGGTGCTGGTGGTGGAACAATTATTAATGCCCGTGGTACTGCAAAAGAAGGAGATGCTAAGTTTTTTGGAATGGAAATTGTTCCTGAAAAAGAAATGCTGATGATTCTTGTGCCGGCAGAAAAGAAAGACGCAATTATTGCAGCAATAAAGGAATTGCCTTGTCTTTCTAAAGCCGGCAGCGGAATTGTTTTCTGTAACGAAGCAGAAAATTTTACCCTTCTTGGAAAATAGATTATTTTACAAGGAAAGAAAACTCCTGTTCTTCAGTTCCACAGACTATTTTACAGGTGTGATTTCCTGTTTCTACAGGCAGAACAAACTTAAATGGGCGGGCAAGTGATTTATAGAGTTTGCCATCGTAATAAATAACTGCTTCATCACTAAAACCACCAATCAATTCAACAGGGATAGCCTGCTTGTCTGCGTTCATTTTACTGTAATAGAAAGTTGTTCCATTTTTTGGAGTAAGCACTTCTAAGGACATGGAACTGTAATTTATGTTGTTGTAATCGCTGTTATATCTTGCCCACTGCTGGTATTCAGCCGGAAGAGAAACTTCAACTTTATCTTCAAGATAGTGCCAGTCACATTTTCCAATATACATTCCGTTTTTTACATATTCCATGCAAGTTGCGGGACATAAACTTGTTGCTTCCATTCCAGAAAGAGAACAGATTTTTCTTCTTGTCCATTCTTCTGGCTGTGGGAAATCCAGAGATTCGGGGTTATCCTTATATTCTTTTGTGTTTGTTGTTACAAAATCCAGAACCTGTTTTGCAACTGAAGCAGGAAGTGAACTACCGGTTTTTCCCATAACAGTTTGTCCGTCAAAGTTTCCCATCCATACGCCGATTGTAAACTGTTTGGTAGAACCAAGAGCAACAATATCCTGATACTGGTTGGCAGTACCAGTTTTGAAAATTGATGGATAATCTGTCTGGAAAGTTTGAGCGTATCCAAAACCTAAAGAACGGGCTGCTTTATCTGAAAGAATTGAACATAAAAGGCGGGCTGTATCAGTCTGGTAAACCTGCTTTGAATATTCAATTTCTTTTGGGCTGGCTGCTTTAGTGTATCGTAAAGGAATAAATGTTCCGTCTCTTGTAAATACACTGAAAGCTGGAACCAATTCACTGAGGGCAACTTCGCCGTTTCCTAAAGCAAGTCCTAAATCAAGTTTTTCTGCTTTTCCAGCAAGTGATTTGAAATTCATTTCTTCAAGGCGGTCTATGTAATTTTGAACACCAATGTCATTTATGATTGTAACTGCAGGAACGTTTAAACTTGAAGCAAGGGCAATTCTAAAACGGATTGGTCCATTAAAACGATTGTTGAAATTTTCTGGGATATAAACTTTCTTGTTTCCAAATTCTTTTGGAATATCTGCAATAACTTTTGAAGGATAATACAATGGCTGTCCGTTATCATCTTCAGTTTCAATTGAAAGTGCATACAGGAATGGCTTCATGGAACTTCCCGGCTGATTTTTTACAGTTACTCCATCAATCTGGCCATTATGATCTGTGTCAAAAAAGTTTGAATTTCCAATCCATGCTAAAACAGAGTTATCTGAATTATCAAGAAGCAAAAGGGCACCGTTTGAGATTCTGGATCCCTGTGCTTTATCTATAGCCTGTCTTAAAAATCCTTCTGCACGCTGCTGAATTTCAAGATCTGCGGCAAGGTGAATTTCGTAAACAGGTTTTTTGTTGCTTGCGGAAGGTTTGTAGTATTGCTGCAAATGATTTATATAGTGTGGCATCAAAAATGGATATTCGTTTATTGATGCAGATTTTGCGTTATTAAGTAAGGTTGACTGAAGATTTTTGTCTTTGGAAGAGAAAGATTTTTTATAAATTTTTTCTGCCATCTGAGCACACTCTTGTGGATTCTGAATTGGATTGTATCCTGAAGGGCGGCGTGGAATTACAGAAAGGCAGCAGATTTCACCTTTTGAAAGGTCGCAAAGATTTTTTCCATAAAAAGTTCTGGCGGCAGAAGTTATACCTTCACAATTCATACCAAAAGGAACAGAGTTTAAGTAAAGTTCCAGAATTTCTTTTTTAGAAAGTTTTGCTTCTATTCTGTAGGCATAAAATACATCTTTGATTTTTCTTGAAAAAGTTCGTTTATCTTCCGGGTACATCATTTTTACAACCTGCATTGTAATTGTTGAAGCCCCGCGAACGGTTCTGTTTGACTGTTTGTTCTGAATAAATGCATTAATAGCAGAAAGCCAGTCTACCCCGTGATGAAAATAAAAACGTTTGTCTTCTGCAGTTAAAAATGCTTTTTTCACATCTTTGGGGATTTCATTAAGAGGAGTGAATTCCCGTTTTAATCCATCATCAATTGAAGAAACCTGAAGCAGGATGTTGTTTCTGTCGTAATATCTGATGCTGTAGGCTTTGTTCTGAAAATCTTTTAAATCTTTGTATGGTGTAAGTTTCAGGATGATTAGAATCAGATAGTTTAAAAATAAAAGAGCAATTAGTGATGAAAAAAGAATTTTGTGATTTTTATAAATTGATGTCAGTTTGTTTTTCAGATTATTCATAAGATAAAAAAGGAGCGGAGTTTATAGAGCTCCGCTCCTGTAAAAATTCAAGGTCTAGAACTATTTAATTTTAATTAAATATCCATCGCTTCTACCAAAGATTTCTTCTTCGTACATACATTCTGACTGAACAGGTGGTGTAGGGTAAACACCTCTGCGTGAAGTTCTGAATGTAAATGTAACAGTGCGTGAACCAGAATATAAATCATCCCAGAAGTACTGAACTTCATTATCAAGAACATTTGTATTGCTCCACCAGCCGTGATCTGAAGAAACCATTGCATCTGAACCAGATGTTACGAAAGTAGAATCAAGAATTTCTGCACCAGATGGAATTGGACATCTTAATGCAACGTATTCACGGTGTCTTGGAGAACTGATGTTTACAGTTGCTTTATAAACTTTTCCGCTTTCCAAAGTGATTTCAGAATTTTTCTTGTTTTCTGGATTCATTAATTCTCCAGTTTCGTAGTCAGTAATGAAGTAATCAACTTTTAATCCTTCATCACGGGCATTCTGCATTTCATCTGGCAATGCATATTTCAATTCCATTGTGTAGAACAACCAGCCTGTACCATCTTTCTTGAATGTAACAGGGAATACTTTGTCTTTTGGCAAAGAAGAAACTGCTTTGTCTTCAAATGGGAGTGTGAGAACCTTTGGTTTAGCATTTACGCCTTTGAAAGATTCTTTCATGATTTCTTTTTTGTTCAATTCAACAGAAGCAGTAAGGTCTGTGCTGTCCAAATCACGTTTCTTAATGTATGTGTAAATTGAATTAAGAACCTGTGTTGTAGTTGCTGTACTCTGCCAGTAACCTTTTGTCTGCTGTGTCATGATTGTAGAAATCAATTTATCAACCATTTCATCTTTAGGATTTACAGAAACTAAAAGCTGAAGGATCAAAGCATATTCATCTGTTGATGTATTATACCAGTACCATGTTCTGCCATGATGTTTAGATGTTACTGTTACACTTCTTTCTGATGGCTGAATGTAGTTTTTAACTTCTTTTACAAGTTTCTGAGCACCAGATTTATCTCCTTTTGCATCCAAAGCAAGACCTGTCATTGCATTAACAGAAAGGCTGTATTTTTCTGCATTTGTTGCATAACTGTTAACAATGCCGTCAATTGTTGAATTTCCTTCACCAAGGAGGTTCAAAACGTAACAACAGTAAACTTTCTGGTAATCAGATACCCAAGTAGAATTAATATTACTTCTTAAGTAAGAGGCAAGTTTCTTAATATCATAACCAAGGTCTTTATCTTTGTAACCGTTCATCTTACCAATAGCATAGATGTGGGCAATTCTTGTTGAAACATAGAAGCTTTCATAACCTGGTCTTGATTCGTTTGGCCAGTAAGGGAAACCTCCAGAAGGATACTGAGAGTTTTTCCAGCTCTTTGTGAAACTTGTTACACATGCTTTAACATTAGAAACTTGAGAATTAAGGCCAAATACGTCAATGTAATCACCAAAAATGATTAATGGTAATACTCTACTTGACTGCTGTTCCATACAACCATAAGGATATTCGAACAGATAGTTTACAGATGAGCCAAGAGAACCAAGGCGTGTTGTATCCAAAGTGAATCTAAGGTCACCACGACCATTTTTAGCCCATGAAGGAATTGCAAGACCTTCTTTCATTGTTCCTGTCTTAGAGTTATCAGACTGACCAATTGCAGTAACTGTTTCATAAACGTATGTTCTTTCAATCTTAATTGGAGAAACAAGTTTTTCGTTTAATACATCAGATTTAATTGTATAAACAAGTTCAACAGTACCTGCAGATTTAGCGGCTACATCAAAGTAAACAACTGTTGAGTCTCCTGGAGCTACATAAACTTTGTTGCTGTTTGTTCCATCAACAAAGGCTTCACCAGGAACTGTAATACGACCAGCTTCTTCATCTTCTACAGTATTTTTTGTAGGAGAACGAACTTCAAGAGAAACTGAAACTTCAAAACCTTTATTCTGGAGGTTAGTAATAAGAACACCACATTCTGCAGTATCGCGTTCACGTAATCTTCTTGGCTGAACCTGCTGAATATTAATTGGATTCTGAACTTTAAGTTCATCTTCCTGTAAAGCGAATGAATCATTTCTTACACCAAATGCAGTCAAACGATAAGTTGTAAGTGTATCTGGCATTTTGAATTTACAAGTTACTGTACCGTCTTTACCAGTAATTAATGCTGGTTCAAAAACAGCAGTTGGTTTGAAGTCTTTACGTTCTTCTTCTTTTTCTTCTTCGTCAGAGTCACCACCTGTAAGGTTCTTAATATTGTAAGTTACAGGATCCATAAGGTAACCGCGAGAGTCTCCACCTTTTACATACAAAGGATAGTTTTCTTTTGCATAGAAGAATTCAATTGGGTTAGGAACATGGTAGTTGATTAAATCAAGAACACCACGGTCTACAGCCATAAATGTAATTT
The DNA here is from genome assembly GCA_024402665.1 of Treponema sp. Classification (GTDB taxonomy): domain Bacteria; phylum Spirochaetota; class Spirochaetia; order Treponematales; family Treponemataceae; genus Treponema_D. The sequence goes on from JAKSTI010000002.1 coordinate 66,546, forward strand.
CTGCACCTGAAACTGGAGCTCCACCTTTTGTTGCTTTAAGAGTTACAGTTACTTCTTCACCAGGTTTGTAAACAGTTTTATCTGCTTCCATAGAAACAGAGAATGCTCTTACATATGGATTTACGAATACAGGAGTTACACCGTAGTAACCTTTTGGCTTATCAAGGTCTGGTTCGCCATATTTGTGTTCAGGTTCACCATTTCTTTCTGAGTAAGAAGAAACAGAAACGTAAACTACAGGAACATAGTTTCCAGAAATTGGAACTTCAATAACGTTTGCAGAAGAATCAAAATGTTTAACTTCTTCTGTGAAAATACCTTCACGTTCTACAGTAATAAGGTAATCACCTTTTGGAAGAGGACTTTCAAGAAGGATTCTTGCTGTATCACCAGGATTGTACTGGTTCTGGTCTGGAGTAAGGCTGATAGACTGACTGTTGTATCTGTCGTACCAGAATGAATTTCCACCAGTTACGTAGAATTCATAATTTGTTTTTACTGTGTGACCTTTAATGTCTTTACCAGTGATTGTAAGAGTATACCAACCTGATTCTTTAGGAGTTACTTCAAGAGTACCAGAGTTTTTAGGTGTGAAAGACTGTTTTGCATCAACAACAGTACTCTGTTCGTAACGAGCATAAATACCATCATCAACACCATCTTCATGAACCATAGTCCATACTTCACGGCTTAATGTATATTCAACATTAGTAACATTTTTAGCAGCAAAAGTTTCTGAAACTTTCTTTCCGTCTGCATTAACAATAATGTATGGGAATTCAAGTTTCTGTCCTTTTTTAGCAAAGCTTGAAACATTTTTTGCCCTTCTAATACCAAAGTAATACTGTGCAGGATGAACAAGAATTGAACCCTGAGCTGTTATTCTCTGGTTAGAAACATCAGTTACATTTGCTTCAAGACGGTAAACATAAGGATTTCCATCTGTAATTTCCTGAGTTGTACAAGAAATGTTTGTTGTACCATTAGAGTTAAGGGAACCTTCTGATTCTGAATAGAAGTTTTTAGAAGAGTACCAGCTCTGTGGACCAAACATAAATCCTTTTGTTTCTGGTGTTGTAGGATTGAATCTTGAAAGCTGTTTGTACCATGTTGCTTCGTAGTTTGCACCACTTAATGCACCACCTGCAAGATAACTTGCTTCAAGCTGTGCAGAAATATTGTCTCCACCGTAATATGGCATTTCAGGAATAGAGACAGAAGCCTGAATCTTTAATCTTTCAAAATTTGCAACTGTGATTTCAATGGAAACTTTTTGATCCGAACCATCGCGATTGAAAGATAAAGTGTAGTAACCAGAATCCATTTCTTCTGGAAGCTGGAATGAACCATAGAAACCACCACTTTCAGAAGATTCTCCTCTGATTGTTGGGATAATATCTGAAGCGCCCCACCATGAACCTTTTACATTAATAGAGTAGCCGGACTGATGAGCTTTTAATGAACCAAGAACCTGATCACGGTCAATACCGCGGAATGTAACAGTTTCACCTGGTTTATAAAGACCACGGTCTACGAAAATAAATGTTCTCTGTTTTACCTGTCTTGCTCTTGTTGTGTAGTTTGTTGGAACACCGTCTCTCCATGAACTGTGAGAGTCAGCTGTATAAACGGCCTTATCGTCTCCATTTTCAACATATACAGCAAGTCTGTCTGAATAGTAGTCAGGGCCTGTTTCAAATTTGCGAATCTGTTCTTCAGTAAAGTTGATTACACATAAACCGTTGGAATCAGAAGTTCCAGTTGCAATTCTTGTATTGTCGTTTGTGATGTAGTATCCGTCGTATGTTCTGTAATACAAAGAAACTGTAGCATTAGAAACTGGTTTTCCTGTAGAAAGACTTCTGATCATAATAACAGCTTTATTAAGACCAATACGTGAAGTAATACCAAGGTCTGTAACCTGAACAGTCATAGTATTGTATGAATCGTAGAGATAATCTTCATCATCATACCAGCGGTGACCTTTAAGATTTGTATGTGCTTCAAATTTTACAAATCCATAACCATTTTTGAGGTAAGGGTTCAAATCAATATCAACAAAATTGCGCTGATTACGTTTTTCAGTATCAATAGCTGTAGCAGATTCTGGAACATAAGAAATTGGTTCATTCCATGAATTTGAATCGTATGATCTGCTTGTTGCATATGGATTATCTATTGCTTTTACTTCATAGAAAGAATTTTCATAAGCATTCTGGTATTCATAAATGATTCTGTGAGGATATTTAGCCTCCATCATTTTCATACCGTAATCAATGTAGCGTACGTAAGACTGCACATCTCTTGTTTTAAATGAGAATGTTCCTGGATTCTTTAAAGGCTGACCATAAGCATCCTTAATGCCGCTTCCAATTACAAGTTCATATTTTGTATTGAAATCTAATTTAAGACCGTACAAAGTAACATGACGACCATAAACTTCAATATTATCATCTGTAATTTTCTGATTGATTCCATTTACAGAAAGATTAGCGGCAATTGTTTTTTTGTTTGGTACCTGAGAGAAATAAATTGAAATAGGATTTGATTTGTTTCCCTGAGAATAATCTGCATAATCATTAATGCTTACAGTAAATGGACGAAGAGTTTTATAAGAAGCAAAAGAACGGTAAGCATTTGTATCAGAACCGTTAATTGAAGCTTTAACTGTTGCGTTATGAGGAACAGGATCTTTAATAGTTACGATATAACTGTTAGATTTTTTTTCTGTTTCATCAAATTTTGGAGAATAACTCCATGGGTAATCATATGTATAAGCAGGTTCAGCTGTGTATGCAACTGTTTTTCCATCAATATCAACAATCAAAACTTTTTCAACAGCTTCTTTCTGAAGAAGATAATTGAATCTGATTAAGAATTTGTTTTCGTAAGGAGGAAGAGCACCTGTTGATGAGTCATAATGACAAGTGTTTTCTTTTTCGTAACCACCGTAGATTGAAAGAATCTGAACAGGTTCAGCTTTTGTTTTGAAAACTGTATCGCCAGTAATCTGTTTTCCAGAAAGGCTCTTCAAATTATTTTTTACAGTGATTGTATATGAAATGCTAGGATCTGCAGGTTCTGAAGCTTCAAAACTAAGATGTTTAGAACCATACCAGCGGAATACACCTTTAAGAGGAGGTGTAATTGTCATGATATCAGATTTTGAAGAAGGTTCACCAAGAGTTGTAATTGCTATTACAGGTTTGTTGAACATTACATAGAGAGTTGGATTTGTATTTTCAGATACAATTGCTGTAGGACCCCAGTCTGTAACACGGAAAGGTTCATCTGCATTGTCATCTTCTTCCAATGGTTCTTCTGGTTTTACAGGAGCTGGAACAGTCTGTCTGTCTGGATTGTAAACTGTTTTGTATTTTTTCAAATCTCTTAATCCAGGAATAACAGATTCAGAAGGTTTTGCAGTTTTTGATCCTTCTGTTTTTGCTTTAGCAGCTGGTTTGTTAATTTCATCCGGACTTTCTGGGTCATAAGGTGGATTGAAATATTCAACCATAGAATCATAAGATACTTTATTATCAGTTCCAACATTAAATGAAACCTGATTATCAAAGTATGCGTCGCCTGTTAATCCAGGGGCATAATCGCTGCTGGAATAAACATAAAGCTCTTCTTCAGTTGTTTCTGCAACAGATTCATCTTTTTCAGGACATCCTAAAAAGAAAAAACTGGTCAAAAGAAGAGGAATCATGAATAATGATTTTTTTAATTTCATAAAAAACTCCCTTATATTTTTTTAATTTTGTGTACTATATTTATAAGCCCAGCGTAAAACCGCAAGAGCATATTTTACTTGAGATTCTGGCATGAAAATATAATATTTTCTTGTTCCTGATGTAAGCATAATAACTGAATTTGATACCGAAGAAACTGCTTCTAGAACAGCCAGCGGAAATTCAGTATTTTCTGTTTTATTCTGAATAACAACTCTTGTATTTGTAATAATAAAGTCGCCTTCATTGTCTTTTTGATTTGTTTCTGTTGCAAAATAAATTTTCTCTCCGGTACTTAATCTGAGCCTTAAAAAATGGACCAGAGGCATTCTGGAATTTTCATCGAATGGTAACTTGTAGAGATTAGTATCTACATAAGGATTTTCGTAACCTGTATTTTTCTGTTTTTTAAGATTGCGGATAATAATAAGAACAATAAGGATTGCAGCAAAAAGTAATGCCCAGAAAGATCTTCCCAAAGGACGACCTTTTTGTCTTGTTATGCTGTTTGGAAGTCTGTTAAGTTTTTCTTCCTTTGGTTTAGATTCCTTTTTCTTATTTGTCTTTGAATTTTTAGGATTAGGATTCTGTTCAGTTTTAGGAGTATAACTCTGGCTTGTCTGACTATATCCCTGATCATAACTGAAAGGAAGATCCATGCCGACTTTATTGTTATAAGAAGGTTCCAGCATAAAGAACAGAACAATAAGAACGGCATACAACGCAGAAAGAGCAGTTGCTAATATTCCCTTAAGTTTCTTTTTCCAGTCTGTATAAAAGCACATAATAACAATCCCAATAGGAATTAATATTACGGAAATAAAACAGAGGATAGAAATTATTGAGGGAATATTACTTTTTTTCATTGCTTAGTTTTTTGCTGCCTTATTTGCTGGCACCATACTGCTGGTAGTATTTGTCAATTTCAGCTTTAATGTCGTCAGTAATTACTTTTTTGTCACCGTTTGTATATAAAGCTTCAATAACATCATCCATTGTAACGATTGCACAAGCAGGGAAACCATATTTTTCAGAGATTACATCAAGAGCAGCTTTGTCGCTGTCTGGAGCCTTTTCCATACGATTCAAAGAAACAATTTCACCAACGATTTTAATTCCGCCTGGAGTTGTTTCCTGTGCCTTGATTTTTGGATAAGTTTCTTCAATAGATTTTCCAGAAGTTGTTACATCTTCAATAATTACAACTCTGTCACCATCTTTAATCTTATAACCAAGGATTGCTCCTTTATCTGCACCGTGATCTTTTTCTTCTTTTCTGTCGCAGCAATATTTAATTTCTTTACCGTAAAGTTTTGAATAAGCAACTGCAGTTACAACTGCCAAAGGAATACCTTTATAAGCAGGACCAAAGAATACATCAAAATCATCACCAAAATTGTCGTGAATTGCTTTTGCGTAATATTCGCCAAGACGTGCAAGCTGACCACCAGTTACATAAGCACCTGCATTCATAAAGAATGGAGACTGGCGTCCACTTTTCAAAGTAAAGCTGCCAAATTTTAAAACCTGGCATTCAAGCATAAAGTCAATAAATTCTTTTTTATACTGTTCCATTTTTATCTGCTGAATAATCAGCACCCCCTAATTTGTTTCCCCAAGATAAAATGCTTGAACTAAATAAAGTGATTACAAAGCGAATTTTCTGTCTTCTGGTTTTTCTGCTTCTCTATAAAGAATTGCAACATTACCAATAATGCGTACCAGAGTTGCATTACACTGATTACACATTTCTTCTGTTAATTCAAATTTTTCATCTTTATATTCATTAAATTTAATTTTAATAAGTTCATGTGCAGTAAGTGAAGTTTCAACCATCTGAACAACACCATCTGTTACACCAGCTCCACCAACAATAACAACTGGCTGCAAATCGTGAGCGGCTTTTTCTAAAATCTTTCTCTGCTTACTGTTTAATTCTGTCATTTTTAATAACCACCTGAATTTATAATATAACAAAATAAAACAGTTATTGCAATTTTACACACCCAAAAGCTGTATCTTCAAAAGAAAGAAAATCCGAAATTATTTTTTTAGACTTTGCTGAAATGTCAAAAAGTCGTGCAGTTCCATTGTCTGTTTTTACAAGCGGATTAATGTAACGCTGTTTTACCCTCAGGTTTACACAAAAGTGATTTTCCAGAGCTTCTTCTGTATGTTTAATTTCTTCCATATTAATGAAAGTTTTTAACAACTGCTGGAATTCATCAGAGCCTTTCCCTGTAATTTTTTCAAAAATCTGCTTTTCGTTTTTAGTCATAAAATCCTGTTCTTCAAGAAGATTTTCTTCAACAGCTTTGTTCATAATCTGACCAAGCATATGAAGTGTAAGTTTATCTTCGTTTCTCTGAAGAATATGGCCGGTTTTGCAGAATCTGTAACAGTAAAGTTCAGCCATTTCCAAGGTCTTAAATCCAAGTTCATCAAGGCCCTGTTCGTTTTTTAATACACAAAGATCATTATAAACAGAACTTATTTCTTCCAAAGACCAGCTTCCTTCAAGAACCATTCCAGAAGGAAACATGTATTCAAGTCTGTCACTGCTCAATTGTGGAATTTCGTTATCTGCTACAGGATATTTATGATAGTCTTCAACTGCTTCAATATTCAGACCATCTTCCAGAAGAAGTTTTGCCAGTTCCCTGTTCCCGCGGATAAGTCCTTCATTGTCTTCTTCTGTTGCAGTTTGAGTTAATGCATCTCCTTTTCTAAAATCAGATACGTGTGAAAAAACAGGAGTTGAAACATCGTGAAGGAGGCCAGCCAAAGTCTGTTCTTTGTTGTGAGTAAAATGCCATATGATTAATGCAACTCCAACAGAATGATCATAGCGGGAATAAAAAAATCTGTTACCAAAAAGTTTAGTCCAGTCAGAACCGCACAAAAGCCCAATTCCCTTAAGGCGCTGCAGCATTGGAAGATTAAGATATTTTGTCAGAAATTCAGGAAAATCTTCTGGCGGACACAAAATCTGGTGATATTCTTCTATTATATTTGCGTTGTTATATGTATTTTCTGCAGGGTGATTGTTTTTTCCAAGAAGCTGATCCCAGGAAAATTGGTAGAAATTCTCTTCTCTGAACATGAGTCAAGTATATTATTTTTTATCAGGAATGTAAATTTTGGTTCTTCGCATAAAACTGTAAAGGGTAGAGTTACTGACGTTCAGGCGGCTGCAAATATAAGTTTTTGGAAATCCTTCTGACAGATACTGACAGATTAAATCTTCTTTACCTGAAAGTTTGTAATGAGATGATTTTCTGCCTTGTGGTCGGCCAAGTTTTTTCCCTTCAGACTTTTTTCTTTTCAAAGCTTCTTTTGTTCTTTGAGAAATAAGAGTTCTTTCTATCTCTGCTGAAATACTGAAGGCAAATGCAAGAACTTTACTTTGTAAATCTTCACCTAATTTGTATCCTTCTTTTACAGTATAAATTTGAACCCCACGTTCCATAAGAAGATTAAGAATAGACATAATCATAAACATTGTTCTGCCAAGTCTTGATAGTTCTGAACAGATAATAATGTCATCTTGTTTAGTTTTTTTTAGAAGCACACCAAGGTTTCGTTTGCTTGGAGAAACTGTTCCACTTATTGTCTCTTCAATCCACTCATCAATTTTCATATGATGCTGTTTACTGTATTTGATAATTTCAAATCTCTGGTTTTCTACAGTCTGTTTGTCTGTGCTTACACGAATGTATCCAAAAATCATTTAAAATTTCCTCCTTTGAAATGATTTAAATGATTTTCGGTCTGGTATTAATAGTTTTTCTTACAAAGGTCACTTATGAGGCAGTGGTCACAGTTTGGACTGCGGGCAGTACAGATATAGCGGCCGTGAAGCAAAATCCAGTGGTGGGCATCTTTAAGATATTTTTCAGGAATACGGCTTAAAAGATTTTTTTCAACTTCTTCCGGTGTTGTTCCTTCTGCAAGACCAATTTTTGGTGAAATACGAAGCAGGTGTGTATCAACAGGCATTGTTGGCTGGTGGAAAATTACATTAAGAACAACGTTTGCAGTTTTTCTTCCAACTCCAGGCAGTGTCATCAGTTTTTCTCTTGAATCCGGCACCTGACTGTTAAATTCTTCAACAAGCTTTTTTGAAAGTGCAATCACATTTTTTGCTTTGTTTCTGTAAAGGCCAATAGATTTTATAAAAGAAATCAATCCCTCTTCTCCAAGAGCAATCATTTTTTCAGGCGAATCAATCTTTTCAAAAAGAGGCCCTGTTGCTTTGTTAACGCTTTTATCTGTTGCCTGGGCACTTAAAACAACAGCCACAAGCAGCGTATATGGATTCACATATTCCAGTTCAGATTTTGGTTCCGGATTCGCCTGCTGCCATCTGGAAAAAGCAAGTTCCATTTCTTCATCAGAAAGAAGATTAATCTTTTGCTGGGAAGAGTTTGTATTTTTCTTCGATTTCTTCTGTGTAGGTTCCATCCTGCTTCCTTACAATCAATGGTTTTTCAATAGTAATTCTTGATCTGGCGCCTTTTACAGCATCTATTAAAACCATATTTGGTTCTTCATCATAGTGGGGCTGAATAAGCTGCATTCGTTTTGGTTCCAGTTTGTATTTTGAAAGAGTAACAAAAATTTCTGAGAGGCGGAAAGGGCGGTGAATCATAAAAAAATGGCCCTGAGGTTTTAAAAGATAATCTGCAGCTTTTATAACATCTTCCAAATTGCACAAAACTTCATGGCGGGCAATTGCCTTACTGTCTCCAGGATTCTGTTTTCCGTGTTCATTAATCATATACGGAGGATTACAGGTTACTACATCCATCTGGCCTTTTGGAAAATACTGTTGAACAGATTTAATGTCTCCGCAGATGATTTTTATTTTATCCTGAAGATTATTCAGTTCCACACTTTTTGCAGCCATCTGGGCAGATTCGCTCTGGATTTCTAAAGCAGAAATGTGTTTTGCATTAGTAGAGGCTTCCAGTAAAAGAGGGATTATTCCGGTTCCTGTGCCAAGGTCTGTTACAAGATGATTCTTTTTTATAGAAGATTTTGCATAATCGGCAAGAAGGACAGCATCAATTCCAAAACAGAAATTTTTTTGCTGCTGCAGGATTTTGTATCCGCATTGTTTGAGAATATCAGTTCTGTATGAAGGCAGTTCAGAATCCGGATTAAAGTCCATCTTTGTAAGTCTGCTGCTTGTGAATATACATTACTTTGTCGGCTTCAGTGATGTACTGTTCAAGATTTTTGCTTGAATTGTAATCAGTAATAATGTATCCGGCACTTACTGTTAATGGATAAGGCAAAGACATTTTCTTAACCTGAATTTTAAGGTTTTTGTTAAGAGAAGCAATAATTCCTTCTATATATTCTTTGTCATCAGATTTACCAAGAATTACAAATTCATCACCACCGTAGCGGATTGCAAGCCAGTTATCTGGGATTGTTGCCAGGATTGATGAAGAAATTGTTCTTAAAGTTAAGTCTCCGTGAAGATGACCAAAATTGTCGTTTATATATTTCATTCTGTTAACATCAATAAAGATAATTACACAGTTTGAAAGGGATTCTTTTGAATCCTGGAAAAGTGGCAGTCCATAATATTCAAGACCAAAACGGTTATAAAGACCAGTAAGTGCATCCCGTTCAGAAAGATTTCTAAGCTTCTTGTTTACATTTGCAAGAGCAACATTCTGGCGGAAATTTTCCAGAGAATGATTGATTTTGTCTGAATATTGAGAAAGTTTTAATTCAAGGAATAAATCAAGGGCGTCTTCAAAAACGATGTATCCGAAAATACTTGTGTCGTAATGAAGAGGGAAGAAAGTGAACAAAGATGGAGATTCTTTTTCTACCTTAAATGGGAGTAATTCTTTTTTATTAAAACTTGTGTGACTGTAATCTAAGCCATCATATTTTCCATAGATAGTGTACATTTTTTCACTGAAAGAAGTGTTGTATACAATTCCAGAATCAGAACGTAAATCTGTAATGGCAGCTTTATCTGCAATAAGAAGTGTGTTCTGGCAGCCAATGTTTCCTTCGCGGTCAAAGAAATCTATTGCATATGACTGGAAAGATTCAGGAGAATCGCCGGCTGTAAATGCAAGAACCAGGTTATTAAGATAAGTCTGGAAGATAATATTTTCCATTTCTTTTGCATAACTTTCGCTGCAGTATTGTTTTCTTAAGTCTGAAGAACCTGCTTTTTTATAAGCACCGGAACTTTCTCCAAGTACCATTTCTGATGGAATAACAAAAGAAGTTGTTTTGTTTTTATGATTGATTAATTCTTCCAGATGGAGTGCTGCATTATAACCAAGTTCTTCGTAGTTCTGGTCTACAGTTGTTATTGATGGATAAATAAGCTGTGAAGATTTCATGTTATCAAATCCAGAAACAACAATATCTTCAGGAACCTTGAATCCGTGATGCTGCAAAACAGAAGTTGTAGTAATAGCACCGTGGTCATTTGCACAAACAAAACAGTCTGGAAGATTATCTTTATAATCCTTAAGGATTTTTTCTACTGCATCCTGAGTTGTAAGGTATTCCCAGTTACAGTAAGAAATATTTTTTTCATTAAAAGTAAGTCCGTGAGCGGCCATGTTATCTTTAAGGGCCTGAAGACGCTGGTTAGAATCTTCGTGATCTTTTGGACCTGCAATGTAATATGGATTTTTGATTTTACAGTCTTCAATAAGATGAGTAACTAATTCATACATTCCGGAGTAAGAATCAACTTTGATGATAGGAAAATCTGCAAGAGGAAGCCCAACACAAATTTTAGGTGTTTTTGTTTTACTTAAGGCATCAGTTACAAGCTGAATAGTTTTCAGAGAATTGAAAGTTGAAGAATAAACAACAACACCATCAAAATCGTCTAAATTTGGCAGAGTAAAGATTGTATCTTCGCCTTCGTTGAAAGCAATAGATTCACTCCAAGTTGAAAAAGATAGGAATAAATATACGTCATAATTGTTCTGGTTTGTATATTTAGTCAATCCTTTTAAGGACTTGTGCAGGTTTACATTGTCCCAGCCACCTGCTAACACAGCTATTCTTTTTTTCATCTTATTTTTATTCTACCACGAAATGTATAAAACAAAAAGAATTTTTTTATTTTGCAGCAAGTTTTAATTCTGCAGCTTTATCTGTTTTTTCCCAAGGGAACCCTTCACGACCAAAGTGACCATAGCTTGCTGTTTTTGCATAAATTGGGCGTTTCAAATCTAGAGTTTTTACGATTCCAGCTGGAGTACAATCAAATACTTTAGAAACAGCTTCTTCAATTTTGGCAATTCTTACTTTTTCTGTTCCAAAAGTGTCTACCATAATTGAAACTGGGAATGGAACACCAATTGCGTATGCAAGCTGAACTTCTGCTCTGTCTGCAAGCTCTGCGGCAACAATGTTTTTAGCAATGTAACGTGCCATATATGCTGCGGAACGGTCAACTTTACTAGGATCTTTTCCAGAGAAAGCACCGCCACCATGACGACCCATTCCACCGTATGTATCTACAATAATTTTGCGTCCTGTTAATCCTGAGTCACCGTCTGGACCACCTGTTACAAAGCGGCCAGTTGGGTTAATAAAGAATTTAGTTTCATCATCAAGAAGACCAGTTGGTTCAAGAACAGGCTTAATTACTTCATTAATAATAGTAGATTTAATTGTTTCGTATTCAATTTCAGGATCATGCTGATGAGAAATTACAACAGCGTCAATTCTTACAGGTTTGAATTTATCATATTCAATAGTAACCTGGCTTTTTGCATCAGGACGAAGCCATGCAAATTTTCCTGATTTACGAAGTTCTGTTGCTTTTAAAAGTAACTGGTGAGAATAGAAAACTGGAGCTGGCATCAACTGTGGAGTTTCATTGCAGGCAAAACCAAACATCATACCCTGGTCTCCGGCACCCTGCTGTCCTTCGTATTCCTGCAAACCAGTTCCAACAACACCTTGATTAATATCTGCTGACTGTGCGTGAAGTTTATTTACAAATTTACATTTTTTACCATCAAGACCTTTTTCTGCTGAATCATAACCAATTTCAAGTGCAACTCTGCGGGCAATCTGTTCTGCTTCTTTTGCAATAATTTTTGGAAGTTTTTTATCTGGATTCTGGAAACCAATTTCACCACCAACAAGGATAAAGTTTGTTGTAGCAAATGTTTCGCAGGCAACGTGTGCGTTTGGATCAAGCTGAAGACAGCGGTCAAGAATTGCGTCAGAAATCTGATCACAAAGTTTATCTGGATGACCTTCTCCTACTGATTCTGATGTAAATAAATAGTGATTTTTAGTGTTAGATAAGAATGCGCTCATTGTGAGCCCCCTATTTAGCAAGATTTACTACCTGATACGAGGCAGTTTCCGCTCTGCAATTTTGGATAAATCGGCGGATAAATAAGAATATACTTATTATAGTAAAAAACTAGTTTACTTGCAAGAAAACCTAAAATATAATATGGTTGTACATAATAAAAACGTTGTTTCTTGAAAGTTTTACTAGAATTAAATGGAGTGAAATTAATGTCATTAAAAAAATCATTTTCAAAAGAGACAAACAAATGTACAGTTACATTTACAGTTACCCCAGAAGAAGCTGGTGGTGCACAGACTGTAAATATTGCGGGAGATTTTAACAGCTGGAGTAGTACAGATACACCTTTGAAAAAAGGAAAGAATGGAAACTTTTCTGTAAAAATTGAATTGGAAGCAGACAGAGAATATCAGTTCAGATATCTTTTTGACGGATGCCGCTGGGAAAACGACTGGAAAGCAGATAAATATATTCCAGCTCCTTACTCAAATGCAGATAACTCTGTTGTTGTAACCAAAAAGATTTAATTAGATTTTAATAATGCACCGTATGGCGCATTCAAAATATTTTTTTAGGGAGAATATTTATTATGAAAAAGATTATTGTTATGGCAATTGCTGCTATTACTATGGTTAGTGCATCATTTGCACTTAACTTGTCATTTGGTGTAAGAGCAAATCTTGGTAAAAACCTTGATAATGACATCTCAAACATCAGTGCAGAAATTCAATCTATTAATGCTGAATCTGATTTTGAATATGGATTTGGTGTAATGGCTAACGCTGCAATTCTTGGTGGACTTGGCGTTCAGGCAGAATTGAACCTTACAAAAGGTGCAGTTAATTTTGCTGGTGTATCAAGCGTAGGTGACAAACCAGTTACTAACACTTATGATACATGGCTTTTGGATGTTCCTGTAATGTTGTGGTTGAACCTTGATGTATGGAAACTTACAGTAGGTTTTGGTGGTGGTGTAAACATGGCATTTGACTTGAACTCAGGTTCACTTGCTGAAATGTATTCACAGACTGAAGCTTTAGTAAAAGACAACTTGTTCAAAATGGGTGCTGCTGCAGGTGCTGATGTTAAATTCTTTGTAACAGACAGCTTTGCATTAGTAGTTAGCGGAAGATGGATTATGGACTTTGAAAAGAAAACAGCTTCTTTTGAACTTGGTGAAGGTTTAGACCTTGAATATCCAACAGTAGAATTCCAGCGTAACTCAGTATACGGTGGTATTGGTGTTGAATTAAAACTTCTGTAATCTGATTATTTAATTTAGATTTTAATAAGGTTCATATAATACGAAAGTGTTATATGAACTTTTTTTTTGGAGTTAAATATGAAAAAAAATATTATTGGGGCAATGACAGCCCTTTGTTTAAGTGCAGCAATGTTTGTATCCTGCGCAACTGGAACTGTATATTTTAAAGGCGCAAAAAACTATGAATCTGCTCCTTTGAAAGTAGAAACAGACTGGGATTATGCTAATTTTTCATGGAACGGCTACAAACTTTTTTCTGATGAAAATACAGCAAAATTAACACCAGATTATGGAAAATACGGCATGAATGATTATGCAACAAAAAGCGCCGTAGTAAATGAATTCAAGAAAAGCGGAAAAAAACTTTTTAATGTAATGATTCTTAAGGGAACAAAGAAGATTTCTACATCAAGTTTTAAGGGCGACAATGCAGATACATTTATTGTAACTGGTCCAAAAGGAACAAAAATCAAGATTAATGAAGAAACAAATCCTGTTATGCTGCAGGATTCATCTGTAATCCCTGTAAAAGTAACCCGCCTTACTCAGATTTTAAGAGACGGAAAAGTTTACAATATGCCTGGAAATTCTATGGCTGGTGTAAAAGTTGAAATTAATGGTCAGGATTACGCAGTTGTTGATTTTGTAAGCGAAAGTCCAGTTATTTATCTGAATAATAATTTTGACTCTTCATTAACAACAGAAGAATCAGATTTTGCCGCTTCACTTTTGCTGCTCCTTTATGAAGTTAATGAAACATATTCTGGCTTCTTTGAGTAAACAACAATAATCTATTCTCAAAAGTAAGATTTTTCTGTATATTAATAGTGTGTTCTGGAAACAGGACACACATCAAATTTTAAAGAGGAAACTATGGCAAGTTACAAAGAATCTGGCGTTGATGTTGAAGAAGGATACCGCGCAGTAAACAAGTATAAAGATCACGCAAAAAGAACAATGATTCCTGGTATGCTTACAGGACTTGGAAGTTTTGCGGGTATGTTCGAAATTCCAAAGGGATATAAAAATCCTGTAATGGTTTCAGGAACTGACGGTGTTGGTACAAAATTGGACATCGCATTTCAGATGAAAAAATATGATACAGTTGGTATTGACTGTGTTGCCATGAGCGTAAATGACATTCTTTGTTGTGGCGTTCAGACATCTTTCTTCCTTGATTACATTGCTTGTGGAAGACTTGATGCAGATGTTGCCGCTGATCTTGTAAAAGGTGTTGCTGATGGTTGTGTTGAAACTGGATGTGCCCTTCTTGGTGGTGAAACTGCTGAAATGCCTGGTTTCTATGATGATGGAAAATATGACCTTGCTGGTTTTGGTGTAGGTGTTGGCGAAAAGAAAGAAATGATTACTGGTGCAGATATTAAGGAAGGCGATGTTCTTATTGGTCTTTCATCTACTGGTGTTCATTCAAACGGTTTCAGCCTTGTTCGTAAACTTGTAACAGATTTTAATGATCCATTTATTGTAAAAGGAAAACCTACAGGAAAAACAATTGGTGAAGTTCTTCTTACACCAACTCGTATTTATGTAAAACCTGTTATGGAAGTTCTTGCTAAATATCGTAAAGCTATTCACGGTATGGTACACGTAACTGGCGGTGGTTTCTACGAAAATATTCCACGTATGTATCCAAAAGCAAAAGAAGGAAAGAAACAGCTTATCTCTGTTATCAAACGTGACAGCTGGGACATTCCAGATGTATTTGGTGAACTTATTCGTCGTGGTGCTGATACAGAAACTATTTATAATACATTCAATATGGGTATTGGTTTTGTACTTGCTGTAAATTCTAAAGAAGCAGATGCAATCCTTGAAATGTTCAACAAAAATGCTTCTAAATATCACCGTGATTGTAATCCAGATATGAAGGCTTACAAGATTGGTCGTGTAGAATATGCTAAAGGCGAAGTAAACGGTCAGAAAGACGCTGTGCTTTTTGAGGACTAATATATGAAAACTAAAGTAGCAGTTTTAGTAAGTGGTGGCGGAACAAATCTTCAGGCTTTAATCGACTATCAGCAGGCAAAAGGTAATGACTGCCCTTATGAAATTGTAATTGTTATTAGTGACCATAAAGATGCTTATGCCCTGGAACGTGCGGCTAAGGCTGGTATCCCAACTACTATCCGCAGTCCTTATTCTGTAATGGGTAAGGAAGTTGCCCAGGCTTCTGACAGAGATACAAAGCGTACTGCAGTAAGTAATGCTGTATTGGAAGATTGTAAGTCTTGCGGGGCTCAGGTTATTGTTCAGGCAGGATGGCTTACTGTTCTTGCAGGTGAAGTTTTGAATGTTTATGAAGGTAAAATCATTAATCTTCATCCTGCATTGCTTCCAAAATTTGGCGGAGTTGGAATGTGGGGACATCATGTTCACGAAGCTGTTCTTGCTGCCGGTGAAAAGGAATCAGGTTGTACAATTCATCTTGTAAGTGGTGAATGTGACGGTGGAAAAATCCTTATTCAGAAAAAAGTACCCGTTATGCCAGAGGACAATCCAGATTCCCTTTATGCAAGAATTGCTCCACAGGAACACGAAGCTATTATTGAAGGGCTGCTTTTACTCTGTAAATAAATTAGTCTGTAATTGATGTTCTGAAGGTTGCCAGTGGTAACCCGTTTTTACCAAATATTACAACAGGTCCGTAGTTGTACCAGGCGTAACGAGCGCTGACAGGTTCTTCAACTAACGGACTTTTTAATTTAACACAGTTCTTTTCTTTTCCCTGTCCTAATTCAAACTGAGCGTAATGGTAAATGCCATCTTTTCCTGCTACTTCAAAAGGAGAAAAATCTGCAGGAACTTCCTGATTAATTAAGCTTTCCAGTTCTTTATAATTTTTAAAAACCTGTTTGTCTTCTTTATAAACTAAACCGTCCTGTGCATTGTTAAAATAAAGTTTTATCTGATTTCCATCTGGAATAGCAGAAAGGAAAGAAGGTCCATCTGCTTTTTCTTCTTCTAAAAGTTTATATACATGGCAGAGGGCAACTTTTGTCATTCGTTCAGCAACTTCTTTTTTTGCTTTAGGATGAATATCGCTGAAGTCTCCCAGTTCTGCGGCTCTTGTAATGAATGCATTGTTTATCTGATTTGCTGTTTTTTCCTGGCATTCCCGCAAAATACACCAGTCTTTATGATCCTGATCATATTTATAACGGTTACCTGGCAGCTGAACAAAGACAAATGGAAGCAATGGATCTTTCCAGTCGTTTCGCCAGTTTTCTATAAGGTTAGCGAATAGATTAAAATATGATTTAGGTTTGTGAGTATCGCTTTCTCCCTGATACCAGATTACACCTTTTACAGTGTAAGGCATAATTCTTTTAAGCATTGTGTCGTAAAGGCCGGAAGGACGCATTGGACTTTTACAGGATTTTGGACCCGGATAAGGATTTTTACCAAGGATTTTTTCTGCCTGTTCCCATGTTAATCCTGGAGTTTTTCGCAGTTCTTCAGAATATTTTTCCTGCCATTTGTTAAAGTCAATTTCATACTGTTCATATTCTTTGCACTGTTGTTCTTCAGATTTACCTTTAGTTTCTTCTTCATATTCCTGAAGATATGTGTTTAATTCCGGATGGCAGCTCATGTATTTTTTGTCCATCCAGCAGCTGGCACTTGTTCCACCCCAGTTACATCCAATTACACCAACAGTTACTCCAAGTTCCAAAGCCAGTTTTTTTGCAAAGAAATAACCTACAGCGCTCCATGCTCTTTTACCTTCGCTTTCCCAGGTTTGCCAGCAGGTATTTTTTTCTGCTTCATAAAAGGCTTCATCTTTCCAGGCAATTTTATTTGTGTAATAAAAACGAACCTCAGAATGTTTTTCTCTTACTAATTCAATTGGACCTTCTGCACAGTTTTGCAGCTCAAATTCCATATTAGACTGACCGCCTGCAATCCAAACTTCACCAATGCAAATATCAGTAAGTTCTTTAGAAACATTTTCACTTCCAGAACATTCAACTAAAAGAGAACAGCCAGTTTGTGCTTCCTGTGGTTCAAGGTAAACTTCCCAGCGGCCATCTTTTACAGAAGCTGCGTTTTTTGAAAGAACAGTTTTTCTTTTGTTTTTCAGACTTACTGTAATCAAAGATCCGTTTTTGCCGTATCCGAAAATGCAGATGATTTTATCTCTCTGCAAGACACAATGGTTTGAAAAAACTGCCGCTAGTAAAAATGAGTCTGTTGTCATGTAATTGTTCCTTATTCAACTAAAGAGTAGTTAGAGATAATAAGGTAAGTATCATCGTTCTGCTTTGTGCCGTTTGTAGTGATTTTTACCTTTTTGTATGATTTATCTTTGCAAAGGGCCTTGTAAGAAAATTCTGTTGTTGATTTCATGTCAGATTTTAAGAAATCCAGGAACCCTTTTATAAATTTTGGTCTGTCAAAAGGATGAACCTGAGAAATTGAATCTTTTGCGGTCCATTTTAAAACTTCATCAGCAGTATAGCCTGAAAGCTGTTCGAATCCAGGATTTACATGGAGAACTTCAATATTCATACTTTCAACTGGGTGTTTAAGATTAATCTGAACTTTCATCATAACCATTCCGATTGTTGATTTGTCCATTACGAATTCAAGCTGCTGTACTGCCATATCAAAAGTATTTTCTGAATACAACTCGTTTGTGATGTTTTCCATGATGAGTAACAAAGTATGATCGTTACCGCTGGAACTTAATTCGTGAAGATAAGCTTTTACATAAAGGTGTTTTTTCCAATAGTAGAAATGGAGAACACAAGATTCCTCTTTCTGAGAATCAAGGGCACGATGAATACATTCACGCAGAATATCACCCTGATCAGATTTTACGAAATGCTTAATGTTTTTCTGAGCTTCTTTTGGTGTAAGATTTGACAGATGAAGCAATGCCCCAAGCTTGTCGTTGTATTTAAGCATGGAAATGTTTTCATTGATGTCATTGTATTCAATAAAGCCAGAAGGGGCTGAATAATTTTCGAACATAATGCTGACAGAAGAATCTGGGTCATTGAATTCAAGGGAATTGATTTTTCCAAGTGGACGAGGTTTTGAAACCTTAACAAATTCATCCTGTCTTGAAAGAAGTACCTTAAAATCTTCTTCAGAAATTGGTTTTGAAAAATAGAATCCCTGAATAATGTTACAGCCTAAACCTGTTAAGAAGGAGGCTTGTTTTAAAGTTTCAACACCTTCAGCAATTGTAATAAGTTCAAGATTCTGTGCCATTTTAATTACAGAACTGATGATGCTTCCGCCCTTATTTGTTGTATCAAGATTTTCTGTACTTTCCGGATGTTTTGCACTTTTTAAGAAGCCTAAGTCCAGTTTGAGGTAATCGATTGGGATATCTTTCAAACTGTTTAAAGAAGAATAGCCGCTTCCAAAATCGTCCATGGCAATTTCAAAGCCAAGTTCCTTGATTTTATTAATACGGGTAATCATAACTTCCTGATCTTCCATATAGGCACTTTCTGTGATTTCAAAATGCACAAGTTCTGTAGGGATGTTATATTGTTCCTTAAGGCGTTTGATTACATAAATTAAGGCGTCTGTTCCAAGACTGATTCTGGAAATATTAAGAGAGATTGGGACTACAGATAAACCTTCATCAAGCCAGCTTCTGATTTTCTGGAAAGCCATACCCCAGATTGCTTCATCAAGATAGCGGATAAATCCACATTTTTCTGCAATAGGGATAAAGATTCCTGGAGAAAGGACTTCACCATCAGGTTTAATCCAGCGGCACAATGCTTCTGCTCCAACAATTTTTTCTGTTCCGGCAGCATACTGTGGCTGGAACCAGAGAGTGAATTCGTTATTTTTAAGAGCAGGTTTAAAATCAGCAGAAATAACAGTTTCTTCTTTTAATAGAGTTCTAAGTTCTTTTGTAAATACGTTGTAGGTATTTGTGATGTAAGAGATTTTTTTATCCATAGCCAGAGTAGCACAGTTAATCATAAATGCTATATTCTGTTCTTCTGGAATATGTTCTGTTACATAAAGTCCCCAGCGCATTGTTGCCTGAACTGTTAATTCTTCGGCCTTGTAGTCAAAATATTTTATTGCACGAATCTTTTCCAGATTTTCAATTGTGTGTGGGATACAGAAAGTGAACTGACCGCCACCAAATCTTGCACAAATTCCTTCATCTGCAACAAGATCTTTTAAGATGCCTGCAATGAGGCCCAAAATATTGTCACCAATTTCATTTCCGTAAAAGTCGTTGATGATTTTAAATCTGTTTAAGTCACCTGCACCAATGATGTAATCCATATCCGGATTATCTTCCAGCATTTTTTTGCAGTCACGCATGAAGGCAGTTTTATTTCTGATTCCTGTCTGTGAATCAAAATAAAGTTTGTTATACATTTCTTCATTCATGTAGCGGATACAGTTTTCTTTTCTATTATAGTTGCAGGCAATAGCGTTAACCATGTCTTTGCAGGATTTATAACCGCACAAACCACAGTTGATGTTTCTTTTATCTTCTGTAGTTTTAAGCATAGTGTTAAAGATTTCGTCGTAAGTAAAATCTGGGATAAGACGAGGCTGTTTGTATCTGTCAGAGAAGTTTCGGGCAAAATCCTGAGGAGCTAATTTTTCAAAGCGTTTTTCAAGATTGTTAAATCTTTCTTCGTAATCATCAGAAGAATCTGCAGAATAGAAAGCTCTGTTTTTTTCAGAAATTCGTTCGTAAGCTAAAGCCGGGTCAAAAGAATTTTTTTCTATTCCTGGGCCGTTGATACAGCTTCTTGTGCAGGAATGGAAATCTACTAAAATAGGTTTTGAATTTTCTTTGTGAATTGTTCTGTATGAATTAAAAAGGCGGAAATTTTCATCTGTTAATCCTTCTGCCTGAATAATTTGTTCATCTCTTGGGAAATAAGTAAGGATTGCTCTTTTAAAAGCTCCTGAAATTGGAATAGTATTTCCTACATTTTCTGCAACTAAATCTGCCTGTGCTGAATAACTGCTTATATCAATTTCGCTGATTGCCTTTTTTAAATGGGAAAATGTAATGTTATAGTTAATGTTGCCGTTAGTATTTGGAGAATTTTTTTCATCATCAGCCGCAATACAAGGTCCAAGGAACGCAATTTTATTTGAATCCCCAAGGTATTTGTGGGCATAAATTGCGGTACAGTAAGGTGGAGTCTGAACAGGAACAATTCTTTTCTGTAATTCAGGATGATAGATTTCAATATTGTTGATTACAGAAGGACAAGTGTTGATGATATAAGCTTTATTTGAAAGAGGCTCGTTGTAATGATCTTTAAGATATTTTGTATGAAGCCAGATTGAAATTTCTGCACCAAAAGCGCCGTCGTAAATATGTTCAATTCCAAGGAATTTTAAATAACCAAGAATTTTTCCACTTAAATCGCCGTAAAGGATATAGAAAGATGGATCAACAACAAGAGAAATTTTTTCACCTTTTGCAAGATCAGAAAGGAAACTGGCTGTGTCGTCTGTGTATTCGCGGGCATTACGAAGACATGTTTCAATACAGGCACCACAGTGATTACACTTGGATGAGTCAACAAAAATACGAGAAGAACTGTCTTTTACAATAGAAATATTTGCACCAAAGGTTGTACATTGAGAAACACATTTATTACAACCAATACATTTATCATTGGTGTAGAGTAATCCGCTTACATAACGAGGCATATCAAATATTTTACTCCACTTTTATTAATAATTCAAATCAAGAATTTTTTTGACGGTGTATTTTTAATTGTATAGAATATTAATAAATATCTCTATTAAAACATAGACAAATAGATAGTTTTAGTAATATATTTATATATAGATATATTCAGGAGGTTTATATGCTTGCTGCACAATTTAATGCACTTAATACTTTAAAACTTTTAAATGCCATAATTCCTATTACCCGCTTTAATAAAGGGGAAGCAGGAAAAATTATTGATGAGGTTCAGCAGGATGGTCCTCGCATTATTGTAAAAAACAATGTTCCAGAATGTGTATTGATTTCTCTTGAAGATTACAACAGTCTTACAGAAGCTGCAAACCGCACTGTAACGTTGAATGTTTCAAAAGAAGCAGAAGAAAAACGCAAGGAATTCATTAAAAAAATCCGAGCAAATGTTCAGCCACCGCTTCCTCCCCAAATGAGTGTGGAAGAGCGCATTAAGTTTCTTGAGAACTGTGGTCCAATTGATGTGGATGAAGATGCTGTTAATGAATTAAGGAGAATCAGTACTTTATGATTTTAGCAGATACAAATATTCTTATAGATTATTATCGCAATCAGGATGTTGCCTTTAATAAAAAGTTTGATTCTCTTGAAATTGGAATCTGTGGAATTGTAAAGTCTGAACTTTTACACGGCGCCAGAACTGATGATGAAGCTGACAATATGATAAAGTCTTTTTCATCTTTTGAGTTAATCACCATCGACGAATACGACTGGGAATTTTCAGGACTGATGCTTCAGACAATACGCACTCAAGGTTTCTCAATGCCTGTAACAGATGTGCTTATTGCCTACCTTGGAATTAAATACGATATTCCAGTCTGGACAAAAGATCACCATTTTAAAATCATCCAGGCTGTTTACCCGGAATTAAAGTTGTATGAACAATCCTAGACAAAAAGGGACAGGGTAAATATGCATGGACGTTTAGATTTAAAGGTAGTATATTAGTAGAAAAAGTTGGTAGATTATCTGAAGATATTTATAATATATTAACACACTGTGTTGATAAATTGATGTAGCTTCAAAGTGATTCATAAATAATTAAAATCGTACTCTGCTCCCTCGAATGTAATCGGGGGGGGTACAGTTGTATAGTGTATTACAAAAAAAGTGATACGCGAAGGAGTTTATATGAAAAAAACAAATTTGGTTAAGGCATTTGCAGTAATGGCTATTATGGCTGCGAGTGCCTTTTTTGTTGGTTGTGCAAATTCTGCTGGTGGATATACATCGAAGTATGCTGTTGGTGACATTGTTTTAAATGATGGAACTAAAGTTAGTTATGATGTGGCTAAAGATTATTCTGATGAAGAATTAACAGAAATGAAAGCTAAAGCAATTGCCGTAATTTTTAAAGCTGATACTGAAAATAAGAAAGCTTTAGGTGTAGGATTAATAGAAGAGGGTGGTGATCCATGGTGTGTTAAAGATGCACTTGCATACAATATAAATATTTCATCTATACAATGTATAAAAGATGGTGATGAAGGTAACTATACATTTTCAATTGATACAGACGGAAGTGATAATTTTGAACAGATTAAAGAGAAATTACTAAAAACAAATCCTAGCTCTGATACAGATGACGAATCTAGATATAAAGCTTTTTATTTTGCAATAAATTATAAAAATGCTGTAGGTTCAAACGTAAAAAATTCTGTCTACGAAGATGGCTGGTACTTACCTACAATAGCAGAACTGTATGATATCTATAAAGAAATAACAGCAGTTAATGAAGCCATAAACATTTGTGATAGTACAAAACTTGGTGATAGTTGGTACTGGTCTTCTTCACAACATTCATATGATGAATATGCGTGCTCTTTCAACTTTGCTACTGGGGCGTTTTACGAAAATACCAAGAATCATCTAAATAATGTCAGTATTGCTATCCGTGCATTTGACTAATGTAGAGAATCAATTCAATTTGTAACGCAAAGCCTTTGGGGTAAAAAAATCCTGAAGGCTTTTTTTATAAGACAAAAGGGACAGGGATAAAAATACAATAGATGACATACCCCACTTTTTTCTATATAATATTTTCTTATGGCAACACAACACAAAAAAATTGATGAAGAAACTCTGGAAAATCTTTTGTATTTATCACGATTGTCTCCAGAAAGTACAAACATGGAAACCTTGAAAAAACAGGTAGATGAAATTGTAGGATATTTTGAAATCCTTTCTAAATATGATGATAGCGAAAACCCATACGACGCATATCCAAAAACCGAAGCCGATAAACTCCGTGGCGACACAGTAGTAGAAGGCTTGGAAATCACCGACGTTAAAAAAGTCTCAAAAGACTTCATGGACGGCTATTTCCAGGTACCTAAGGTATTGGGAGAAGGAGCTTAAATCTAATGCAGCAAAAGCTGCATTTTCCGCTTAGCGGGGGGCAACGGGGGCGGCGACTGAGCCACCGTTAGATAGATGTACATGAAAAAAAGCATCCCCAAAGGCGTTGCGGGAATGTGTCCCGCTAGAAGGGGTAGCGAAAGACCGTGTAACGGGCTGGAGCGAGGGGAAGGCTTTCCCCAACTGTATGAAAAAAATAGGAAGAATTATGTTCTATACAATTAAAGAAACACGTGATGCTCTTAAGAGTGGAAAAATTACAAGTAAGGAATTGGTTGAAGGTTCGGTAAAAACTTTTGAAGCAGATAAAAATGCGGCAATTCCATTAAATGCATTTATTGAAATGTATGAAGATGCAGTTTCTAAAGCAGAAGCTGCAGATAAAGAAATTGCCGATGCTAAAGCTGCTGGTTCATTGGATAAACTTTTTGAAGAAAAACCTTTGCTTGGTATTCCTTTTGCAAACAAAGATAATATTAACTCAAAAGGTCACCGTTTGACTTGTGCATCAAAAATTCTTGAAGGATATGTTGCTCCTTATAATGCAACTGTAATTGACCGTCTTGAAAAAGCAGGTGCAATTGCTCTTGGCCGCTGTAATCAGGATGAATTTGCTATGGGTTCTTCTACAGAATACTCAAGCTATGGTCCAACTCGTAATCCAATCAACCGCGAATATGTATCTGGCGGTTCTTCTGGTGGTTCGGCTGCTGCTGTTGCCGCTAATCAGGCTTTGTTTGGTCTTGGTACAGAAACTGGTGGTTCTGTTCGTCTTCCTGCTTCTTATTGTGGTATTTATGGTCTTAAACCAACTTACGGTGTTCTTAGCCGCTGGGGTGTTGTTGCATACGGTTCTTCTTTAGATCAGGTTGGTATTCTTGGTCACACTCCTTCTGATATTGCTGAACCTTTAAGTTATATGTCTGGCGTAGATATGTATGATGATACATCTGCTGATTTGCCAGATTCTGCTGAATTGAAAAACCTTCAGCCTCTTTCTGATGGAGAAATGAAGGCTCTTAAGATTGCTATTCCAAAGCAGTTCCTTAAAACTGAAGGTGCTGATCCTGATGTAATTAAAACTTTTGAAGATACTCGCAAATGGTTTGAATCTAAGGGTGCAAAAATTGATGAAGTTGACCTTCCAATTCTTGATGCTTCTATTGCTTCTTACTATGTAATTGCTCTTTCTGAAGCTGCTTCTAACTTAAGCCGTTTTGATGGTATTCGTTACGGAAACCGTGTTGATAATCAGAAAGGTTATGATGAACTTTATGTTGATACTCGTTCAAACGGATTTGGTCCAGAAGTAAAACGTCGTATTGTTATTGGTAACTATGTTCTTTCTGAACAGTTCTCTGGTGATACTTACAAAAAAGGTATGACTGTTCGTGCCCGCATTCAGAAAGAAGTTGCTGCCGTATTTGAAAACTATGATTTGATTCTTTGTCCAACATGTCCTACTGCAGCATTCAAAATTGGTTCTAAAGTTGATAGTCCTCTTGAAATGTATCTTTCTGACCTTTATACAACTTTTGTAAACCTTGCACGTATTCCTTCTGTAAACGTACCTGCCGGAAAAACTTCTGGTGATGGTATGCCAATTGGTATGCAGTTTGCCGGTAAAATGTTTGATGAAGTAAAAATCCTTCGTGTTGCACAGAACTGGGAAAACGATCATAAGGAATGTGGTATTAATAAATAATGAGAGCAAAGGATTCTGCAATTAATAGTACAGTTGGTCTGGTACTGGAAGGCGGCGGTCATAGAGGAATTTATACTGCCGGCGTTCTTGATGTATTTCTTGAAAACGGAATAAAGTTTGGTAATGTAATTGGTGTTTCTGCCGGAACAATCCACGGAGCAAGTTATGTTGCAGAACAGATTGGCCGTTCTGTAAGATATACAGAAAAATATTGTACCAGCAAAGATTATATGGGCTGGGGTTCATATATTAAAACTGGCGATTTATTTAATGTAGATTTCTGCTACAGAATGATTCCACAATATCTTGATCCTTTTGACAATGACACTTTTGATAAATCTGAAACTGGTTATTATGTAGTTTGTACTGATGTTGAAAAAGGAATTCCTGTTTACAAGAAGTGCGAAACTTTGCGCGATGACATGGTAGACTGGATTCTTGCTTCTGCTTCTATGCCTGTTGTGGCAAAAATTAAAACTATTGATGGAATGAAGCTTATGGATGGTGGTCTTGTTGATTCAATTCCTCTTAAAGCTTCTGAAGAACTTGGTTTTTCAAAAAACGTTGTAATTCTTACTCAGCCAGAAGGCTATGTTAAAAAATCAAACAAATTGCTTCCTTTAATAAAGATGATTTATAAAGATTATCCTAATTTTATTGAAGCGGTAAAAAATCGGCACAAGATTTATAACAGTCAGCTGGAATATCTTGAACAGCAGGTGATTGCAGAAAAAGCTTTTGTGATTCGTCCTTCTTCTAAACCGGTGGCTGGCAGAACAGAGAAGGATCCGGCAAAAATCAGATTGACATATGAACTTGGGCGTCAGGATGCCATTAAAGCATTGAATGATGTTAAATGCTTTTTAAATCCTGATTATTAAATTTTATTCTATAAATAAGTGTATATAAGTGAGGTGAAATATGCAGAATAGATTGGAAATTGGACAGAAAATTGAAACAGAAGTTGTAGCAGTAACAGACTCTACTGTATTCCTTGATTTAAGCGCTAAATCTGAAGGTGTTTTGGATAGAGCAGAATTTACTGACGAAAATTGTCCTAAAGAAGGTGATAAAATCTCTGTATATTTTACAGGCGAAGTTCAGGGCGAAATGCGTTTTACAACAAAAATCAGTGGCGGTAAAGCAGACAAATCTATGATTGAAAATGCATGGAAAAATCACATTCCTGTAGAAGGAAATGTTGCTTCTGAAATTAAAGGCGGTTTTGAAGTAAAGATTGGCGGCTCTAGAGCTTTCTGTCCTTATTCACAGATGGGATTTAAGAAAAAAGAAGAACCTGCTTTCTATGTTGGAAAGACTCTTACTTTTATGATTACAGAATACAAAAATGATGGCCGTGATATTCTTGTTTCTAACCGTCAGATTGGTGAAAGTGAATATTCTGCTGGTCTTGCAAAACTTGCGGCTCAGATTACTGAAGGTTCTTTAGTTGAAGCTACAGTTGAATCTCTTGAAAAATTCGGTGCTTTTGTAAATATTCAGGGCTTCCGTGCTTTGCTTCCTATCAGCGAAATCAGTATGGACAGAATTAATAATGCGGCTGATGTTCTTGAAGTTGGTCAGGAATTGAAGGTAAAAGTAATTAAGGCTGACTGGAAAAATGAAAGAGTAAGCGTAAGTCTTAAAGCTCTTATGAAAGATCCTTGGGATGATGTTGAAGACAAGTTTGAAGTTGGAACAAAAATTGACGGTGAAATCAGTAGAATTGCTGATTTTGGTCTTTTCATTAATCTTGATAAGGGAATTGATGGTCTTGTTCATATCAGTGATCTTGAAGATGTTTCTTCTAACACAAATCTTCGCAAAGTATACAAAACTGGTCAGAAGATGAGTGTTGTTATTGAAAAAATTGATGCTGCAAACAAGAGAATTTCTTTAGTTCCAGCAACAACAAAAGAACAGGATTTGACTGCCGCAAAATATCTTTCTTCTCAGGATGATGACGGAGAAACTTACAATCCATTTGCAGCTTTGTTGAAAAAATAAAACAGCTGATACTATTGGGTTTTGTTGTAAAAATTCCTAATACATATTAAAATACTCTAATATAGCAACCTGTAGACTTATCTGTTTTACAGGTTGACTTTTTATATCTTGTAGGGGTTTTACTATGGAAGAAATTCTTGATTTATTACGTCAGAACGCACGATTAACAGCAGACGACATTGCAGCTATGACTAAAAAGTCTGTTGATGAAGTTAAAGCTATTATCAAAAAGCTTGAAGATGACGGAGTAATTTTAGGATATGCGGCCATTGTAAACCCAGAGAAAGACGCCGCGGAAAGAGACAAGGTATTAGCGGAAATTCAGATTCAGGTTCAGCCACAGCGCGAACACGGATTTGATGCAATTGCAGACCGCATCTATCGTTTCCCACAGGTTCGTTCACTTTATTTAATGAGCGGCGGTTACGATTTGAAGGTAGTTATTGAAGGTGACAATCTTCGTGATGTTGCCATGTTTGTAAGCGAAAAACTTTCTACTTTGGATGGAGTTCGTTCTACAAAAACAAGTTTTATTCTTAAAAAATATAAAGAAAACGACATTGTTTATGTCGAAGATGAAATGGATCGCCGCGAGATGCAGGCTTAATAAAGGAAAAATAAATGAATACTAGAACAGATAGATTTTCACAGAAGATGGTTGATATTCCTCCATCTGGAATCCGTAAATTTTTTGAATTGTGTATTGGTCATGATGATATTATTTCTCTTGGTGTAGGAGAACCAGATTTTCCAACTCCATGGGTAATGCGTGAAGAAGCATTTTATCATCTTGAAAAAGGTCATACTTCTTATACTTCTAACTGGGGTTTAATTGAACTCCGCGAAGAAATCTGTAAATACCTTGAACGCTATAATCTTCACTATGATCCAAAAACAGAAGTTTTGCCAACAATTGGTGCTTCTGAAGGTCTGGATCTTGTTTTGCGTTCTATCTTAAATCCTGGTGACGAAATTATTGTATGTGAACCATGCTATGTTTCATATCAGCCACTTTCTGCTTTGTGTGATGCAAAAGTTATTCATCTTGATACAAGTGTAAACGGCTTTTATCCAACAGCAGAACAGATTGAGTCAGTAATTACTCCAAAAACAAAGGCAATTATGTTCTGTTCACCAAGTAATCCTACAGGTCGTATTATTCCTGCTGATGAACTTGAAAAAATTGCAAAAGTTATTGTAAAACATCAGATCTGGTGTTTAAGCGATGAAATCTACTGTGAACTTTTATATGATGGACACAAACATGTTTCAATTGGTGAATTCCCTGGCATGAAAGATTATGCAATCATTTTTAATGGCTTCTCTAAATCTTTTGCTATGACTGGATGGCGTATTGGTTATATTGCTGCTTCAAATGAACTTCTTACTTTGTGTTGTAAACTTCATGCTTACAGTTCAATTTGTCCTCCAATTTTCAGTCAGTATGCTGCAGCAGAAGGTCTTAGAAACGGATGGTCTGAAGTAGAAAAAATGCGTGTAAGCTATCAGCAGCGTAGAAATATTATGCACAAAGCATTTATCGATATGGGACTTCCTTGTGTTGAACCAGAAGGTGCCTTCTATATGTTCCCAGATATCCGTCCTACAGGTATGACTAGTGAAGAATTTGCTACTGAACTTTTGCAGAAGTATAGTGTTGCAGTTGTTCCTGGAACTTGTTTTGGCGATGGTGGTGAAGGATTTATCCGCTGTTGTTATGCAACTGATATTAATAAAATCAAGATTGCTATGGAGCGAATTGCTCAGATGGTAAAAGAAAAGACTCATAAATAGGGGAGGTTTATGACATCCATAGTTATTCCATTTCTTATATTTATAATTGTAATTGCTTTAGTTGTTGTAATACTTGTTGCAAAAGGCGGGGCTTCTAAAGGGAAGTCTTCTTCTAATAAATCTGGAAAATCTATTTCCAGCAAAGGCAAGTCATCATTAATTAAAGAATATGAAAAGAAACTCACTCATGACCC
The DNA here is from genome assembly GCA_024402665.1 of Treponema sp. GTDB lineage: Bacteria > Spirochaetota > Spirochaetia > Treponematales > Treponemataceae > Treponema_D. Next base: position 95,663 of record JAKSTI010000002.1, read on the forward strand.
TCATAATGTTTCGGCTTTGGAAGGTTTAGGTGAAATTTACTTTGAAGAAAAGAATTGGGAAAAAGTCTGGGGTGTTTATAAAACCTTGTATGAAATTGCTGTAGCTCATGTAGAAATTGATGTTGCAAAGGCGACTTTAAGAATGGGTGTTGCTGCATACAGTCTTGAAAAATATGATGATTCAATTAGAGTTCTGATGATTTCTGCAAAGAAAAATCCGGACTCTTTTGATGCAAATATGTATCTTGGAAAAGCTTTTTACAAGAAAAACATCTTTGATAAAGCAACAATCTGTTTCAAAAAGGCAAAACTTGTTAGTCCTGAAAATCTTGAAGCTACAGAATATCTTGCTTTAGGTTTGTTTAAGCTTCAGAAATACAGAGAATGTCTTCCTTATCTTAAAAGAGTTCTTGATGAACATCCTGAAAATAAAGAATTGCTCTTTGATATGGCAGTTGCTATGGCAGAAGCCGGAATGGCAGATAAAGCTCTTAAAATCTTTGTTCATCTTCGTCCTGATCCACAGTTCGGGGCTTTGTCTTGTCTTGAATCTGGAAAAATGCACGAAAAGCAGAAGAATTTTACAGCCGCTATTGCAGATTATGAAATTGCATTTAAACTTCAGAATGTTCCTGAACAGATTAAACTGCAGCTTATGTATCGCTGTGCCAACGACTACATCAGTTCAAACAATATTCAAAAAGGTCTTGGAATCCTTAAACAGATTCAGTCTATTCACGCAAACTATAAAGATGTAGATTCTCTTGTTTCACGCTATCAGGAATTAAATCAGAATCAGAATCTTCAGGTTTATTTGCTTTCTGGAACAAGTGACTTTGTTGCTCTTTGTAGAAAATTTATTACTGCTTATTATAAAGATGCCTTTGTAAAGGTAGAAGATGTTTCTGTTGCTTCAGAAAGTATTGAAGTAATCTGTTCTGTTGAAAGCAACAAATGGGAAGCCAAAGAATTATTCCGCTTCTACAGAACTCAGACTGTTATTGGTGATATTTACGTTAGAGAATTCCATACAAAAATGAGAGACACAAAATGTGACAACGGTTTCTGTGTTACAATGGGGTCTTTCTCAGAAAGTGCGCATAAATATACAGAAGGTCGCCCAATCGATTTAATTGAAAAAGATGAGCTTTGTAAGATTCTTAAGAAAATTAATTTGATGAAATAGGACCTGTTATGAACATTTGTCTCTTTACTCAGGAAGAAATCAACAAACCTCTTAGTCTTAGTGATGAACGTGGAAATCATTTAATTAAGATTCTTCATAAAAAAGAAGGCGATTCTTTTACTGCAGGAATTATTGGTGATAAAGCGGGAACTGCCACAATCACAAAAATTGATGATAAAGAAATTTCTTTTTCATTTAAGCCTGAGTCGTCTGGAAAGGAATTGTTTCCTGTAAAAATGATTATTGGTTTTCCACGTCCTATTCAGTTAAAGAGACTTTTGCGTGATGTTGCTGCTCTTGGTGTAAGTGAAGTTCATCTTACAGGAACAGAACTTGGTGAAAAGTCTTATATGCAGTCTACTCTTGTAGAAAAAGGAAATGCCTATAAAATGCTGCTTGATGGAACTGTTCAGGCGGGAAGTACACATGTTCCTCAGTTGTTCCTTCATAAAACTTTAAAAGAGTGTCTTGCTTATCTTGAAGAAAATGCTTCAAAAGAGCATGCACATCATATTCTTAGACTTGCTTTAGATAACATTAATCCAAAGTGTTCTGTGTCTGAAGCAATGAAAGATCTGCCTTGTATGAGCTGCGTAAATCCTTGTGGAGAAGGAAAAACAGTTTTTGCTGCTATTGGTAGTGAAAGAGGCTGGACAGACAAAGAGCGAACTTTAATGGAAGAAAGCGGCTATATCAGATGTGGTATGGGCAGCAGGATTATGAGGACAGAAACTGCGGCAACTGTAGCAGGCAGTATCATTTTGAACACTTTGGGGTTTTTAAATTAGACTAATAAACATCAGGTATTTATATATCGTAATCTGGGAAGGGGAAAATGGATAACGAAAAAATAAAAGAAATATTGATGGAACTTGAAGAAAGCGAAATCGATTTTACTGTAACTCAGACTGGTAAAGAAAGTAAAAGGGTAAATGGTTTTTATAAGCCAGATACTCATGAGATTTTTCTTCACAACAAAAATTTTAATTCAGATTATCAGCTGGTTTACACTGCAGTTCATGAATACACTCATCATCTTGTGACTTGTGAAAAACAAAAATATGATCCTAATTATGGTTCAATGTGCAAAGTTCACACACAGGAATTCTGGGCAAAATTCGGTGACCTTTTGAAACGCGCTGAAGATAAAGGTTATTATAAAATTGCCTGGGAAAGTAATGATGAACTTAAAGCCCTTACAGAAGATATTAAAGCAAACTATCTTACAAAAAACGGCCAGCTGATGCAGGAATTTGGAAAAAAACTTGCCCGCGCTATGGAACTTTGTAAAGAAGCCGATGTTAGATATGAAGATTACATCGACAGGGTTTTGTGTCTGCCACGTTCATCTGAAAAAGAAATCAGAAAAGTTGGTGCAGTAGACGTTAATCCTTCTATTGGTTTTGATAACATGAAGGTTGTTGCCTCTGTAAAGAAAAAGGATGACAGAGCCGATGTTGAACAGCAGTTTGTAGAAGGTGGAAAATCTCCTGCAACTGTCCGTGAGTTAATGAAACAGAAGGCTGCAAAACCATCTGGTAATGATCCTAAAATGAAACTGGAGCGTGAGAAAAATAGACTTGAAAAAACTATTGCTCAGCTTACTCAGCGTCTTGAAGTAGTGGAGGAAACACTTGCAAAATTGTAAAAGAAACTTTTTAAGCGGTTCGTTAATTTTGTTTCTGGCTTTTTCTGGATATGCTCAGTCAATGCCTCAAATGCCACAGATGCCAACTATGCCGTCTGTAACAATGCCTTCAATGGATGGAACTGCATATACACCACAAATGCCTCAGTTTCCTTCAAACCCTTTTGTGAATCAGCAGTCAAAACCAAAAAATCTGACAAACAACAATAATAATAATTCAGATGACAAAAACGCTGCGGATTCAAAAAAACAGAATACTGCAAATCAAAATACATTAAATACTGCCGCAAAAAATAATATGATCAATTCTCTTTTTACAGGGGCAAACAGACTTACAGCAACAGATGTTAATTCCCTGTATGAATCTGGAATGTTCGGAAATATTTCTTCTTTGTACGGCGGTCTTTATGGAAATCAGAATGTAAATTCTGGAACAACAGATTTGCTGTTGGAACAGATTCTTCTTAATCTTGAGGATTTGAAACAGAAACAGAATAATGCATCTGCCCAGGACAAAACTCAGTATAAAAATCAGCTTGCAGACAATGAAAACTTTAAAACAAGAGATCCAAAGGTTTTGAGATTCAAAATTAATGGAAACAATCTGACAGACTCTCTTACAACTGTATTTTTTAGTGAAACAGAACCAGACGGAACTTTCCTCTTTACTGCTGACCGTCAGTATTATTTAAACCAGCATGCAAGAACAGAAACTATCTATCTGTTGTTCAAAACAGTAAAAAGCAATGGTTCTACAACAACTTATGTAGTTCAGCCAACAGTTATGCAGGATTATAAAAATGACAGTTCACTTTTATATAGAATTTCAACTCAGCAGAATCTGACAGCAGAAAAAACAGGTAATCTTGTAACAATGCATTGTTCAGCAGCAGATTTTAGCGTTGAATTACTGCTTGATGTAGACAGCAAAAAATAAAAGACAGAATATATGAAAGAAAATTTATTAATAGACGGGCTTGTAAAAATCGGGATTTCTGAGGAACAGGCCCAGCAGCTTAGTCCAAAACTGGAATCTTATATAAACGAAATTATTCTTTTTAATTCCGCTTATAATCTTACAAATACTTCAGATCATGATGAACTTGTAATCCGCCACATTTTAGATTCTCTTGCCGCTTACCTTCCAATGAAAAATCTTATTGAGAAAGTAAAATCATCTGGAAATCCTGCTCCTTTGATTGGAGACATTGGCTCTGGTGGTGGTTTACCTGGAATTCCTTTAGGTGCCGTTTTTTTTGAAGAAAAGTTTAATCTTGTAGAACGAATGAGCAAGCGTTGTGCCTTTCTGGAAAATTGTGCTGCCATCCTGGGATTAAAAAATGTGGAAGTTGTAAATTCAGAAGCAGAAAAAGTTCCTGAAGAAAAATACGATATTATTACTTTCAGAGCGTTCAGGCCTTTGGATGAACAGATGACAAAAACTCTTTTGCGGATGACAAAGAAAGGTGGTTATCTGGCTGCTTATAAGGCAAAAATGGATAGCATAAAAGAGGAAATGACTGGGATAAAGCAGATTGTTTCTGATTATGAGGTAATTCCGCTGGCGGTTCCAGGACTGGAAGATTCAGAGAGAAATCTTGTTGTTATAAAAAAGGAATAGGGGGCATAAGATGGATGTAATCAAAGAAATTAAAAATAAAATCAATAAAAAAGACAGAACTCCTGCCCAGGTTGTTGTTCAGGATGTGCTTGCAGTAAAAAAAGGGGAACGGGCTTTAATTATTGCTAATCCTGCTACTGCTGAAATTTCTCAGGAATTATATTCTGCCTGTGAAGAAGCCGGCGCAATTACAACACTTATGTATCAGAAAGATAAAACTTCCTTTGATCATGCAAATAAAGAAGTTCTTGCAGCAATCGGTACAAATCCGGATGTTTGTTTTTCAATTTCAAATATTAAACTTGGTAAAGATCCACAAGCTATTGCTAAGCCTTATGAAACTGAAGATGGTGAAAAATATACTCACATTTTTGATTACCTGCTTGATGGTAAAAAAACAATGCGCGCCGTATGGTCTCCTGGAATTACTGTAGATATGATGAACCGTACTGCAAATATTGATTATGATGAATTAAGACACAGATGTAAAAAACTTGATCAGCTTTTTGAAGGCGCCGTTAGTGTTCATGTTACAAGTCCGTCTGGAACAGATCTTGAAGTGCCAGTTCAGGGCCGCAAACTTATGTTTGATGATGGCGATTTTACAAAACCTGGAACTGGTGGAAATATTCCTGCCGGCGAAGTTTTTATTAGCCCTGTTGTTGGTGATGAAAATAATAATGGCTGCGAAGGTGTAATTGTTTATGATGGTTCAATGACTTTTGCAGACGGAGATTCTATTCTTGAAACTCCAATTACATGTAAAGTAGAAAAAGGGTATGTAACAACAATCACTGGTGGTGCAGAAGCAAAACGTCTTTTGAAAACAATCACAGAAGCTGAAAATTCTGCAATCGCAATGGAAAAAGAAAAGAAACTGGAAGACGGCCAGAAATATAAAAAGAATGCCAGAAACATTGGTGAACTTGGTATTGGTCTGAATCCTGCTGCAAGAATTACAGGAAATATGCTGGAAGATGAAAAAGCTTTCCATACCTGTCATTTTGCAATTGGCGAAAATTATGATAACGACGCTCCATCATTAATCCACCTTGATGGAGTTGTACGAGAACCAACAATTACACTAAAATATGCCGATAATTCAGAGAAGGTTATTTTAGAAAATGGTAACCTCATTAAACTTGATGACTAATTAATTTAGGGAGATTTGTAAAATATGAAAAAAATTATATTTGCTTTGTTTGTTTCATTGGTGCTTGTTTCTTGTGCAGATGCAAAAACTGCTAAAAAACCAAAAAAAGGTCCTTCTGCAGAAACAGAAAAAGAAGTGAAAGAAGAAAAGAAAGAAACTGTAAATCCAGAAATCATTAAATTGAATAAAGTTCTTTTTTCAATGAGTGACCGTTTTAAGGCAGATTTTTCAAACGGAGATCCAGAAGAATTCTTAAGAGACTTGCATGAAGTGCTTGATTTTGAAGCAAACTATCCAGTTGATGATTTGTCTTTGTATTATTTGATTGATAAAAAGCACTATGTTGAACCATTAATGTATGAACCAAAAAATCTTAAGAAGCTTGTAAAAAATGAATATTACAACATCAGCAGAAACGATTTGTCTTTGCGTCCTGATGTAGAAGCTGCTCTTGTAGAAATGGCAAAAGGTGCCCGTAAAGATGGAATTACATTGCTTGTAAGTTCAACATACCGCTCTTATGAATATCAGAAAAATCTTTTTCAGAAATGGGTACGAATTGACGGCCTTGAAGAAGCAGAAAGAGAATCGGCACGTGAAGGAACAAGTCAGCATCAGCTTGGTGTTGCAATTGACTTTGGTAGTATTGATGATTCTTTTATAAATACATCTCAGGGAAAATGGCTTAATGCTCATTGTGAAGAATATGGATGGAGTTTGAGCTTCCCACAGGGATATGAAGACGTAACAGGTTTCCGCTGGGAATGCTGGCATTTCCGTTACATTGGTGTTCCAGCCTGCAAGTTCCAGAAAAAATATTTTAATGATGTTCAGCAGTATATGATTGAATTCATTGATGCCTGGAAAAACATGGACTAAAAATGGAAAAACTTAATAACGTAAAATTAATTGCCCTTGATTTAGATGATACATTGCTGAATAGCAAAACAGAAATCAGCGATGAAAATGTTGCAGCTTTACAGGAATGTGCAAAACGGGGGATTTATATTGTTTTGTGTTCTGGTCGTCCTGAAGATGGAATCCGTCCATTTATTAAACGACTGGGACTTACCGGGCAGGAAGAAGGCAGATATATTATTGCCATAAACGGATGTTCTATTTTTGATTTGCAGAAAAACCAGCAGGTCTATGGTCAGAAAGTTGATCCGGAAATTCTTGTTAGGGTAAATCAGCTGGCAGAAGAAAAGGGATTCAAAACAGAAGTTTATACACCAGATACAATTTACTTTGAAAAGGCAACAGAATGGACAATGCTTGATGTTGATTTATGTAAATTAAAAGGCGTTGAAGTTGAAGATTACGGCAACTTTATTAAAAAGGGTTTTACAAAAATGCTTGTTCCTGGTGAACCTGCTGCTCTTTTAAAACTTCAGGATGAACTTAAAGCAGAATTTGGTGAACGTGCGGTAATTTTTACAAGTAAACCATATTTTCTTGAAATTCTTCCTCCAAATTGCGGAAAAGGCGAAGCAATCAAATGGCTTGCAAATCATATTGGAATTGGCGAAGACACAACAATGGCTTTTGGCGACAGTATGAATGATGAAAGTATGATCCGCCAGTGCAAATATGGTGTCTGTATGGCAAACGGACTTGATGCCATTAAGAAAATTGCAGACTTTGTTACAGAAAAAGATAACAACAACAGCGGAGTTGCCCATTTTTTGAACAAATACGTTTTATAAATCCTGCAAAATAATATTTATTTCCAGATTTCTGGCTGAATGTTCAGTTTGGTCAGAAGTTCTGGAAAATCGTTTTTATCTCCACCACAATTTTTATCATCACCAGTTTTCTTTATAGCTCTGATTAGAATATTTTTAGGAGTGTGTTCCATATCAATAAATTCCAGCATCTGAACCTTATATCCCTGGGATTCAAGCCACTCTCCACGCAAAGCATCTGTAACAAGAGATGAAAACTTTTCTTTAATGATTCCCCATTTTAATAAAGGCGCAAATTCTTCTGGAATTTCATTTTTGCTATCCTGAAGCTGCTGGTTAATCTGGTGCTGGCAGCATGGAACACTTAAAATTGCACCGGCTTGTTTTTCAACAGCATATTCAAGGGCATAATCAGTTGCTTTATCACAGGCATGAAGAGTAATAACAATATCAGGGGTATGTTTTCCTGAATAATCAGCAATATTTCCTGTATGAAAAATCAATCCTTTAAGACCAAGTTTCTGAGCAATTTCATTACAATAGTTGATTACGCTTTCTTTTAGATCAAGTCCTTCAATTTCACAAGGAATCTGCTTGATTTCTGTTAAAAAATAATGGACTGCAAATGTCAAATAAGATTTTCCGCAACCAAAGTCTGCAATCCTAAGTGGATTTTCGCTAGTCCAGCTGCGGGTTTTAGAAAGAGAATTAACTGTGTCATCAATAAATTCCAGGAATCTGTTGATCTGGCGGAATTTATCATATTTTGATGCAATAACTTTTCCTTCGCTGTTCATAACTCCAAGAAGAATTAAGAAAGGCACAGGTTTATTTTCAGAAATAAGATATTTTTTACCAAGGGATGTTGTGTTTATGTTCTGGGATTGTGCAACAGAAAGTCTCTTTACTAACTGAGAAACTTTTCCTTTTTTGTTAGCAAGAGTTGTAATTTCCTCTTTGTCTGTACGCTGAACGCAATTTTTAAAAGTGATTCCTGCGTTTTCTTTTATAAAGGCAGTTGCTTTGTCTTCTGAAAAATGTTCGTGGAAAACCTGAGTTTTTGTAAACATTTCTACAAAATAAGAAGTCCCATCTGCAGAACTTTGCGCCTTGATTTTGATTTTTTCGTAAGGTCGACCAAGTTTTTCTTCTACACAAGAGGCTGGTTTTGAAAGAGTTGCACTAATTAACATAATTTATAACTATATACTTATTTTTTGAAAATTGATATATTAGGATTTATGGGAAAGTCTATTGTATTTGTAAATCAGAAAGGAGGAGTTGGTAAAACAACTTCTGCTATCAATATTGGAGCATACATAGCTCTTGCGGGGAAAAAAGTTCTTCTTGTTGATTTCGACTCACAGGGAAACATGTCTAGTGGTGTAGGTGTATCAAAAGATAAGCCTACAGTTTATGAATTGCTTGCTGGTCTTGTTGAACCAGAAGAAGCTATAAAACATTCTCCAGTAGAAAATCTTGATGCAATCAGTGCATCTCTTGATTTGTCTGGTGCTGCAATCGAACTTGTAGAACAGGAAGAACGTGAATTCTTCCTTAAGAAAGCACTTGCACCTCTTAAAGACAAATACGATTATATTTTGATTGACTGTCCTCCTTCTCTTGGACTTTTAACTTTGAACGGTCTTGCTGCTGCAGATTCAGTATTGGTTCCAATGCAGTGTGAATATTTCGCTCTTGAAGGTATTACACTCCTTCTTCAGACTGTTCAGAAAGTACAGAAAGAAATTAATCCACAGCTTACAATTGGTGGAATCTTCTTTACTATGTATGATTCAAGAACTCGTCTTGCACAGGACGTTGTTGTTCAGGTTAAATCATACTTTAATGATGTAGTATTCAATACAATTATTCCTAGAAACGTACGTTTGTCAGAAGCTCCTTCACATGGATTGCCTATCTGTAAATATGATCCTGCTTGTGTAGGTGCAAAAAGTTATGAAAAATTAGCAGAAGAGGTTATCCGTCGTGGCTAAAACAGGGTTAGGTTTAGGTAAAGGTTTAGGGGCTCTTCTTGGAGAAAGCCCGGTAGATGTTTCTAAAACAGTAGATATCTCAACAAGTCCAATTGGTGAAAAACCAAAGGCTGCCGCTGCAGTTTCTTCAACAGCAAAATTGCCAGTTGCAATTGAAACTGATGAAAATGGCGGTTTATGGATTGATCCAGCCTTATTACAGCCAAACCCAAAACAGCCTCGTATTGAATTTAACCAGAAACAGCTGGATGAACTTTGCGAATCAATTAAAGAAAACGGTATTTTACAGCCAATCATTATTGAACATGTAGAAGGCAATACTTTCTATATTATCGCTGGTGAACGCCGAACTCGTGCTGCAAAAATGGCAGGACTTAAAAAAGTTCCAGTTCAGCTTAGAAAATTTGATGAACAGAAAAAACTTGAAGTTGCTCTTATTGAAAATATTCAGCGTGCTGATTTAAATCCTATTGAAGAAGCAACTGCCTATTATAATTTGATTCAGATGGGAGATTTGAATCAGGAAGAAGTTGCAAAAAGAGTTGGTAAAGCCAGAGCTACTGTTGCAAATGCAATCCGCCTTTTGAAACTTCCATCAGATATTCAGAACGCTCTTGTAAACGGACAGATTACATCAGGTCATGCCAGAGCCCTTCTTATGGTAAAAAGCGATTCAGACATGAGAATTATGTTTGGAAAGATTATGGGTTCAGGCCTTTCAGTTCGTGAAGCAGAAAATCTTGCTGAAGTTTATAACAATGGCGGAAGAGCTGCTGCAAATAAAAAGAAGAAGCTTACTGCAAAGAAAGACCCTGATGTTGCTTTGTTTGAACAGGAAGTGCGTAACATTTTTGGTGTTCGTGATGTAAATCTTAAAGGTGACACACAAAAAGGTACGCTTTCAATTTCCTATTCATCAAAAGAAGATTTTGACCGTATCTACGAAATCTTAATTAACAATAGATAAGAAAACTTTTGTAGCCTTCGTAAAGCTGCTGCAAATCTTCCTTACTGATAATTTCCCATGGAGCATGCATACTCAAAACTGCAAGACCTGCATCAAGTACGTTCATTCCGTATTTTGCTGCATGGTATGCAATTGTTCCGCCGCCACCCTGATCAACTTTTCCCAGTTCAGCCATCTGATATTTTACTTTTGATTTATCCATTGCATTTCTGATTTTTGCAATAAATTCAGGATTTGCATCACTGGCACCAGATTTTCCACGGCTTCCTGTATATTTCTGGAAAGTAATTCCTCCGCCAAGAGCAGAAGAGTTTTCTTTATCAAAAAGATTAGGATTCATAGGATCATAAGCAGCATTTACGTCGCTGGAAAGCATTGCAGAATTAGCAAGACATCTGCGTACAGTTAATTCTGAATAAGTTTTTTCTGTTCTGGCTACAAGTTCAGCAATCATATTTTCAAAAAGATTAGAAGCCATACCTGTTGCACCAACACTACCAATTTCTTCTTTATCAACACAAAGACAACAGTTTGTGCGTTTATTTGCTTTTGAATCAAAGAAAGCCTGAACAGAAGCAAAAGCACATGAACGATCATCCTGACCATAAGCAAGAATCATAGAACGGTCCAATCCTAAATCTCTTGCAAGTCCTGCTGGAACAATCTCCAGTTCGGCAGATTCAAAATCGCCTTCTTCAATGCCATATTTATCTTTTAAAAGTCCAAGAATAATCTTTTTATTTGAAACTTTGTCTTTTTTCTCATCCTTCTTAGAACCGTCAGTCTCTTTCTCAGGAGCAGAAAGTCCTACTATTAAATCAAGGTCTTCACCTTTAATAAAGTCAGTTGCAGAATTTTTCATCTGCTCCTGTGCAAGGTGTGGAAGAATATCAGAAATGCAGAATACCGGGTCTGCTGGATCTTCGCCAATCACAACATTTACTTTAGTTCCATCTTTTTTGAAAACTACGCCGTGGATTGCAAGAGGAAGTGTTGTCCACTGATATTTCTTTATTCCGCCATAATAGTGGGTGTTCAGATATGTAATATTGTCTTTTTCATAAAGAGGTTTCTGTTTTGCATCAAGACGTGGTGAATCAATGTGGGCACCAAGGATATTAATTCCATTTTCAAGACTGTCGCTGCCAATTTCAAAAAGAGCAATGGCTTTATCCATCTTTGTTATATAAACTTTATCTCCAGATTTAAGGCTGTTACAGCTGTTAATATCTTTAAAGCCGTATTTTTTTGCCATCTTAATAATCTGTTCTACGCATTCACGTTCAGTTTTTCCGTTATCCAGAAATTTTTTGTAATCAGTAATTAATGTGTTGTTCATTGTTATTGTCCTCTGTTCAAATATAATATTACTTGCCGATTATTGCAATTTTTATTATCTTATATAGAAAATACAGAACATATTAATATAGAGGTAATATAAATGGCAAAACAGTTGATGTTTAGTGAAGATGCCCGCAAAAAACTTTTAAGCGGTGTTGAACAGATTTCTAAAGCAGTAAAAACAACTTTGGGACCTTGTGGCCGTATGGTTATGATGGACAAAAAATACGGTTCACCTGTTATTACAAAAGACGGTGTTTCAGTTGCTAAGGAAATTGAACTTGCAGATCCTTTTGAAAACATGGGCGCTCAGTTTGTTCGTGAAGTTGCTTCAAAAACAAATGACGATGCAGGTGATGGTACAACAACAGCTACAGTTCTTTCATACGCATTAGTTCGTGAAGGTGTAAAATCAGTTGCTGCTGGTATGACTCCAATTGAAATCAAACGCGGTATGGATAAGGCTGTTAAAATTGCAGTTGAAGAAATTAAAAAGAACGCAAAACCTGTAAAAGGTGCTGATGATATTACAAACATCGCTACAATTTCTGCTAATAACGATCCAGAAATTGGTAAAATGCTTGCTGATGCTATTGAAAAAGTAGGAAAAGACGGCGTTATTACAGTAGAAGAATCTAAAAACATGGAAATGACTGTTGATACAGTAGAAGGTATGCAGTTTGACCGTGGATACATTTCATCTTACTTTGTAACAGACCGCGAAAGAATGGAAGCTTCTTATAATGATGCTTTTGTTTTGATTTATGACAAAAAGATTTCTGCCATGAAAGATCTTCTTCCAATTTTGGAACAGGTTGCTAATGCGGGTCGTGCTTTAGTTATTATCTGTGAAGATGTTGATGGTGAAGCTCTTACAACTTTAGTTTTGAATACAATCCGTGGAACAATCAAATGTTGTGCTGTTAAAGCTCCAGGATTTGGTGACCGCCGTAAGGATATGCTCCAGGATATCGCTATTTTGACAGGTGCAACTGTAGTTAGCGAAGAAGTTGGTCTTAAACTTGAAACTTCTGGAATTGAAGTTCTTGGTCAGGCAAAATCTATTAAAATTGACAAAGATAATACAACAATCGTTGGTGGTGCTGGTGAAGCAAAAGCTATTAAAGACCGTGTTGAAGAAATTAAAACTGCAATCGGTAAATCAACATCTACTTATGATAAAGAACAGCTTCAGAAACGCCTTGCTAAACTTTCTGGTGGTGTAGCAGTAATCAACGTTGGTGCTAACACAGAAACAGAAATGAAAGAAATGAAGTTCCGCGTAGAAGATACAATTGCTGCTACACGTGCTGCTTTGGAAGAAGGTATTGTTTCTGGTGGTGGTATGGCTCTTATTGAAGCTTCAAAAGCTTTGGCAGAAATGCCAGCTGACCTTACAGAAGATGAAAAGGTTGGATTTAAGATTGTTCGCCGTGCTTTGGAAGAACCAATTCGTCAGATTGCTGAAAATGCAGGTCTTGATGGTGCTGTTATTGCAGAACGCGCTAAAAATGAAAAGAAAGGTGTTGGTTTCAATGCCCGCACTAATGAATGGGTAAACATGCTTGAAGCAGGTATTATTGACCCAGCTAAAGTAACTTGTTCAGCTTTGAAGAACGCTGCATCAGTTGCCGGAACACTTTTGACAACAGAATGTGCAATTACAGACATTCCAGAACCAAAAGCCCCAGCAGCCCCAGCTCCAGACATGGGTGGAATGTACTAAGTAATAGTTAATTTAGTATTTAATTAGGAGACGCTCTCTGAATTATTGGATTCGGAGGGCGTTTTTTGTTTTAACATAAAAAAAAGTAAAAATTTTAGTTAAACGGTTAATATATAGGTAAAACCCCCTATGGTATAATTTTTCATTCGGGTTGAAAATTAATGTTATGAGTTGAGTAGTGTCTACATTACTCGAACTGCTATTTTCATATAAGGAGAAAAAATTTATGAAAAAGTTACTTTTGATTGCACAGGCTGCTTTGTTAGCTTTGTGTTTAATCGGATGTAAAGGAAATGATTCAGCTAAAAAGAATTTGAACATTTCTGTATTTACAATCCAGCAGCGCCAGCAGCCACCTGCTGACAACCGCGATTACAAATGGATCGAAGAAACATTTGGCGTTACATTCAACTGGGATATCTTAGTTGGTGATAAAGACCAGAAAATTGGTGTACTTATCGCTTCTGGTGACCTCCCTGATCTCGTTGAAGTAGACTCAGAAAAATTCCAGGGTGCTGGATGTCTTATCGATATTAAAGACTATGTTGAAAAGAACTGTCCTAATATCATGAAAAACTATGCATCAGTTTGGAAGCAGGTTGTTTACCAGGATTCTGAAAAAGATGAAAATGGTAACATCACAAAAGCTCACGTATATTCTTTACCAAACTATGGTTCATACACAGGTGCAAACCAGAACACAGGTTACAACCAGAACGCATTCTGGATTCAGAAACGTGTTCTTAAAGAATTTGGATATCCAAAAGTAACAACTGTTGATCAGTACTTCGACTTACTCGAAGCTTATGTTAAAAAATATCCAGAAACAGACGGTGCAAAAACAATTCCATTCTCAATCATCACAGCTGACTGGGAAGCATTCAACCTTTGGAACCCACCTGCATTCTTGTCAGGTTATCCAAACGATGGTAACGGACACGTTGTTGCAAACGCTGACGGAACATACACATATGTTGATAACTTTGCTGATGACAATGCTAAACTCTGGTTCTCAAAAGCTAATGGTTACTTCAACCGTGGTTTGATTGACCCAGCTTCATTCACAGATAACCGTGACCAGTACTATGCTAAGATCGCTCAGGGTCGTGTACTTGGTATGTTCATCCAGGGATGGCAGTTCATGTACGATGCAGAAAACACAATCCGTTCTTCTGGACACATCGAAAGAACATATGCTCCACTTCCTGTAGTATTTGATGAATCAATCAGACCTCACTACCGTGACTTGGATCTTCCAAACTTACAGCGTGGTTATGGTTTCACAGTAAAATGTGGAGAAAAGAAAGCTCATCAGATCTTGGACTTCATCAACGAAGTACTCGAAGAAAAAAATCAGAAGAGACTTTACTGGGGTCTCGAAGGCGAAGATTACTTAATCGATGCTGACGGATCAGTAACAGGTTCAAAAGGTGCTCCATACAGAACAGACAAACAGCGTGCAGATCAGAAAGATAACAACTGGGTTTTGAAAAACAAGGCTCAGCTCTTTACTGAAGAATGTCCAAAATGGGAAGGATCTTACCCAGATGGTTACTCAACAACATTGGCTAACCTCCCATGGGAATTCGCTCTTGAAATGGAAGACATTGACCGTGAAATCTTCAAAGCTTACGATATCGGTTCTTACGCTCAGCTCGTTGACAAAAACCCACCTGCAAATGCTGGTTGGTACCCAATGTGGCAGTGTAACCCATCTGCTGAAAAAGGTGGATTCGAACGTGAAGCTGCTGAAGCTATGACTGGATTCGAAACACTCCAGAGAAAATATCTCCCACAGATGATCATGGGCAAACCTGCTGACTTCGAAAAAACATGGAACGAATATGCAACTCAGATGGTTCCACTTACAGAAGTATACAACAAATTCATGCAGGGCGAACTTGATGCTCGTGTAGCAAACTTTGGTGGACTTCAGTAATTTATAAACAACAGTTTGTAAATTGTTGGAATGAACGGCGGGATATTTAATATTCTGCTGTTCAAGGTTAAAATCCACAGTATTTTTTTTACTGTGGATTTTTTTTTCGATTTCAAAAAAAACGGGTGTTTTTATGAAAAATAAAAAAACTGAAGAGACAGTTTTAGCAACTGCCTCAAATAGAAAAAGTGCTTGGCAGAGATTAGGCAAACAGAAAATGCTTATTCTTATGTCATTACCTTTTGTCCTTTACATGATATTGTTCAGATATGTCCCACTCTGGGGATGGACAATGGCATTCCAGGATTATTCACCATATAAGAAATTTGCTGATCAGACTTGGGTTGGTTGGCACTGGTTCCAGGAACTTTTCAAGAGCAAGGAATTCTTGTTATCTTTAAGAAATACAATCTGTATGAGTTTGATTAGTACAGTTCTTGGATACATTACTGCTATTGTTATTGCCGTATTCTTGAACGAAGTACGACATGTCGGAATTAAAAGATTCGTTCAGACTGTTTCTTATCTTCCACACTTCCTTTCGTGGATTATTGTAACAAGTTTAGTTGCGAATGTACTTTCTGTTGAAGACGGAATTTTAAATAATATTTTAATGTCGTTGAAAATCATCGATGCTCCTATAAGTTGGATTTCAGTTCCAAGATATTTCTGGAATATCATAGGTTGGACTTATGTATGGAAGGAAGTAGGTTGGAATACAATCGTTTACCTTGGTGCTATGACTGCTATTGACCCTTGTTTGTACGAAGCAGCTCAGATTGATGGTTGTGGACGTTTAAGAAAAATCTGGCACATCACTTTGCCAGGAATCAAATCAACAATCATTATTATGATGATTATGTCTGCCGGACATATTTTGGATGCTAACTTCGAAATGCCATACCTCTTGAAGAATGGTATGATTGAAGATGTAGCTAACACAATTGATATTTACGTATTGAAGTACGGTTTCAAATTGTCTAATTACTCATTAGCAACTGCTGCCGGTATCTTCAAAAATGCAGTAAATATTCTTCTCTTAATTGCAGCAAATACTATTGCTAAGAAGAGTGGTGAAGAGAGGTTAATATAATGGCAAACGATTTCGCAGTTAAAACAAGAAAAACACAGGTAAATAACTTCATTTTTGATGCAATTATTTACATTACTTTATTATTTGTTGTTATTGTAACACTTTATCCATTTTTGAATACAATCGCTGTTTCTTTCAACGATGGTTTGGATTCTCTTATTGGTGGTATTAAGTTATGGCCTCGTAAGTTTACATGGCAGAACTATAAATCACTGTTTATCACAAACTACATTTTCAAAGCTGGTGTTATTTCAGTAACACGTACAATTATTCAGACAGTATTGAACGTATTCTGTACATCTTTACTTGCATACGCTTTAAGCCGCAAAGAATTTGTAATCAGAAAACCTCTTACAACTGTAATTGTAATTTCTATGTATGTTAATGCAGGTTTGATCCCAGGCTACATGCTTATTAAAAACCTTCATATGGTAAATACATACGCTGTTTACATTGTTCCAAACTTAATTGATGCATTCAACTTCATTCTTGTAAGAACTTACATCAATGGTTTGCCAGACAGCTTTGTTGAATCAGCTCGTATTGATGGTGCTCATGAATTCAAAATCTTCTTGTCTATCATTATGCCTTTGATTGTTCCTTCGGTAGCTATGACTTGTTTGTTCGTTGCTGTAGGTGCATGGAACAGCTGGTTTGATACTTATTTGTATAACTCTTCAAAACAGTCTTTACATTCATTGCAGTACGTACTTATGAGTTTCTTGAACGCTTCACAGAACCAGAGTAACTCTGCTGCCGATGCCAATGCTATGGCTGTTGCTGCTGCTGGTGGTGGTGCAAGTGCAATGGTTACTCCAATCAGTATCCGTGCTTCTATTACTGTAGTAGCTACATTACCTATCCTTGTTGTTTACCCATTCGTACAGAAGTACTTCGTTGTTGGTATGACAATTGGTGGTGTAAAAGAATAGCATTGAATTTACATATGCCATTTGTATTAATGGGGACTAAAGCCGTCCCCATTACCCCCTGCTGAAAAGGAAATTGTGCTGGCGCACAATAGATTAGAGTAGGTATGACAATTGGTGGTGTAAAAGAATAGCATTGAATTTACATATTCCATTTGTATTAATGGGGACTAAAGCCGTCCCCATTACCCCCTGCTGAAAAGGAAATTGTGCTGGCGCACAATAGATTAGAGTAGGTATGACAATTGGTGGTGTAAAAGAATAGCATTATATTTTAGATCTGGTTATTTTTTTACCGGGAATAGATTAATGTATACTAAAAAAGGACTGTTATTCTGGCAGTCCTTTTTTGTTGACTAAGAGGTGTTCTTAAGTGAAAAAAGCATTAAGTATTTTGATGTCTTTATTTTTTGTTTTTTTAGCAGCAAGTTGCTCTAAAAAAATTGATGACGGTTTTGTTTTTGTTGAAGGCGGAGTTTTTACAATGGGTAATAATTCTGTTCAGCTGCCATCAGATTATTATAAACACCAGGAACATCAGGTGGAAATTTCAAGCTTTTTTATTTCATCCCTTGAAGTTACACAAAAAGATTTTTTAGAAATAATGGGATTTAATCCAAGTTATTTTCAGGGTGATTCAGATGATGTAATTGTTTCTGAAAATGAAATTCAGGATATGCGTCCGGTTGAAAAGGTTACCTGGCGTGATGCTGTTGTTTTTTGTAATAAATTAAGCATTTTAAAAGAAATAAAACCTTACTACTATATAGAAAAAGATAATAAAAAAATCACAGATCCTGCATTGTGGGAATCTGATGATGAAATTAAATGTGAAATCAAATCAAAAGGTTATAGATTATTAACAGAAGCTGAATGGGAATATGCTGCAAATGGGGGAAATAAATCTTCAGGATTTACAGGGGCAGGATATAATAGTTCAGAGGAAGCAGTTCAGTATGGATGGATTGCTGAAAATTCAAAAAAGCGAACTCATCAGGTTGGTATTCTAAAATCAAATGAACTGGGCATTTATGATATGTCTGGTAATGTGTGGGAATGGTGCTGGGACTGGTTTGATGATGATTTTTATGAATCGTCAGAGGCTGTATTAAAAAATGCAGCTGGTCCATCATATGGGGAATTAAAATCAGGTCGCGGTTCAGATTGGGATGAAACGGCAGAATATTCTTACAATTGTGTAAGAGGTGCTTCTTCTCCTGATTCTGCAACTCGATTTGGTGGTTTTAGAATTGGTCGCAATTCAAATAAAAAATAAATACAAAAAGTAGAGAATTATGTTTTACGTAGATTTTTTGAATCCCTTTGTTTTAATTTTCTTAATTGGAACTGTTGTTAGTTTTATAATCAATCATGTTTTGGAATTTCTTGACTATAAATCAAGAGTAAAAAATGGAGGAAAAATCCCTGAGGTTTTGCAGGATATTCCTCTTGCATCTGAAACTTTTGATTCTAAGAAACTTGCAGATATCTGTTCTTATGAAAATGCAAAGTATTTTTTGTGGATTCCTTCTTCAATCTGCAATTTTCTATTAACTGTGGCACTTATTTTGTTTGGATTTTACCCAAAAATCATGTCATTAATAATATCCGTTACTGGTTTTCCATCAACAATAGGTTCTGGCTTTTTGTGTTTCTTTTTGTTCATGATCATCAGTTCTTTGCCATCAGACTTTCTTTCTGTGCCATTTGAATTGTATAAGGAATTTGTTCTTGAAAAGAAATTCGGTTTTTCAAAAATGACATTAAAATTATGGATTTCTGATCAGATTAAAAATCTTGTTATGAGCTTGATTCTGTCTGCACTTCTTACAATTGCTGCATCTGTGTTCTTTATAAAATTCCCGGAAAGCTGGTGGCTCATTCTTGCAATCACACTTATGGCTTTTACTTTCCTGATGCAGATAATCTATCCAAAATTTATTGCTCCTTTATTTAATAAATTTGAACCTTTACCAGAGGGCGAATTAAAAGACAAGATTTCTGCGATTCTTGAAAAAACAGGTTTTAAGAACGACGGGCTTTTTGTAATGGATGCTTCAAAAAGAAGTGGTCACAGTAATGCATATTTTTCTGGTTTTGGTAAGGCCAAAAGAATTGTTTTATATGATACATTAATCAATTCAATGACAAGCGATGAACTCTCTAGCGTTTTGGGACATGAACTTGGCCATTTTAAATTAAAGCATATTGCCAAGCGTTTATTAATGCTCATTCCACTTGATTTCCTTGTTTTGTTTGCGTTGTATAAATTAGCACAATTACCTTCTTTGTATGAGGGATTTGGTTTCAGATATTTACCAGAACAAATCAGTTCTGTTCAATTTTTGGGATTATTTCTTGCTATATTAATATGGGGAAGCATTTCAGAGATTTTTTCACCTTTATCAAATTTGTCTTCACGAAAACATGAATTTCAGGCAGACAGATTTGCAGCAGAAGTTTGTGGAACCGCAGAACATTTGATTACTGGACTGATTAAATTAAACAGTGAAAATCTTTCTGAATTGTTCCCTCCAAAAATATATGTGTTCTGGAATTTTTCACATCCAACACTTGTAGAACGAGTTAAAGCGCTTAAGGATCTGGAAAAAAGGAGTTAGTTTTAATTATGATTTCATTAAAAGAGATTGCAAAACAGTGTGGTGTTTCAGTTGCTACTGTTTCAAATATTATTAATGGTAAAACAAACGTTGGTGAAGAAACTCGCGCCAGAATTCTTAAAGTGATTGAGGAAACCGGATACGCACCAAACTATATGGCAAGAGGATTGCGGGCAACTAAGACTCAGAC
Organism: Treponema sp.; assembly: GCA_024402665.1. Taxonomy (GTDB): domain Bacteria; phylum Spirochaetota; class Spirochaetia; order Treponematales; family Treponemataceae; genus Treponema_D. The sequence continues at coordinate 115,759 of JAKSTI010000002.1, forward strand.
AATCGGACTTATAATAGATGATATTACTTCTTTTGGTACTCCAGATTTGATTGAAGGAATTATGGGGTATTTTGAAAAGACAGGAAATAAAGTAGTTTTTGAAAATCTGCGTGTATATTCAAAATGGCCTGCAGATTATCAGAATGGAACAGAAGCTTTTGTAAAGGCAGTTAATGCAGCAATTTCACAGCTTCTTGCAATTAAAGTTGATGGAATCATTTATATTTCTGCTCATGGTCGTGTAATTAATTATGTTTCGAATTTTACAAGCGTTCCTTTTGTAATTTGCTATGGAAGTTCAGATGTTCCGGATGTGCCTTATGTTTGTATTGATGATGTAAAATCTTCTTATGATCTGGTTGAATATTTGATTTCTGAAGGAATGACAAAATTTGGTGTAATTGCCAGTTCAAAAGCGAATATTCATGGTAAAGAACGATTAGACGGTTATAAGATGGCCATGGAAAAAAATAACATTGCAATTGATGAAAAATACATTGTTATTGGAAAGTGGGATAGAAAAACCGGTTATGAATGTTGTGCTGAATTATTTGAAAAAGGTTTTCATAATGAAAGCGGCAAGAAAGTAATTTTCTGCTTTAATGATTTGATGGCTGCCGGTGTTTATGATTATCTGAATGAAAAAAATATTAAAATTGGTGAAGAAATCAGTGTTGTAGGTTTTGATGATCGTGAAATTGCAGCTTTTGTAAATCCACCATTAACAACAATGGCAATTCCTTTGCACGAAATTGGAACAAAATCTGCAGAAATGCTTGTTAATAAAATAAACGGCACAGAACTGGAAAAAAATAATTTCTCAATTCCATGCCGTCTTATCAAACGTAAGTCTGTTTGAAATTAACTACTTTTTGAATTTAATGTTTACTTTGTAGTTTTTGTCTGACCAGTCTGGATCAATTTCCATAATCAAGTCTGTGCTCAAAGAAATAGGTTTTGAGAACTTGTACTTGCGGTGTGTAGCTGGACATTCGAAAGACAAAGTAAATCCATCAGCTGATGGAAGAAGACGATAGTCTTTGATCTGATCTTTAGTGAATTTGAAAATCAAATCACCTGTAACAGCATCGTGGAGTTCAACTGATCCGTTTACACCGAATACCCATTCAGCATCATAGTTTGAATCAATCCAAGATCCAGTTGGGAAGCTGTCTTCAGCAAAAGCACCTACTGCCATTACTGCTGCAACGATAAGAGCTGCAAATAATTTTTTCATGTTTTCCTCCATGTAAGGCAATAAAGCCTATCTATATTTAAATGTACCTTCAAATTTAAAAAAAAGCAACTGCCAATATAGTAGAAAATTAATAGACACACTTTTGATATAGTTGTAAAATTACCATTATGAGAAAATTTTTATTATCTATTATTGTGTTAATTTGTGGTGAGTTTATCTATGCACAGTCAGCCGAAGTTGTTACAGAAATTTTGAATACAAAGGCTGTAACTTATGGTCAGGTATGCTATCTTTCTGCAGTTCAGCAGGGATTAGTTTCTGACGATGCAACTTATGAACAGGCTATTAAAGCTTTGAAAATAAGTGAAAAGAAAGTTAAAAGCTATGATGCAGATGATAAAATTAAATTGCAGGATCTTGCTTACATTTATGTAAGAATGTGGCCAAAAGCAAAAGGCGGAATTATGTTCTTCTTCTCTGGCGGTTCTCCTAGATATTCTTTTAAACTTTTAAAAAATAAAGGAATCATTTTAAGTTATGGAGATCCTGAGCAGCATGTTACTGGCCAGGAGGCATTGAATATTCTTACCGCATGTATGATGGAATTTGGTACGGAAGAGGATGGCGTTTCTCTTAGTATTGAAGATCCAGTTACAGAAACTACTGTAGCTCCAGGAGCAACTGCTGTAGAAGAAGGAGGAACAGAATAATGAAAAAGTTATTGCTTTCCCTTGCTGTTTTAGCTGGTATTTCAACAGCAACAGTTTCTGCATTAGATTCAAGTCTTATTTTTAAGAATAAAACTTCTGCAATTACAAGTGATTTTGAAACTTTCGGTTTTCTTCAGATTGATGAACTTTATCTGAATCTTTCAAGATCTATTGGAAAAACAGGTTTTGATATTGCTACTGAATTTTATCTTAAAGCAATGTACAACGCAAAAGATGTAACAAATTTCCTTGATGGTTCATTTGCTTATGCTTTTGATATGGATCTTCTTAGACTTGAAGGAAACATCAATATTGGTCAGGGAACATTAAATATTAAAGCTGGTCGTTTTAATGTCAGCGATAATACTTATACAATTTTCAGTCAGTTATCTGATGGTCTTTCAATTAAATATGTTCATCCTGTTTTCTCTGTTTATGCCTTTGGCGGATATACTGGTTTCTTAAATGCAAGAAACGTTATTATGATTGATGATCAGTCAAAAGCTTATGTTCCAGAAGAAGGAAGTTTCTATCCTTTGGCATACCCATACATTATGTATGATGCAGGATTCTCTCTTTCAAACTTGTTTGGAAATCAGACAATTAAATTAGAAACATTAGGCTTCTTTGACAGAACTTCAAAAGCCGCAAACAGATATTATGTGAATGCAGCATTAAGTGGTCCTTTGGCAAACGCATATTCATATTATTTTTCAACATCATTTGGAACAGTTAATTTTGAAACTATAATGAATTATACTACTGCTAAAGTAAATTATGCTTTAAGTGATTCAGCATTGATTCATGTTGGTGTAGAATATGCTTCTGGAAATAACGGATTCCTTTCAAAATTCGCAGGAATCAGTTCAAGAACAATCAATTCTTCTGCAGCATATCCTGAAACTTCTGGTTTCTTAGTTCCAGGCACAGGTATTTCTTATGTAAAAAATAATTTCTACACTTTACTTGATGCAAAATTCTTTATTGAATGTCCAGAAAGTGAACTTACACCAGCCGGAGTTGAAGCAGACTGGTCTATGCTTGTAAATGCCCTTTATGATTTGCAGTTTGGACTTGATGTTGCCGGATATTACGATATTACACCTGAACATAAAAAGACAAATGTGATGGCTACATTCAGATTTGTACTTGTGTTCTAATTTGGGGAGTGAATTATTATGATGAAAAATATTAAGAAGATTTTATTAGCTCTTGTTGTTTCAGCAATTGTTTGTTCTCCATTAGCTGCTGATTCTGCTAAAGTTACTTTTGTAAAAGGAAAAGTTGAAGTAAACAGAGGCGGAAACTGGGTTCAGCTTAAAGTTGGAGATTCAATCCAGGAAAAAGAAACAATCAGTACAGGATTCCAGTCAGAAGCAAGACTTAATTTAAATGGTTCTGTTCTTGCTGTTGCTGCAATGAGTAGAATTACTCTTGAAACATTAAAATCTACAGATTCAAAAAATTCTGTTAGTGTTTATATTGATGCAGGTGCAACTCGTTCAAAAGTTAATCACGCTGATAATAAAAAGGTTGATTACACTACAAGAACTGCAGTTGCTGTAGCGTCTGTTCGTGGTACAGATTACATTCAGATTGCCAGAGGAAACGTTACTTGCCTTGAAGGTGCAGTTGCCGTTTATTCTGCAAAAGAATGGGCAGAAAGCTTAAAGAAACTTGCAGAAGCTGCTAAAAAAGCAGTGGAAGATAGTGAACTTTCAGACATTATTGAAGATATTGAAATCACAACTGATGAAGCAGCCAGTGCAACAACACCAGCTGTAGAAATTTATATTGGTTCACCAGATGGCGCAGTAGTAGTAGCTGCAGGTCAGACTGTTAGTTTTGATAACCTTGGTCGTCCTGAAACTCCAAGAACAACTGCTGAAGTAAAGATTAATAAAGAAAAAAATAATGCTTCAACTGCCGGTGAAGATGACTTAATTAGAACAGGTGGAGATCCAGCTGCAAAGAAAGACCATCCAACAAACATTGGTTCATTCACAATTACAGTTGATCCATCTGGCTTAATAAGACCTTAACATATGGCAATAATTACAGTAGAAGACCTTACTTATTACTATACTCATTCTGCAACTCCAGCTGTTAACAAGGTATCCTTTGAAATTGAGAAAGGTTCTTATACTGTAATTGTTGGACATAATGGAAGTGGAAAAAGCACAATTGCCCGTCTTATTTGTGGTCTGTTAGACTGTCAGAAGGGAAAAATCACCCGTGATGAAAATTATTCTATAGGAATGATTTTTCAGTCGCCAAAAGATCAGATTGTCAGCAGTATTGTTTCTAAAGATACTGCTTTTGGACCACAAAATCTTAAACTTACAAAAAGCGAAATTGAACTTAGAACAATTGAATGTCTCAATATTGTAGATTTGCTTGAAAAATCTTCTGCAGCAACTAATGAATTATCTCTTGGTCAGACACAGAAACTGGCTCTTGCAGGAATGCTTGCAATCTGGCCTAAAGTTCTTGTTTTAGATGAATCTGTTTCAATGCTTGATCCTACTGCAAAGAAAAGCATTTTTGAATTCCTTAATTACTGGCAGAGACATGGAAATACTGTTATCCATATTACTCACGAATTAAGTGCTGTTAAAAAAGCAGAACGGGTAATCGCTTTGGAAAATGGTTCTAAGATTTTTGATGGTGAACGTTCGGAATATCTTGCAAGGGAAGATTTAGTTTCAAAATTAACTGGCCAGCCAATAGAAAAAGTGAATCGCAGCAGGGCAAATTCAATGATGGCAGAGAGACCTGTTGTTTTTGAATATGATGATGTTTCTTTTAAATATGATGGCAAAAACGGAATCGATAATGTAAGTTTTAAATTGTATAAAGGTTCAATCACTGCATTAACAGGGCCTTCTGGTTCTGGTAAATCTACAATTCTTGAAACAGGCGCCGGTTTATTAAAAGCTGACAGTGGAAAAATCCGTGGAAGAAAAAGAGCGGATCTTGCTTTGCAGAATTGTGGAGATTCAATTTTTAAATCTCATGGGGCTGATGATGTTGCTTTTGGTCCTAAAACTCAGGGAATTAAAGACACAGAATTAAAACTGAAAACAAAAGTTGCAATGGATAGCGTAAATCTTCCATTTGAAGAATATGGGGAACGTCGTACACATCATCTAAGTAGCGGGGAACTAAGACGGCTTGCTATAGCAGGGATTCTTGCCCTTGATAATGATGTTTTGTTTTTTGATGAACCAACTGTTGGTCTTGATGGGGATGCAAAATACGATTTGCTTATGCTTTTCAGAAACCTGGCAGAACAGGGAAAGACAATTGTTTTCAGCACACATAATAAAGAAGAAGCGGCTTTTGCAGACAGAGAAATTTGTATAGAAAGAGGCAGAGTCAAATCAGATTCATTTGTGGAAAAAGAAAAGTCTCAGAGTGTGGCTTTTGAAGAAATAAAGATTCCAAAATCTGCGTATAGACTGGAAAAAATAAGAGAGACTTCAAGAAATCTTTCCGGTGTAAAAAGAGAGAAAAAATCTGTTCTTGAATATGTACCTGCTTTTTTAAGACTAGTATTATTCCTGGCACTTTTTGTAGTAACACTTGCTCATAACTCAGTTTCCGCAGTTGCGTTTATGACAGCAGTTTCTATAGCCTATTGTTTCTTTGCAGGATTCAAGGTTCGGGACTTTTTAAAACTTGTTCTTAAAATATTGCCTTTATTAATATTGGTTGGAATTATACAGTTTATAGTTTGTTCTGCTCCATCAAAATTGTGGATAATGAGTGAAACTGCCCTCAAAATATTTGCATCAATTAATTATATATGCGGCTTCTTTGTTTCAACTTCAGAACATGATCTTATTGATGCCTTGGACGGATTATTCAAACCTCTCACTTTACTCCATATTCGGGTGGCAAAATTAATTCTGTTTTTTGAGGTCATTTACAGATTCATTCCTCTTTTTGTAAAAGAAGCGGAATCAAATATAAAAACTCAGATTATTCGCGGCAGACTTGGAACTTCAAAAGGAAAACTTCCAGGATTTTTTGCAATGATTCCTTTATTTGTACCTGTTTTTGTTCGTACCGTAAAAAGTTCAAGAAAGCTTGTGGATGCAATTATTATGAGAGCATTTAAATAGTATGGAAAACGATTTTAACCTTTGCCCAAAATGTGGCAGTAAAAAAATCCAGAATAAAAATAACAGAAAATGGTTTTGTCCTGACTGTCAGTTTGATCTTTACAATAATGTGGCTGCGGCTGCAGGTGTAATTATCAGTGATAAAAACAATAATGTTTTGTTTGAAATCAGGGCGAAGGAACCTAGGAAAGGGTTTGCGGCTTTACCAGGTGGATTTATTGATGCAGATGAAACTGCAGAAGAGGCTGCTAAACGTGAATGCTGTGAGGAAATTGGAGCTGACGTGCAGAACATAAAGTATGTATGTTCTTTTCCAAATACTTACGAATACAGGGGCATTGTTTATAAAACCTGTGATATGTTTTTTACAGCAGAACTGGCTGGTCAATATGATGATATGGAGACTTTAATTAAAAGTCTTAAGGCAGAAGAAAGCGAAGTAACATCACTTGTGTATTACAAGATAGATTCTGAAGAAGACGTGGACTTGATTCCAATTGCTTTTGACTCTTCTAAAAAAACGCTGAAAAAATGGGTAAGGGAAAGAAAATGAGTGTTAGTTTAATAATAATGATTGTTGCCTATGTGATTTATGCAATTGCTGTTGTTTGGGCATTGTTGAGACAGAAAAGCTTTTTGAAGAAGGCAGGAAAAGCAGAAGCATTAATGCTTAAGGATAATTCTTACAGAACAGTTGTGATTTTAATATTTGGTCTTGCATTAATCTTTATTGCCTGCAGACTAAAATATTCATTTTTTATTCAGGGCGTTTTGTGTGGCTGTGGAATTCTTGCTGCTGTTATTTGTATTAGAGATGCAGATTTCTTTAAGATTCGCGGCGTTTATGAAAATGGCTTTATTATTGAAGGAAGCTATATTGCTTATGAAGAGATTTTGTCTTTTCCTGCAGAAACTGGTAATGCTGATAAAAAGGTTACTTATGCAGAAAATGTTCTTGTTATTGCTACAAAGAAACGGGACAATCACACAATTAATCTTAGATCTGCAGAGGAATGTAAGCTGTTAAGAAGTTATATTAAGAAATTTGGAAAAAAATAAAAAAAAAGGCTGCAATTAAGAAAACTTAAAAAGCAGCCGGTATATATATAATCACCCCGGAGCTTTGCTTCGACGGGATGGAAGTAACAAAAAAAAACGCAACCTAAAAAAAGTTGCGTTTTTTTTGTTAGAGGTGCGGATAGGAGTTGAACCTACCAATCGCGGTTTTGCAGACCGATCCCTTACCGCTTGGGTACCGCACCAAAATTGATATATGAAATATATAGGAATAAACTGCCTTTGTCAATACTTGCCAAGTCTTAGAAAATTCTTAGGTTTTTTTAAGAAAATAAAAATAGATTTTTGGAAATTATGACTTATAATTAAGAATATGAAGAATACAAAGAGTTTTTTGGGTAGCGGTTCAAAAGTTGCTGCCATTTTAATGGTTTTATTTTTTGTTTCTCTTGTTCAAGTATGCGCCGAATCTAAGAAGACTATGTCTCCAGAAGAAGCTTTTAAAAAGCGAATGGAAGTAGTTGATCTTGCTCAGGAATTGATTGGCAGTCCATATAAATATGGGGCAACTGGTCCTAAAAGTTTTGACTGCTCAGGCTTTGTTTATTACACTGCCAGAACTTCTGCAAAAGTTCAGCTTCCACGTTCTTCAAGTGCAATTTATAACTTCTGCAATATTATTGATAACGAAGACAGAGAAATTGGCGATATTTTATTCTTCAAAACAACTTCCAGCGGAGAAATTTCTCATGTTGGAATCTATATTGGAAATAATCAGTTTGTATCTGCTATAAGCGACGGATCAAATACTGGAGTACAGGTTCGCTCTTTAACAGATAAATACTGGAAACCAAAATATTGTGCTACAGGCCAGATTCTTCCTTCAATTAAGGGAATGAATTTTTCAGATGATTATCCATCTTTTGAAATAACACCTGTAACAGAACCTGAACCAAAGCAGTCTGTTGGGGCAAAAGGGCCAAAGAAAGATGATCCAAAATCAAAGAATAAAACAATCCCTGAACCTAAAGCTCCAAAAACACCAGTAGCGGCCGGTCCTGCTTCACCAAAGGCACCTGCAACTACTGTAAAAACTTCCTCTTCAGGTTCCCGTTCTTCTGGCGGTTCTACTAAAGACAGAAATTATACAGTTGTAACTGGCAATCAGGAAGCAAAATCCTGTTTGGGCGCTTGTTTTAGTTCTCTGCTGGAAAGTTTTATAGATACGTTCTGCTGCAGATAGTAAAAAGGAATTTCACTTATGAAAAAAATATGTTTTGTTTTCGCATTAATTGCAGGAATTTTCATGACTTCCTGTACAACAGATATTACTCTTGAATTAAATAAAGACGGTTCTGTATCAGCAGAGTTTAAAGGTGCGGCCGGCGAAGGTTTTGCTAAATTGATTAAAGCGGCAACTGGAGCAAAAGACGGGCAGGTAATTTTTGACACAAACAATATTGAATATGAACTGTCAAAAAGTGGACTTTCAGATGTAAAAGCAGTTTCTAAAACAGGTGTTGATCTTAAAGTTTCAATGACAGATAAATCTAAAAAGTCAGTTTTCTTTAATTCAGATTTAATCAGGATTGAAAATAATAAACTTAAGCTTAAATTGTCGCCTTCTACTTTGAAAAGTTATTATGATGAAAGTGACGAACAGATTAAGATGTATCTTGATATGCTGCTTTCACCTGTTTTTATGGATGAAGAAATCAGCGAAACTGAATATCTTGATTTTGTTGGCTCTATTTACGGTAAAGAAGTTTCTAAAGAACTGGAATCTAGCCTTGTAAACATTGTGATTAAAAATCCGGATGGAAGTTCTAAGAAACATGTAATTTCAATGAGCCAGCTGCTTACATTAAGTGAAACAATTCTATTAGAATAGACTTCTGTACAACTTACAAAAAAAAAATCTTGTTATAATCTCCCAAAAGGAAGTTATAAGGATGAAAAACAAGACAGAACATATCTTTGTAAATCAGATTGGCTATGCTCCTGCAGAAAAGAAGCTGGCGTTTATTTCTAACTTTGACGGTTGTCCAAAAGAATTTAATCTTTGTGACAGTACTGGTAAGGTTGTTTATTCTGGGAAACTTGGTGACGGAATAAAAGATGCCCTTTGTGAAGAAGAAGTTTTTTGTGCCGATTTTAGTGATTTTTCTGAAGAAGGTTCATTTACAGTTTGTTGCGGCGGATTTGAAAGTTATCCTGTAAAAATCGGCAAAAATCTTTATAACGACTTATACAAATCAATTTTGAATTATTATACGCTTTCCAGATGTGGAGAGGAAGTTTCTGATAAAAAATGGGGACATCCTGCCTGCCACACTGTTGAAGCAGATATTTACGGAACAGATTTAAAAACAACAATTACTGGCGGATGGCATGATGCTGGAGATTATGGCCGTTATGTTGTAGCAGGAACTAAAACTATAATGGACCTTTTGATGGCCTATGAAAACTCTGGCTCTGTTTATTCTGATTTTGATATTCTTGAAGAAGTTCGTTTTGAGCTTGAATGGCTTTTGAAAATGCAGCGGGAAGATGGTGCAGTTTATCACAAAATTTCCTGCTATCATTTCTGCGGATTTGTGTTCCCTCAGTTTGAAACAGAAAAACAGGTTCTTGCTCCTGTATCAACTGCTGCTACTGCTGACTTTGCAGGTTGTCTTGCATTTGCATCTTCATTTTATGAAAATCAGGACAAGGCTTTTGCAGACAAATTAATGGCAGCTGCATTAAAAGCACAATCTTATCTTGATTCAAATGAAGATAATTTTTATTCAAACCCAAAAGAAATTACAACTGGCGGTTATGGAGACATGAACGTTAGTGATGAACGATATTTTGCTTTATGTTCCATCTTTGTAAAAACAAAAGATGAAGCATTATTGAAAAGAGCAATTGAAATCAGACTTAAGGCAATCAGGGAAGAAGTGATTGATCCAAAAGCGCCATGGAGACGAACCTGGTTTGAATCTTATTCATGGGGAAATGTATCTGCATACGGAACAGAAATCCTTCTTAGAAATAAAGAGTTGCTTCCTGCTGAACTTTATGAAGAATTAAAAAATGCAATTATCACTCGTGCAGAAAAAATTGTTTCTGTAATTAATGCCGCTTCTTACAAAACAAGTCATGAGAGAGTTTTCTGGGGAAGTAACGGTATGGTTTGTGATGAAGCTCATATTCTTTTGCTTGCCTACGATTTGACTGGAAAGAAGGATTACTTTGATGGTGCTGCAAGACAGTTAGATTATGTACTTGGATGTAATCCAATTAATATTTGTTATGTTACTGGAAGTGGAACTAATTCTGTAAAAAATCCACACCATAGACCTTCTGGTGCATTAAAAACTGTTATGCCTGGAATGCTTTCTGGTGGACCTTCTGCCGGATTGCAGGATGAAGTGGCAAGAAATAATCTTACAGGGCAGCCACCACTGAAGTGCTTTATAGATCATGTGGGAAGTTACAGCACTAACGAAGTTGCTATTTACTGGAACTCCCCACTTGTTTATGTTATTGCTAAACTTGGATATTTGAAATAACAGAGAATCTAGTACAATTCAATCTGAGTTTTCAAAACGTCATTATCACCGTAAACACAGAAAATATGTTTGTCTTCTACAACAGCGTGTTTACAGGTGATTTTTTCGTTTTTAAATACAGGCATTTTGTAAGCAATGTGAATGTGATGATAGTTTCTGTTTTCATACAATTCTTCTGGTAAAGTTTCCATTGCGTAATCAAAATAAACAAGGTTATGAACGTGGTCATTAAAATCAATGTCACTTCTTCTAACAGCAATTTCTTTTTCAGAAGTGAAGGTTTCTGGCATTGCGATTTTAGGAATCTTGAAGTTTTCAAATACTTTTCTGTCTTCTGCACCATAGCGGTTCATCAGATCATCTGTGATTTTTGCAGGACGTTTATTTACTAAATCAAACAAAGCCCATCTTGTAAGACCTTTTAATACAAGTTTGTCGTTTGCAAATAATTCAAAATCTCTGAGAGTATTAAATGGAGAACTTAATGGTTCAGTCCATGTCAAAACTTTAATAATATCTCTCATCTTTGGTAATTCAAGAATTTCTACATACCAGTCTGTAAGAACCCAGCTGATTCCGGCATTTGCAGCTTCAATATTATTGTCTCCAGCTTTTTCTGAATGCTGACTTCCTGCGTTTTCAAGAAGTTTAAGGATTGCAGGATATTCCATTTCCATTTTTTTGTTAAAATCTTCCAGCATTGGCTGATAATTTAATTCTATAAACATGTAAAACCCCTTTTTAGTCTTATTATTTTTTACTACAATTAAAACCGATTTACAAGAGTTAAAATTTTACTGGCGGTCTTATGAAGAAATTATTTTTAGTTTTAAGTTTGTGTTTTCTTTCGTCACTTGGATTTAGTTATGAAGGAATTATGGCAGGAGAAAAAGAGCTTAGAGTTAGTTCTACAAAATGGTTTGATATAATCTATCCGCCAGAATGCGCTGAATCTGCAAAAATCATTTATGAAAATGCAGACGCCCTTTACGAAGATATTTGCAGCAGTTACAATACCCAGCCTTATTTCAGAATGCCAGTTACAATTACAAAAGAGGTGGAATCTTTTAATGCTTACTGGTCAAACGGATACTACAACAGAATTGTTCTTTATGATACAGCAGTTATTGATGAGCTGGCTGTTTTTTCAGAAACAATTCTTTCTACTTTCCGCCACGAATTGACTCACGCAGTTACATTTAATTTGAAAAGCGGATTAATGAAATGGGTCAGTAAAGTTTTTGGTGATTCAATTTCTGTTCAGTTCTGGCTTACTTCAACTGGAATGTCTGAAAGTGCAACTGTTACAATGGAAAGTTCTGATGGTGAAGGCCGACTTAATGATGAATTTATAATGCAGGAAGTAAAACAGGCAAAAATTGAAAATGCTTTTCCTGATTATTATGATGTTCAGGGTGCCAGCGATGTTTATCCTGCCGGAGTTTATTACTATTATGATGCGGCATTTTATCAGTATCTTCAGAATAAATATGGGATGGAAAAATATGCAAGGCTCTGGTATTTGAGTATAAATATGGGAGCAATGGATTTTGCATCTGCTTTTAAAAAGGTTTATGGGACTGAACTTAAAGCTGAATGGAAAGAATTTATTGGATGGTTTAAAGTGCCATTGGAAGCGGAAGAAAATCCTGATCCGGTAAAGGCTGGTTTTGTTCAGGATTTTTTTGACTCTTCAAAGAAGGGATATTCCATTTTAAATGAAAACGGCAGCATTTATGAAAGTCTTACTGTGTCTGCAAAAGGTCTTGCCTATATAGATTCCTCTGACAGAAGTGTCTATTTTAGAAGCGGGGAAGAAGGTTCTCAGAAAATAAAACGGCTGTTCAATTTCCGCGGTATTCAGAAAATCAGATTTAGTGAAGACGGAAGATTCCTTGCTGTAGATTATTTGGGAACAGACACAAAAAATTATAAGCGCAAGATTACGATTTATGATGTGGAAAATAAAAGTTTCTTTGAATTACAGGAAGCTGGTGTTGAAAATGGTGCTGTTATTGAAAAAGACGGCGAGTATTATCTGGCATATACAACTTTCAGTTCTCAGTATTATGGCCTGAAGGTTCAGAAAATTTCATTAAATGAAAAAGGGCGGATTTCTGGCTTTGAACAGATGGCAGAAACTGCATTTGAGTATGGAATTGTGCCTTCTTCTGTAACAGGTGCCGGTAACGGAAAAATTGCGTATATTAAAAAAGATAAACTGAATTATACAATTAATCTTTGTGATCTGGATTTGAGCAATCCAACTGGTTATGCTTTGCCTTATGAAAAAAATGTAATCCGCTATCTGGCATATGCGCCTGCTGAAAATAAACTTACATTCAGCTGGACAAAAAAAGGAACTTTGCCACGCTACGGTGAATTTGATTTATCAAAGAAGAATTTTGCTCTTTTGCAGAAAGATATTTCTGGCGGTATTTTTGAGCCTGTTTTAGAAAATGGAAAGATTATTTATGGCGGACATTTTTATAATCAAGTGCGGCTTCTTCAAATGGAAGGGGAAACTGCCAAAGCACTGAAATTTGAAAGTGTGACTGCGAAAGTTTCAGGAAAGACAGGCTGGGGCAAGGAAGGAACTGTCAGTACAAGAAATTCTTTTGACAGTTCAACTTTGCCTTACGAAAAATATAGTTTCTTTAAGCACACCAAAAAGGGACTCATTATTCCATTCAGCTCATTAGAATCAAAATCATATTTTTTTGATGGTGCAACATATTCTTTGCCATGGGGAATTACATATACAACATCTGATCCATGGGGAGGACTAAATTATACTTTTGAAGCTGGTTATGGTCATGAAACTCAGTCTGTGGGAATAAGTGCTTCAATCAGCAGTGAAACAAATATAACTGGTTATGAAGTAAAAGGTTCTCTGGAATTTGATAAGCTTGGTGTTAAGCAGGAAAATCTGAAGCTGTACGGGTACATCGCTCAGCCAGTTGGAACAGTTTCTGCAATTCAGTTCAGCGATTCAATTTTGTTTAATGAAGGACGTCAGAACAGACCGGGAAACATTTATGATACTGAACGATTCTGGCTTATTTCAAATTATTTTACAGCAGCCTATTCTTCAGTTCATCAAAGCGGCCCTTCAAGATTTGAAAAAGGCGGAATCACAATTGGGGCGGGACTTACAAGTCAGTTCTATTATTCCACTTATAATCAGATAAGTTTATTTTCTTCTATCTATTTACCAAGACTTTTGCCTGTAACAAACAGAAGAGGTTTTATTTATAATCTTCCAACAAGAATAGACGGAAACCTTTTTTGTTCAAATGCAAAAAATACTGATATGAACCTTCTTGGTTGGGAAATTAATTTTGGCATAGATAAAAAACTTCCTGTTTATAATCTTGCCAGCGTTGAATTAGAAACTATCTTGTTCGGGTACGAAATTCAAAAAACAGTTCCATTGCTTTTGTTCATTTATGCCAACGAAGTAAGACTTTCTTTTGTATATGCCGGTGGATGGACAGAAACTTACGGGGCAAATCAATCCTGGAAAATTGCACAGCTGCCAGATTATGTTTCAAAAATGGCCAGTGGTGAAATTCCATACAGTCAGTATTTTGGCTTTAATGTTGACCTGGGATTAAGCATGAACTTTGGTGGACCTTTCAAATTTAATCTGGGATTCACTTATGCCATGAGCACACAGGATGGTTTTAAAGATTATTGCCAGCTTTTGTTAGATGCAAGGTTCTAAAAAACAGTAATTTTTTGGTCTTTATCTGCCGATATTTAAAAAGTAGTATTATAATAATATAATAAATATATATAAAAATAGTACAAAAAAACGAGGTAGAGAAAGAATGAAACTTAAAAAGTTAGTATCAATTTTTACGCTGTTTTTAATCAGCTTTGGTATGGTTTTTGCCCATGGTAAAAAAGATATCGAAGAGATTCAGGTAGATAACCTTCAGAGCTGGCAGGAAAAAATTGATCTTGAAGCAAAGACTAAGAAGAAGGCAGTTAAGTACAACATCATGGTAACTGCTACAGACTTAGGTGGAAATCAGGCAATAGAAGGTCCTTTTAATCTTTATGTAGACCCAGAATCTGATAAGCCTGTTTCTGGTATTACAAACCCATACTATGATATGCGTGTTGTAGGTAACCTGAACATTGTAGGTACTTGTGTTGATGATGATGCAGTTGCAAGAGTAGTACTTATTCTTGATGAAGGTAAAGTAGATTCAGAAGGAAGAAGCATTGAAAAGACTGTAAATGCAAAAGGTAAAGAATTCTGGTCTTATTATCTTGATACAAATGATCTTGAAGAAGGTCCTCATACAATTAAAGTAATTGGTTACGATATTAATGGCCTTGAAGGAAATCCTTATGTTCTTCAGTGGCAGCTTGACAGAAAA
Source organism: Treponema sp. (assembly GCA_024402665.1). Lineage (GTDB taxonomy): Bacteria > Spirochaetota > Spirochaetia > Treponematales > Treponemataceae > Treponema_D. Next base: position 130,759 of record JAKSTI010000002.1, read on the forward strand.
CAGCCTGTAACAGAAGTTGATAATATGACAATGGGTCAGCTTGTTTCTGGCAACGTTAATTTTAAAGGTCAGGTTTCTGACGGTAACGGAATTAAGGAATTATATTATTCTACAGATAGTGGAAATATCTTTGTTCCGGTAAAAGTTTCTAATGCTAAAACAGACAATAAGCAGAAAGTAAAAAATGCTATTGTTGATTTTAGTTTCTCTATTGATACCCGTAAATTTGAAGATGGAGCCGCTGTTGTATGGTTTAAGGCCGTAGATGAATCTGGTTCTGTTGGATACTATTCTTTCTTGTACTTTATAGATAATACAAATCCAGAAGTAACAATTGTTTACCCTGGAAATAATGATACAGTTAATGGCAAGTTTACTGTTGCCGGTTATGCAAAAGATAAAATGGGAATGTCTAATCTCTCATGGTCTTTTGGAGATCAGCATGGTGAATTTGAATTGATTCCTGGAAACCCATATTGGGCAGTAACAGTAGATGCTGTTAATTCAAAAGATAAATCTAAAAAATTCGTTGTTCGCGGTGAAGATACTGCAGGTAACGTTGTTGAAGTAACAAAAAATATTTCACTTGATCCAGAAGGGGACAAACCAGTAGTAACAATTACAGAACCTGCAAATGGTCAGGTATTTACTGGTAACAATGAACCTGTATTTGTTCGCGGATATATTACAGACGATGACAATGTAGTAAAAGTAAAAGTTCAGCTTGATGGAAAAGCTCCAGAAGAAATTGCTACTAAAGGTGGATTCAGCTATACATTCTGTGAAGCTTCAGAACTTTCTGCTGGTTCTCATAAAATTACAGTAGTTGGTTATGACCAGTACGGAACAGCAAGTAATCCTGCTACAATTTCTTTTGATTCAAAAGGTATTGCTCCAACATTTGACAGAGTAACAATGAACGGACAGAACTTTGAAAACGGAATGGAAGTTCATCCAGAAAGCGGTTCGGTATTTGAAGTTCAGATTAATGCTCAGCTTGGTCTTAAACAGGTTCACACAGAAATGACTTGGGGTAAAGACGGCTTACAAGGAAATACAGTTGAACTGAAGAATGCTGGTTCTTACAAAGTTTCAATTCCTGTTCCTGCAAACGCACCTCGTGGTGTAATGAATGTAGAAATCAAAGCAATTGACTCATTGGATAGAATTTCTGAATACAGAGGTTTCTTCCATGTAACAGATGTTGCAAAAATTAAGAACGATGAACTTAAATTAGTATTTGATGACAGCGTATTTGTAGAAAAAGACGGTGTTCTTGAAGTAATCAATAATAAAGAATTCCCTGCTACAGGTTATGTACTTGGTGGAAATGCTACTTCTGTAGAAATTGTTCCTGACACTAGATTTGCCAGAGCAAGACTTGCCGGAAATCAGATTGTGCTTGAAGCAGGTTCTGCAACAGGTGCTTCTTCTCCTGTAAGAATCAGAGTTAGAACAGACAGAAACGGAAGAGTTCTTGAATCTAAACCTATTATTTTCAAAAATGACACTGCAACTCCAGTATTTGGTGCTATCCGTGCAAATGGAACAAGAGTAACAGATAAACCAGTTGATGGAAGAAATGGAGCTGTAAGAATCACAGGTTCAGTTGCCTGCGAAACAGGTGTTGCTTCATTAAAATACAAACTTTTGATGGCTCTTGCAGAAGTAAATCCTGCTACTGGTGTAGTTTCAAAAGTGACTAATTCAATTGAAGATGAATATCAGAACGTAAGACTTTCTGGCGGAGAATTCAGTCTTTCTGTAGATCCTTCAGAATATGGTACTGGAATGTTCCTTGTTGAACTTCTTGCAGAAAGTTCTGGCGGAAACAAAAAGGCAGCCGCAGTTCTGGTTAATAATATTCCAGATACAGAAGCAGTTCCAAAATTCAACATTTCATGGCTTAAAGGATTTGATTTGTATGCAGTTCCAGTTTACCAGGGTGAATTGGAAAAAGGATTTGAAGCATTTGCTGTAGCAGATATGACTTACGGGGCAAACTCTAAGGAATATTCAATTACAGTAGACGGCAAACCTGTAGTATCTAAATCGCCAACAGTAACAAAAGAATATACAATGAGCGCTCATTTTGCCACAGTAGACAATGCTCAGTATCGTAGTGGTATGACTGTTGCAATTCCTTATGCTTCTAAAAAAATTGACCACTATATTACACTTAATATTGATACAGCTGCTGCAATCAGTGGTGTAAACTATGAAATCTATGGAGACAAAGTTCCAGGCGGAGATGAAAAACAGTCTGGTGCTGCAAAAGTGACAAAAGAAGGGGACAGATATATTGCTGAAATCCCATTAAATAATCTTCCTGCTCGTGTTACTCATATTAAAGCAACAATCAAATCACCAGCTTTCAAAGACACTGTTGAAACAGCTACAGTATTTGTAGTTCGTGAAGCAGAAGAAGAAACAGATGATGCAGAAAAGATTTATACACTTGCTGATGGCGGAACAATTTACGATTCAGTAGAAGGAAATTATGTATTCACAGAAGGTTCAGAATTCCTCTTCTACGTAAATATTCCAACAACATTCAAAGCAGAGCTTGTATCTTCAACATCAGGTTTGAACATTGAAACAAGAGATCACCTTGTAGTTCTTACAGCAACAAAAGACGGAAACTACAGAGGTGTAAGACTTAGAGTTACAGATCCATACGGACGCGTATTTGAATCAAGAAGCTTGAACTTCCTTGCAGACTCAGAAGGACCTTCACTTGTTGTTCAGAATACAGAAGCAATCAGCTGGGTGAAGAGAACTCTTTCTTTACGTGGTACTGCACAGGATGCACTTGGTGTTCGTTCAGTAGAATACTCTCTTGATAACGGTGCAAACTGGAGCAGATTCTCTATCACTCCTGGAAGAGGCGTTACATTCAGCAGAGACATTGATTTGTCTTCTTTTGACGACGGACTTATTAAGATTAATATCCGCGCAACTGATAATGCAGAACACGTAGCTTATTTGAATCTTGCCTGCCTTAAAGATACAAAGGCTCCAGAAGTAACAGTAATTGAACCTTTGGAAGGTGACATTGTAAACGGTGAAACTCTTGTAGTATTCAAAGTTGATGATGACGGTTACTTTGACAAAGCAGAATATACACTTGCCGGCAGACGCAATAAACTGGAAGTAGAACCACTTGTTTCAACATACGTTGGTACTCCAGAACAGCCAAATGATCCAAGAATGTCATTTGTATTTACAGATGATGCAGGAAACGCAACAACAGTAAGTTCATGGGCATTTAAGGTTGATTCAAAAACAGACTTACCAGTAACAGAAATTCATATTCCAGAAGAAAATGAAGTTCTCACAAGAGATTTCAAGATTTCTGGTGTAGTATTTGATGATGATGGCGATTCTCAGATCTTCTATAGAATTGATAATGGTCCATATCGTCAGGTATCAGAAGATGAAGTTTACGGTGCTACAAACCCAGATCCAGAATATAGATTGAGATCAAACTATGAAATTACAGTTCCTCTTTCTGAAATGACAGATAATGAACATACAGTAACAGTTTATGCAGTTGATTCAAACGGCGTAAGAGGTGAAGAAACAAAACGTAAGTTCAGAATCTCACTTGAAGAACCAAAGGGTTCTGTAGAAAAACCAACAATTGATATTTCTGTAAAAGATGTAATTGAAATTACTGGTGTTGCTAGCGATAAGAACGGTATCCAGAAAGTAGAAATCTCTCTTGATAACGGTAACAGCTACAATGATGCAGTTGGTAGAGAAAACTGGTCATACAAAGTAGACACAAGAGCAATCCCAGGTGGAACACAGGTAGTATTCTTAAGAATTACAGATAGATACGGAATCACAGGACTTTATTCAAGTTTGATTAATATTGATAACAATGCTCCTGATGTATCACTTGAATTGCCATTAGACGATTCAACTTCAACAGGACAGTTGTTCTTCTCTGGACATGCTTACGATAACGTAGAAATTACAAATATGTACGTTACAATCCGTAACATGGAAAGAACAAGTTCTTCAGTAACAAAGAAACTTAAGATTGACAGAATCATTGGTGAAACAATGGATATTTCTGATCTTCCAAATGGTTTCTATAACGTAGAACTTACAGCAGAAGATAAAGCTGGTAACAGAACAAATGTCAGCCGTAACATCCACCTTGATAAGAACAAGCCAAATGCTACAGTTGATATTCTTTACCCATTAAACGGTGAACATAAAAACGGATACTTCAATATTTACGGACAGGCAGAATGTCAGCCAGAAATTAAAGTTAAGTCTCTTAAACTTTACGTAGATAACAAACAGGTAAAAGAAACAGAACTTTCAAGTTCAGGATTCTTCAAGTTTGAAATTACACCACCATCTGCAAATAAAGAAGATGAAGTTGATGAAAACGGAGTTCCAATCAGAAATGCTGTAGATATGACAGACGGAACTCACTCTTATAAAGTTGTAGCCGAACTTGAAAACGGAAAACGTGTAACTTCAAGAGAACAGACAGTTGTTTACAGCCACTCTGGTACATGGATTACACTTGATAACTTTACTTACGGTGACTTTGCAACAGAACGCCCTTACTTAAAAGGAAAGGCAGGTTATATCCTGTCTGATGAAGAAGAAGCAATCTTGAATGCAAAAGATACATCAAAAGAAGTAAAACAGCTTTATAACAACAAGAAAGTTGTAGACAAAATTGAAATCAGTTTTGATAACGGTAAGACATTTGAACTTCTTTCTAATAAGAGCAAGTGGCAGTATCGTGTAGAAAACCAGGATTTGACAGAAGGTTACCACTTCATGCTTGTAAGAGTAACAATGAAGAGCGGTGAAAGAGCTATTGAAAGAACAATTGTTCAGATTGATAACACAAAACCTTCTATCAGATTGATTGCTCCAGGAAGAGGCGGCCGCTATAACCAGGAACTTGATGTTTCAGGACTTTCAAGCGATAACGTATTGCTTAAGGATGTAACAGTTACATTCCGTAAAGGTGATAAATCTGCTTATGAAGTTCCAGCATTTATCCAGGGTCTGTACCTTGATGTACACTTCTGGGGTGCAACATTATTTGATGTAGGTGCCGGTCTTACATTCTTTGATGATAACGTTAAACTTCAGTTCCAGTGGGGACAGTTTACACAGAATCAGCGTAATGCAGTAAACAACATGTTTAATTTGCCAGAAACAGATATGCGTTACGGTGGAGACAATGTAATTGGTATGAAGCTCCTTGCAAATATTTCTGCAATTCCATTCAGTTATTTCTTTGGACATGACTACGACTGGTTGTATGCAAACTTTGCTCTTGGTGCTCAGTTCTCAAGATTTAATGAAACTGGTAGTGGAAAACCACAGTGGCTTTCTGCAATCCTTGGTCAGATTGAATTCCCTAAGGTTGTAAGAAAGAAGGCTAGTGCATTCAGCTCATTCAGTTTCTACACAGAAGTTTCTGTATGGTTCATTCCATCAGACGTTTCTGGTGATAAGATCAACAGTATTGTTCCACAGATTGGTATAGGTTTAAGAACAAACGTATTCTAATCAGAAAGAATAAATACTGAAAACTAACAAAAATTAGTTGGGAGTACCTTTAATAAATCAATAGATTTACTTAAAGGTACTCCTTTTTTTTACCGATAATGAACTATGTCTAAAGTTTTATTTATTTTATCATTATTCATTGCTACTCCAGTTGCATTAGCTGCACAGGAAGTAAAACCTTTATATCAACTGCCAGAAAAAAATGTGGCAGAAACAACAAAAGCACCAGAAGCAACAGTTGTCGCTGATGCAGATGTTTTCCTGGTTGGCTCAGATTCGGGTCTTTATAAAATCAATAATTCAAACAAACCTAGTGCGTTGTGGACAGAAGGCCGTGTAGATCAGATTATGCGCGTTAAAGTTCCAAATAAACACGGAAATTTAGCAGATGCCTGGGTTATGAGAACTTCTAAAGGTATTTTTTATTCAGAAGATTTATCTACCTTTACAGAAAGAGATAACGGGCTCCCATTCTTAACCCTCAAAAAATTCAATGGAGAAAAAATCGCTCTTTATAAGCAGATTCAGGAATTAAAAGATCTTTGCGTTAATCCTGCCAATAACTCAGAAATGGTAACTGCTACAAAAGATGCCGTTTATATTACAAAAGATGCAGGACTTAACTGGAGAACAATCGGTTCAATGAGTAAGGGAACTGCCGGAATGAAGGCTGCTGCAATTGCTACAATCAACGGAGAAACAGTTGTATTTATGTCTCATCCAATCTTTGGTTTTTCATATATCTATCCAGACAGAAAAGGTGCAGCGTGGGTTGATGTTTCAGCAGGATTTGAAATCATCCCAACAATGTCTTATCCAGATGAAATTTCAGACATTCTCCCGGTTTTAACAAAAGATGAACAGGGAAACGAAAAAACAGAAATCTATATTTCACAAAGCTATATTCCAAGAATTTACAGATTCAACTGGGCTGCTAAACGTGGCGAATTAATTTACAAAGGCGACGAACCAGTTCAGGCAATTGACGGACTTTCAGAAATTGACGGAAAACTTTTATTTACAAAACTTGAAGGCTTTGATACTTTAGACCTTTCTTCAAACAAAATAAAAGGCGCTCCTTCAAAATTCTCTGACTGGGAAAAAGGTTTTAATACAATCCCAGAAATGGTAAACACAGCTTATATCCCAAAAAGCCGCAGTGGATTTGGAAAAGCAATTACAGTAAATGAACTTTGGGAATTGTATCCTGGAACAATTAATACACCTTATGCAGAAAAAGCAATGGGACAGAAAAGTATTTACGCTTCAGCATACCAGTGCCGCCTTCAGAGTGGAATTGATAAATATAAAAAACTTTTAAAAGACAGAAATATGAACAGTATCGTAATCGACATGAAAGACGATTATGGTTTACTCCGCTATGATACAAAAGATCCTCTTGTAAAAGAAAAAGGCTACGTAACACAGTATAAAATCGATCTTGATCATTTTGTTTCTGAATTCAAAAAAGACGGCACATATTTAATTGCCAGAATTGTAACTTTCAAAGATAAATCTTTGTCTCAGTATGCCAACGGAAAATATGCAGTATGGAATGCCGCAACAAACAGACCTTGGCTTGGTACAAAGGGAACAGAAACAATTAAAAATGACGATGGAACAGAAACTACAAAAACAACATATTATGATGAACATTGGGTAGATCCATATTGTCAGGAAGTTTGGGAATACAACGTTGCAATTGCAAAAGAACTCATTGCCCGCGGATTTGATGAAATTCAGTTTGACTATATCCGTTTCCCAACAGACGGTAAAAATATTGGAAGCGCACAGTACAGATGGCGTGAAAAAGGAATGGATCAGGAAAGTGCTTTGATTTCCTTCCTTATGTATGCCCGTGAAAATATTGATGCACCAATCGGAATTGATATTTATGGCGCAAACGGATGGTATCGTTCTGGAACAAGAACTGGTCAGGATGCAGAAATGCTTGCAGAATATGTTGATGTAATTGGACCAATGTTCTATCCAAGCCATTTTGAACAGAACTTCCTTGAATATGCACCAGTAGCAGACAGAACTTACAGAATTTACTATTACGGTTCTTTCAGAAATACAGTTTTGTGCCGCAACAGAGCAATCGTAAGACCTTGGGTTCAGAGTTTCTATCTTAATGTAAGATACGACAGAGCTTATTACAACACTGAATACATCAGAAAAGAATTCTTTGGAACAAGAGATGCCTTGAACCGCGGATACATGTGCTGGAACAATTCCGGAGACTATTCAATGACACCTCCAGATGTAGCAGATGATGCTAAATTCACAGGAACAGCCCCAGAAGCTAACTTTAAACGCCCTGCTTTTGGAACAAGAATGCGTTCTTTTTCAGTTCCAAAATCAATAGACATGGCAATTCTTGATACAGTAAAAGATCAGGAAAAGAAAGACAAAAAAGAAGAACTGATATATACTTCATTTTTAAGATAGCTTAAGAAGGAGAAAAAATGCAGGCTTCAGTATACACACCAGAAGAACCAATAACTTCAATCGCAACTGCCTTAGCACCAGCTGCCCTTGGAATTATCAGAGTTTCAGGAAAAAACTGTATTGAATTAGTAAGTAAAGTTTTTTCCCGCCCAAAAGCATTACTGGAGGCTGCAGGAAACACAATTGTCTACGGATGGATTGTGGACAATAATGGCACAAAAATAGATGAAGTAATGTGCGCAGTTTATCGAGCTCCAAAAAGCTTTACTGGAGAAGACATGGTAGAAATTTTCTGCCATGGAGGACCTTCCGTAGTTACAGCCATTCAAAATCTTATGCTTAAATCAGGCTTTCGTCAGGCAAATCGTGGTGAATATACATTCCGTGCCTATATCAATGGAAAAACAGATTTAACAAAAGCCGAAGCAGTAAAAGAAATCATAGACAGTCATACAGATGTTTCCCGCTCACATGCCGTTGGCCGCCTTTCTGGTTCACTTTTTGCACAGATAGATGAAATCAAAAAATTAATAATAGATACACTTGCCGCCATTGAAGTAGAAATAGAGTATCCCGAAGATGAAGAAACAATTGCAGACACATTTAATCGCAGCGACATTGAAACTGCAATCAATCGTCTTCAGACACTGGTAGATTCCTGGCGTGGAGAAAAACTTTATCAGGATGGAGCCAGAGTTGTACTTGCAGGCCGCACAAATGCCGGAAAATCTTCCCTTTTTAATGCCATTCTTAAAGAAGAGCGTGCCATCGTTAGCGACATAGAAGGAACAACCCGTGACTGGCTTGAAAGCTGGGCAAGCATAAATGGAATTCCAGTTCGTCTTTTTGACACAGCAGGATTGCGCCAGACCGATGATGTTATTGAAGCACGAGGCGTTGAACTTACAAAAAATCTTGCAGGCGATGCAGATATAGTTTTTTATTTAATCGATTCAACTTCAAAAATTACAGCAGAAGATTTATCTTTTATAAAAAATGCCCAGGAACCGCTGATTGTTGTTTATACAAAAACAGATATTAATAATGAGGGGGAAAGCCTTCCCCCTGGTTCGCACTGCGTTGCTCACACACCCCCTTCTGCGCATTCAGACGCCATGCGCAACGCGGGCTTAAATCCAATTCAAGTGGCCATTTCATCTAAAGATGGCAGTGGCATGAAAACTTTATTCGATGAAGCAGCAAAACTTTTAACTTCAGGACTTACCACAGAAAGAGAGCAGGCCGGAATCGGTTCAGAACGACAGAAGAACGCTGTTGCAGAAGCACTGGAATGTGTAAAACATGCTCTTGTTTCAGCCGACGACAACTACACATTAGATGCCGTTGTTCAGGACTTAGAAGATGCCCTGGACTTTTTAGGCGAAGTAACCGGCGACGTAACTCCAGACGACGTTCTTGGAAGCATTTTTGCCAATTTCTGCGTTGGGAAGTAGTAAAAATTAAATTTTCTCTTTTAATTGTTTAATTTGTTCTACAGACATATTTGTAGCAATAGAAATTATTTTTTCATCTATTTGTTTTTCCAGCATTCTTTTAGCAGTTTCAATGCGTTCCTGATTGAGACCCTGTTTCAAACCATTAGCGAAGGCTTCTTCCTGTTTTACCTGAATATCTAAATCATAGTCATATTTAGCACATAACATGTTCTCAACCTCCGTAATTTTTCTCTCAAGATAGTTAGGCAGGAATCCTTCTTTTTTTGCCTGCCGTATCACTTCCTTACAGGAATTAGGGTCCTGCATATCAGCATGTTCATAAACATAATTTATGAAGTTCGAATACTGCTTGATTTTATCACACTTGCTTACAAATTGTAAGTCTGTGTTTCCAATGTTGTAGATTTTCACTTTCAGTTCCAGGGCCGGATCAGATGTACTTTCCATAAATGCATCAGAAAGTTTAAGTTCAGAAACTGCAGGTAAATCTGACTTTCCATTATAAAACACAAAGAACTCCGGAGTAGGAACAGGATATGTTCCTGTAAGATAACGGGCCCTTCCGGGAACAATGGATGAATAGATTCTTGTAATGTATTCCAGAAATCGTAACGGCATGTTGTTGTTTATGGTGCTCTGGTGTTCCATAAGGACAACCAGGTGTCCGTCAATTTCCATGCCCAGATCATTTTTGTAGGTTTTGTAGACTGTGTCATCAATCAAACGTAATTTCAGTTCACAGTTATCCAGTGTGTAATGGGTATCGTGAATTGCATTGTAAAGTTCAAGAAAGTTCTGTTTTCCGACCACTTCATCAATTCCAAAAAAGTCAATGAATAGGGATGATTTGATTTCCCGGGAAATATTTTCTGCCAAATAAAGCCTCCTTAAAAAAATATCTATAAGTAATATGTCTTTAATTTAAAAAAAAAGACCATTTTTCAAAAAAAGTTCTATTTTTTCTTGAAAAAAACACAATTGTTAAAATTCATAAAATCAGATAGAATAAATTTATTATTTGTAAGGAGATGGGAAACCGGGAATTTGGAATTTGGTAAATCCTAAAAGATTGCTCCAAGTCTTCGCAATCTTTTTTAACGGATTTGCTATTAACCACTGTGCCGATTGAGGGATAAAACCTAAAATCGATTTCACAGTGGTGAAATAATTGTTATTAATTTGGAGAATGCTAAAAAACTGCTCCAAGTCTTCGCAGTTTTTTTTACGCATTTCCAATAAACCGCATGAACGATTGGTGGTAGAAACCTAAAAATCGTTTTACAGCGGTAAAACAATTTTTTTAACGGTTTCTTTAATAAGGGTATGTGTGGAATAGTAGGTTATATTGGAAATAAAAATGCGACTCCGGTGCTTATGAAGGCGCTTAAGAAGTTGGAGTATCGTGGGTATGATAGTGCTGGGATTGCTGTTTACAGTGGGGATGAAATCATTATAAAGAAAGTTAAAGGCGCACTTAAAAATCTTGCTGAACGTATTACAGGGGAAGTTATTCCTTATAATGTGAACGACAAGCAGTTTGATGCTGCAGAACAGGCCCTTTTTGAAAAAACAGGTTCATTCATTAACGGCGGACTTGGTATAGGTCATACTCGCTGGGCAACTCACGGGGAACCAAGTGACACAAACAGCCATCCTCATACAAACATGGATGGTTCAATTTCTATTGTTCACAACGGAATTATTGAAAATTATGCAGAATTAAAAGCTCAGTTACAGAGCCAGGGAATTGTATTTAAATCTCAGACAGATACAGAAGTAGTTGTTCATCTTATAGATAAAGCTTACAACGAAGAAAAAGACATTTTTAAAGCAGTTCTTAAAGTAATCCATCTTCTTGAAGGTTCTTATGCTCTTGCAGTTGTTTCTAAAAATTACCCAGACAGAATCATCTGTGCCCGCAAAGAAAGCCCTCTTGTAATTGGACTTGGAAAAGGGGAAAACTTTATTGGTTCAGACGTTCCTGCAATCCTTGAACATACACGTGAAGTTTACTATCTTGGGGAAAAAGAACTTGCTGTTTTGTATTCAGATCACGTTGATTTGTTCAATTATTCTGGTGAAAAAATCATTAAACAGCCTAGTCATGTAGATTGGGATATGGATGCTGCAGAAAAAGGCGGCTACCAGCATTTTATGATTAAAGAAATTCACGAACAGCCAAAAGGTCTTACAGATACAATGCGTCCTAGAATCGTAAAAGACAATTCTGGAAAACCTGTTGATGTTTTCTTTGAAGAAAATAAGATGGATGATGCCTGGAAAAAAGCAAATCGTGTTGTAATTACAGCCTGTGGAACTGCCTATCATTCTGGTGTTGTTGCAAAATATGCTTTTGAAAAAATTGCCCGCATGAAGGTTGATGTAGATGTTGCTTCTGAGTTCCGTTACAGAAATCCTATTTTGGACAAAGATGATATATTTATTGTAGTTTCTCAGTCTGGTGAAACTGCAGATACACTTTCTGCACTTCGTCTTGCAAAACAGAACGGTCTTAAAGTTGTAGCAATCACAAATGTTGTTGGTTCAACAGTAAGCCGTGAAGTTGATGATGTAATTTATACTCTTGCAGGACCAGAAATTGCAGTTGCATCAACTAAAGCTTATACAACTCAGGTTTTGTGTATGTATCTTCTTGCAATCAAAGCCGGAAAATTGCGTGGAACTTTAAGTGATGCAGAAGCTACAAAACTTTTGTGTGAACTTGAAACAATTCCTGCAAAAGTTCAGCAGATTCTTGATGGAAAAGATGTTATCCAGAAATTTGCCAGCAAACAGTTCAACAAAGACAAGATTTTCTATATTGGTCGTCAGTTTGACAGTGCAACTTCTTTGGAAAGCGCACTTAAACTTAAAGAAGTTTCTTATATGCATTCAGAAGCTTTTGCGGCTGGTGAACTTAAACATGGTCCAATCGCCTTAATTGATGATAAGACTCTTGTTGTTGCAATTGCCAGCGAACCATCTCTTTATGACAAGATTGGTTCAAACATGGTAGAAGTAAAATCTCGTGGTGCCTCTGTTCTTGTTATTACTCAGGATAATTCAGGCGCTTTTGAAGGTAAGGCAGATGAAATCATCCAGATTCCAGAATGTTCGTCTACACTTGCAAGTTTGCTTACAGTTATTCCAGCCCAGCTTTTTGCCTATTATTGCGCAATCTTAAAAGGCTTTAATCCAGATAAGCCACGTAATCTTGCAAAGAGCGTTACTGTAGAATAGCCAGTGTCTTCCATTGACCAAAAAAAACATCCATGTTACTATAAATAACAGATTTTTTGCTTAGCAAATAATTTTCGGGCCATTAGCTCAGTGGTTAGAGCAGGGGACTCATAATCCCTTGGTCCTTGGTTCAAGTCCAAGATGGCCCAATAGTTTCGTAACGAAGTGAGAAACTATACTTAAATCACTTCAACTAGGCCAAACGGCTCGAAGAGACGTATGGCTCAAAAAATAGAAAGGATTTCCATTGAAAGGTGGGAATCCTTTTTTTTATTTATAATTAGTGGGAATTAAGGGAAATTAGAGGGAATTCCCACTAATTTTACAAAGGGGGGGGTGATTTATCTGCTGTATGTGGGATTTATGTGTAAAATTGAAATAAATGTGCTATAATAATAAGAGACAGTTTATGCAAAAACCACAACTAAAACCAGAAGAAATAGCTCGTACAAAAATAGATAAACTCTTACTCAAAGCAGGTTGGGATGTAATCAACCGCAATCAGTATTCTGATTTATATAATGGTTGTGCAGTTTGCGAAGGTCTCCTTGAAGGAAATCTTGAAGCTGATTACTTGCTTTTTGTTGGTGGAAAAGTAATTGGTGTTCTTGAAGCAAAACGTAAAGAAAAGAAACTTTCAGTCGATGTAGCAGAACAGGCACAAAAATATACAAAATCAGTTCCAGATTGGTATCCCGTTTGGAGAAATACACTACCATTTGTGTTTCTTTCAAATGGTGAAACACTTTTATTCAAAGATCTTCGTGATGAAGATTCTGAATATGTAGAATTATCAGAAATGAAAACTCCAAAAGAACTTGTAGAATTAGCAGGTTCTGACATTTCTGATAACGGCTTTGCAAAACTTCCAAGAGTTCTTGAAGCTGCTCCTGGTAAATTACGAGAATGTCAGCACGATGCAATTCAAACTGTTGAATTGGAATTCAAACATGGCTCAGATAGAGTTTTGCTCAATCTTGCCACAGGTTCTGGAAAAACTTTTACAGCCTGTATGCTTTCATACAGAGCCTTAACTTATACACCTGTAAAACACATTCTTTATTTAGTAGATAGAAACAATCTTGGAAAACAGACACTTACAGAATTTTCGCAGTTCAAACTTACAGAATCTGAACAGAATTTTACAAATATATATCAAGTAGAAAGATTAAAAAAACTTGATGGCATAAAAAATACACAAGTTTGTATTTCAACAATTCAACGTTTGTTTGCAGTTCTTACAGGACAGAATTTTACAGATGCTGATGACGATGCAGAAGATCAGGAAGATGAAGAAAACTTCTTCAATTCTAATGATGATTCAGAAGGTATGTACGATGAATCAGATTCTAATGGTTCACCATACATAGAGAATGCATTTCAATATTTTGGAAATAATGCAAAACTTTCAAAAGATTTCTTTGACCTCATTATCGTAGATGAATGTCACCGTTCAATTTATAAACGCTGGCGAAAAGTCCTTGAATATTTTGATTCCGCCAAAATCATTGGTCTTACAGCAACTCCAACACCACAGGCTTACTCTTTCTTTAATTTGCAGCCTGATGTAAATGGAAATTATTCAGCAACTTACGATTATACTCAGGAACAGTCTTTTATTGATGGTATCAATGTTCCACCTCGTATTTACAGAATCAAAACTGATGTTACTGAAAACGGTGGAGAAATTGCAGAAGGTCAAAAGATTTATGAAGTTCAGAACAGGGCAGGAACAAAAACTGTTGTAAAACAAGAGTCTGACCAGTATTTTACAAACAAAGATGTAGACCGAAGTGTTATGGTTCCAGAGCAGATAAAAAAAGTTGTTCAGGAATATAAGGATATTGTTTACACAAGATTATTTACAGACCGTGAACCTCTCTGGCAGTATCTTCCAAAGACATTATTTTTTGCAAAGACAGATAAACATGCAGACCTCATAATCAGCATTATAAAAGAAGTTTTTCAGGATGAACTGGAATCTGGACTATTAGATCAGGACCACTTTGTTCAGAAGATTACCTGTAAAGCAACTTCAAATACTAACCAGCTTATTGATGATTTTAGAACTCAAAAAGATTTTCGTATTGCAGTAACTGTTACTCTTGTTGCAACTGGAACAGATGTAAAACCTTTGGAAGTTCTTGTATTCATGCGGGATATTCATTCATCCGTATTGTACACCCAGATGAAAGGTCGTGGCTGCCGTAGTATTGATGATGATGTATTAAGAACAGTAACTCCAAATGCAGATACAAAAGATTGTTTCTATTTGATTGATGCAGTCGGAGTAACTACAAGTGAAAAGAAAATTCCAAAGGTTACACCTCCAGGTCCTGATCCTGCTCCTAAAAAAATCACTCTTGAACATCTTATGGAATTGCTTGCACTTGGAAATCTGGAAGATGAAAATATTGAATTGTTCGGTGAAATCTGTGCAAGAATTAATAAGAAACTCGAAAATACACAGTATCAAAAACATTTGGATGAGTTTGCAGAATTAGCAAAAGAATCTTTAGTAAAATTTACAACTGATGTTCTTGATGCTATGGCTCATAATATACTTCCACAGTTCACCTCAAATCAGAATCCTAATCTCGAAAGAAAGAAATTAGTCTCACCAGTAATTGACCATGATAAGGTAAGAGATAAACTTCTTGAACTATGGTATGGGTACTATACTATTTTGCGCCCAGGTGAAGATGAAGTTACTTTCAGTGATTTCTCAGTAGAAACAGCAGAACCTCATATCAAATTGTTTGAAGAATATATAAATCAACATTGTGATGATATTGAAGCACTTCGCATTCTTTACAATGATGAAGACAACATCATTACAAATGCAATGCTTATAGATTTGCAGGATAAACTGTTAGCAACAGATCCATTATTAAGACCTGAGTTTATCTGGGATTTCTATAACACTTTGAGCTCGAATGGACAGTTGGCTAATAAACATATCATTCCATTAAAGAATAAAACTGAAAAGCAGACTCTTACAAATCTTATTCAGCTTGTAAGATTTGCATATCAGAAAACAGATACATTACAGGCTATAAATGGAATCATAGGTCAAAGATTTGGTCTTTATATTGGACGTCACGCCGGTAATGAAAAGAATGTTGAATTCACAGAAGAACAAATAAACGTCCTTCGTGAAATAGCAAACTACATCTCTCAAATGGGATGCATTACAAGACAGGAACTTTTCGCATACGATAAGTCACTTTGTATGGAAGGAATCAAAATCTTTACAAACCAGAACTTCGACAGCGAATTAACATATTTTTCTAAATTCTTATTACAGATTAAGGCAGCATAGAAATGGCAAAACAGACAGTAAAATCAGAGCAGACACTTACAAAAAAAGTCTGGAACATGGCAGATGTTCTTGCTTCGGCTGGTGTCGGATTCACAGATTACATCACACAGCTTACATATCTTTTGTTCATCAAAATGGATAAAGAAAATATGGAGTTTGGTGGAATTGAAAGTGCTTTGCCAGAAGGTTGCCGTTGGGATGATATTCATAACGATGAAATCAAAGGTGAAGATTTAGTAAAGAAATATGATAAAATCCTTAATACTTTAAGTGGCGAAAGTGGAATCTTAGCATCTATTTTCGTAAAAGCACAGAATAAAATTTCAACACCAGTTCATCTTAAAAAACTCATAGATATGATTGATGAAGAACAATGGCTTATGGATGGTGACCTTAAAGGTGCCATTTACGAAAGCATTCTTGAAAAGAACGGACAGGATAAAAAATCTGGTGCCGGCCAGTATTTCACACCTCGTCCTTTTATTCAGGCCATTACAGAATGTGTTGCTCCAAAAATCACAGAAACAGTTTGTGACCCTGCTTGTGGTACAGGCGGATTCCTTCTTGCAGCCTATGATTTTATGAAACCGCAGGCTAAAAACAAAGATGACCTTAATAACCTTAAAGAAAGTAAAATCTCAGGTTTTGATAATACAGCCCTGGTTGTAACTCTTGCTTCAATGAACATGTACCTTCACGATATTGGTACAGATTCCACACCAATCAAATGTAAAGACTCTCTTGAAAAAGACCCTGATTCATTGGTAGATGTAGTTCTTGCAAATCCACCATTTGGTGACAGACCTGCAGGAGCTGGCGAAATCAACAGAACAGGCTTTGTTGAAACAAAAAACAATCAGCTCAACTTCCTTCAACACATTATGGCCCTTCTTAAAAACAATGGCCGTGCAGGTATAGTTCTTCCAGATAATGTTCTTTTTGCAGATGGAGCAGGTGAAAAAATCCGTAAGCGATTACTTAAAGAATATAACCTTCATACAGTTCTCCGCCTTCCAACAGGTATTTTCTATGCCAACGGAGTAAAAGCAAATGTAATCTTCTTTACAAAAGGCGAAGAAACAAAAGAAACCTGGTATTACGATTACAGAACAGGCATCAAACATACCCTTGCCACAAAACCACTTAAGCGCAGCGACCTTGATGATTTTGTAAACTGCTACTGCTCAGGCCATATTCAAGACAGAAAAGAAACTTACTCAGAAGAAAATCCAAACGGCAGATGGCGCAAATTTACAATTGATGAACTTCTTGCCCGCGATAAAACTTCTCTTGATATTACATGGATTAAAGATAAAGATGACCTTGAGGATGTAACACTTAAGGAACTCTTTGCAACAATTCAGGAAAAATCTGCAAACATCTCAAATGCAGTAAATGAACTTGCAACTCTTCTTTCTGGAATTGAGGAGTAAAAATTGGGTTACGCAAGTTATAAACGACACGAACTATTTGAAATTCTCAAACCCGATTTAGGAAAAATCCTGAATAAACAAACAGGAATAGAAGCAAATCTTTCAAAACATTCAGTAGATAAAATGACAAGTGATAAAGCATTGGAAAAGTCCAAAAACAATGGCTTTACTTTACAAGAACATTTTGAACTTGCTGCACAAATAAAAAGTTTGTACGAAGAAGCTTCATTAATTTTTACACATGAAAATTTAAAAAATCCAGATGACCCAAATATAGTTTCCATAAAAAGATTTGTTTCAACAGGCAGACTTTCAAATGGAAAAGATTGTGATGTTTTGATTACTGTAAAAGAAACAATTGCAAACGGTCACAGAATATATTCAATAGAACTGGATGAAATAAATAAAGCCTCTGAAAGATTCAGAGGCCTGAGTGACGCGGCTGAAAATACAGCGGACAGGGCAACTAAGACACCTCACGTCGATACTTCAAATATAACACATTCTCAGAAAAATTCAAGTGAGGTCCAATAAATGAACACAAAACTCCTTCGTCAGAAAGTATTAGACCTTGCCATTCACGGAAAATTAGTTCCTCAGAATCCAGAACACGAACCAGCTTCTGCTTTATTAGAGAAAGTAAAAACATGTAATTCAGAAAGTATTGATTTTGACAATATACCTTTTGAAATACCCAAAACATGGGTTTGGTGTAATATAAATACAATAAATAACTATAAGACTATTACTGTAAATCCTCAAAATAATAAATCCACTATATATGAATTATATAGTATTCCTAGTTTTGAGAAAAAGTATCCCGAAATTGTAAAAGGAGAAGAAATAGAATCATCAAAAATAGCTGTTAATAAAGATGATATTTTATTGAGTAAAATTAATCCGCGACTTAATAGAGTCTGGATTGTAACAAAACACACTAATAATGAATTGATAGCTTCTGGAGAATGGATTGTAATAAGAAATGAAAACTTATTTCAAAAATATTTAATGTATATTTTTCAATCACCTTATTTTGTGGATAAAATGTTAACTGAAGTTTCAGGTGTTGGTGGTTCTTTAATGAGGGCAAGACCTGAAGCTGTAAAAAAATATCTTTTCCCTCTCCCCCCATTAGAAGAACAGAAACTCATTGTTGAAGAAATAGAACGAATTTTTGCTCTCATAGATACAATCGAACAGAATAAAACAGATTTAGAAACAGTCATCAAACAGACAAAATCAAAAATCCTCGACCTCGCAATCCACGGAAAACTAGTTCCACAGGACAAAGCAGATGAACCAGCATCAAAAATGCTGGAAAAACTCCGTGCCGAAAAAGAAGAAAAAATCGCCAACGGCCAACTCAAACGAGACAAAAACGATTCATACATCTATAAATCCGGTGATGGAAAATGGCTTGAAAAAAAAGCAGATGGTTCTGAAGAAGAGATAGAAGTACCATTTGAGATTCCAGAGAGCTGGAGTTGGTGTAGATTACCAAGTGTATGTCGAAGAAATATTACTGATGGAACTCACAATTCTCCTCCAACAAATGATAAAGGAGAGTTTTTATATATAACTGCTAAAAACATAAAACTATCAGGAATTGATTTATCAAATGTATCGTATGTTTCCAAAGAAATACATGATGTTATTTATGGTAGATGTCCTGTCGAATTGAATGATGTTTTATTAACAAAAGATGGAACAATCGGAGAAGTTACTGTAAATAATCTGGATTATCCGTTTAGTTTATTATCAAGTGTTGCATTGATAAAACCATCTAACATAGTTGAATCATGGTTTATTACATATGTTTTGAAATCAGATTATATGCAGAACATTATGAAAGGTTCATCTAAAGGTGTTGCCTTAAAAAGAATTATTTTGGAACAAATAAACCAATTATTAATTCCAATTCCACCTTTAGAAGCACAAAAAAGAATTATAGAAAAAATACAACGTATATTTTTTCTGTTAGATAAATTATAATTTATTATTTTTAAAAGAGGATTATATGGGGAAAGAAGATTTACCGTTTACGTTTTATGATTTTTTAGGATATTTTGTTCCAGGATTTTTTTTCTTATCATCACTTTCGTTTATATTTGATGTAAAAAACATCCAAGTAATAATTCCTACCATTCCAGAAAACTTAGCATTTATTGATTATATTGCCCTAGCTATTTTTTCTTACATAGTTGGCCATATTCTCAGTTATTTATCATCAATGACAGTTGAATTATATTCAATTTGGTCTTTGGGGTATCCTTCAAGATATTTACTAAATCTTGAATTTAAAGGATTTTGGTATAACTTTTTGAAATCGAGAAAAAAAACCTTAAAATCTTTCACTTTATTTATAAAAGAAATAGTTAGGATGTTTCTCTTAATATTTCTCATACCTATAATTATTACTGATTTGTTTTTCAGAAAGTTATGTTCTACAAGACGCTTATTAGGTAAACCCCTTGATAGGTTCACTCAATCTATAGTTGCTGTCCACATTTTAAAATTTTTTAATATTTTCTTTCCAAGAGACAAAATCTATAAACAATTTTATAAAAATGAAAAAGACGATACCAAAAAACGAGATTTAAAAATTGGTGATTTTGGAAATGATTTTTTTAATATAATTTATCATTTTGTTCTCGAAAATGCTCCTAACCATATTTCAAAAATTCAAAACTTTGTAACTTTATATGGTTTTACTAGAACTCTATGTTTTACTTTGATTTGCATATTTTGGATTATAATAATTAATGGTTTTGGAGGAACTTTTTCATGGAGCATTACAATTTTATTATTAAGTCTATTTATAATCATAAGTTTTCTTTATTTAGCTTTTAATAAGTTTTATCGTAAATTTTCAGCTGAAGTGTATTATGCATTTGTTACTATACAATTTGAAGATAAAAATCATTGTAAAGTATTAGATAAAACAATAGATGACCCGAATATTGAGCAAAGGAATTCAAATGATAAACCTACAACAACTAGAAGAACTAAAAGACCTCCGTATAATCTGAAAAAATGAAGCCACATAGTTTACTCCATGTTCTTGTAAAGGAAAAAAAAATCTATTCTTGGAGAATAATATTATGCTATTTTACGGCGAAAATCACAAAGATATTAAACGAATGAACGCAGGTAATCCTCATATTCAAACAATTGGCGATTTATACAACGCTCTTTATGAATCTTGGAGCAAAGAAACTGCATACCGAAGTTGCCAGGTAGATTGGAACGAAGGAGACCGTTCATACGGACAATGTGCAGTAACTGCAATGATTGTTTTTGATATGTTTGGTGGAACAATACATAGAATACGAAATAATGATGGTAGCACTCATTACTTCAATAAAATAGATATAAAAAACTTATGAATAATCTGAACAATTATTTAGACAGTTTAGAATTATCGGGAAATACAATTCATGAAGAAATAGTTGTTTATGAAGCACCAGTAAAAGTTGAAACAGCAGCCTCTGGAGAACCCCCAAACTGTCCTAATTGCGGTAAACCGATGATAAAAAGGAAATTCTTAATTTTCTAAACGGAATTGGATTTGAAGATATATCAAAATATCATTTTAGAACATAAATAATAGCAAAACTAAGAGATTCTGGTGTGATTATTGCAAGTTCATCAAAGGGGTATAAGATTCCAACTAATCATCAAAATTTAATAGATTTTGTTGAATATACTGATTCTATAGTGATGCTTATGTTATATCGATTAAAAAAATTTACTGATAAAATTTATATGGGTACATTACAAGAAGTTGATTTGCTTGATAACTTAAAATATAAAAAAATAAAAGAAATATTAAAACAAATAGGAGAAAATTAATATGAAATTAAAAAGTGCAAAAACAATTATCACATCATTAATTGTGATAGTAATAGGAATAGTATTATGTGTTGGGGATTATTATTGGTTTGAAACGACAAAAAACCTATGGATAAGTATAGGTTGCTCTTTACTTGCTTCTGGGCTTATTCTTTTGCTTACGGTTTTTGTTATTGATGAAAGAAAGGATGAATTAGCAGAGTGGAAAATTACTCGTATATTTGAAAAAAGATCAGAAAAAAACACTGAGTCAGATCCATTAATAAAAAAATTAAAAGCAGGAGAAGGTATAGATGGTATTGCATTCGGATTAAGAACTTGGCGAAAAGATAATCACACGGATATATTAAATGCATTAAATAAAGGCGTAAACATTAGATTAATTACAATGGATCCTGATTCTGAATTCACAAAACAAAGAAGTATAGAAGAAGGCCAAAATGAAGATATTTCAAAATCAATAAAAGACCTTATTGTTTGGGCTCAAGAAATAAATAACAGTTCTGAAAGAGGTTCTGTTCAAATAAAAGGATATAAATGTATGACTTTAGATTTTTATTGGAGAATGGATGATATTATCTATATAGGTCCATATTTATTAAACAAAGATAGTAAGAACACAATAACTTTTAAATTTCAAGAAGGTGGAAAAGCATATAGCTATTATCATAAATACTTTGAAGAACTTTGGAATAGTCCTGATTTAAATCAATTAGTGTAATTTACTAGGGGAACTCATTATGATCACCCTACAACAACTAGAAGAAATAACAGACCTCCGCTCTATCTGGAAAAATGAAGCCACTGATTTTACACCGTGGCTTGCAGACGATGATAATATTTCTATTCTTGGAGATGCATTAGGATTAGACATTTCAGTAGATGAACAGGAATCTCCAGTCGGTGATTTTTCTGTAGATATTTTTGCAAAAGAAACTGGAACAGACAGAAAAATTATTATTGAAAACCAGCTGGAAGATACAAATCACGACCATCTTGGAAAACTTATTACTTATGCATCAGGAAAATCGGCTGATATTATTATCTGGGTTGTAAAACATGCCAGAGAAGAACACCGTTCAGCAATTGAATGGCTTAACAATCATACAGATGAAAAAATTGGTTTTTTCTTATGCGAAATTAAACTTTATAAAATTGGGAATTCAGAACCTGCAGTAAAGTTTGAGGTAATAGAAAAACCAAATGATTGGGCAAAAGAAATCAGAAAAAAAGATTCTATGAGTCCAACTGAACAGGCTCGTCAGGAATATTGGAATGCTTTTAATGAATATGCTTTCAAAAATAATGAATTTTCAAAAGTTTTTGGAAAGCGTAAAGCAAGTACAGATCATTGGATGGATTTAAGTATTGGTTCATCAGGCTGTCATTTAGCAATTCTTCAATTAAGAAAAGATAATGAGATTGGATTGGAACTTTACATAAATGATGATAAAGAGATGTTTCATAATCTTTATAGCAAAAAAGAAGCAATCGAAAAAGAATCCGAATTAAATTATGATTGGCGTGAATTACCAGAGAAGAAAGCAAGTAGAATTATTATAAAATCACCTGCTGATTTTGAAGATAAATCTAAGTGGTCTTTACAATTTGATTGGATAATAGATACTTCGATAAAAATGAGAAAAGCTTTTAAGAAATATATATAGGAATAATAACTTTGCAAAATAAAAAAAGTAATAATATGACAAAAGGTGAAATTAATCGTATTGGGAAAAATCTGTTAATATCTATACAAACAAATACTCTTCCATCAGAGCAAGATTTGTTAGGACTCCAACAATATCGTAAAGAATTCAAAGACCCTCTAAAAATAGCTAGTAATGAATTACTTAGGATTATGAATCTGATAGATAATGAAGGAATTGTTACTTACCGTGTAAAACGAATTGAATCTATATTAAGTAAAATTGAAAGGCAACCGGATATGGATTTAGCAAGAGTTAATGATATCGCTGGTTGTCGTTGTATTTTGCAAAATGAAAAAAAAGTTTTCCAATTTCTTGATGAATTGCGAAAATCAACTGTTTTAGAAATTGTAAAAAAGAACAATTCTGATGGAACATCAAGGGAATACATTTTTGATTATATAAATGAACCTAAAAAGAATGGATATAAATCAATTCATGTTATTTGTAAATGTATTGATAAACTAATAGAAATACAAATTCGAGATAACACTCAGCATGCTTGGGCAACCTTAGTTGAGATAACAGACTCAATTTACAAAACTAAAATCAAAGAAAAAGATGATGATGGAAAAACAGGATTGTATGAGTTTCTAAGATTATACTCAAAGAGTAAAAATCTTACACGAGAAGAACGAAAAACGATAAATATAACCCTTAAAAAAAATAAATACCTACAAAAACTATCAAAAACATTTAGTAAAAACTTAGTAAGTATTCGAAAAGATTGGTGTGATGTAGAGGATACTCCTGGTAATTTCTATTTATTTGAATTACCAAAAAATAATAAACCTAAATTTCAGGTATTTGATGATTTCTCAGAAGCAGAAGATGCATATTTTAATTCTTTTACAACTGAAGTAAATCAAAATGGTTCAAATATAGTAATGGCTTATGTTCAGAACAAAGATTTTGCAACTGTAAGTAAGGCATATGCAAATTATTTCTTAGTGAAACATACATTATTTGACAATTTAATAAATATACTATCGAATGACACAAAAGATAAAAGAATAAACCATAATTCTTTTGCTTTGGCATTGATGTGTGTTTATTGTCGTATATCAATTAATATAAATGAACTAGAAGGTAATATTATAAATCAGATTAGTCATTCATCAAAAAAATATGAAGATTGGTTACATGAAATTACACAGGACATAAAATCAGCTGCTGAGAAAATACATCCGAAGTATAGAGTGAGAAGAAGTATATTAATTCCTTTTTTCTTGAATATCTTAAAGATTTTTATTCATTTATTCGTTGTTATATTAAAAATCAAATTATATCAAATAACTCATTAAAAATAAGTTTCTAGATTTCGATAAGTAAGGAGTAATTGTTTTGAATATTGAAGAAAGTAAAATAAAAAGTTCTATTCTTGGAACTGATTTTTATAATTTTTTGATGAATATAAAAAATACTGAAAAAGGACTGAATCCAAATGTGGATTTGTTATTTGAAAAAATGTATCCTGATTTCGATTTAAATTTTACAAATCGAAGTGATTTTGATTCATTTGAAGATGAAGAAGATTTGATAGTAGGATTTAATAAACCTTTATTTGATGAAGAACAATGTAATATGTTTAATATGCCATTTTATGATACTAAAGATAGTAATGTAAAAGATACTTATTTACATGAAACAGGGCACATGATTATTTATTATATGAACAAAAAAGTATCCAATAAGACTAGTATCAATAAAATCGATTCATATTTTGAAAAATTGAAAAAATTTATAGAAAATTTAATTCGGTTTTATGATGAAAATGAATTACCCAAAGTTATACGTGACTTCTTTGAAAATGAAGAATATAAATCTGATTCAAACGTAAAATTTATCTATGAAGCGTTATCTGATATTGTTACATCAATAACACGCGGTAAATATTTTAATGCAGAATATCATAGAAGTATGAATGAAAACGAGTGGGAATCTAATTTATTTTTAATCTATGGACATAATAAAGATTATTACACACTACCTGACAATATAACACCTAATATTGATAATATCATTTCAGAATTATTAGCTAATTATATATCGATATGTTTACTTACTAATGAAAAACCTTATTATTTATTAAAAGAAATTAGTGTTGATAATCAGAATTTACATGATATATTAGAAGAATTTTTTTCTGAAATTATTAGCATATTGTAGAAGAAGCTTTTCATACTAAAATCCTTATCTTCCCTCCCCAAAAAAAAGAGATTGCTCCCGGCAATCTCTTTTGAAAAGGCTGGTGGCCATTCAAGTCCAAGATGGCCCAAAAAATAGAAAGGATTTCCATTGAAAGGTGGGAATCCTTTTTTTTATGTCCAATCCGATTGATTCTATCTGTAAAAACCTAAAAAATGTGATATATTATAAGAGATATATTATTAAGGGCCCTGTTGCGAATGATAACACTATGCGAACCATAGCATTGTATATTTCTGGAATTTACACAACAGAGCAAGCTATTGCACAATTGAAGTTTTTTAAGGTAAATGATCAGGTTTCTTTTCATACAGAAAAAGCCTTAGAAGAATTTCTAAAGCTTTTTCCGGTCAAATGAAAATATCGTTGAAGTTCGCCACATTTCCTCAACCGCCAGACAAGGATTGTCCGACCCCGCAGCAGGCATCTCTACATTAAACGATATGTCGTTAGAGGGCAGCACTCCTCTGTCGCAGAATCCCGAAGGAAACACCGCAGTGGCTATCTCTGACGTAAACGACTTTCTTATTTTAACATTTTTTTTTCTTTTTGTATTATATCACTAGATTTTTTCAAAAAAATGTCCGATAATTAATTAACTGCAACGAGGCAGAATTTGTTTAATCAAGTTCTGCCTCGTTTTTTTTGCCCTGCAGCTTGTGGAACTTTTGGCAGTTATAAACTCTCACTCTATTCAGGAGGCTCTCATGATTGAGACTATCACTAATGTCAACAATACTGTGAATGGTATTGTTTGGGGTACATTCGGTATTGCACTGCTGCTTATAGCAGGTATTGTAATGACTATCGTAAACAAAGGATTTCAGTTTACACGTATAGGTCATTGGTTCAAACTTACAATTGGTGCTATTTTCAAAGACAAATCTGTAACAGCTCATACAGAAAAAGAGAATAAAGCAATTTCTCAGTTCCAGAGTCTTTGTACTGCTTTAGCTGCAACAATTGGAACTGGTAATATCGTAGGTGTTGCAACTGCTATCGTTCTTGGTGGTCCTGGTGCTATTTTCTGGATGTGGATTATGGCAATCTTTGGAATGATGACAAACTTCTCTGAAAACGTTCTTGGTATTTACTTCCGCCGCAAAGGTGAAAACGGTGAATGGCACGGTGGTGCAATGTACTATCTTAAAGATGGTCTTGGCGGCTACAAACACATGAAGAAAGTTGGTATTGTTCTTGCAATCCTTTTCAGCTGTTTCTGTCTTCTTGCCAGCTTTGGTATTGGTAACATGAGTCAGGTAAACTCAATTGCCGGAAACATGAGCTCAGCTTTCAATATTCCTGCATGGGTTACTGGTATTGGTCTTGTAATCCTTTCTTCAATCGTAATTCTTGGTGGTCTCAAAAGAGTTGCTGCCGTTACAGAAAAACTTGTTCCTTTCATGGCAATTCTTTATATCGTAGGTGCTTTGATTGTAATCATTACTCACGGAACAGCAATTCCCGCTGCCTTTGTATCAATCTTCAAAGGTGCATTCTCTCTTAAATCTGCTGCCGGCGGTACTGTTGGTTATGGTTTACAGCTTGCAATCACATGGGGTTTCAAACGCGGTGCTTTCTCAAACGAAGCAGGTCTTGGTTCTTCAGTAATGGTTCACTCATCATCAAACGTAAAAGAACCTGTTCGTCAGGGTATGTGGGGTATTTTCGAAGTTTTTGCTGATACAATCGTTGTTTGTACACTTACAGCTCTTGTAGTTCTTACAAGTGGTCTTGTTGATTTGGAAACAGGAACAATGATTTCTGAAAATGTAAAATCAGCTTTGGTTGGTGAAGCATTTGCAACAGTATTCGGTAAAGTTGGACCAATGTTCATCGCAATTGCAATCCTTCTTTTTGCTTATTCAACTGTTCTTGGTTGGAGCCACTATGGTTCTACAGCCTGGGGTTACCTCTTTGGAGATAAATCTTCTGTAATTTACAAAGTAATTTTTGTAATTATGGTTTACTTTGGATGTACAATGAGCCTTGATTTGGCATGGGATCTTTCAGACACATTCAACGGTCTTATGATGATTCCTAACTTGATTGGTGTTCTTGCCCTTAGTCCTCTGGTTGCAAAAATCACAAAGAACTACATTGACCGTAAAATCCACAAAAAGGATGTTGAGCCAATGATTTCAGTTTTCCCAGAAGACAACAAAGAAGATTAATCTTTCAAAGCTGAAAAATAGATAAAAAAACCACCCGACACCGGGTGGTTTTTCTTTTTACGCTATTTTTTCCTATCCTTCCACAAACAGGCTTGCAATCAAATCTGCGTATTCTTCGGAGATTTTGTAGCGCATCATTTCTTGTTTGGCAGAGAGTTCTACACCAATTTTGAAGCTTTCTGAAATCAGGCCGATTTTACCGATTCGTTCACACGAGCGGAAACCGTTTGCAGGATTAATAATGGAACTTACTTTGTCGTAAATGTAAGTGTGAACTTTTTCATTTTTCAACAAAGCTGGATAATCTGAAACATCAAGTCCTTCTGCTTTTGCATATTCTTCCACAACTTCTTTTGAAGGAACAATAAGAGCACCTAATGCACGTTTATCCTGTCCAACAATCATTGCACTTTCAATTAATGGGTCGCCGCAAAGAGCACTTTCAAGAACTGCTGGTTCAACATTTTCACCGCCCAAGAGTACGATTGTGTCTTTTGCACGTCCTGTAATCTTAATTTCGTTATCAAGGGTCATAATACCAATGTCCCCTGTGTTGAAGTAGCCTTCTGAATCTAATGCTTTTTCTGTTAAATCTGGGCGTTTGTAATAACCTTTCATTAACTGTGGTCCGCGAACATAAATCATACCCTGTTTTCCTGGTGGTAATGGTTTGTCGCTTGTTACTACGCCGTTCTTTTCTTCCATAATCTTGATTTCCCATCCTGGGAAGATGAGTCCTACACAACCTGGACGTGGATGTCTGTAATCACGGAAAGAAATTACTGGTGATGTTTCTGTTAAACCGTATCCTTCAAGAAGATTCAATCCTAATGCTCTGTACCAGTCATCTGTGTCTTTCTGTAAAGCACCGCCACCTGAAATTGCAATGTTGAGTCTGCCACCGAACTTTGCACGGATTTTCTTGAATACAAGAATGTCTCCAAGTTTGTGGAATGGCCAGAGTAAAATCATTGGGATAAAGCCTGTTACTGCATCCAGAACGCGGCTTCTTCTCTTGAACTGGCAGATGTTTCCAAATGTTCTTACTTTGAAGTAAGCATATTTTTTCCCAACAGCAACAAAGAATTTATAGAGTTTTAATACAACTCCACCTGTTTTGTTCATTGCTTTGTTTACACCAGTTGCAAGTGCCTGCCATAATCGTGGAACACCGCACATCCAGTGAGGTTTAATAACTGCCATGTCTTTTAACAGCAAAGAACCAATTGGTTTTGAATATGCAAGACTTGCGCTGAAGTAAATTGAAACGTACTGAATGAGTCGTTCAAAGATATGCCATACTGGAAGAACAGACATCCAGTATTCACCTGGTTTACATGGAAGATAGTAGCTGATTACTGCCAGTTCTGAAATAAAGTTGCTGTGAGTAATCATTGCTCCTTTTGGAGTTCCAGTTGTACCTGAAGTAAAGATGAGTGTTGCAACATCATCTCCGCTGATTTCTTTCATGCCGTCTTCAAGTTCTTTTTTTGTAGTGTCGTTGTAAAGCTGAGCACCCTGTTCAAGAAGATCATCAAAAAGAAGTGCTTTGATTGGGCCTTTTTTGATTTCTTCTGATTCTTTTTCTGTTGGTTTATCAAAAAGAATTGCTGTTTTTAATAAAGGAGTTTCGTCTGCTTTATCTAAAACTTTCTGAAGCTGGCGCGCATTTTCAAAGAATCCAACTTCACAGTCTGCAAATGAAATAATAAATCTGATTTCATTTCCCATTGAGTCACAACCACGTGGAACGTCTGCCGCTCCAAGACTCTGTAATGCAAGGTCAGAAACAAGCCATTCTTTTCTGTTATCAGAAATCAATGCTACATTCGAACCTCTGTGTACGCCAAGCTGTTTTAATGCTAAGGCCATAGATAAAACTTTTTTATATACTTGTGAGTAGGTAAAATACTGATACTCTCCCTTTTCATCCTTATCTGCGTGACAAATAATATCTGGATATTTTTCTACGCGATCTTTAAATAATAATGCCAGATTTGGTGGGATTGTGGTATCATAGCCCTGTTTTGCCATTTAATACTCCTTGTAAAGTTTTTGCTGTCCCAATTTTTAGTAAATCATTTTTAAAGTGTAATCCCAAAAACGGTTAAAAACAAGAAAAAAGAGTTTATATCAGGCTGCAGAGGCCTTTTCCCCGTAACTGGAAGAAAAGATTTTTACCAAGAGTTTCAATTATTTTTTGAACAGTAAAATCATCATTTTTTGAATCAAAATTCTGTGCGTTTATTGAATTGATGAAGTCTGCCATCTGTTTTGCCTGTGATTTTTGAACGTCTGCATAAAGGAGTTCGCCCATATAAGACCAGCACAACTGACTTCCGCTTCCTGATTTTAAAACGATTACATTTCCCCCAAGCCAGACGCATTTATTTTTACCGTTTGTATTTTTAAATGCAGCGTCTCTTTTTGCTTCATAAGCGGCAATGAGTTTTTCTATATAATCCGGCTTGATTTCTGGTCGTGGCATTTTAAACTGGAAGTAGCTTTCTACATTCTTTTTAAGTTTTGTGCCATTCATCCAGTTATCTACTGCTGTCATTAATCCGGCTGTGTATTTTTCGCTTTTTTCTTCGCCTTCAAACCGAATGTCATTTTCTGCAAACTGGCCTTTTGGATTTTCAATTGGTTTTAAATCCGGATGTTTGCCTTCTTTCCATTCTCTGTAAACTGTTGAATGAAGGGTGAGTGTAAATTTATGAAAGAACGCCGAATCAAGTAATCCTGCTTCAAACAACTGGCGCAATGTTTCCATAGAGTTGATTAAATCCTGTTCGCTCTGATTCCAGAATCCGTAAATCATATAGGAATGAACAAGAATTCCTGCTTCTTTGAATGCACAACAGGCTGCCACAATATTTTCCATGTCTGTTCCTTTATTTACAAGGCTCAGACCTTTTCCTGTGGCAATTTCTATTCCTGCAGAAACTGCTGTAAGTCCGCCATAAGAAAGTAAATCTGCCAGATCTCTGGTAAAAGTTTTTTCAAAGCGGATATTTCCCCAGTATGTAAGGCTTGTGTCTGTTTTTGCTTTATTTATATTTTTAAGGGCAAATTCCTGCATTGCAACTGGCGGGCAGGCTTCATCTACAAAGTGCAGTCCGTATACGCCTGTTTTTTTTGCCTGTTCATAAATTCCATCATAAAGGTGGCGGATATCTGTATTGCAGAAATTTTTTACGTAATCTAAAGAAGTGTCGCAGAATGCACATCGGTGCCAGTAACAGCCGTATGCCATGTAAACTTTAAGCCAGGAGCCGTCATTCCAGATTCTGTGCATTGGATTGTCGCTGTCTGCAAGTCTTGGGCATCTTGTATAATCAATTGAACTGAAATCAGGAATCAGATGATGAACTATTTCCCGTTCCTGTTTTTCAAACTGACTGGAATTTTCTAAAGGTTCAATTATTTTATCTTTGTGTAAATATTTGATTTTATAAAACTGATTTCCATCAAGCGCGTTTTTTAACCCTTTTTCTTTTATCTGCTGAAAGAAGTTTATATAACTGCCGTAGCCTTTATCATAGCTGAGAAAATCGCAGTAATTAAAAAGCCGTTTTTCACTAACAGTTCTAAGCTCTGTATTTACATAACCGCCGCCCATTGCAATCACAACTTTTTCGGCAAATTTCTGCTTAAGATATTTTGCGGCAAAAAGTCCTGCGGCAAATGTTCCAGGAAACGGTATTGAAATACAAACAAGTGTTTCTTCCTTTATCTCCCCAATTTTTTCATCAAGCAGCGGTTTTAAAAAATTGTTCAGCACAGGAGAATTTAGATTCTGTTCAACGTTGTCAAAATCTGAAGTGCTTGTGGCTACAGATTCTGCATAGCGGATTAATCCAAAATTACTGTCATAGGCAATTGTTATGTAATCTGCTAAATCTGCCAGTGCCAGACTTGCAAGAATACGCGAATCATCAACACCAACATCCCGTTCTAATTTTGAAAGATACTGTTCCATTCTGTTGCCTCTTGGTGCATGGGCAGAACGAACAAATTCGTGGGTAAATTCACGGCCAGAAATTTTTCCACTTTCGCAAAGTACAGATACAATTTTATCTATCCACTGGCACCATAAATCTGCTTGAGAAACAAAACGTCTTAACTGGAAGGCAGAATTGTCATCGCCCTGATTTTCAAAATTATCTGCTGTTTTTAATGCGTTTGAGTGGCTCTGCTGAAAAACAGTTTTTAATCCATCCCTGCAAAAGACTTTATGAAAAAGTTCAGTGCTTAAATCATACCAGACAGCGGAACCTTGAAGTTCATTTTTTGTATAAAGTTCCTGAAAAAAAGCTTTTAGATATGCCCCGGAAGGATATGGAGTATTTAACTGTACAAGTGGCGGTTGAATTATAATTGTATTTAACACGATAGATATTTTCCCATTTGTTCAACTTTGATTTTCCATGCTTCTACAAAAGAAGGCGGTGCAAGTGGAATTATGTCTGGCCCAAAACTTAAAAATTCCTTTAATACTGCCGGCTGCTGGTTGCTTGTGAATGTTACTTTTACTGCATCCTGTGAGTGTGGCAGCGGACCGTTATATGGTTCAATTGATTTATCTTCTGAAAAATTAGCCTGAGCATAATAAAGGGCAGACCCCTGCATAAGGCATTCTATTTTTTCTGCATGATCTGTTGTTGTTACTCCAAATGAACTGATTGCATATTCGTTGAGTTTCCATGTTTTTTCATCTGGAAGCTGGAACTGCTCTGCCATAACTTCAACATTCTGCATTCTTGGAACAACAAATGTGTTTACAACTTCCTGACCATTGCTTCTTTTTGTTCTGGCTCTTATATACCACTGTTCATGATCGTAAATAAGCTGCCATGGTTCTATTTCTTTTCCGTAAGATATGCGGTTTTCTCCTACAGAAGTGTAATCGAATTTAAGTTTAAAATTATTTTTAAGTGCTTTTAGTATTTTATTCCAGATTTCTTCATCAACTGAATCTACGGCGTGTTTTGCCATAACGATTCTTGTTTCAAACCATTCTTTTTCTGGCAGGGAAGAGTTTTTGAATTCAATCTGATTTAAGTCTGTATCTGTTTTGATTGGACTTTCAAATGTTTCTACCAGATTAATAAGCGGCTGGTAAAGGGGAGTTTCGTGGAACATTTCAAAAAGATTCAGCACCATGGAGTAGGCGGGCATTTCATCTTCGTTTACAAAAACAGCAGGCAATTTGAACAATGGTTTTGTGTAGTAATAG
Organism: Treponema sp.; assembly: GCA_024402665.1. Lineage (GTDB taxonomy): Bacteria > Spirochaetota > Spirochaetia > Treponematales > Treponemataceae > Treponema_D. Next base: position 163,394 of record JAKSTI010000002.1, read on the forward strand.
TCTTCTGTTTTTTTATCGTAATAAAGTGGAGCTCCGTAATCATTTCTAAGTTTGCTGATGTCTCTGCTTAGTGTTGCAATAGAAATTTCCAGTCGGCTCATTAACTGGGCAGCGGTATAGTGCTTCCCATCCTGAAATAGAGCATCTAACTGGAAAAGTCTTAATGTATCTTTTACAGACTGGCGTGAATCCTTTGTTTTTCCCATAGGTTTTTATTATACCACGGATTACAGCTTTGTATAATCTATATACTCGTAGCTTCTGCAATGATAATAGGTTATACGGACCCATTTAAGTACACAGCTCTTTTTCCCTACAGGGATTTTATTTAATGGAAGATAGAATGGAGGAACTTTTGGTACTACATCATTGTTATTGGCATATTGAACAATTGATTCGTAGCAGCCTCTAAGATAATCCATGTCAGTTTTTTTGCTCCACACATTAGGTGAACCAAAAGTGATTACAACTGGTTTTCTTGATGTTCTGAAACAAAAATCTTCCATTGCTAACTGAGAAAGTGCTCCTCCCAGGCTGTGACCGCAGATTATTGGTGTATAGTCAGGATTTTCATTACAGGCGTTTATATATTCTTCCATGATTGTATCATTGGCGCTTTTCCATGCTTTTATAAAACCTTTGTGTGCGTATAATTGATTTTTCTGATTGTCATAAACTGTCTGGCCAAAGGAAAAATTTAATTTCCAGTCTATACCGCTGTTGCTGCCTTTGAACATAAGATAAACGGCTTTTTCTTCGTGAATAGTTTCTACTTTGTAATCTACGTCTTCGCCAATCTTTTTGTATTCGTCTGTTCTGATTTTTGTAAATAACTGATTAGGTGTCATACTTTCTTCCTTTTTGAAAAAAAAAGCGGGCAACGAAAATTGCCCGCCCTTGCGTTAAATTTTTAACGTGCTATCTGTCGGAACCATCCATAGTAATGATGCCGCCTTTATCGTCGAACTTCAATTCGCGGAATTTTACGTTGCGTTTCTGGTTTACACCGTTTGAGCGTTCACAGTCGTGGTAGAACAAGTACCATTTTCCATGATATTCAAGAATTGAGTGGTGTGTTGTCCATCCCAAAACTGGTGTTAAGATTGTTCCGCCATATGTGTATGGTCCGTAAACATTCTTTGATGTAGCATATGCCAACAAGTGAGTTGTACCTGTTGAATATGTGAAGTAATATGTGTCGCCTTTCTTGAACAACCATGGGTCTTCAAAGTAGCGGCGTTCTTCATCTCCACCTGTAAGTGGTTTTCCTTTTTCGTCAACAATAACTAAATCGCGTACTTCTTCTGCCAATTCTGTCATGTTGTCTTTCATCAAAGCAATTTTTGGTGTACAAGCTGGTTCATCACCTTTTGGTTCTTTGTTGTCTGCTGACCATTTGTTGTTGCGGTACTGATCAAGCTGACCACCCCAGATTCCACCGAATGTAAGGTAATATTTTTTGTCTGTATCTTTGAACAAACATGGGTCAATTGAGTATGTACCCTGAATATAGTTTGGTTCTGCTTTGAAAGGACCAGCAGGATTGTCACCAATAGCAACACCTACACGGAACATGCCCTGTTTATCACGAGCTGGGAATACAAAGTAATATTTTCCATCTTTTTCTTCGCAGTCTGGAGCCCAAACCTGTTTAGATGCCCATGGAATATCTTTAAGTGTAAGAACACATCCACAGTCTTTTGGCATTGTGTTTTCATCAGCCATTTCATAAACATGGTAGTCAATCATATCATACTGATCACCATTGTCATTGTTTTCTACATCTTTATCTTCATCGTGTGATGGATAAATGTAAATCTTGTCATTAAAAACGTGAGCAGAAGGGTCTGCTGTGTAAAGATCATTTACAAGAGGTTTTTTCTGAATACTCATTCTAGTTTTACTCCATTTTTCTGGCTAGAGCCATGATTATTTATTCTATACTATATAGCAGCATAAAGGTATAAGATATTTCACCTAATTGAAACTATACTATGGAAAATCATATGCAAAATAGAAAAAATACTTTATAATCGTAAATAACAAATTTTTATTTTTGGAGCAAATATGCCATTTACATTATTAGACAAGAGTCAGCAGTTTTTTGAGAGTATGACAAAAGCTTCTCATGCGGCTGCTAAAATTGATGAGAATTGTGTTTATCAGGAAGCTAACGAAGGTACTAGAAAATATATGAACATTCTCTTAAAAGAGAACATGATTCCAGGATCTGGTCTTGGAAACATTGCTCAGTTCAAGGCCTTCTATGATGCAGTTGTAAAAGAAGGAAAGAAAGGTGTTATTATGATGGAACATTTTTCTAATCTTGATTTGCCTGCAATTATTTATCTTCTGGAAAACTGTGGCGAAGAATGGGGAAAAGATTTTGCTTCAAGAATTGTTGCCATTGCCGGAATGAAATTGAATGAAGCAAGTGCAGGGGTTCGTGCCTTTACAGAAGCTTTCACTCGTGTAGTAATTTATCCAACAAGAAGTCTTGATTCTTTTAAAGGAACTGAAGAAGAAAAGGCAGAAGAAGAAAAACGTGCAAGAAAAATCAACTTTGCTGCAATGCGTGCAATGGATGATTGTAAAAAACGCGGTCAGATTATTCTTGTATTCCCAAGCGGAACAAGATATCGTCCTGGAAAACCAGAAACAAAACGCGGATTAAAAGAAATTGACAGTTATCTTCGTCTTTTTGATGTAATGCTTCCAGTTTCAATTAACGGATCTTGTCTTGCAATTAATCCTGCTAATCCAAATGATATGCTTGCTGATATTGTTCAGTATAATAAAGTTACTCTTACAGCTTCTGATGTTGTAAATTGTAAAGAATTCAGAAATAAACTTCTTGAAAATATGCCAGCTGATGTTGAAGATCCAAAACAGTACACAGTTGATTGCGTAATGAAACTTATGGAGAAAAAACATCAGGAAGTTGAATTTGAACAGGAATTAGGCGGAACAACTTATCCTGGACGTGGTATTATTGCCGGAAAATCTGATGACGGAAAATACGCTGTATCTGCTTACTGGACAATGGGTCGTAGTGCTGGCAGCCGTAACCGTGTATTTGTTACTGAAAACGAAAATGGAAATGAAGTAATCAGAACAAAAGCTTTTGATCCATCTTTAATTGCAGGGGACCCAAGTCTTATCATTTATGCTGCTGTTCGTCAGTTAGGAAACAAAACTATTGTAACAAATGGGGATCAGACAGACACAATTTATGAAGGATTGCAGAAAGGTCTTACTTTTGAAGAATCTTTGCGTTCAAGAAAATATGAACACGATGCTCCAAACTTCACACCACGTATTTCATCATTGCTTACAGTAGAAAATGGAAAATATGATTACGCAATCTCTATTCTTAAAAGCGATAACGGAAATCCTGATAATACATTGCGTTTCACATTTACTTACGACAATCCACAGAATGGAGAAGGTCATTATATTCACACATATCAGGGTGATGGAGATCCATTACCAAGTTTTGCCGGTGAACCTGTAAAACTTCCTATTCACGGAAATATTGATGAATTTGCAGACAAAATCTGGAACACAATCAATGAAGATAATAAAGTTTCACTTTTTGTACGCTATATTGAAATTGCTACAGGTAAAGCTGAAACAAGAATCTTCAATAAAAACAAATAATTTTTCTGCAGGGATTTTCAATGGGCGAAGGAATTAAAAAAGCAGTTAGAATTTTACTTACAAATCTTCTTATGGTAATCTGCAGTATTCCTGTTATTACGGCAGGTGCTGCAATTGCGGCTGCTTTTTATGTAAATTTAAAGCTGGCTGGCGGAGAAGATGTTTCTGTTGTAAAAATGTTTTTTAATTCCTTCAAACAGAATTTCCTTCAGGGAACATTAATGTGGATTATCACATTGCCATTTCTTGCGGGGCTTGGCTATATGTGGTTCAAACTTCTTTCTATGAAAGAATTCAGCCTTCTTTTTGTTATTGGCTCTGTTTTACTTACATTTATCTTTTTTATTGTATTCATTTATACTTTCCCATTAATTGCCCGCTACAATAATACTCTTGCAAATCAGATCAGAAACTCAATTGGGATTACAGTGCAGAATTTTAAATCAACACTTATCCTTATTGTAAAAATCCTTGTTGAAATTGCCATTTCATATGTTGTTTTGGGTTTCTTTGGATTTATGATTATTCCTCTTCTTGTAATGATTGCTCCTGCTGTAATTATCAGCACAATCAGTGAACCTGCAAAAGAAATCTTTACTGACTTAGAATCTAAAGCATAGCAACCAAATTCCATTTTTTATTGAAAGTTTCCTCTATTTTAACTAATATAGTGAATATGAAAGAACTCGAACTTAAATATGGATGCAATCCAAATCAGAAACCTGCAAAGGTATTTATGGAAAATGGCGATCTTCCAATCACTGTTGTAAACGGAAGACCTGGATACATTAACTTGCTTGATGCTTTGAATGGCTGGCAGTTAGTAAAAGAATTGAAAGAAGCAACTGGACTTCCTGCTGCTACATCTTTCAAACACGTTTCTCCTGCAGGTGCTGCAGTTGGACTTCCTCTTTCTGACACATTAAAGAAAATCTACTTTACAGACAATGTTGAATTAACACCTTTGGCTTGTGCTTATGCCCGTGCTCGCGGTGCTGACCGTATGTCTTCATTCGGTGACTTCATTTCTCTTTCTGACGAATGTGATGAAGCTACTGCTTTGTTGATTAAAAAAGAAGTTTCTGACGGTGTAATTGCTCCTGCTTATTCAGCAAAAGCTTTGGAAATCTTAAAAGCAAAGAAAAACGGAAACTACTGTGTAATTCAGATTGATCCAAATTATGTTCCAGCTGCAACTGAAACAAAACAGGTATTTGGTGTTACATTTGAACAGGGACACAACTTCCTTAAAATTGACGAAGAATCTGCTCTTTCTAACATCGTAACAAAAAACAAGACAATGTCTGAAGATGACAAGAGAAACCTTCTTATTTCTTTAATCGTTCTTAAATATACACAGTCTAACTCAGTTTGTTTCGTAAAAGACGGACAGGCAATTGGTATTGGTGCTGGACAGCAGTCACGCGTTCACTGTACTCGCCTTGCTGGTCAGAAAGCTGATAACTGGTGGTTGCGCCAGAGTCCACAGGTTTTGGGACTTCAGTTTGTAGACGGAATTAAACGTGCAGACCGCGATAACGCAATTGATGTTTACATTGGTGAAGAATATATGGACGTTCTTGCTGAAGGTAAATGGCAGAACATTTTCAAAGTAAAACCAGAAGTATTCACTCGCGAAGCTAAAGCAGAATGGATTTCTAAGAATACAAATGTAGCTCTTGGTTCAGATGCCTTCTTCCCATTTGGTGACAACATTGACCGCGCTAAAAAATCTGGAGTAACAGTAATTGCACAGCCAGGTGGATCAGTTCGCGACGACTTAGTAATTGAAGCAGCCGACGGCTACGGAATGGTAATGGTATTTAATGGAATTCGCCTTTTCCATCACTAATTTGCAACGCAAATTAGTGCCGCAAGCTGGTACCAGTGTATGTGCGTAAAGTAATGCAACGGCTTGCGCCCATCACTAATTTGCAACGCAAATTAGTGCGCCAGGCTAGTAGCAATGGAAGTTATAAATTGCATACAACGGCCTGGCATCCATCACTAATTTACGAAGAAAATTTGTGCGCCAGGCTGGTAGGAATTGAAGTTGAAAGACTATGTGCGAAGGCCTGGCATTCACCCTTCTTGTGTTTTTTTCACAGGAAGGGTTTTTATTTTTAAAATGATGTGTTATTTTTAGTTCATCATAACTATTTATTTTGAGTTTCCTTCAAAACTTAACAGGAGAGTCTTATGAAAAAAGTAATATTAATTTCTTTAATTCTATCAGTTTTAGCTGTACTTGCTGGTTGTAACAAAGACAATTCAAATCAGGCTGCAAACAAATCAAAACAAAATTCTAAAAGTGAAAGCAGCAATTCTGGCAACGACCTTCCATTTATGTGGGAAGATCCACAGTATAATATATTTTTTACTATCAAAGAAAAAGATAAGCAGTTTAAATATGAATTAGCTCATAGTGGTGCATATGCGACTGGAGAATGTTCTTATGAAAAAGATGTTCTAAAAATGAAGTGTCCGGAAGAAAAAGATATAAAATTTTCTTTGGATAATTCTATAAAGGAACAGCAGCAAATAGCTCTTAAAAAATTGTTTGGTGATAAAAAAGAAATTGAACTTGTATTTGATGAAAACCGTTATTATCTTTTTGGAAAAGGTTATTATGTTTATGAGGATATTATAATTCCAAATTATCCAAAGCAGACCAAGTATCTTGCAGATGGAGATACTTCATATTTTCATGATATGGAAGTTATTCTGGACAGAAAAGTGCTGGCTTCAAAAGAAGAAATCAAACTTTATTCTGCACCAGATGTAAATTCACAGGAACTTTTCTTTTCAGATTTTAAATTAAGCCAGTTAGCGATTACAAGTTATCTTTCAAACTATGGTTATTATGTTGGTTTGAAAAATGAAGAAGTTATGGATGAATATGGAAAAGTGAATATGCCGCTTTTACCAGGATTAAAATTTGAAACTTTGGCGAGAAGTTCAAAATCAGAAACTATAAATGGTAAAACAGGTTATTGGTATGCCATTCAGAATGATAAGATTCCTGACTATATTTTACATAATGAAAAAACCTTTGCCTGGATTTTTGTTTCAGATGAAGAATTTGAAGAATATGATGATTCCAAAAAACTTGAATATACAAAAGAATTTATTGATGCAGCAGATTTAAAAGGTTATATCGAAAAAACTAATTTTGAATTAAGCAGACTGAAAGACAAGTTAAAATCATTTTATATAGGTGATATAGAAGCTGGCTTTAACATTTTTTACACAGATGATGAGTTATTTTTAGCTGTAGAAGGTAATGGAAATTATATTACTAAACTTAATCGAAACCAGATGTATGTTGATAAAGATGGTTTCTTAAAATTAAAGTTGAATAATAAAGAACTGCTGATTATTGAAGGCAAAAGACTTACACAGGATTTCTCTCAGTTTGAAAATGACGGCAAAAATGATTATGACTTAGAGGAAAATGATATACCTTTTAGAGGAATGGATCTGGTAGAAAATATAGAATCAACATCTTCTTTCTCTGAAAAACTTAATGGAAAAACAGTAAATTATACACCTGATAATCTTCTTAAATGTTTTACTGCTGGTGGCTGCAAATGTCATCCTTATGCCTGGAATTATAAGCATATTCCTTGGGTAGAAGGGGCAGAAGGCAACGGAATTGGCGAAAGTGTTACTATAACCTTTACAAAAGAAATCCCAGGAGTTTCTATATTAAATGGTTTTACAGACATTGCAAATCTTAAACTTTATAAGGAAAATCCTCGTGTAAAAACACTTCTTGTAGAAGATTTAACAAATGGTACTTCTAAGACAGTTTCTTTTGAAGATTATGTTTATTTCAATTTTATTCAGTTTGAACAGCCAGTAAAAAAAGTTCGTCTGACAATTGAAGAAGTTTATGAAGGAACAAAATATTCAGACACATGTATTTCTGCAGTAATTCCTCATGAAACTTTGTATAATAATAGAACAAGTTATGATCAGTTCATTAATTTTATGGTAGATTATGAAGCTGAAATGACTGGTTTTGACACTATTTTGAAGAACTACGGCTGGTGGTTTTGAATTGTAGATTAATAGAAAAGGAAATAGGAAAGGATTTTTATGAAAAATAGAATTTATATAATCATTATGAGTATTGCAGCATTAATTATGTTCAATGCATGTAATCACGATCAGTCTCAGTCTCAGGATGTAGTTCCTGAATATACTGTTGAGGATGTTGAAGGATCAACTGCTGATGAAGTTAAAAAAATAATGCATTATTCCAGCATTGATACAAAAGGGCAGAAAATTACTCTTTCAGGATATTTTTCATATCCACAAGGAGAAAATTGCCAGCTTAAACAAATTATTCTTTGTGTGCATGGTACATATCAACTCAACGCATTAGCGCCATCTGTAAGAAAAAATGGGGAAGATATTCCAAAAAATGCTGCTCAGGGAAGAGTAATTATTTGTCCTGATTATCTTGGGTATGGTGACACTAAAGATAAAGTGCATCCATATATGAACCAGAGCCTTACTGCCAGAAATTCTTTAGACATGGAACTGGCTGTTTTACAGTATTTTAGAGACAATAACATTGAATTAAGTGAAGATTATTACACAATTATAGCTGGTTTTTCACAGGGTGGTTCTTCTGCACTTGCAACACACAAATATGTTGAATCTTTATCAGAAAAACAGCAGAACAATATAAGATTAAGAAAGTCATTTTGTGGCGGAACTCCTGCAAGCATGGAAGTTACAATGAATGAGTTCTTGGAGAAAGAAACAGGAATCGAAATTCCAAAAGATGTGGAAAAAATACAGGAAATTTTGGAAGATGTTGCTCTGGAAGTTGTTATTAGTTTTATGGCAATTCAAGGGATGTATGAAAGCTATCCGGAAGCATTTAAATCTTATGGATTAAAAGATTTTTATAATCCGCTTATTGATGTAAATAAACTCTCAGAAGCACTTAAAGTAGGTACGGCCGAAGATAGTGAAGTTAAAGAAGTTTGGGAATTATATGAAGAATCAAATAAAGAAATAATAGAAGCGGTAACATTGTTTTCTGCTGATGTGTTTATGAATCCTGAAAAAGTGATGGTTAGCAATATTTACAGTGCAGATTTTTTGGATGACAATTCTGAATTGCGAAAAAATTTCATGGAATGTTTGAAGAAAAATGACCTTACAGACTGGGAACCAAAAAATCCAATTGATTTTTATCATTCAACACAAGATGATGTTGTTCCTTATGCAAACCTGGAAGCATTAATGGCAGCAGACAAAATGGGAAGATTCCCAGACAAAGTTCATGCATATACAGAGGCAGATTTGGGAAATGTAGCTTCTGATAATTTAACTCACGGAAATTTTGGTATGAATGTATTTTTCCCACACGTTTTGAATATTCTTGATAATATGAATTAATTTAGATTTAAAGTTGTTCACCAAAAGTTGAAGAGAATTTTTGGTGAACAATCATTATTTTATTTTACAGAAAACTTATATCCGTTAGATTTCCAGTTTTCAGTAACAGAAACTTCCCACCAGTAAGTTTCTTCTGAATAGTCTGGTGTCAAATGATAAACAATTGACCATCTGGAATGAGTTCCCTGATGTACTTTGTGTAAAAGTTCCTTTGCTTCTGCAAAAGTTAATTTTTTCCCAGAAGCAAGGTTTGTTTTTAAAGTATTGTATCGTTCAACAGAATTTCCGTATCCAGATTTTAATGTTTCTTCCGAAACACCATCTGTATATTTATACAAAGGATGGTTTGTTACACAATTTGTATCTGTAATTCTTAAACCCTTTTTTGAAGCGTTTGAATTAAGATTATCCCATTCAAATGCTGCAGCTTTTCCTGTTGCGTCTGCTACAAACAAATGGTGTGCTGTATAAATATCTGAATGTAAATCATAATTTTTTATAAGTTTTTTTGCTTCTTCTACTGTTGCAGCTTTATTAAGTAAAAGGCGTACACAGGAAGTTATAGTTAAATCAGGTTTTTCTGTTGTTTCATTTGTAAGATTTGGAGAGCCGGTGTTTTCCTGATTAAGAACTGCAACTACAAGTCCTTTTTCGTTTACACCATCAAGAGGAACAAAAACTCCTGTTCTGGCAATAATCTTATTTTTGTCGCTATCAGACATACCATTTGGGAAGTTGAAGTTTACAAATCCCAAGTTAAATGTTGAAACAGAAGCATAATCTCCATTTTTAGGTTTGTTTCTGATAATCATAACATTTGGAACCATTTCAGCCTGGAAGTCAAAGTTACGACCTGCATAAAAACCGCCTTCTTTAGAAGGTGCAATAAATGCAGAACAGCCTGCCATAGGATCAAAAGCTGTTATTTTTACTCCAGGATAATCTTTTTGGATTCGTTTATTAACAAATTCCCCAAGTTCATTTGTAGAAGAAACGCCTTTTTGATCTAAAAATGCTTTAAAATCAGCATCACTGTTAATTTCTGCAAAAAGAACTTTTTCCGGCAGATTTTTAGCAGTAATTGTTGGTTTTGTTTCTGGCAGATTTGATGAGCCAGGATGTTCACAGGCAGCAAATAAAAATAATGCTGCACTTAATGTAAGTAATAATTTTTTCATTTTTCCTCCTTGGTAAACATTAATCCAATGTTCGCTCAATACGAAAATTATACCACCAGTATTTTTAGATTCAAATAAATTCTCATTGTTTCTTTCTTTATTTAAAATCTATCTTTTATTACCCTTTAATTTTTGCTATAATAATTCGTTGCTATGAATTTTGAAAATCCGTTAATTGTTCAGGGAGACCGTTCTCTTTTACTTGATGTGCATGCACCTTTGGCAGAAGAGTGCAGAAATGCATTAATCCCTTTTGCAGAACTTGAAAAATCTCCTGAACATTTGCATACATACAAATTGTCGCCTCTTTCTTTGTGGAATGCAGCCAGTGCCGGTTTTAGTGCTGATGATGCAGTTGCTGTTCTTGAAAAATATTCCCGCTACGATGTTCCTCAGTCAATTGTGATGTGGATTAAAGAAATCGCCAGCCGTTTTGGAATGTTAAAACTTGTTCCTGGTCCAGATGAAGAAGTTCCAGCCAAAGAAAATTCAGAAGAAAAAATCATAGAACATTATTTGTATCTTACTGCAGATTCTGTTCCTGTTTATAAAGAAATTGCTGCAAATCCATCTTTGAAAAAATATCTTACTCCCTGTGAAGCCGACAAAAGATTTTTGCTTCAGTTAACAGATCGTGGAACAATAAAACAGCTTCTTTTGCAGATTGGATGGCCTGTAAAAGATGAAGTTGCTCTTGCAGATGGAGAACCTCTTGAAGTCAGCTTACGTGAAACTACATCTTCTGGAAAACCTCTTGTAATCCGTGAATATCAGAAAGCATCGGCCAATGCACTTATTGGAGATAAAGGTCCTGGAACTGGTTTTGGAACAATCGTTCTTCCTTGTGGAGCAGGTAAAACTATTGTTGGTATGACGATTATGGATCTGCTTAAAACATCCACTCTTATTATAACTACAAACATTAGTGCCGTTCACCAGTGGATTGATGAATTACTTGATAAAACAACTCTTACAAGAGATCAGATTGCAGAATATTCTGGTGAAAATAAAGAAATTAAGCCTGTTACAGTTGCAACTTATCAGGTATTAACCTGGCGTCCAGATAAAACCGGTCCATATCCTCATTTTTCAATTTTTCATCAGCGTCCATGGGGATTAATTATTTATGATGAAGTTCATATGCTTCCTGCTCCTGTTTTCAGAGTTGTAGCAGAACTTCAGGCAATACGTCGTGTAGGTTTAACTGCAACTTTAGTTCGTGAAGACGGCTGCGAAGGTTATGTATTCAGTCTGGTTGGCCCAAAACGTTATGATGTGCCATGGAAGGAACTTGAACGGGATAAGTGGATTGCCAATGCGGAATGTATTGAAGTTAGAGTTGATTTGCCTGCTTTTAAAGAAATTGAATATGCGGTTGCAACTTTGCGTGAAAAACACAGAATCGCGTCTGAAAATGCAAATAAAAATGCAATTGTTCAGGAAATTATAGAAAAGAATCCGGAAGATAAAATTCTTGTAATTGGACAGTATATAACTCAGCTGGAAGAAATTGCAAAACTTTTGAATTGTCCTATGATTACAGGCAAAACTCCTAATGCTGAACGTGATAGAATTTATGGTGATTTCAGAAACGGTAAAATCAGAGTGCTTGTTGTTTCTAAGGTTGCCAATTTTGCCATTGATTTACCAGATGCATCTCTTGCAATTCAGGTCAGCGGAACTTTTGGAAGCCGTCAGGAAGAAGCACAGCGTTTAGGTCGAATTCTTAGACCAAAGGAACGTACAGCAAGATTCTTTACTTTGATTACCCGCAATACAACAGAAGAGGAATTTGGTTCTAACAGACAGAAATTTCTGGCAGAACAAGGTTATAGTTATAAAATTGTACGTTATACCTCTAAGGAGGATTTATAATGATTTGCAACAGTTCAATAGAACAGTGGTCAGAAAGTATTTACAGTCTCGATGATGAAAAATTCTTTGATATTATCAGAATTTATATTGGGGAAGTTAAAACTCCATATAATAAACAGCGTTTGATTGAACAGCTGGCAAGTTTTGTTAATAATCCGGGGAATCAGAACAATATTCTTGCTTTGCTTGATGAAACAGATTTGAAAATCCTTAATGCAATCTGCTATATCAAAAATCCAACCAGAGATTTGATTGCAAGGTTTTTTGAAAACGAATATTCGGTTGCAGACGTTTATTCTGTAATTTCCAATTTGTCTTCAAGACTTATAATTTTCAGTTATAAAGACAAATTTTCCGGAAGAGAAAGTTATAAAATTAATCCTTTTTTATGGAAAAAAATTGAAAATTTAATAAATCTTAAAGTCCTGCTTAATCCGGAAGTTGTTACTTCTCTTTCCGTAGACGACGCTTTTTCTCTTTCTCCAGTTTTTCTTATGGCCTTTGTTTCTTTCATTAAACATTTTGGCTGTTCCTGCAAGTCTGACGGTACTCTTAAAAAAAATGATGTGAACCGATTGATGACAATTTTCCCTGAAAAACAGCAGTGCTTTCAGCTTTTGTATAATGCTTTTTTGAATCTAAATCTTATTGTAGAGACAGAAAAATCAAGTATTGTTGATGATGACAGATTCAGACTCTTTTCAGAACTGCCAGAGATTTTTCAGTATTCCCTTTTGTGTGCCAGTTCCTGTTCAAGATTCAGCCGCGAAGGATTAAAAAAAGAAGCCCAGTTATTGCTTGATTTCCTTTCATCTGTTCCAGAATCTGGATTCACCCGTTCAACTATTGTAAAACTTGCTTTTCTTTCAAATCCAACAACATCTGCAGACAGTTTTTATGCACAAAGCCGCTTTTCTCAGCTTCTTGAAATGGCAAAATCACAGCCGGAATCAGGTTCAACAGGAAATTCGGTTCAGTTATTAGACAGAATGATTGATTCTGCAATTATATTTGGTTTGCTTAGTAAAAAAGGCGTTAACGAAAAAGGGGAAGCAGTTTATGTTTCTTCTCTATCTTCAAAATCAGTTCACCTTGCTTCAGATGGCTCTTTACCTAAAGCGGTTAATGTTGATTCAATCTTTACAGTTTCAATTATGCCTGGGCTTCCATTAAAAGCTCTCCTTCCTTTAGCCGATTTTCTTGAAGTTAGGAATTTTGGTATTGTAACAGAATTTGAAATCAACAGACATTCAGCTACTTTGAGTTTTGATAACGGAATGAAGCCTGAAAAAATGTTTAAACTTTTGTCTGAACTCGTTCCTTACGAACTTCCACAGAATCTTCAGGTATCTGTAACAGAATGGTATAACTCGTATTCTTCTGCAATGATTTATCAGGGATATGTGCTTAAGGTAACAGATAACAACATTCAGTTTGTAGAAAATAATCCTAATATTCAGCGCTATATAAAAGAAAAACTGGCAGAAGGGATTTATCTTTTGAATGTGCCTGTTACAGAAAAAATAACAGCATTTATTCAGGACAGCGGACTAGATTTTATGGGTCAGATTAAAAATTCGTCTTATAAAACAGAAAAAATTCCTTTCCCACTTTTACGCAACGGAAACCCGGTTCTTCTTACACAGTCAACTGATCCTGTTCAAGTATCTTTGGCTGCCAGCCGTTCAATTCTCAGACAGTTGAAAGATGAACTTAAAAAAATGGATTTGACCAAAAATCAGATGGAAAATCTTGAATATAAAATCAACAACAGAATGATTCTTTCTGTAGAGCAGCTTCATAAAGTAAGCATCAGAACAGAAATTCTGGAAGCTGGCGGTCTTGATTATGCAGGAAAACTTCATCTTCTTTCTGCTGCTCAAAAAGAGGGCGATTTAGTAGAACTTCAGCTGCCTTCTGCAAATGGAAGCGGAGAAATCTTTACTGTTGTTGGAAAGGTTCTTGGAATTACAAAAGAAATTGACAATTCCATTATGCGTTTTTCAATTGAACCTGGTCAGGATATCCAGAATTTTGTTGTTGGGCAAATTGCTCACATTAAGCGCTTAAGATTCTAGCGGCAGATTTGGGGGCTTTAAGATGAATTGTCTGATTATTAAGAAACAGGATGCTGATTCCATAAAAACTACTGCAGAATTATTGGCTCAGGGTAAAGTTGTGATTATTCCTACAGACACAGTTTACGGTTTTAGTGGGATTGCAGATGACTGTTCAAAAACTGATGAGCAGATTAGAAAAATTAAGGGCCGCTCAGAAACAAAACCATTAATCCAGCTGATTGCAAAACCTGAAGATATTTTTCTTTATACCGATGATAAAATTCCTTCTGAATTGCTGGAAAAATGGCCTGGTCCTTTAACTATTATTGTAAATATCAAAAAAGAACTTCCTTTGTTCCAGCAGATGAAAACTGTTGCCTTCAGATGTCCTGGCGATGAATGGCTTAGAGAAATTATTGGTGAATGCAAAAAGAGCATTTTCAGTACAAGTGTAAATAGAAGCGGTCAGCCAGTTCTGGAAACAATTGATGGAATAAAAACAGAATTTTCACAAGAAGTATCTTTAATTGTAGAAGACGGGGACAAACCTGGTGCTTTACCATCTACATTAGTTTCTGTTATTGATGGTGATGTTAAGATTTTAAGACAGGGCGCTGTTACTTTGTAAATTATTTTGTAAGATCTTTAATAACTTCTGCGGCAATTAAAAGACCTGCTGCTCCCGGAACAAAACTTACACTTCCTGGAGCGTGGCGTCCGTTTTCACTGGAAGCTACAACATTAAAAGGCAGTTCTTCGCTGTAAACACATTTAATCCCTTTTATGTTCCTTTTTTTCAGTTCCTGACGCATCACTCTTGCCAGCGGACAAACTTTTGTTTTTTCAACAGCCGCAACTTTAAAACCCATAGGATTTATTTTGTTCCCTGTTCCAAGGCATGTGATAATTTTGTCTGATTTTCCTGCACTGGCTGCATTTTCTATCATAGAAATTTTGGCAGTTACAGTATCAATGCAATCAACAATGTAATCGTATTTTGAAAAATCAAAATCAGAAGAATTTTCTGGAAGATAAAAGCATTTGTGTCTGTGAATTTTTATTTCAGGATTAATATCCAGTGCTCTTTCTGCTGCCACATCAACTTTTGCTTTCCCGATTGTACTATGAAGGGCAATAATCTGTCTGTTTATGTTGGATTCATTCACATCGTCATCATCAACTAAAGAAATTTCTCCAACACCTGCTCTAACTAAAGCTTCGCAAACATAACCACCAACTCCACCAAGTCCAAAAATAATAACATGGGACTGCTGGAGTTTTTGAATAGAGTCGTTTCCTAAAATTAATGCTGTTCGTTCAAATTGAGGTTTCAACGTTTTGATTAAAGTTTATCAATAAGCATAGAACATTTACCACTTGGAATTGGCAATGTCTTTTTCTTCTGATCAATAATGTTGATTGTGAAGTAATAGAGTTTTTCACTTTCCATCTGGATTTCCCATCCTCTTGAACTCTTATTACTTAAAATTGTAATGAGGTTGCGTTTAAGAGAAAGGTTTTCAATACCCATAATTTCAAGGTTTGGAATAATCCAGTCTACAGTTTTACGTGGCAAACTGATTGAAAGACCAATTACATTTTCAATCATCAATGCAATTGTAGAAAGACCGGCTGTCATAAGGTGGCGCTTTTTAGGGAAATCTCTGTTTCCTTTCATAGAAGCTTTACCTTCTTTGTTTGGCAAGTATGCTTCCCACAAATCACCAGGTTCTTTGTTTTCATTTGGCATAAGACCTTCAAGAACAAAGTACAAATGGCGGATTGCACATTCACGGGCAACTTCATAGTGACCATATTTTTCAAGGCCTTTAATAACCATAAAGTTGAAAGCTGGAAGAACACTACCACAGTAACCGTTTCCGTCTTCACTGAAGTTTGGATCGTCTGCACTTAAAGTTGGGAATGGATGTTCTGTTCCAAAAGAGTTTGGATCATTTAAATGGTTTACAAGGCAGTCGGCTTTGTCTGCGTTTGGAATTTCAGCAAGCATTGTCCAGTAAGCGGCAATTGTCTTTGTTGAAAGTCTTTCACCATTTTTGTCCAAATCGTAGTAGAAGTTTGTATCGTTATCCCACATTAAGGAATTAATTCTTGTTTTAATAGAGAAGTACATTCTGCGGTACTGGAAACTTAAATCTTTATCATTAAGGATGTCACCAAGAGCAGACATGTAATTTGCATTGATTGCCATACAGGCATTAAAATCAACAGGATAGAAAGCCCCTTTACGTGGAGAATTTTCCATTGTGCTAACGCTTGTTGGTACAGCATAAAGTCCGTTTTCCTGTTTGAAGTTTGTATCAAGCCAAGTCATGTATTTCTGAAGGAATGGCATGATTTCTTTGATTCTGCGTTTGTTTGCAGATTTATGGTAAAGGTTGAATTCAGCCCATGCAAATAATGGAAGACCAATGCCTTCTGGATTTGATGAGTCTAAAATAGCCTTTTTCTTGTTAATATCATATTTGCAGCGGATTGCACCATTTTCTTCCTGCATAGAATAGAAATAGTCAATATTTTTGCATGCATCAAAATTGCGGTTTGAATAAACTAAAAAGAAAGAAGAGAAAATTGAGTCAAACTGATTAATAATTTTTTTATGGTCTTCTGGATAAATAAATAAACCTTCTGAATCCTGTTCACCTGATTCAGGATTAATCCAGTAAGAAGAAACCCAAGACCATGTTTTATTATAAATGTCTACAAAATCCTGATCATAAAAATGGATCTGTGGAAAATCGTGTTTGTTCACAAAGAACTCCTTTGTTGTTTAAAACTTTTTAGATGATGTTTTTATAGTATATCACAAATTTCAAAAATCGTGAAAAAAATTTGGCATATTTTACATTTTTTTGCAAAAAATTCAAGACATTGAATCTGCAGATAGAAAAAAATTGCCCCGGAAACAAAAAAAATTAACAGTTTCCAGGGCATTTTTTGTATTTTAAAGGATTAATCGTTTTTAGATAGCAGCCAATCCAATTGTAAGGTCAGCAATAATATCATCAACATTTTCAAGGCCAACACTTACGCGAACCATACCACCATCAATTCCGGCAGCAACAAGCTGTTCATCTGTAAGCTGGCGGTGAGTTGCACTTGCAGGATGTAAAACACAAGTTCTGATATCAGCAACGTGAACTTCATCACTACAAAGTTTAAGTGCATCCATAAAACGAACAGCAGCGTCACGTCCACCTTTAATACTGATGGAAATTACTCCACAAGTTCCAAGTGGAAGATATTTCTTGCCACGTTCATAGTATTCATCACCTTCAAGACCAGGGTAAGCAACTTTTGCAATTTTATCACTTGCTTTAAGGAAAGCAGCAACTTTTTTTGCGTTCTGGCAGTAGCGTTCCATACGAATTGGTAAAGTTTCCAATCCCATATTCAAATAGAAAGCGCTCTGTGCTGCAGGATAACAACCAAAGTCTCTCATAAGCTGAGTACGTGCTTTTACAATATAGGCAGCCTTTCCAAAATCACCTACATATTTAAGTCCGTGGTAACTTTCATCAGGTTCTACCATATCAGCAAATTTTCCTGTAGCTTTATAAACTTTTTCCCAGTCAAAATTTCCTGAATCTACAATGGCACCGCCACCCTGTACTGCATGGCCATCCATATATTTTGTTGTTGAATGAACTACAATGTCTGCACCCCATTCAAATGGACGGCACAAAACTGGTGTAGCAAATGTATTATCAACGATTAAAGGACAGTTGTTTTCGTGAGCAACTTTAGCCCAGCGTTCAATATCAAAAACTGTAAGAGCTGGATTTGCAATTGTTTCACCAAAAACTGCTTTTGTATTAGGTTTGAATGCTTTGCGGATTTCATCGTCACTGGCATTTACATCTACCCAGATACATTCAATACCAAGTTTTTTAAGAGTAAAACCAAAAAGATTAATTGTTCCGCCATAAATGCTTGAGCTTGCAATGAAACTGTCGCCTGCAGAACAAAGGTTCAAAATAGAAAGCAAAGTTGCAGCCTGTCCTGATGATGTAAGCATACAACCAACGCCACCTTCCAGATCAGCAATTTTCTTTTCTACAGCATCACAAGTTGGATTTGCAAAGCGTGAATACATAAATTCTGTTGGTTTGTCAAAAAGGGCTGCTACGTGATCACAGCTGTCAAAGCGGTAAGTTGTACTCTGTACAATAGGAATAGTTCCAGGACCACCATTTTCTGGTTTATAACCTGAATGCAAAACTTTTGTTTCTATTTTCATTTGATTCTCCTGTGTAAGGCCACCTTTGTCTGATGGCCTATAGCAAATTGTATAGGTTTTATTTCAAACGGTCTACAAAAATCTGCTATTGAAGCAATAAATCGCCTTCTTTGATCCAGTTGATTTTTCTGAGCAATAATCCGAATGCCCATGAAAGAACTGCAGGAAGAACAAAACAAACTGCAAGGATTCCAATCCAGTCTAATGCACCTGGAGAAACAGGAACTGCACCATTTGCAACAGCTGCGGCAGAAGGATCAAGCCATCCTGTAATAACACCAATCTGTCCTACAAGTCCGCAAGTTCCCATACCAGAACTTACTGGAGCACCATTCATTTCCATTTTGAAAATACAAGTTGCAACTGGCCCCGTAATAATTGAAGCAAGAATAGGAGGAATCCAGATTTTTGGATTTTTAATGATATTTGGCATCTGGAGCATACTTGTTCCCAATCCCTGAGAAAGAATACCGCCCCATCTGTTTTCCTTAAAACTCATTACAGCAAAACCAACCATCTGTGCACAACAACCTGCAACGGCAGCGCCACCTGCAAGACCAGTTAATCCTAAAGCGGCACAAATTGCTGCAGAACTGATTGGCAGAGTAAGTGCAATACCAACAATGGCAGATACAAGCATACCCATCCAGAATGGGTGAAGATTTGTTGTCCAGATAATAAGTTTTCCTACAGAAGAAGCTGCAATTCCAATATATTTGGCAGTTAATACTGTAAGAAGGGCACCTGTAATAATAGTAACTGCTGGAGTAACAATAATATCAACTTTTGTTTTACCGCTAACAAGATTTCCAAGTTCTGCTGCTGCAATTGCAATAATCAAAACTGCAAGAGGACCACCTGCGCCGCCTGTAACATTTGCTGCTGAACCAACTGCGGCAAGAGAGAAAAGTACAAGGGCAGGTACTTTCATTGCAAAACCAATACCAATTGCCATTGCGGCACCAACTACATGGGCATCAGTTGCAAAGTTCCCTGCGTCTACAAAGAACTGAGTAAAAGGATTTGCAGCAAGTCTTACTAACTGCTGACCAATTGTTTTGATGATTGTACCAATAAGCAAAGAGGCAAAAAGTCCCTGAGCCATTCCAGCCATTGCGTCAATACAATAGCGCTTAACGAATTTGTTCATAGAGAATTCCTTAAATGTGAGATTTGAATTTAGTTGTAGTAAATTACTTGTAGATGTGGATACTCGGTGCACCTTGGCGTCGCCGGTAAAGAAGGACCTATGGACTCTTTCTATATTGGTTCATCCCAATCGTAAAATCTAATTGAAGAATAAATAAAATGGTAAAAAAAATCAATATTAGGCGGGATGCACAAATTTGACGGTCTGATATTTAACAAAGTTTGGAAAAAGTATTATAGTTTACCTAAGGAAAAAGTGGGAGGTATAGTGTGATAGAAGTTTCACATGTCAGTAGAAATTTTGGCTCATTTCGTGCAGTCAATGATGTAAGTTTTTCAATCCCTACAGGACAAATTGTTGGTTTGCTTGGTCCAAACGGCGCCGGTAAAACTACAACAATGAGAATGATTTCAGGTTTTCTTGCTCCATCAGACGGACAGATTTTAATAGATGGAATCAGTGTTGAAGAAAATCCTGTTGAGACTAAAAAGAAGATCGGGTACATGCCAGAATCGGCACCTTTATACCCAGATATGATTGTTGAAGATTACCTTAAGTTTATTGCAGAAATCCATTGTGAAAATCCTGAAGAAAGAGTTGTTCAGCTTTGTCAGGAATGTGGTCTTAAAGAGGTAATGAGTAAAAACATATCTCAGCTTTCAAGAGGAAACAGACAGAGGGTTTCTCTTGCACACGCACTTATGCATAATCCTGAAATTCTTATTCTTGATGAACCAACTTCGGGGCTTGATCCTAATCAGGTTGAAGACGTTAGAAATATTATTCGGGAAATCGGAAAAACAAGAACAGTAATCATTTCTACACATATTTTAAGCGAAGTAGAAAATCTTTGTAGTCACGTAATCATTATTGCCGATGGACAAGTTGTTGCAGATAACTCTACAGAAGAATTGATGGAAAAATTCGGGCACAAAGTTTCAATTAAACTTACTGTAAAAGGTGATTTTGAGCTTCTGAAAAAGACACTCGAATCTATAGAAGAAATTGATTCTGTTACAGCAACACAGGCAGATCTTGCGCTGGACGGAAATCAGGATGAATTGCAGGGGGCTCTTGTAAGTCTGAATGGTGAAATTGAAGTTCGCCCCGAAATCTGTAAAAAGCTTGCTGCTGCAAAAATCAGTTTGTTTGAAATGACAGTTCAGCGTAACAGTCTTGAAGATGTATTCCATTCACTTACACAGGAGAATAAAGATGAGTAATACTAAAACAAAAAATAAAACACACAAACCTCTCTTTATCATTATGAAAAGGGAATTGAAGGCTTATTTTACTTCTCCAGTAGCGTACATAGTAACATGTCTGTTTTTAATTCTTAGCGGACTTGTATTCTTTTCATTTTTCTTTTTGCAGAACCGTGCAGATTTACGAGAATTTTTCTCATGGCTGCCAATTTTCTTTAGTTTCTTTGTTCCAGCTTTGACAATGAAACTTTTTGCAGAAGAAAAACGCGTTGGTTCTATAGAAACCCTTATGACTTTGCCAGTTACAGAAGTTGATGTAGTGATGGGAAAATATTTTGCTTCCTTAATTGGTACAGTGGCAATGTTAGCACCAACTTTGCTGTATTTAATCACTCTGGAAATTTTTGGAAATCCTGATTACGGTCCAATTGCTGGCGGATATGTAGCTGCAATTTTCCTTGGAGCCGCATTTACTGCAATCGGATGTTTTGCTTCATCAATCACAAATAATCAGATTATTGCGTTCTTTACTGGTTTTATTATTTGTATTGCCCTTACTATGATAGACACTTTCTCTGTAGTAATGCCAGGCCCAGTATTGAGTTTTGTTTCATTTATATCAGCACGCTCACACTTCAGCTCAATTTCAAAAGGTATTCTTGATACAAGAGACTTAATCTATTTTATTTCTGTAGCAGCCTTGTTCATAGCAATGACAATCCACACTCAGAAAAAGGCTAAAAACTAGGGGAGGGAAAAGAAATGAAGAAATTTTTAGAATGGCTTAAAAGTTCAAAATCAGATTTTTCATTGTTTGTGATTTTCCTGATTCTTATTAATATTGTAAGTTATAACGGCTTTAAGAAAATTGATTTAACAGAAGCAAAATCTTTTTCTCTTTCAAAAGCAAGTAAATCTCTTGTAAAAAATCTGGAAGAACCATTAACAGTCAGAGTTTTCTTTGATGATGATTTGCCTGCTCCTTACAATAATGTTGGTCAGTACGTGCAGGATTTGCTTGAAGAATACAAAAGTGCCGGGAACAAAAACTTCTCTGTTCATTTTATGGACATGTCAAAAGAAGAAAACAAAGATATGGCAGAAAGTTTTGGAATCCGCCAGGTTCAGGATCAGATTGTAAAAAATAATGAAGTGTCTGTAAAACTTGATTACAGAGGACTTGTTATTACTTATGGCGATTCAGTTAAAGTTATGGATCCAATTGAATCAACTGATAGTCTTGAATATACACTAACTTCTGTAATGTCAAAAATGATTCATTCAGCAGATTTGCTTTCAGATTTAGCCGAGGATGAAAAAGTAACAGTTACTTTGTATTTTACAGATGCACTTGAAGCAATGGATCCTCAGGGATGTGCAGATATTCAGCAGGTTGTTAAAGATGCTTATGACAAAGTAAATGTGGCTCTTCAGGAAAGACTTGTTTATGATTGCGTTACAATTCCTCAGGATAAAGCAAGAGATGTCATGAACAAATATGGATTAAATGGGTTCAGAATTAAAGAAAGTGACGATTCAATTTCTATTTTAAGTCTGGGACTTGTTGTTTCTTTTGAAGAAAATTTCAAAGTTCTTCCGGTTGAACTTCAGAATTCTATTTTTGGCTGGAACATAGAGGGACTTGAAACACTTCAGGAAAATCTAACTGACAGTATTCAGGCGCTTGTTTCAAAACCTGCAGTAATTGCTTATGTAACAGGACATGGGGAACCAAAAATGGAAGGTAATCCTCAGCAGGAAATTCTTTCAGTTTTGCAGAATCTTGTAAAAGAAAATTACTCACTTGTAAATGTAAATCTTAAGGAAGAGAATCTGCCTTATGGAATCAATTCAATTATTATTAATGGCCCACAGACAGATTTTACAGATGAAGAACTTTATAAAATTGATCAGTTTGTAATGAGAGGCGGAAACCTTCTTTGTTTCATTGATCCTATGAGAGAAAATGAAGGATATCAGTATGGATATGGAACAATGTTTGAAGGAAATGAAAACAATCTTGATAAACTTCTGAATAAGTACGGTGTAAAACGGGAACTTGATGTTGTTTATGATGATGAATGTTATAAAAATCCGGCTGCAAATGTTTATTATAGTTTTGCTCCAATTTTGCAGAAGGGACAGCTTCCAAAAAATCATCCGATTACAAAAAATCTTGGATACGTTCTCATGTATTGTAATGGACCTCTTGATATTACCGCCGCAGAACAGGATAAAAATGTTAAGGCAACAGTTCTTGCAGAATCTTCTGAAAAATCATGGTCAGTTCCAGCAGAAAGCGCTTATCTTTCTACATCAAAGGTGATTCAGTCTCTGGAAGATAATCCGGGGCCACATAATCTGGCAGTTCTTCTTGAAGGATATTTCAACAGTGCCTTTAATGGACCAGTTTCTTCAGAGGAAGATTCATTTACAGCTCATAGCGTTCTTCCAGGAAAAGTTGCAGTTTACAGTTCATCCGCAATTACAATTTCAGGAATTGTAGATGGACGTGGTCGTTCTGCTTCAGAAATGCTTGTTATGAATACTATAGATTATCTTAATGGCAACGAAGATTTGTGTACTATGCGTACAAAAGGTCTTTCTGTAAATGTGCTTGATGTAAAATCAAAAACACTTGCTGCGGTACTCCAGTATTTTAATGAGTTTGGACTGGCGGTTCTTGTTGCAGTGGCAGGACTCATAGTATGGAAGCTTCGTTCAAAGAGACGTGAACAGATTAATCAGCGATACAATCCTGATGATAAAAGGAGAGTGTAATGAAAATGAAAACCAGAAAAATTCTTTTAATTGCCGCAGATTTATTACTGGCTGTGATTTGTATTTTCCAGTTTATTTTTAATTCACGGGATGGAGTAAAAGTATATAAAATAAAGGAAATCCCTGAAGAACTGATAATTTATTCTTCTGAAAGTGAAGACCCAGTGATTCTTACAAAAAAAGGTGAAGACTGGGTTTTAGGAACAGAAGAATTTAAGGCAAATCCATTTTATGTAGACGCAATGATTCAAAAACTTTCTGAAATTAAAGCGGTAGATAAAGTTGGAAGCGTTAAGAATGAAGCATTTATCAATCGTTATGAATTAAATGAAGAACACTGTATTTCTGTTATGGCCAGAAAAAATGGTGAAATGATTCGTTCTATTCAGATTGGTAAG
Source organism: Treponema sp. (assembly GCA_024402665.1). Taxonomy (GTDB): domain Bacteria; phylum Spirochaetota; class Spirochaetia; order Treponematales; family Treponemataceae; genus Treponema_D. The sequence goes on from JAKSTI010000002.1 coordinate 187,380, forward strand.
AATGATTCGGGAAATTCTCAGGTATATGCAACAATAGATGGTCAGAAAGATATTTATCTTGTTGCCGGAAATCTCAGAAATGTTTTTGGAAAATCAGCAGAAGAATTACGATATAAAATTGTTTATGAAGTTGCAGAAATAACATCAGCTTTGGTAACAGATTATTCTCAACCAGAAGAAATCAAATGGAACTTAAGCAATTCGGCAGCAGGAGATTCAATTTCATGGCTATTTACTTCTGGTGATGATGTTGAAGCTGATCCTGTAAAAGCAGCAGAATGGTTCAGAACACTTTCCTGCACAACAGTTAAAAACTGGCTCCCAAAAGATTTTGTTATTGATGGACAAAAAATTTATTCTGTTGTAATTTCAACAGGAACAGACAAAATAATTCTTGATATTTATTCAGATAATTATGGAACTTGTAATTTAAGTTCATGTCCATTTGAACTTACACCAGAATCTGTTGCCAGAATTATGAAGACACAGTGGGATTTAGCAAAATGATAGAATTAGTAGCATTTTTAGGAAATTACGGAAGAGAATATGAAAAGACAAGACACAATGTTGCCTGGTATTTTGAAGATTCACTTCCTTTTGCATCAAAATTAAGCTGGCAGAGCAAATTCAAAGGGGAAATTGCTTCTTGTACACCGGCAGAACTTGCGGACTGGGCTTGTCAGAGTAAAATCTGTTCTACAAAAGAAGGTTTACCGGTAAAAGTTCCGGAAGATGCTCCTGCCCATATTTATTTTTTAAAACCAATGACTTACATGAATCTTTCTGGAGAAAGCATTATTGAAGCAGCAAACTTCTATAAAATTAAGCCGGAAAATGTACTTGTAATTCATGATGAACTGGAACTGCAGCCAGGTTTTGTAAGTTTAAAATGGTCTGGCGGATTAGGCGGACATAACGGACTTCGTTCTACAAAAGCGGTTTTTAATACACCTGATTTCTGGCGCATCAGATTTGGAATTGGTCGCCCTTCTAACGAAAAAATTGGTGTTGCTGATTATGTACTTGGCAGATTTTCAGAAGATGAACAGGGATTAATGCAGAATGTATTCAGTGCCGTAAATCTTATGTTTGTAAAAGCCCTTTTATCAAAAGATCCTTCTAAGCTGTTAGGTGAGTGGAGCAAGAAAAAGGTAGCCGAATAAATTAAGTGATTTTTTATTTGTCTTTTTGCAAATCCTAACTTATACTTTAACTTAGGAAGCAGGAAATCTTGTTTCACTATTGCATAAAAAGAAGTTTGTATAACTTCGGAGGAGACAACTATGGAAAAATCAATTAGCGCAGTAGGATTTACACTTACAGAAGCAAACAACGAACAGATAGAAAAGAAGTTAAAAAGAGTTGCTTATGCAGAAGATATGATTAAGACTCTTACAATGCATGTAAAATACACAAAAAACTTTACTTTTGAAACAACTGTAAACTTCAAGTGGGGAGCACAGGCTCACGTTTCAAGCGAAGATGCTGATTTTGGAGTTGCTTTGAATAAGACAGTAGATCTTCTTGACAGCAAGATCACAAAGGAAAAGGAAAAAGCTCAGGAAAAATAACCTGATTTCCTAATCTAAATACCAAAAGCCCGCCTTGACTTATAAATCAGGGCGGGCTTTTTTTGTTTATTTACCTACTGTACATTAAAAAGTTCAATTTTTGATACACGATAGAAATCTTCCTGCCCAGCTATAGGCTCTCCAAGAATATATCTTCTACCTGCATCATTCGCACTTGTTCCATTGTATGAGAATTCATATTGTCCATACTCGTTCTTGCTTACACCTTCAACAACAATCCAGTGTTGTCCACCATGAACTTTTTCTGCCCTTGCAAGAATGTAAGTAACTCCATCCATATTTGAAATATCTGCAAAAGTATCGATATTTAATGTTTTTTCAAAATAATCAGTTGTTAATGTTTTTCCTTCAGGCAAATTTTTCTTAATTCCAGCTTCAATTTCTTCTCTGGTCATTAATCCATCTTTATTTGCATCAAAAGTATTATTAACATCAAAAATAGAAATATTTTTTCCTGTAATTTCAGATGCAATTTTAGAAGTTCCTTCCATTTTGCATCCTACTAATCTAAAATAATTACCATCACCATTCATAGAAGAATCTTCTGCGGTGATAGCAATTCCTTTCTCATCGAATAAGCCTGTATACTTACTGTTGATAGTATTTTTTATGCTGTTTGCATAATCCTGCATTCTGGCAGCCCTAACTTCAGGCGTAATAATCTGCCCCCAGGAATAACTAGGATCTGTTTCTTCTTCTGGTTCAGGGCCAAAATTTGGAATAACTGGATTAAATGGGTTAAAAGAAATTGTTGGTGTAGGGGTATTTTGCTGTGGAGTTTCAGCATTTGTGGAACCCGAATCCTGAGTGGTCTGTTCTGTAGTAGTTGTTGCAGAAGTATTAGAAGGCTGAGGCTGTGGGGCTGGATCTGGAGTAGTGTTATTTTGCTCAGATGTTTCGATTGAAGCATTAGTTTGTTGAATCTGAGTAAGGTACTGCATATAACCTGAACCCATATCCTGACCAGTATCTCTCTGCGATACTTCAATACGATAGCCGCCACCATTGATTTTTCGTAATTCTTCTTTCGTTAATTCAATGCATTTTTCTAAAAATTTCATTTTTTCACCTTAATTATAATTTTTTTAGAGTAAGGCCAATATCACAACGGATAATATAACCAGCAATGAAAAAAGGGAGGAATTTTTCACTTCTCTATAACTATTTATAGATTTTTTTTTCGTTTTCGGACCATTTTTTTGACTGTATCTACCTGACTGGTAGTAGTTTCATTAATTTATTCCAAATATTTTTTTCTTGATAAATCATCGGTAAATGTGTATAGTGAAAATGTATGGCAGACAAAAAATTCACCGTATTAGATTTGCTCGATTTAGACTTATCAGGTCATGATGCATTACAATTAAAATGTATTGCAGGTCGCAGAGGTTTGCCACGTGCAATTACAAACCCAGAAATCAACAGACCAGGTCTTGCTTTATGTGGCTTTTATGAAAATTTTGCCACAGAACGTATGCAGGTTTTTGGTCGTGGTGAAACAGCTTATCTTCAGAAACTTCACGATGAAAATTCAATAGAAACACTTAAAACTTTCTTTGCCCGTCCAATGCCTTGTTGTGTTTTTACATACAATCTTGAACCAACAGAAGAATTCCGCGCACTGGCAGAAGAGTATTGTTGTCCAGTTCTGCAGACAGATTTGACTTCAACAGAATTTTCAAGCCGTATTATGCGTGTTTTCTCTAATATTTTTGCACCACACAGAACACTTCATGGTGTACTTGTTGAAGTATACGGTATTGGTATTTTGTTAAATGGACATTCTGGTGTAGGAAAAAGTGAAACAGCCCTTGAACTGGTAGAACGCGGCCATCGTCTTGTAGCAGATGATATTGTAGAAATCCGTTGTGTAAATGGTAATACTTTGCTTGGTCGTGGTGCTAATACAATGATCAGCCATCATATGGAAATTCGTGGTCTTGGTATCATTAATATTTCCCAGCTTTATGGTGTAGGTGCAATTCGTAATCAGAAAGAAGTTCAGCTTATAGTTCAGCTTGAAGAGTGGGATTCCAGCAAAGCTTATGACCGCCTTGGAACTGAACAGAATTATAAAGAAGTTCTTGGAGTTAAAGTTCCAATTATTGAAATCCCTGTTCGTCCTGGTAGAAACCTTCCTATTATTATTGAAGCAGCCGCTATGAACGAACGTCTTAAGGAAATGGGATATAACTCTGCAAAAGAATTCAACCAGAATGTCCTTAAATGGATTGAAACTGGTGATGCTAAACGTGCATATAATAGAAATAATAACTCATACTAATAAAAGAAAAGGAAACTAATATGGTAGAAAAGATTCTTACAGTACAGAACAGAGCAGGTATTCACGCCCGACCAGCAGCAATCATCGCTCAGACTTCAAATAAGTTCCAGAGTGAAATCACAATTTCTCATGATGATGCTTCAGTAAATGCAAAATCAATCATGGGTGTAATCGCCATGGGCGCCGGCTACAATACCCAGTTAACAATCACCATCGAAGGCCCCGACGAAACCGAAGCCGCTAGCGTTTTAGAAGATCTGTTTAATAGCAAGTTCGAGGAAGAGTAACACAAACAATCCAGTGAATTGTTTGTGTTACGTCTAAATAGCAAACTTGCATCGCAAGTTTACTATCCACAAAAAAAACAATCCAGTGAATTGTTTTTTTACGTCTATATCGAAAACTTGCGAAGCAAGTTATCGATTAAGAATATTGAAACAATCCAGTGAATTGTTTGGGTTACGTCTATATCGAAAACTTGTTCCGCAAGTCATAATTCACAATGAAACCAGGGGGTAATATGAAGGGGATTACTGACAGACAAAAAGAAGTATTAAATTACATCTCAGAATTCACAGAAGAGAATTCGTATCCACCAACAGTCCGCGAAATCAGCGATCACTTTGGTATTTCTCTTCGTGCCATTCAGGATCACATTATTGCCCTTCAGAAAAAAGGTTATCTCTCTCAGTGTCAGAAACGTTCCCGTTCAATTAAGGTCCTTTCTGACATCCGCGAAAAAGAACCAAAACTTTTTGTAGGAAAAGTTCCCCTTTTAGGTTCTGTTGCCGCTGGAAAACCTTTGTTAAGTGAAGAAAATCTGGACGGTTATGTAAATCTTACAGAACCATTTGTTCGTCCTGGAAAAGACTATTTTGCACTTAGAGTTCGTGGTCAGAGTATGATTAACGCAGGAATTCTTGATGGAGATCTTGCAATCATAGAACAGGCCAGTGTAGCTCTTGATGGTCAGATTATTGTTGCCGTTGTTGATGAAGCAATCACTTTGAAGCGTTATTACAAAGAATCAGAACGAATCCGTCTTCAGCCAGAAAATCCTGCTTTTCAGCCAATCTATTGTACTGATGTTAGAATCGTAGGAATCCTTTCAAATATCGTTAGAACTTACTAAACAGGAAAAAAAAGTGTCTGCCCCATTATATTTGTTTACCGGCCCAGAACTTGGAAATCGTAACGATGCAGTTCAATCAGTAAAAAATTCTCTCAAAAAGAAATTTGGCGAAATTGATGAACATCTTTTTTATCTTTCAGAAACTCCATTCAGTCAGGTAATGACAATTTTACAAAGCGGTACATTATTTTCAAACGGTGTATGCGTTGTCTGTCGATATGCGGAAGTATTAAAGAAAAAAGAAGAATTGCAGATGATTTCCGACTGGCTTTCAAATGCAGAAGAATCCTCTGTTTTAATATTGATTTCTGATGAAATTTCTGTAGATTCAAAACTTGAGAAACTTGTTCCTGCTGAAAATCGAAAAAAATTCTGGGAAATGTTTGAATCAGATAAAATCCCATGGGTTTCAAAATATTTCAGTCAGAATGGATATAAAATTGGTGTAGATGCCTGTCAGATGATTCTTGATATGGTAGAAAATAACACTCAGGCTTTGAAAAACGAATGTTCCAGATTTTTCCTGCTGTTTCCAAAAGGTGCAGAAATCACTCCAGATGATGTTGATTCAGTCCTTACAAATACAAGAGAAGAATCTCCATTTACTTTGTTCAATCATCTGGCAAATCCTTCAATTCCACCAGAGCGCAGACTTGAAGAAGCACTTGTAATTCTTCAGAAAATCAGATTTTCAAAAGAAAATTCATCTGTTCAAATAATCAGTTTGCTGGCATCCTGCTATAGAAAAGTTGTTTTGTGGCATCAGTTATGTAATGAAGGGCTGGAAAATGACGAAGGAGCAATGCGTTCAAATGGATTTACCAGCACAACTATGAGAAAACTATATAAAAAGGCAGCAAAACTCTGGACTATAGGACAGGCAACTGCAATTCTTGCAAATCTTGCTTCTGCAGACATGGAAATCCGTTCTTCAGGTACATTGCTTGAAGATGTTGTTTTGCAAAAAGTGCTTTACGAAATAGTAATCAAAAAAGGTGCCCAGTTATCTGTTGCCGAATATTCAGATTAGTTCAAGTCCAGAGAATTCAATAAATCTCTTAAAGCTTTAAGTTCATCATCTGTAAAAGTAGAACCTTTTCCCATTTTCTGATGATCAGGGGACCAGCTTCTAAGGTCATATTTAGGTGTTTTTCCGCCCCATGAAACAAGGTTCAATTCATAAATCCAGCCGGTTTTAGCTGTAGAGAGTGCGCCAAAATTTTTTACAATTTCAAAAGAAAAATCATCATTCATACTAGTTTTTCTCCTTTTTATAGGTTAAAAGTAGGGTTTTTTAACTATTCTTCAATATAATTATCGTTGTAAGATTGAAATTTATGTAGTAAAATAATAGTATAATTTTAAAGTGAGGATTATTATGAAAAAAATCGTAGTTAGCGCTCTTTCAATTTTATTAATCCTGTCATTTGTATCTTGTGGATCAACACCTGAAGACGAAAACGAAAACCCTTCAGCACCAATTACAAATGTGGATGAACTTGATAACGCAGCTGTTCTTGAAGCTTTAAGCAATGCACGTAAGCTTGCTATTGAATCTGGAGCAGAGACATCGGAAGCAGATAAATTAGCAGCAATTGATAAATTGTATGCTGATATCAAAGAAAAAGCTGATCAGGATGTAAAAATTGCATCTGAAGGAAAAGATATCGCTGATCGTTACCTTGCATTATCTGCTTATATTAGTGCAAAAGACGCAAAGGCAAAAATTGATGATACTGAAATGTTCTCTTTGGCACAGAGCTTGTATGATGATGGATGTGCAGCACTTGATGAACTTGAAGAATTGTACAATGACCCAGAAGCAACTGGTGCACAGCTCTTAAGCAAAGCAACAACAGCTTCATCTTGCTTGAACACTGTTCTTGTTACAATTTACAGAAAAATCGCAACTGATGAACGTAAAGATGCTTTGGAAACAAAGAAAGATGCAGACAGCGTAAAAGCCGGCGTTGCAATGAAAGCTAAATATAACGAAGCTGTAAATTGCATTAAAGACGGAGATGCTTTGTATGCAAGACAGAACACTCCAAAAGCTTATGAAAGCTACAATAAAGCAAAAGTTATGTTCGAAGAATTGTTCGAAGAAGTAACTGCAAAACGCGAAGCAGCTTTGAAAGCAATTGAAGAAGCTAAGAAAAAGGTAGCAGCAGTTGAAGAAATCGCTGAAATTGCTGACCAGGAAGCTCCAATCACAGAACCTGTAGAAGGTATCGAAGATGAAGATACTGTATTACTTGAGGAAGATACATACGAAGATCCAGCTGAAGCAGAAGCTGAATTACCAGAAACTGTAGAAGGTAATCCATTGGATCAGGTTGAAAATGTAGTTTCTGATTTCCTTGAAGGAGTAGATGCAAAATGATGAAAAAAGTATTTTCAATTTTATTCGTTGCTTTATTTGCAACATCATTGTTCGCAGCAACATTGAGCTATAAAAATAATACATACCAGAAACTTGCAGACGAATATACAAAGAAAGCTGAAAAAGCTATGGATGCTGGTGAATATGATGCAGCAGTAGAATATTCAATCAAAGCAGAAGAAAATGCAGCTCTTTCAAAAGCTTACATCGAAATGATGATGGCTCGTGGTGAAGCTGATGAAAACATGGCTTTGGCTAGAAATAAACTTGCTTGGGCAGAAAAAATTGATGCTCCAAACACATTCCCAATGGCTTATACATCTGCTAAAGAAAACCTTGCAAACGCAGAAGCTGCTTATGAATCAGAAGATTTCGTAAAAGCTAATGAATATGCAAAATTAGTTCTTTCTGCACTTGCTGGTGTAAGAGAAATTACTCCTCTCCCAGAATATTACATTGTTCGTCCTTGGGCAGAAACAAAAGACTGTTACTGGAATATTTCTGGTCGTCCTTATGTTTATAACAACCCATTATTGTGGGAAAACCTCTATCAGGCTAACAAAGATAATATGCCAAAACCAGAAGATCCAAACCTTATTCATCCAGGTATGAAAATGAAGGTTCCAAGTCTTACTGGCGAATACCGTACTGGTACATACGATCCTAAAAAGGATTACGAACCTTATGGTAGCGAAAACTACAAAATCAACAGATAGTTAATATCTGCCGATTTTACAAAGGACTGTCTTATCTGGCAGTCCTTTTTTGTTTTAAATAAAGTGCAAGGGCAGAAAGCATCAATGCATGTGGAAATTCTTCAGAACCTACGCATTCAAAAAGTTCATCTTCAGAAAGTTCAATACAATTAATTGCTTCATCGTGATCAAGATGCTGTACACCTGTAGGAATTAACTCTTCTGCCAGGAAAAAATGTACATGATTGGAAAAAAGGGCAGGATTAGGATTTACTGTTCCCAGTTTAGTTAGTTTATTTGTCTTAAAACCAGTTTCTTCTTCAAGTTCCCGTTTTGCAGTAGTTTCAGGATTTTCACCAGGATCCATTACGCCACCAGGAAATTCCACGCTGAGTTTCTTTTCTCCATGACGCCACTGTTTTACAAGAACAAACTTGTCATTATATACAGGAATTGTAATCACCCAGTCTTTTGCGTTCAAAACTACATAATCACCTTCAACACCAGTCTTTGAAATATTGTGATCCTTTGTAACTTCAAATACAGCGGTGTCCAGAATCTTTTTTGTTTCAGTTGTGTCCCATTTTAAAATTTCATCTTCTTTTGTAAAAAAACTCTTCATTTGCCTATCCCGGAAATTCCCTAAAAATTGATTTTATTGTTTTTGACAGATTTACTAAGTGGCTTTATTATAGTAGTAGTGAAATTAGTTTTTCAATATTAACTGGAGGTTATTATGGCAATTATTACTATTTCAAGACAGATTGCAGCACGAGGAGATGAGATTGCACAGGAACTTGCTTCTATGTTGGGTTATAATTTTATTAAACGAACAGATATTGAAAAGCGAATTATTGAATTAGGTTTCCCTGAGTCAAAAATGCCAAAATATGATGAAAGAAAACCAGGGTTTTTTGCTTCACTTGCCAAAGACCGGGATGCATATTTGAATCTTTCCCAGTATGCAATTATCGAAGCCGCATCAAAAGAAAATGTGGTTATTATTGGCCGTGGTGCTTTTTCAATTCTTAAAAATGCAGAAAATAATGTTTCTGTAAGATTTATTGCAGATGATGATGTTCGAATTAAACGTCTTATGGAAGAATTTTCATGGGATGAAAAAAAAGCTCGTCAGTTGTTGAATGAGAGTGATACAAACAGATATGGATTCCATAAAAATTTCTTTAATGTTGATGTTAATCAGCCTTCAAGTTACGATATGGTAATTAATTCCGGAAAAATGTCAGAAGTTTTAGCAGCAAAAATCGTTGCAGATTACACAAAGGCTTCTATTACTCCTGAAGCAGAAGCAGCCGGAAAAACATATATTCAGAAACTTTTGCAGGCACAGACTGTAATTAATAAATTAATTTTCGAACACAAAATTAATATTGAATTCATGCATGCAGACATTGTTGGTGATGAATTTATTCTTTATGGAGTTTCAGATTCAATCGCTGTAGTTGAAAGAGCCCTTGACTTGATTAAGAAAGAACTGCCTGAATTTACACCAAAATCTTCAGTAAGTATTGTTCATGACTTTAAAGCATATCAATAACTTGACTTTTAATTTACTAAAAAGGATACTAAAAACGTTATGAAATTATCAAATAAATTTACTTTTGTAAGAATTCTTTATGCTCCAATTTTCCTCCTTTTGTATTTTCTCCCAATCTATACTGGAAAATTCGCAGCACTTTCTATGTACATCGCAATCCCTCTTTTAATCTTTGCTGAGTTCACTGATTATTTAGATGGACATTATGCTCGTAAGAAAAATGAAGTCAGCGATTTTGGAAAAATGTTTGATCCATTCGCAGACGTTTTCCTTCATCTTTCAACTTTCGTTTGTTATATGGCATCTTTTGGATCTATGGGCGGATATATGAATCCAATTTTCTTTATCCTGATTATGTGGAGAGAAATAGCCCAGAACTTCCTTAGAATGGTTGCTGCAAAACAGGGTGTAGCAATTGCGGCAAGAAAAGGCGGAAAATTCAAAACAGTAATGTATATCGTTGCCGGATTCTACGCACTTTTCCTTGAACTGTTAGTTCGTATTGATTGTGTTCCAGCTTGTTTTGGAACATTAAAAATTGTTTCAACAGTTCTTTTTGTAATTTGTGTAATTTTAAGTTATGCATCTTTCATCGATTATCTTGTTCACTTTGGAAAAATGTTCAAAAGCGAATAATAAATATTCAAGATTATTTAATAATCAATTACCTGAATAAAATGAAAAACGGCAGTCACTTTTTTGTGGCTGCCGTTTTTTTGTTACCTATCCTAAATCTTTTTACAGTCTTTTATGACGCACTAATCTGAATTACTTTAGGAGAAGGAATTGGTTTTTTCTGCATGTTGATTGTCAAAATTCCATTCTTAAAGCTTGCAGTGATTGTTTCAGAATCTACATCAGCTGGAAGAGTAAACTTGCGTTTGAAATCGCATGTAGTTCTTTCTTTTAAAATGTAGTTTTCTTTTTTGTCTTTCTTTTCAGATTTTGTACATTCTGTTTTAGAAGCAATTGTAAGGTTTTCTTTATCAAGTTCGATGTTTACATCATTTTCTGTACGACCAGGCAATTCCATTTCCAGAGTGTATCCGTTTTCTTCATCCTTAACATCTACCTTAGGAGAGTAGTATGCGTTGCGGTAATATGTAGCAGGTGCTGCATCCAAAAAATCGTTGAAAAGTGAATTGAAAAGTGAAAGTTCGTTCATAGTAAAACCTCTTTTATTTATATGATCTTCAGAATCAGATTCCGAAGTTTTGTACTAAACCGGTACACTTAATATATAGCAAATTTCGTGCCAAGTTGAATTGAGGGAAAAAATTATTGAAAAAAAGCGGAATTTTACTAAAAAGACCCAAAAATAAGTTAAATCAATGCAAAATTATTGGTTTATAAGAAAAGGAGGATGAGGATTCTAAAAATAATGAGAAATATTGAACCAGCTGTGTCAAATTTACAAAAAGAGATGGGTAAAAATGACACACCTATTTACTGAAGATTGCTTTTATAAGAGACTTAATGTCGCAAACCTGAGTTGTAGAATCGGCTTTTTCAGGAGAAACAATGTTTGTAAATCCAAGATTTTTGGCTGCAACTACACGATTCTTTGCTTTTCCAACAGGTCTTATTTCACCGGCAAGACTTAATTCTCCAAAAACAACAGTCCCTGTTTCCAAAGGCAAATCTGTTCTTGCTGAATAAAGGGCTGCTGCAATGGCGCCGTCAATAGAACTTTCGTTTAATCTGATTCCGCCTGCTACATTTACATAAATATCCTGGTCTGAAAAACAAATGCCACATCTTTTTTCAAGAACTGCCGCAATTCTTGCAACTCGTCCAGATTCAATTTTTTCGCTGTAAATTCTTGAAACGCTTGCTTTTGCCGGAACAGTAAGGGCTTGAATTTCTACAAGGAAAACTCTGCTTCCTTCAAAAACAGGGGTACATGCAACTCCTGCCGGTTGTTTTTCTGTGCGTTTTGTAAGAAAAAGTGAAGTAGGATCAACTAAAGCCGAAAGTCCTCTTTCTGACATTGTAAAAATGCCAAGTTCATCAACAGAACCAAATCTGTTTTTCTGAGCATGAAGGAATCTGATATCATCAGTATTTCTTTCAAAAGAGATAACAGTATCTACCATATGCTCAAGAGATTTTGGACCGGCGATTGTTCCTTCTTTAGTAACATGGGCTGTCATTATTAAAACAGAATCCCGTTCTTTTACCCAACCAATAAACTCATTTGCACAATATTTCAGCTGATTTACGGTACCAGGAATAATTCCCGCATCTACTGAATAAATTGTCTGAATAGAATCAATAATCACAAATAATGGATTTATAGAATCAAGGGCATCAAGAGCATCTTCAAGTCGTGATGTACAAAGGATTTTGATTCCGCTGCAGTTTAAGCCAAGTCGTTCTGCCCGTTCCTTAATCTGAGCTGCAGATTCTTCACCGCTAACATAAAGGACTTTGCCGTCTTTTGCAAATGAAGCTGCTGCACTGGCTGCAGTTTGAAGAAGCAGGGTCGATTTTCCAATACCAGGTTCGCCTCCAAGAAGGATTGCAGAACGTTTTGTAGCACCGCCACCTAAGACTCTGTCAAATTCAGGAATGCCTGTAGAAAAACGAACGCTTTCCTGTGCTACAACAGAATCAAGATTTACAGGTTTTTGTTTTTCAACTTTTTCGGAACCTCTTCCTGCAGGACTAACATTGTTTTTATCGATGATTATTTCTTCAAGAGTATTCCATTCATTACATTCAGGACATCTTCCAAGCCATCTAGGCTGACTGTACCCACAATTCGAGCATTTAAAAATAATAGATCCGTTCTTCTTTGCCATACTAACTTAATTATACAATTATTATTAAAAAAAATGATATAAATTCAAAAAAAATGTTGACAATCAATGCGCCGTGGAGTATATTGAAATCAGCTTGTAAATAAGCTGATAAACTCTCTCCGATGTCCACTTTTTTTTGTGGACGGCAAGGTTTCCTTTTAGTGTTACTGTTTGGAAACCTTGCTTTTTTTTTAACCCTGATTGCTTATCCCTGAGTAATAATACTTCCAGCTTTTACAGATTCAGTAACCCATGTATTACCACCGATTACGCTGCCTTTTCCAATAATAGTGTCTCCACCAAGAATTGTAGCATTTGCATAAATTGTAACTTCATCTTCAATAGTAGGGTGGCGTTTTTTATTTTTAAGTTCCTTTTTAACACTTAAAGCTCCAAGTGTTACACCCTGATAGATTTTAACGTTATTTCCAATAATACAAGTTTCGCCAACAACAACGCCAGTTCCATGATCAATAAAGAAAGATTCTCCGATTGATGCACCTGGATGAATATCAATTCCTGTTGTTCCGTGAACGTATTCGCTCATAATGCGTGGAATAATAGGTATTCCGTTTTTGAAAAGAAAGTGTGCAATTCGATAAACAAGAATAGCCTGTAATCCAGGATAAGATAAGATGATTTCTTCGTTGCTCTTTGCGGCAGGATCTCCTTTGAACGCAGCCTGAATATCGAGTAAAAGTTTACGTCTGATTTCTGGTATTTCCTGAATCAATGCAATAGAAGTCTGTTCTGCAAGTTTAAAGCAGTGAGATTCAGTAACATTAGTTGTTCCACCTTTTGTGGAAGTCATTGTATAGATTAAAGTTTTCTGAATCTCTTTTGTAAGTTTTGCAATGACATTATTAACTTTCTGACCTGTAATATAGCGGAGATTTATTGGATCTACATCTTCTGCTGTTTTAAAACCCGGGAAAATCAAAGACTGCAAATCACTAAGGATAGAAACTACATTCTGTCTGTTAGGGAAGTTTTCACTGTCATTTCTGTTGATCAGGCCATGGTCATTATAAGAGTTAAGAATTCCATCAACTAAGTTATCGATATTCATATGATTTCCTTTTTTTAATTTGAAAGATTGAAGATCCTTATTAAGAACAATTGATTTTATCATAGAAAAAATATAATATCTATTGCAAGAAATATAGAAAAATTCGTTAAAAATTCGAAATTCTTAAGCGAATTTATTGACATTATTTATTTCTTAATTTATAGTCATAAAACGCACGTTTTAGAAGGTGTGTAGAATACTGCGCCCCTGTAGCTCAGTTGGTAGAGCACCACATCGGTAATGTGGAGGTCTGCAGTCCGATTCTGCACATGGGCTATTAAACTAAAGTTAGTGAGAACCATTTTCAGGAGATAAATTATGGGAAGCAAGAAAAAGGGTGCTGTTGAAATTATCGCTTTACAGTGCACAGAATGCAAACGCAAAAATTACACTACATACAAAAACCGTAAGAATATTACTGGTAAATTAGAAAAGAACAAGTATTGTCCTTGGTGTAACAAGAGTGTTATGCACAAAGAAACAAAAGCAAAATAATTTTGGTATTTACTGTTGAAAGACAGTTTATATATATAGGGCAGTAGTTCAGCTGGTAGAGCAGCGGTCTCCAAAACCGCCTGTCGTGGGTTCAAATCCTGCCTGCCCTGATTTTTTTATAAGGAATTAATGTTATGGCAAAAGTATTTCAGTTCTTCCGAGAAAGCAAAGCAGAATTAAAGAAAGTTGTATGGCCTACAAAAGAAGATGTTTTCTCTTCAATCAAAGTAGTTATCATTTCAACTATTATTATTGCTGTAATTCTTGGAGCATTTGACTTCGGCTTTACAGAATTATTCCGTTTGATAATGAAATAGGACGGAGTTTCATGTCTAGAAATTGGTACATTCTTCATACTTATACAGGTTATGAAGGAAAGATTGAACGTTCAATTAAATCTCTTTTAGAAAAAAATGAAATCGATCCTAATGTTATCTTAGATGTTCGAGTTCCTGTTGAAGATTTAGTAGAAATCAAAGACGGTAAAAAGAAGGTTAGAAAAAATAAATTCTTACCTGGATATATCATGTTGGAAATGGATCTTCCTGAACAGGGATGGAAAGATACATGTACAAAGTTATATCGTATTCAGGGTGTAACAGGATTTGTTGGTAATATCAGCCGCAATAATCGTCCATTCCCAATTACAGCAGATGAAGCAAAAAATCTTTTGATGAAGTCTGGTGCAATTAAAGGTGAAAAACAGGTACATGTTCGCCAGTCTTACAATGTGGGTGATCAGGTTAAGATTACTGATGGTCCATTTGCATCATTTACTGGAACAATTAAAGAAATTAACCTTGAAAAAGAAAAACTTAGTGTTGAAGTTCAGATTTTTGGACGCCCAACACCAGTAGAATTAAGCTTCCTTCAGGCAGAAAAAGCTTAATATTGATAAAAGCAGTCATAGACTTTAAATGGCTGCTTTTTTCGTTCTTTGGCAAAATCAGGTGTCTGCATTCCCAAGTGCAGGCAAATAATCCTGTTTTTGGGAGAGTTGCAGGTCCGTTGGACAAAGGCATCTCGTTAGAAAGATATCTTAGATACTTTCACACCAATTTTAGGAGAAATAAAAATGGCTACAAAAAAAGTTTCAGCTGTTATTAAATTGCAGTGTCCTGCAGGAGCAGCGACTCCAGCCCCTCCAATCGGTCCAGCTCTTGGACCTCACGGTGTAAGTGCTCCAAAATTTGTTCAGGAATTCAATGATAGAACAAAGTCAATGGAAAAAGGCTTGATTATTCCTGTAGTAATTACAGTATATCAGGACAAATCTTACACATTCATTCTTAAAACTCCTCCAGCAGCAGTTTTAATCAAGAAAGCTTGTAAAATCGAAAAAGGTGCAGGTAACCCTCTCCTTGATAAAGTTGCAAAACTTTCTGCAAAAGATTTGGAAGAAATCGCAAAAACAAAAATGCCAGATATCAATGCTAATGATATCGAAGCAGCAAAGAAAATCATTGCCGGTACTGCACGCAGTATGGGTGTAGAGGTGGAGCAGTAATATGAAACATGGAAAGAAATATAATGCAGCTGCTGCAAAATATGATCTTACAAAGAAGTATGATATAGCTTCAGCTTGTAAAATGATTCAGGATATGAAATTTGCAAAATTCGATGAAACAATCGAAGCTCATGTTGCACTTCGTCTTGAAAAAAATGCTACTGTTCGTGATACATTGGTATTCCCAAATCAG
>JAKSTI010000020.1 GCA_024402665.1 Treponema sp.
TTTTTCTGTGTGTGTCATTTGTAAATCCCTTTACCAAAATTCTAATTTTCAAAAAAGAATACATCTGCTGGTGTTCCATCAGGATAATCAACTTCTTTATCAGGATATGCTTTTACAACTTTAAAATTTCCATTTGTGTATTCATCTATCACTTTGTTCCAAAAATAAACAGATGCCTTGTTATGAGGATGAAGCTTTAACTGCCATCTACCATGATGCAAATCTAAAACCTTAAAAACTGCCTCACGTCCACAACCACTTCTTCTATATTTTGGCATAATAAAAAATTCAGACAGACAAAAATCCATTTGAATTCCAGGAGCTTCTGGATAATTGCTGATTAGAATCAATCCCGCCAGTTTTCCATCGACCTTTATAAAATATGGGAATCGGTTTGTTTCTGTAAAATAATAATCAATCCATTCATAACCGAATAAGCCGTCATCATTCACATCAACTTTTTCCCATTGTGCAAACTCACTCAAATATTTTTCCATCAGATTCAAAAGTGTCTGTTTTTCTTCCTTTTTTACTTTTACTAATTCAAGCATTTATAGATCCTTATAGTTTCGTGAAACTGAGTTTTATTCATTGTTCTATTATATAGGATTATCAGAAGTTTTTGGCTAAAGTTGTGATTTAATACCAGGATTTTTATAATTGTGATATATTTACTTTTAAGGTATTTAATTATAGGGAACTTTAAAAATGGAAAACGTAAATACAAAAGAAGGCTACAATTTTAAAATGGGCGTTCCCCTCCCTTCGCTCGGGTCGTGATTTCTTATTCACTACATCACCTGCACCACAATAATCACTGCATAATAAATCACAGAAATCAAATTAGTCCAACCGCCAGAAACAAACTTTCCGACCATTCCGGGTATTTTTGCAACAATAGGTTTCAGCAGCATTAAAACGCCTGGTGTTACTATTGCACACCATCTTGGAAAAACTGTTGCCCCGGAAGCAATCATTATCAGCATAAGTCCAAAGCCAATTCCTTCACCGATGTATGTAAAAATCATCAGCTTTGAAAAATATTTTACAATAATATCACGATTTTCTTTTTGTTCAGTTTTTCCGAATAATCCTAAATATGGAAAATGACTGTGAAATGCGCCGCCATAAATAATTCCAAAACAGTTCAAAAGAAATGCCACAAGAGCAACATTTTTCCAAACCACCATCTCCTGATTTACTGCCAGCACAAGATGATAAAATCCCACACAGTAAACAAAAGCTGCAAACGGACCAATCAATCCGCCGGCGCAGAATCGTTTTACAGGTAATCCATTCATAACTTCTGAAATGTAATCCATAGCATCAGTAGTCTTTTCTCTTTTAGCTGCTGATTTTGATAAATACAACAGCTGGTCCCCAAGCAACATTAAAAGTGAACCTACCAAACCAATTAAACAAAAATAAATCATGTATATACTCCTAAAACTTCAGCACCATTTCTTTATAATCACTTTCCGAATCCACAAAGCCAGCTTTTTTGTAAACAGGATATCCGTCTTCTGTGGCCTTAAGTTGAATTTTATCAAGGCCTTTTTCTTTTCCACTTTCTATCAGAAGCTTCATAAGATTCAGGCACAATCCCTGGCGGCGATATTCCGGACGAGTATAAACACTCAAAACTTCGCCAACCAATCCATTAATAAAATGAGGATTTGCCGGTTTTTCTATAACCTGAAGAAGAGCAACCGCAGCAACAGTTTTTCCATCTCGGGCCACAAACCCAAAACAATCCTGATTCAGATGTTTTTCAAAATAAAGCGGCAGGGATTTTTTCATACTCTGCATATCTTCATCTGAAACTGTTTTCTGATCTTCAAGAATATAAGCCATCCGTAATTCTGTCAGTTGATTTATATCTGCTTTTGTTGCGTAGCTAAATTCCAATTTATTTCATCTCCTCAATAATCCCTTCCACCACTCCACGCACTAACGAGATTTTATTCCTCATTTTTTACTGATGTTGCAAAAAATATTTTTCCACTTTCCCAACAACTTCTTTCGGTAGTTTCTGGAGAAGCTCTTCCATAGTTATGGTTGAAAGCTTCTTTATACTTTTCAGAAATGCTGTATCTGTCCATTTTCGTTTACTGTCTTTTGCAGGGTAGCCGATTCCAAATTCATCTGTGAAAAGTGCATTCAGTGTATTTTGAAGATTAAGTTCACCGCACCATCCAAAGTTCAATCCCAGCGGCAAAGAAACTGCATTACCATTATTTATCCTGCCGAACAAACCGCCTCATAAAGCAACTGATTTTTTTCTTTATTTGAACTTGCAATAATTACGCCGATTTTCACTTTTTTATATCCCTTTTACTTTTTTAATAACTTAGGATTTTATTCTTCCCACATTATAACACAATCCACTATCTATATTAAGTTGCAAACTGAATTCCCCTGTGCTATCATCTGAATAATGAAAACCATCACTGTATCTGGCGCAGTCATTCTTCGAACAAACCCAAATACTCATCAAAAAGAAATTTTTGTAACTCAGCGAGGTTACGGCGATTGGAAAGGCTGGTGGGAAATTCCTGGTGGAAAGCTGGAATCTGGTGAAACTCCAGAAGCATGCATCGTTCGTGAAATCCGCGAAGAATTATCAACCGAAGTAAAAGCTGAAAAAATCATTGGCGTTGTTGATTACGATTATCCGACTTTTCATCTGACCATGCATTGTATTTTGTGCACTATTGTTTCTGGCGATTTGCAATTACTGGAACATGAAGCAGCCAAATGGGTGAATAAAGAAACTTTACGCTCGGTAAACTGGTTGCCTGCGGATCAGCTAATTTTACCTGAAATTGAACAGATTTTGTAATTTTACTCGCTTATCTGTCACAATATGCTTTACGCCAGTTTCTTCATGATAATGACACCAACTCGCCAACAATATTATCAGCCCACAAAAATGTTTTTTCATCAATTTCTCCTTCAGCTTCAGGGAGTTCGCCGTTCGCTATCGCTCACTTCGCCGGGCTTTCCGCCATTCCGCTTTCGCTCCAGCCTCTTCCCTCGCTTCGCTCAGTCCAGTGGCCGCCTGCGGCGTGGCTCCAATCCCTAACTCACTTTACAATTATATCAAAATGCTCCACAGCCTTTATAGTACATTTTATATATGTATATTGCAAAAGTGATAAAAAAAGACCTGCCAGTGGCAGGTCTTTTAGCTTTTACTTATATTCGGCAGTTCCGTAATTTTGTTTTTTTTTAATTAGAACTGGATTCGCACTTCCGCGAACGCGGAAGATTTTAATAATTTCCATACCGAACTAGCCAACTTTAGTTGGCGTTACGACAAACACGGAAACCAAGGTCATCGTTCCTGTAATTAGGGGAGTAGCTGTAGTCGCCACGGTAAGAACCAGCACAGCCGTAAGCATTATCGCCGTAACAGCCACCACGGTTGACGCGGGTACTGCCAGAAGCGACACCGCAAGGGTCCGCTGCATCTCCGGTTGCTACATAATCGGCATACCTGTCCCAGCACCATTCCCATACATTTCCTGCCATGTCATAAAGATTGAGGCTGTTTCCATCTTTAAGCCCTACTTCATGTGTTTTACCGCCTGCATTACCATTGTACCAGCCTACAGTTGCAAGGTTATCATCATTGTAAAGATATGTTGATCCGTCATAAATCATTTTACCGTCTTTTGTGTTTACCTTTCCAAACGCATTTTTCCATTCCGCAGACTTAGGGTTTCCGCCTCTTGCCGCGTATTCCCATTCTGCTTCTGTTGGCAAACGGTAGCCTTTTTTGGTAAGGTCCTGTGTTACGGTTGCTGATATTATATATTTATTTGCAACATTTCTTGTAATATTTGTTATTGTATAAACACAGTCTGCTTCTGTCATTGTAAGTTTTGTAAGAGCATTACAAAAATATACTGCATCATACCAGGTTACATATTCTACCGGGCGTAATTCCTGCGTTTCATTTGCAGCGGGATTACTGCTATAACCACTTGGCTTTGCGTTACAGTCTGCATCTGTTTTAAGGACTGCTTCATAAAGTTCCTGAGTTACTTCATACTGGCTCATTACAAATGGACTTAATGTTACTTTGCGGTTCTTAATGAATACACCTTTCCACTTTGATTCATCCTCTGGTGGATTTACATACGTATTCCATGAAGAATCATCCTTCATGTCTACTACACCGGTTTTGCCTGCAGGTACAATGGCAACTTCACTTGTTTTTGCAAGAGTTGTTCCGCCAATTTTAATTCCTGTACTTACTACATCTCCAGGATTCACTGTTGTCCCGTCAACTCCAGGTTTACAACTCATAACAGCACATGCCATTAAAACTGCAAGTGCACCCCCACTAATTTTCATGATACTTTTTTTCATTCGTATCCCTCTCTAAAAATATATTCAAAAACAAAAACCCCATGAGATGAAAATATTAGTTTTTGATAAGTCTGTTATTGACATTTCTCTATTATATCATGGAATAAACCAGAATACAAAATTTGGAAATGCACAAACTGGCACTCGATAAATCGAGTGAGTATCTTTTTGATACTTTCAGAGTCGCGTAATTTAATAGTTTCGTAAATAGTTATATACAGTCTGAATGTCTTGCTCACCATTTTCATATTTTCGTAACATTTTCATTGTTTTTCCATCCAGATTGAAGTTTGTATTCACGGTAACATTCTGATTATTTAACCGAACTGAATTTGTAAAATTTATTATTTCTTCAGGCGAAGGATTCCCCATTCCAAACCCGTTCCAAATATCCAGCTTGTTATCTGAATAATAAATATAAAAATGTGGAATTAGATCTGTTTCTTTTTTTGTATTTCTTATTTCCAGATCAAACTCAAGTTTATTGATATCATTCCATTCAATTTTTTCTGTTCGGAAGCTGAAAAACTTTTTGTGAAAAATCCCTTGGTCTGTTACCCGAATATTATAGAAAATTGAAAAAAGAAAAAGAATAACAGCAGCAATTTCAATAATCACGCAGGCGATTTTATCTCTTTTAAGAGTGCCGAAAGAAATATTGTACCGACCCCCTCGATGTGGATAATTCTCTTTGTATTTTTCATCATAATATTCAAAAGTGGATTTCATATTAAAGACCAAGGAAAATACAAGATACAAAATAAAGCCAGAAATGGGAATCCAAATAAAAAAGCCAAAGAGTCCAAAAATAATATTTCCTGTAGGTGTAAAAACAAAATCTGTATCTTTAAGTCTGAATAAAAATCTTATCAAGGGTTTGTAATGCTGAATCATAAAAAGCATAGCAAAAGGCATTTGAATTATATATAAAACATAAAAAACAAAATATAAGATTTTTTTCTTTTTTGAAGGCTCAAATGAATAAAACATAAATTCCCTTTTCCTTTTCCTTACTTCATCACCCCACCATGATAGTGGCATTCATAAACTTTTTCCCCATTACAAAAAATTTCCTCGTATCCCTGAAACCAGGTAATATCGCCTGTAACTGTGGTTTTATAAATATATTCCCCAGACTCATAAAATTCAGGGCCCCGGAATGGCAGTTTTTTATCTGCAGCACGCAAGGCTTCTTTCAAAAAGTTTCCACTGAATTTTTCATCCAGCACTCTTCCCACATAATTCATTGCATAAACCGCTTTTCCACTTTTCCAGACTGCTTCTTCGCCGGCAAACTGTTCACCACCAACATAAGTATCATGGTAAGTATAGTTCCCTTTTTCATAACGAAAATCGTGGGAATCCAATCTGGTAGATGGAACTTCATTGGAAAAACCTGCATAAGTATTGCGATTAGCTTCCAGACGGAATTCTATCATTTCATCAAGATCGGTTAATTCAGAATCTACAGGAGCCACATTGCAAGTCTGATCTTTAACAAGATAATCAACAGTAACGTTCATCAGTTCACTAATCTGAATCAAATTGAAAATATCTGGGTAAGATTGACCTGCTTCCCATTTAGCTACGGCAGCTCTTGAAACATTGATTTTGTCGGCCAAATCTTCCTGAGTAAGCCCTTTTGATTTTCTTAAAATCTGTAATTTATCACAAAATGTCATAGTAACCTCTCTGATTTTCAATCTTATTCCACGCTGCCCGTAAACTCCATAAACCTGCAGTTACATTTTTGTTACTTATATTCCATACTATAACATTAGAATCCCGCTTTTTAATTTTTTTCATTCATATCTCCCTAAAATTCTCTGGGCAATCAATTTTACTTCTTCAGCTAATTCTGGTGGGTTCAAAACTTTTGCGGTTCCACCAAATTGCAAAATCCAGTGAGCGGTCTGACCAACCTGATTTGTTTCAAAAGAAAGATAAACAGAACCATCTTCATTTTCTTTTATAATCTGGCCTTTATGCCATTCACGTTCCATTACATAAGTTTTCATAACTGGATCAATCTGAATTTCAACTTTAAAATTTGGGGATGGAGAATTCCAGATTCCAAAGTCCGGGTCAATATGATTTTCCAGTTTAAAGTCGGCAGGAACTATGAACACTTTTTCTGTGATTTTAGGATTACGGATTCGCGGCATGGCATAAATACGGATTTCTTTTGCTTTATACGAATAACCAATTACATACCAGCTGCCTTTCTGGCAAATTATATGATATGGGTCAAATTCCCGGAATTCATAATCTTTATTCTGAGCTGTTTTATATTCAAACTCCATGGTTTTATGAAGTTTTGTAGCTTTTAAAACTGAATCAAAAACCCCATCCTGCAATTTTGTAAGTGGATCTGTTATAAAATAAATCTCGTTATTTATAAGTGATGAATCTACACTTACATTATCTGGAAGCATGTCTGTGATTTTTTCCATAATTGAACGGAAATTTTCTTCCAGCGGAGTATTTTTATATTGTTCCAGCAAAGGTAAAATGGCCGAAATTGTCAGCAGTTCACCTTCTTTAAGCATAACATTCTGAATAAAAAAATTATTATCGGTGTAGTAATAGCCGTTTTTGTGAAAATCAAATTCAATTGGAGCCTGGTAATCGTAACGGAGGACATCAATATAGCGGGATGCAGTTTTTGCACTTTTTTCTATTATTTTCGCCAAATCATTTGCGTTTGGATAATTTCCGCTTCGAATAGCATGTTCTATTTTCAGCAGATTATTCATCATGTGTGGTTGCGCTCTTGTTTTTCCCATATTTTTCATTATATCACAAAATTTTTTTTAGGGTAGGACAAACCTTGTCCTAGGTTGCATTTTATAATAAAAGCAGATAGTGGGTGAAAACAGGAGGTGCAATATGAATGCACAGATTTTAATAAATTGTGGAAAAAACTGGTTTGAATTTTCAAAAAGTAAAACAGGTCAGATTGATTACGTTGGAAAATGGGAAAACAATGAGCTTCCTAAAGTAGAAGGATATCAGAAATTTGCTTCAAGTACATTTTTTTCTCCAAGCCAGTTCATTTACCTTGAAGACACTTTGAACAACAACCCAAAAATCTATGTTGATTCAAGTATTGATGTTTCAGATAAGGATACTTTCGATTTTCTTGTACATGTAGGGCCACTTTTGTCTGCCATTGAAGCAAAGGATTCTCTTCTTGCAGGTGAATTGTATATATCTCAGAAAGATTCCTTTGAAAAATTTGCTCATCTTTCTTCATTTATAATGGACTCTCTTTCTGTTGAAATTTTGTTCAGCCTTTGCTATGGAAAAATGAAGAACGTCAATCCAGACGATATTCCGTTAATTTTCAACAATGCAAAAAAGAAACTTAATTTTGACCCTTCCAAGGAAACTCTTGATCAGGCATTTATCCGCTATATGAAGAATAATGAAGTAACTTTGACACTTCCATTAGTTGGAACTCAATTCTATGATTGGGAACCTGAACCTTCTATTTTTGATAAGCTTACAGATAATCTTGGTTTTGAAAACCTTCTTGAAAAAGGCCAGAAAATCAGAAATGCAAAACACGATTTTTATGCAGACTTGGAAACAGTAGTTCAGGCAGAACCATATAATCCTTATGACAAGAATTCTATTCTGGTATGCATTGAAAATATTGATTCTAAGATTTGTGGAAATCCTGGATTAGATCAAGCAGGTCACATCAGAGCCCTTGCCGCAAAAGTAATCCGCGAGTCAAAAGAAGAAAAAATGTCTTTCAACAGTAAGCTGGTTAGTTTGAGTTACTCTGGCATTGTTGTTCAGGTGACAATCTAATCTCTAAAAATTAAAAACCCCTTATTCAGATTTTCGTGATAAAATATATTATTACGAAAATCTGTTTTCATTTACGGAGGTCATTATGAATTTGTATATTTTGCGCTGGAACCCAAATATTTCTTCTTATAAAACAGAAGATCATCAGGATCTTGTAAGTCATATCAAAAACAATGAACAGCCAACAGATTTTAACTGGAGCATCCGCGAATATGAAAACCTGACTAAAGATGATATGTTCATTGTTCAGCAGGTTGGAACAGATAATGATGGAATTGCCATGATTGGTAAATTCAAAGATTCCTGCTATGAAAGTGACAGCTGGCGTAAAGATGGCACAAAACTTCATTATGCAGACATGTGGATTATGGACGCTTTTGACTGCGACAAAGAAAATCCTCTTCCTGCAAAACGCTATGAAAAATTGTTTCCTGAAATTAAATGGCATGGTGGTCATTCTGGAGTTGTTGTTGAAGAAGATCTGGATGATAAGCTCATAAATGAAATTGAAAAAGATATGATTAAGGCCGGCTTTTGGAAAGAAGGTGAACTTGATAAATTCATGTCCTGGAATTTTGATGGAGAAATCTCTGGTAAAATCCTTTTTTCTGAAAAAGAACTTTATCTTAAAGACCAGACAAAGGAAAGTTTTATTAATTTCATGACCTGTCTTTTGAATTCAAAAGTTCTTATGCCTATGCATGTTGAACCAGATGAAAACGGAGACAAAAAATGTTTCCCAATGATTCTTACAACAGAAAATGGCGATAATGTTTTTCCTATTTTCTCTACTGAACAACAGCTTAAAAATCAGTATCAGGATTCAGACTGCGAAGTTTATGACATTTCTGTTACTCTGGCAATTGAAATCATAAAAGAAGACGCAGAAACAAAAGGACTTATTCTGGATCCTTTTACAGCCCCATTTTTAATTGATAAAGAAATCATGAAAGTACTTCTGGAAGTCGCTGCCCAGAACGAAGGTGATGATTAATATAAAGAGAGGATTTATGAAAAAATTAATTCTATTTAGTCTTGTTTTAATACTGTCTGTTTCATTTTTCTCCTGCAAAAAAAATGAAATAAAAGAAACAGAAAAATCAGAACAAAAAGTCGATTTTGACTGGAGCAAAGCAGATTACGATAAGCTCTCTTCTGTAGTTTTTGACATCCTTATTAATCCAGATGAATACGCAGGAAAGAAGATTAAAGTTTCTGGGAACTATTACACATCCCTTCATGAAGGAAAACGCTATTTTTCAGTATTAGTTTGGGACGCCACAGGTTGCTGCCCAGCAGGACTAGATTTTATACCGCCAGAAGGACTGTCTTATCCTGAAGATTTTCCAAAGGATGATGAAAAAATTACCGTAACAGGAACTCTTGATTATCCTGACAATAATTTTCAGGATAATCTTGTTTTTATTGCCGATGAAATCATCAAGAAAGGTTTTTAGATATACGATTCCAGCCGGCTTGTAAAAATTAACGTTTTTTTCTCAACAACAAATAGCGTGAAACTTTCTTTTTATAATCCTTATATTCAGGATATTTTGAAGAAGAAATATTTTCTGCAAAAATGGAACTTCCAATAAACAGAATAATCAAAAGAATAACACCAGCTGCACTCCAGTTAAAAATACCAGCCCCTGCTGCTACAGAGAAAATAAAGAACCCAACCCAAGTGCTCTGTTCACCTAAATAGTTTGGATGGCGGCTATATTTCCATAACCCAGTTGTATTAAATCCTTTGTTGTATGGTTCAGGAAGTTCTTCAAGATTTTTTCCTTCACCAAGCAATTTATATTTTGTACTCTGAAAATCCCACTGCTGTTTGTCTGCAATTGTTTCAAGCAAAATAGCACCGCCCATATAAACAATGGCAATAACATCAATATAGTTAAGTCCTGCTGAAGAAGTCATTGCCGCAACTGCAGGAAGTGTTGTTAACAAAATCAAAACATTCTGAAAAATAGAAATAAAGAAGAAATTAAACAATGCCCATTTCCAATGAGGTTTAAACATCTTGTTTTCTCTAAGAATAATCCAGCGGTAATCTTCTTCACCAGCCCAGAACTTTATAGAATAAGCACCTTTTTTTGCAAAATTATAAGTAAGACGAGCCCCCCAGATAGTAGCAAGAACTGCCATAACCACAAGTCTAGGATTCATATTTCCTTTTACCGCTACAACCCAGGCATAAATTTCAGGAAGAATACTCCATAACTTATCCATCTGGCTGTTATTATTTGTAATTTCCCCAACAATAAAACAATAAACAATACTGCAAGCACAAATAATCCCAAGCACAATCATTGTATCAATTTGAATCTGCTGAAAAGCGAAAGTCATAATAATCTCCTCTTGCTCTATATTCTATATGTGAATGAAAAAAAAGCGAGGGGAAAGCCTTCCCCCCGCTACAGCCAGCATCCTTCGCCCAGCTCAGGACGCCGTCTTCCGCTACCCCTTCTCCTAGGGAGTTCCACCCCCTAAAACCCCGGGTATTTTATATTTATTCTAATACTGTTGCATAACAAATACGTTTATATGTAGTATTACCAGCATAATCACCCGCAACAACAGCGTCTTTACAAACTGTTTTTTTTACCTTTGTAGAAGGATCTTCAAACTGAAGATAATAACACTGGCTTGCATCTGGTACAGTGTTACAAGAGTAGTAGGTTTTTTCTGCTGCAAAATTTCCGCCAATCTTTTTCATCTGTGATTCAAGCATTTCTCTGTAACAGAAAATAATCTGCAATTCCATAATAGAAGGAACATAAGAGCCTTCTGGTTTTCCAGAAAGAATATCCAATTCAACTTCAGGATATTTTGCTAAAACTTCTTCTGCCTCTTTTCCGTCAATTAATGAATATTTACCCTGATTTGCTGAATATAAAATAAATGCCAGTTTTTGATCAACTGCATCTTTACCACCTGATATATATGCATTAAGAGAAGATTTTTTTTCATCTGAATTACCCTGGCAGATTTTATTATTACCAATACAAAAACGTTTTGAACCAGCAGCTATTGTTTTCTTTAACAAAACTCGTGTTCCTGTGTAATCACTCGCAGATCCAGAATCACTTCTGTAATTCTTCGAAAGACGAATTTGAACAGGTTCATCATAAAAAAGACCATTATTATTAAGTGTTTTTGTTGACTCATCACTATAGAAAATTACACCTACCGCAGCTTCTTTCTGTCTGTCTGTAAATGTAGTTGTTTTAGAACCATATCCTGTTAATGATCCATCATTAAATACAATGTCACCGGCAGCTCTCTTATCTTTATTAGAAGCAAGTTTTTCTCCATAGAACCATTGTCCATACAAATTCATGTCTTTTGTTACAGTAATATAAGAATCAATCTCATAATCTGTACCTTTTCCGTCTGCCTGGTCATTAAAACTTAAAAGATGTTTTTCACTTTCTGAATGCTGATATGTATTTCCTTTAAAAAGTTCATCACAGTAAACTTTCATATTCTTATAAACAGAAACTGTTTTTACATCACCCTTTGTGTCACCCACATTAAATGTTACAGTGAATTTTGGAGCATTAGAAGAATCCAAAGCATGGACAGGAATAACATACTGTTCAGTAGTTCTCGATTTATTTTCGGCTGAAGAAAATTTTGCAGTAGTAGAATGTGCCGATGAACTCCAACATAACTTATTGAATGTTAATCCCAATACTTTATATGCATTAGTTAATGCAGTACTATTAACATATAAAACATTTGCTTCCTTATAAGTCGGCAAATACCATCCAGAAGTAAATGCACTGTTAGAATAATTCCAGCAATATTCCCATGCAGGATAATGTCCTTCTATTTCAGTATCATCTGCTTTTTTCTTCTCTTTCAAAATAGCCTTAAGTCTTTCTTTTCCTTCTCTACCATCTGTCATATTAGAAAGTATAGACTCTGTTAGACTACCAATATCAGTATTTCCAAGATTAGACGAATTCGAAGCCCACTGTAATTTTGTTTCAGATATTTTTCCTGCAATAAAGCAGACATCTTCTGACTTTACCATTACCCCAGCTACTTTTTCTTTCTGTTCTGGAGTTAATTCTAAACCATCTACAACGGCAATTGCACTGCCATCTGTAAATACAATATCGCCAGTGTTTTTTTCCTGGCCAGGTGCTTTTGTTCCAATGTAAGTAATTTTGATTTCAGGCTTACAGCTTGCAAATAACATTAATGAACAAAATGCAGTAAAAAGAATTTTTTTCATTTTCATCCCTCTATTTAACATTTTCTTCAATTATATACATATATGTTTCAATGACAATACATTAAAGAAGAGTAACCTAAATATAATTAATTTTTTTAATTATCTGATAACAATAAAAGTTCTAATTCACCAGTGATTTTGCGTCGTGATACATTAATGGTTTGCCCCAGACAAATCCCTGAATCAGGTTGCAGTCGTATTCTTTTAAGTAAAAAACCTGGCTGTCATTTTCAACGCCTTCGGAAATAACTTCACAACCCATAAGCTGCCCCATATTGATAACAGCGTGAACAAAATCTCTGCGTTTTTTATTGTTTTCAATGTCATCAATAAGGCTTTTGTCAATTTTAAGAAGATTAATTGGAAGTCGGGAAACATAATCTAATGAAGTATAGCCTGTTCCAAAATCATCAAGGGCAATCTGAATATCCATTTCTTTAAGTTTTCTGATTGTTTCCAAAGCCATATCAAAAGAATCAACCATACAATATTCTGTAATTTCAATTTCAAGATTTTTAGAAGGAAACTTTACTTCATTAATCAGCCGTTTCAGTTTTCCAACAAAATTTTCAGAAGCAAAATTTTTGGCAGAAACATTTATAGAAATAATCAAATCAGGATTTTTTTCAACAAGGTCTTTAAATTCAACCATTGCGCCTAACAAAACGTAATCATCAATCTGAAGAATCAAATCATTTTTTTCAGCAATTGGAATAAATTCTGCCGGGCTAATAAATTCACCAGTTTCAGTGCGCATTCTGATTAATGTTTCAAAACCACGCAGCTTTTTTTTCTGAACTTCGTACTGTGGCTGATACACAAGATAAAACAGTTTCTTTTCAAGACAGTCTTTAATCAATTTTTCTACATGACGCTGGCGGTTCATACTTTCCAGCATAGATTCATCAAAAAAATATGCTTCTTTTGACTTATCTGCCATTGCGGTAGACATTGCAATATCTGCGTGTTTTAACAAAGATTCATAATCGGCAGCATCTTTTGGATAACTGGAAATTCCTGCATAACAGCTGGCATAACAGTCAACACTAGTATTATCAACAACAAGAATAGATTTTTCACCAATTGCACTTAAAAGACGATCTGTAATTTCTTTTACATTCTCATTGTCTTTTATAAGGACAACAAATTCAGATCCACCTAATCTGGCAACAACACAGTCTGAACCAAGACGCATGTTTATTCGTTTTACAATTTTACGAAGTAATTCATCACCATAAGCATGACCAAAACCATCATTAATATCCTTAAAATTACCTAAACTTAAATAAATAATTGAAAATTCTTTTCCTTTTGCAATTCTGTCTTTAATTTCATTACGTAATCCCTTGCCGTTATAACAGCCGGTAATCATATCTGTTTTATTATCAAGTTCCCGCTTAAAGTTATGATGGGCAATAATAATCAGAGTGGTAAGATAAAAAAGAACATTAAATAAACCTGGAATAGAAGGTCTGTCTCCCTTAATTACATTAATACAAACTTCTATAAGTACTAAATTCATTAAACCAATGGCAATTATACTTCCTTTTTTTTTGTAGCAAATGACCATTACCAGACAAACACCGTACTGAAAAGCTGCAAAAACCCCTTTGTACATTACAAGATTAAATTTTGCCAAAGAGTGCGTAAACACAGTTAAAAGAATAAAGGCCAGAGACCATAAAAAAAGATATATTATTTCTTTATATTTTTTGATATTTTTGCTTTCCATTTAACTTCCTTTAAAAATTTTCCCAGTCTACTTAATCTGCATCAGATCAAAATTAAGCATGTTTAAATAGAAAGAATCTGCTATCAGCTGAATTGTAAATACAACTTTTTTTGGGAATCCTTTTTTATCTTCTTCAATAACTATAAATGTTGCTCTACGCCAGGCAATATCTTTACAGGCAAAATCACAAATAAGAACTTTCTGAGAATACATTCTGTCTTCCAAAGTAGACAAATCACAGAACTGACGCATATGATCTAAATTATTATCGGCAACCCATTCTTCAATATAGGAATCCATCTGCTTAAGGGCATTGTCGCTTGTTCCTATTACTTTTTTGTTACTTCCACGGGCATAATCAATAGAAGAATTTTCCTGAAGATTAATAGTTCTGATAAACTCAAAGTTAGCAGACATTTTTTCTAATTCTTTATCCTGATTACTTGCCATTACCCAGCCGTTAACCTGAAGTTTTCTAACTCGTCCACCAGCAAGAGATGAAAGAAGAAAAACAACTACAGAGTTAATAACATCTGTTCTAAAATATTCTGGGCTTTTTGTTTTATAAGACAAAGCAATAAAAATACCAAGGATTATCAGGCGATGAATAAATCCAGATAAAGCTTTTGTGTACAAAATATATGGGATGATAGCAATAGTTGCAAGGAATGCTGTTGCTGGCATACCATTACTGGTTATTGTTCCTGAATAAATTGAAAATAATAGAAAGAAAGTTGTAAAAAAGTAATTTGTTATTGTGGAAAAGATTTTGTTATCCTGAAATTTGAAACAAAGCAAAGCCAGAATAACCCCATTTATCATTGCACAAAGCAGATAGATAATTGTAATAGACTCAAATCCTCTGATAAACAGGGAATAAACAAAAAGACCCAGTACAAAAATAATTGCTATAATATTATATATTCGTAAGCGTCTGTTATTTTCTTTGATGATGTAGGATTCTGCTTTCTTATAATCTGATTTTTTCAGGCCGTCGTACAAAAAGATGCGTTTAAGTTTTTCCAAAAATAACATAAAACTCTTCCCTTTATAAAAATAGTAAACTCAAAAAAAATACTTTTATAAAATCAAAAAACTTTATGTTATTTATCCTTTAATTATAAACCCATTTTTAAAAAGGGTAAATAAAATTATTTCAGTCTATAGCTTCTTCTGGAACAAATTTTTGGATTTCAGAAATTATTTTTTCTATTTCGTCAGCATTCTCATCTGTCTTTATATAATTATTTAAAATATAAATTACATTTTTAGCAGACCAAATTGGAGATTCTTCTTCTGAACCGTAAATATAATCATATAAATCTAAGAATGAATCAAAAACATTCATCATTCCCAATACAACTAGATGTTTGCTGACCCTGCCTTCTATCAATCTATCTAAAACAAGATTCTCAAAATCTTCATCAGAAATATCTAAGTATTCCATTTCCAGATTTTCATCAATAGTACAAATCATCCATTTGCCGTCATTACTTGTACTATAATCTGAAATTTGACCTTTTAATTCCGGGAGTAATTTCCTTTCAATATCATATGAATCAGTGTAATCTGTAATTAATTCTCTATATTTCTTTAATGTTGTTGCTTCATCTGAACAATCCCACTTATAAATAATCTTCGCTTCATAATCTATAATCTGCACCGTGTGATAGAACTGTTTCTTTCCCTTACTATCTATATCATAATGAGATTCATTTGTTGCACGGATTCCATAATCTGGTGAATAAGAAGGATAGTCCTTCTTCACATCATAGCCAAAGAATCCTGATAATGTAAAAATCCCTAATAAAATAACAAAGATAAATTTTTTCATAAACAATACCTCTCTTATTAATTATAATTCACATTTTTCAATTCGCCCAATTTGGTTTTGTTTATGACTATAAATTTGACTTATGGTCATATTTATATTATATTATAAACAATCTTGGAGGTTGATATGACAGTACCTTTATTTGATGTTAAAAGTAAATTAAGTGAATATGTAAATTTTGTTCAGGATGGAGAAGCCGTATGTATTACAAAGCACGGTAAAGTTTGTGCTGTAATCATCAGTAATGAAATATACGAAAAAGAAATTCAACACAAAGCACCACCTGCTTTAGAACGATATCTTCAATGGAAATCAAGTTGCCAGGAAACTGATGATGATTCTGATTTTGATCCATGGGCTATTGATATCATTCGTAAAAATACCAGTTCTACAAATGATGCCCGTTTCAAAAGAGAATTTCTTGATGTAATTGGAGAGGACGGTGAGAATGCATAAAGTTTATCTTCTTGATACAAATATAATCTCAGAAGTTTATAGAGCATCTGGCTTCAAAGTTGTAAAAAGCAAAGTAATCGCTTATTCAGAAATTTCTGCCATAGCTTCTATGACTTATAAAGAACTCTCTTATGGAATTGAAAGACTCCCAGATTCTAAAAAGAAACAGGACTTAAAAAAATTTATGGATGTTTTTGTTGAACCAACTTTTCCAGTAATTGAATATGACAAACAGGCTGCATCTATACATGCTCATATTCAAACAGAATTAGAAGAGAAAGGCATGGTTCGTGACCCTGTTGATCTGATAATTGCTTCTATTGCCATTGCTAACAACATGATTCTTGTTACAAGAAATCAGAAACATTTTGAAGGCATTCCTTTATTAAACACAGAAAACTGGTTTGAATAAAAAATGACTCCCCTAAGGGAGCCTGTGAAAATCAATTTTTAAATTTAGGCAACGAAACCTTCAAGGATGTTGGCCATTTCTTTGATAAAGTGAGATATGCCAAGGTTTCTGGAAATATAACGCTCATTATCTTCGTAAAAGGATTTAATATATTTCCTTTGGGCCCTGCCAAAAGTAACTTTTGCTTCCGGATGTTCCCTGTAATATGGAAAACATTCGTAATAAAACTTTTTTAGTTTGAATTTCAAAGATTATTAAGCTTTTGCAACAGTTTTTCTTTTTATGGCAAGCATTCCTAAACCAATCAAGGCAAAAATTCCTGACATTACAATAATAAAGTAGGCAACTCCAATTCCTAAAGTCTGGCTGTTAATGTGACCAAGATCAAATCCGAACCATCCGCATGGTGCTTTGTAGTTCAAGAAGTTATATGGAGCACACATAGGTTCATTATTCAAAGAATACCAGATGTATCCTGTTGAAGATAAAATCATTACAAAAATAACATAAGCAAAAAGAGGAAGAACAGCCAATGGAGCCTCTTTTAATTTAGGTTCGTATTCTCTGTCGCTTACAAAAAAATCAATTACAGCTGTAACTGGAGTAAGAACGTGAGCACAGAAACTGCAATAATAAATGTTTCCCCATGAAACAAATAATCCGCCAACCTGTGTTGGTCCTAAGAGAGTGTTGAACAAAAGGAATGTTACAAAAATACATAATGTAAATACGTATTTGATATTGTACATCACTCTGGATGGTTTTCTTCCTGTTAAATCAAATACAAGAAAAACAGCAAGAACTATACCAATTGCTGCAACAGAAAGGTATGTAAAAAATGTCATTGCTCCTTCTTTGAAAAGCAATCCCATTGTTACTGCATAGATTGCAGAAAGAACAGAAATAATTTTTAAAACTAGACCTGAAACTTTATTCATTTTAGCCTGACTCCTTTTATAAGTATGAGTTAAGTAAAATGGATTTTTATAAATCTGTCAAACCTTATCTGTCCGGTTTCTCCTATTGTTTCATTTCAATATAAGAACCGTTCGCTGTTTTATGAACATTAATCTGAGAATTAATTCCGCTGTCTGAATCCTGCAGGCTGTCTACATGAGAAATAAGTCCTATCATTTTTGATTCACTTAATTCATTTAAAACTTCCATTGTTTTATCAAGCAAATCAGAATCCAGGGTTCCAAATCCTTCATCAATAAACAGAGAATCAAGAACAATTCCACCATTATTATTCTGAACCACATCTGTAATAGCCAGTGCAAGACTGATACTTGCTTCAAAAGTTTCACCGCCACTTAAGTCCGCAGTATCTGACACAGTAAGATTTGGTGTATTGTGATCAAGTACCTGTAAATCAAGACCTTTATAGCCGTTTCCTTTTTTGCCTTCCAGATTGCGCAGAACAAATTCAAAACGATGATCCGAAATTTCAAAGAATCTTTGTGAAGCAAATTCAATAACCTGTTCAAAATACATTCCAAGAGCCCATGTATCAAAAGGAACACTTGCCCCATTTTTTCCAGAAAGATCTTCATGCAGCTTTTTATAAGGCAGCGCCTGTTTTTCAAGTTCCTGTTTTTCCAGATTTTTGGCATTTATTTTTTCAAAAGAATTAGTAATTGTTAAATATTCCGCCTTAATCTGCTCCAGTTTTGCATGGTTTTGATTATATTCCATTTCCAGCGAATGTTTATCTTTACCAAGTGCCTTAAGAATTTCTTCAAGTTCAAATAATGGACGCACTTTTCTGCCATTTTTTATTGCTTCCTTCAAAGAGAAAACATTTTTGTTGTAATCATCACAAGTTTTGCGTTTCTGGGTTAATTCCTCCAGCTCCATCATTGCTTCTTCAACTGCTTTTTCAGAATCAAAATCAGAATTTTCAATCTGAATCTTTAATTCTTCACTTACCGAACAGAATGTTTTTTCCATTGCCGCAAGAGTTTCTGAAAGTTCCTGAACAGAAGAATCAATACCCGCTTTTTCAGATTTTGTTTTGTTTAATTCTTCGCTCCAGTTTTCATAAAGCTCATTATTTTTTTCATACTGACTGCTTAACTCATCATATTGTTCCTGAAGCAGTTCCGGTTTTTCGCCAAGGACTTTTTCAAGTTCCACACGAGCTGTATTTACCGCAACATATTCATTTTCTTTCACAGATAATTCTTCTTTTACAAGAACAAGCCGGTCATTCAAAACAGATAATTTTTCCTGCTTCAATGCTAAATCATTAAGATTCTCGTCAGTCTGCAAAAAATCATCCTTTGCTTCATCAAAGGCTTCATTAATTTCGTCTGAAACTCCAATATCTATAAACGATGCAAGCTGAATTTCCATTGCACCTTTTCCAGAAAGCTTAACCTGCAGCAATGTATCGATTTCAGAAAGTTCTTTTTTATGTAAATCAAGTTCCCGACCCATTGCATCTACCTGCTCCTGAGGATTAAGCAAATCTTTATTTTCGGCAGGGGCTGGATGTTCTTTTGAACCGCAAACAGGACAAGGACAACCAGGCTGCAATAATTTTACCAGACCAAATGCCTGATTTTTGAGATTAAATTCTTCTGCCTGTTTTTTTAATAAAGCCAGAGTATTTTCTGTTCTTTTTACAAGATCATCAGTCTCAGAATACTTTTTCTCTAAATCCTTTATTTCCTGATCAATTGATTTCAGCTGTTTGTAAATTTTATCTCTTTCAAGAGCATCTTTTTTTTGCCCTTCCAGTTTATTTTTCAAATCAGAAAGTCTGAGTTTTTTCTCCTGCTGTTCTTTGAGTAAAACTTCAATCTTTACTCCGCCCAAAGTGTCAGTTATTTCTTTAATCTGATTTTCCAGTTCAATTTTATTTTCATAGGCAGCATTTTTTTCATCTGAAGCCAGGCGTTCCTTTTTTTTAAGCTCCATAAAAACATCGACTTTACTTATTTTATCTTCAAGAGAATCTACTTTTGCCTTTAATTCAATTGTAGCTTCCTTAAGATTTTTCATCTCCCCAGTTTTTGCTTCAAGGGATTTGTAAAGTTCATCTGTCCTTTCCTGCTGATTTTTACTTTCTTCTAATTTAGCAGAATATTCTTCTACATCTTTAGACGCCTTTGCTTTTGCATTGATGCTTGTTCTAAAAAGATTTGCCTTTTCTGCAAGTGCAAGCTGTTTTTCTAAAGAGGCAAATTCTTCAGCTTTCTCTTCAAGAAGTTTCAGCTGCTTTTCATTTGCTTCATTGATTTTTGCATCTTCCAGATCATGATTATAGTCTGCTTCTTCAGCTGCAATTTTTGTCCGAAGATCATTATTTGCTTTCTGTTCTTCTTCCAGTTCCTTAATATCATTTTCAAGTTCTGAAATTCTGCTTTCTGCTGCCTCAAACATAAATCCATATTCTTCTATAGATTTTCGTTCCCCGTTAATAATTGTTTCAATCTGCTTTATCTTTTCTTCAAATTCCTCTTTTTTCTCTTTAGCCTTTTCCATAAGCCTGGAATAATCATCTACAGGAAACAGTTTCTTCAAAGTCACGCTTCTTTGTGAGGAATTCTGTTTAAGAAAGTCAGAAAATTCTCCCTGAGGCAGCAGAATAACCTGAGAGAACTCGGAGACAGTAAGACCAATAAGATTTTTTATAAGTTCGTCTTTTTCCTTTTTTGATTTTCCGCTTGTGATGCATTCAAAATCCCCGTTGTTCTGGCGGCTATAAACTTCAACATCAGATGCAGTTGGATTTTTATTCCCAGGTTTTGTAAATTCAACAGTTCTAATGACTTTATAAATTCTATCTGCAACCTTAAAAGTGAAATCCACAAAAAATTCAGTTTCATTTTCTGAGGCATAACGACTTTTCAAATCTTTTTCATGACTGGCACGATTTCCTTTAAGTTCCCCGTAAAGCGCATAAGTCATTGCATCAAAAATAAAGGTTTTTCCAGCCCCTGTATTCCCGGTAATGAGGAACATATTATCAAGGTTATCAAAATTAATTGTCTGATCTAAAAATGGTCCAATATTTCTTAATCTGATTTCTATAGGTCTCATTGCTTACTCTCCAAAAACTCTTAAAGATTTTCACCCCAGCGGATTTCTTCTGCCAGCTGCTTCAAAATTTCTTTTTCCTGATTCAGCAATTCTTCATCTTCCTGATTTGTACCGCTAACTTCTTTCAAAAACTGCTCAAAAATTTTGTTAATATCTTTTGATTCCACCGCAATTCGTCTTTCTTCAATAGAAGCAGCCTTTCCACCAAAAGTTCGTTCCTTTGGCTGAGCACTGATTAAGAAAGGAAAAACTGGTCGCAAAAGTTCGTGAGCATTTGGAACAGAAACCTTATCTGTTAAAGAAACATAAACATAGTGATTTTTATATTTCAACCATTCTGAACTTCCATTTGTCAGTTCGCCAATTGTATTTTCAAGTTTTACAACAGGATGCAAAGGCTTAAATGGGATTTTGTTCACAACAGGAATTTCTTTACCATTAAGAACAACATCAAGCATGAAAGTTTCAGGATTATCGTCTACATGATAGGCAAGTGGAGCACCAGAATAATAACAGCGTCCTTGTGAATCACAAACGTGATACCCGTGGATATGACCAAAAGCACCATAAGTAAAATCTTTAAAAACTTCAGAGCTAACTTGTTCTGCGTCTCCAACATTGCTGCGTTCTGAACCACCTTTGACTGCACCTAACGTAAAAAGATGGGCACACAAAACAGATGGCAAATCTTTATATTTTTTCTGATGAACTTCCTGAATCTGTCTGCAGGCTTCTTCATATAATTCCTGCTGGCGATATAAATAAGTATCTTCTTTCTGATTTTTAATGGAACGAGGATACAAATACGGAAGCTGATAAATTGCCGCCTTTTCTTCTGAACCGTCTGAACTGGCAGTTATAATTACAGGTTCTGAAAAATCAGCGGTAGAACCTGCAAGATGAATATTTTGTTTTTTAAAAATACTTGCTGCAAAAGACAAACGTGATGCACTGTCGTGATTTCCTGCAGAAATAAAAAGGTGCAAAGATGGAAAACTATCTTTAATATCAGATAAAAAATCGCTGAGTAAAATTGTGGCCTCTTCTGGAGGAATAGATCTGTCATAAACATCACCAGGAACCAGAAGTGCAGCATAAGGATTATTTTCTTCAACACCCTTTTGAAGCTGCTTCTTAATCTGATTTAACACTTCAGCCTGATCTTCAATCAAAACACGGCCGTTCATGTTTTTTCCCAAATGCCAGTCACTAGTCTGCAAAAATCTAATGGCCATAAAAACTCCTTTTCTCTATCTTAAAAGTTATAACAGAAAATTCAATTGGGCAAATTTTATTAAAACAAATCCAGAGAACTATCCAGATAAATTGCTTCACGAACTTTAAGGTGATACTGAGGTTTTACTAAATAATATAGAAGAAACTCTAAAAGAATTGCGCTTCCAAGACTTCTTCCTTCTATTTTAAAATTCACAAATCCTGCAGGCAAATAACGGTTCACAATATCTTCACCACTGATAAAAGATGGATTTTCCATAGCTTTAGAAAAAAGATATCCTTCATTTCCACCAGGGGCCTTGCAAATATGGTCTGCACAATCTTCACCAAGACTCTTTCTGCTAACATTTTCATAGCAGATTTTGCGGTCCTTACAGCCAGTCCAGCAGCATTCGTTTACAAGAAATTCCATCTTTGATTTTTCAGCCACATTAAGTTCACAAAGTTTTTCCATCTGATTATTAAAACGGAAATCAGGTACTACAAATCTAAAATCCTTGCGCTGCAATTCCTTTTTCAGCAAATCAAAATCTGTAATCACTTTTGTTGTAGAAGATACAAAATAAAGCCCCGGAAACTTGTCTTCCAAATATTCCAAAAGCAAATCAGAATGAACAATCACCCCGTTTTTTATCCCGGATGAATTACCTGCTTTTTGAAACAGTGCGCACAAATCATTACATTTTTTATCTGCCAGATGTTTTTTTTGAATCAGGGAATTACTGAATGTTAGTCTGCCAGAAATTTCATATTCCTTTAATAAAGAAAGAACGTCACTTATATTATCCTGACCAAAACCAACTCTGCCGCCACCCCACAAACAATCTGCCGGTGCTCCGTAAATAGAAGCAATATTGGCCCATTTGTAAAACCATTCCCTGTGATTTTTGTAAAGAGGAAGAAACACTTTGTAAAATTCAATAAATTCAAATAATCCCGGAA
The DNA here is from genome assembly GCA_024402665.1 of Treponema sp. GTDB lineage: Bacteria > Spirochaetota > Spirochaetia > Treponematales > Treponemataceae > Treponema_D. The sequence continues at coordinate 23,105 of JAKSTI010000020.1, forward strand.
GATGAAAATCCGCTTTTGCTGGCATCTGTTTTATCTCTTCTCCCAAATCAATTTTGTAGGGTATTTTACCATAAATTGCTTGATTAATGAAATTTTCATAAAAAATCATTATAATTTTCTTATGGCAAATTTTGACCTTTCAAAACTTCTTGCAGAAAATCCTCAGATTACACGCAGACAGCAGATTGATTTTGTATGGCGACTTAGTATTCCAGGCGTAATTGCACAGATTTCTTCTATTATAATGCAATATATTGATGCCGCCATGGTTGGTGCTTTAGGTGCCGATGCCTCTGCTTCCATTGGTCTTGTTGCCTCTTCCACATGGGTTTTGGGAAGTTTGTCTCATGCCCTTTCTATTGGATTCACAGTTCAGGTTGCCCAGGCAATAGGGGCAGGTAAAAAAAATGATGCCAAAAACATCTTTGTTCAGAGCATTTATACTTGTGCCGCATTTTCTTTGTTCCTTGCCCTGATTTCTTTTTTACTCAGCAGTAAACTTCCATTGTGGCTTGGAGGATCTCCTTCTATTGTTCAGGATGCCGGCGATTATTTTTTAATTTACGGACTTTCCACACCTCTGTTTCTTACAACAACTTTAATGACCGGAATGCTCCAGTGCAGCGGAAACATGAAATTCCCTTCAATTATGAATGCCAGCATGTGTTTCCTTGATATCCTGTTCAATTATATTTTCATTTACGTTTTCAATCTTGGAGTAAAAGGAGCCGCCTTAGGAACAGCCGCTTCTGCCTTAGTTACAGCAATAATCCTTACCGGCTATTCAACTTTGAAATCAGACTATCTTAAACTTAAAGGCCACCGAAATTTTGGAATAGACAGTATGTGCATCCGCCGTGCGTTTAAAATAGGAATCCCAATTGGTGTAGAAAGCAGCGCCTTTACTGGAGCCCTTGTTATTGTTGCCAGAATGGTTGCCCCTTTAGGAAGCGTTGCTCTTTCTGCAAACTCATTTGCAACTACCGCCGAAGCTTTATGCTATATGCCAGGCTATGGAATTCAAGAAGCAGCCACAACTCTGGTAGGTCAGAGCGTTGGTGCAAAAAGAAAAGACCTTACAAAATCATTCTCCCTCATTACAGTTCTTGCTGCCATGATTGTAATGTCTTTAACCGGAATCCTGATGTATTTCATCTGCCCGTTCATTTTCCAGTTCCTCACTCCAAATCCCGAAGTTCAGTCTCTTTCTGTTCACGTACTTCGACTGGAACTTTTTGCAGAACCAATGTATGCCGCTTCAATTGTAGCTTCCGGCGCACTTAGAGGAAAAGGCGACACATTTGTTCCAAGTATCCTGATGCTCATTAGTTTGTGGTGTGTACGAATTATTCTTTCCAGCCTGCTGATTGGCCCATTTGGATTAGCCGGAATCTGGATTGCAATGGCCGTTGAACTGACATTCCGTGGAATCATCCTTTTATTAAGACTCTTTGTTTTCTCAGGCAAATTTTCTACCCGCTGAAATTATTTATTTCTTTAAGTCTCACATTATTGGGTGTAAAATATTCACTATGAAGAAATACTCTATTTTTACACTTTTTTTGTTATCATTCATTTCTTTCTCTAATATTTCCTGCTTTCATAATCCATATGATGATTCTGAATCCACACAGGTTAAACTTACATTTTTCCTAAAGGATCTTCCTACAGACTGCAAACCTGACAATGTGACTTTATTTTTCCAGATGCCTCCATCAGAAGGAGCCGAAACTACTTTTCACATTTCTAATTTCAGCGTAACTCATAACAACCAGAAAATTCTTGAAGAAAAATCTTTGAATTTAACATTATTTTATAATGTCTGGACTGAAGATCAGGATGGCACACAAATTCAAAAATCAAACTATCAGAACAGACTCTTTTGCATTCCAGAAAATTACCCCTATGATTTTAATATTGGCGATTGCTTTGAAATTAAATTTACTTACAAAACAAACCGCCCTTTAAAAAACGAAATAAATTTCTGGCTTGTTGATAATACAGAAGTTGTTGGCTGGTGGAAAACTCTTTCCTGGCCAGAAGATCCTCCTGTTATTCCTCCACAGCCTCCTGTTCAACAAGATCCTGTAATAGAAACTGAACTTCAAACAAAAAAACTTGTTTATAAATTGCACAGTAATATCCTTTCTCCAAAACAAGAAAGTATTACTTTGTTCATACAACAGTCCTCTTATGAAGGCAGCCAGTCTATTCTTCATTTTGAAGATTTTATTGTCCGCATAAATGGAACTCAGGTAAACCGCATGCAGAATTTTGATACAACCCTGTATTTTAATCAGTGGGATACAGGATCAAACTTTCAGGGCTTCATTTATACACTTCCACAAAATCTAAATAAAAAATTAAATGCCGGAGATTTAATAGAACTTGAGTTCACCTTCAAACCAAACAGAAAACTCTACAATCACTTGCAATACATTCTTATTAATTTTGAAAATTACCAGTGGATTGAAATTGGTGATGAAACCTGTTCATATCCTCCAAAACAGGTTCCTGCAGAAACTATTACTTACAATAACAAAAAATACAAACTGATTTTTAATGAAGATTTCAATACAGATCATTCAAGCGAAAATTCATTAAAAAACGGAGTTTATTATCAGCCTCATGATTTGAATAACTGGTTTGCAGAAGACTGGGGCAACTACAACAGCAATAATTACGAATACAGAAGTGTTGAATATCTTAAAATACATGATGGTATTGCAGAATTCCCTCTGGTAAGAAAAGCATCTAAAAAAATAAGCGGCCCTTGTCTTATTACCGCAAAATGGACTGGAAATCCTATAAACACAACTCCAATCCACACTTTCAACAAAGGAATTTATGAAATCCGCTTTAAAGGTCCAGACACTCCAGGTTATCATCCAGGTCAGTTTACTTTCTGGGTATTAAATTACAATACAGATTTTGAAGCAAAAGCAACAAACGGAAGAATCCCAACAAATCAATATCGTGCCAGTGATGGTTATGCTCTTGATGAAATTGATTTCTTTGAATATTCACCTTCCCGTAATATAATCCGTACCGGTTGCAGAAGCAGTGACAGTATAAATCTCCGTCCGGCTGCAGGATATATGCATTATTCTCTCCCTTCTGATTTTACAAATTACTGGCACACCTTCCGCTGCGTCTGGGATGATTCAGGGCTTACTTCGTTTTTGGATGGAAAACAAATTTCTTTTGTCTCATCAAGCAGCATAAAAGGCTTTAATAATCCTAATGATAAATTTATGCTATTAATCACATCTCAGGCAATCACTGAATCCGGAATTGATGGTAATCTTGATGCTGATTTTAATCCTTACAGTTTCTATGTAGACTACATCAAAGTTTACCAAATCCAATAAACCCGCTATATTTATTTAAGGAGACCCTCTATGAAAAAACGAACATTACTACTTTTGATCCTTTCAATCTTTTTAATTGCCACTGCCGGCGCAAAAGAAAAGAAATCCAAAAAATCATCAAAAAAAACTATTCTGGTATATTCATATACTGATGAAGTTTCGAATATGCTCAATGATTTTAGAGAAAATCATCCAGATTTTAAATACAACGTAGAAAATATCATTGTTCCTTCTCCTTTTGGCGAATATGCAAAGGAACTTCAGTCGGCCCTTGAAAATAATGATTCCTCTGCCCCAGATATTTTCGTTATTGACCTACAATACCTTTATGAATTCACAAAAGGTAATATGAGCGAATATGTAATGCCTGTTAATGATTTAGGAATTGACATTGATGCTGCAATTGAAAAAGCAGAAATTGCCAGTTTCACAGTTGATTTAGGTCGTAATGCTAATGGCGATGTTGCAGGACTTTCCTATGATTCATCCAGCGGTGTTTTTATTTACAGACGCTCAATTGCAAAAAAGGTTTTTGGAACTGACGACCCAGCTGTTATCCAGAAAAGAATTGGTGGCGGCGAAAATGACTGGAAAAAGTTTTTTATGGCAGCATCTGTTCTTGCAAAATCAGGTTATTCAATTGTAAGCGGTATTCAGGATTTATGGTTACCATTTGAAAATTCTGCAGAAAAAGGCTGGATTGTTGATGGCAAAGTCTATGTTGATCCAAAACGTGAAGCTTTCCTTGATTACGCCAAAACTGCTTATGACAAAGGTTTTGTTGCAAAAACACAAATGTGGACAGATGATTGGTTTGAATCTATGAAAGGTAAAATTCCTGTATTCGGATTCTTTGGACCAGCCTGGTTCCTTAATTATGTTCTGACTTATAACAGTATACCTGATGGCAGCGATGGACCAGAAAACGACTGGGCAATCTGTGAATCTCCAGAAGGTTTCTACTGGGGTGGATCATGGACTTTTGTTAATAAAAATCTTAAATCAGATAAAAAAGCTGCTGTAAAACAATTAATTGAATACCTTACTTTAGACTGTTCTAAAGACGGTGCTATGTATAAATACGCAGATAGTGAATATGCAAAACAGACTGTAGTTTCTGGTGAAGTCATGAAAAACATAGATGGACGTCTTGATTTCCTTTTTGGCCAGAATATGTACGATGTTTTTATAAAAGCAAACCAGAGTGCAAAGGGAACAAACTTCAGCAATCATGATGATGAAATTGAAATTATCTGGCTTGATGAAGTTAATCAGTATGTAACTGGCCAAAAATCTAGAGCAAGAGCCCTGGCAGATTTTAAACGCACAGTTACAGAAACATTTGCTTTATACTGATTTTTTACCTAATTCTTTTAGTAGCAATTTTACAAAGAAACTTAAATAAAAGTCCAAGTAATACAGTTGTAGCAATAACGGCAACTGCATAAAGTCCCAAAAGGCGAACATCTGTATTACCTGGTTTTGCAACTAGTCCAGGAATTAATTTGTTTTGGAAAATAATCAGATCAAAAACTGTTATTGGAATCAGGTTCATCATATAAGTTTCAAAAGAAACATTTCCAAAAAACTTAAGAACCGGATTCTGAACTTTGTAAACAAGCATGATTGCAAAAATCATAATCACAAATAAACTGACTTCCGGTAACTGAACACAATAACAAATAAATTTATTAAGAATACCAGGTCCCTTTCCGCTGAATTCAGACCAGTAACCAAACATTCCCTGAGCCATCATAGAACAGAATCTTGCAACCAGATAAAGAACAATAACTAAAATCAACTTAAGCCAGTACAATTTTTTGAACCAGTTACGAATCTTTTCTTCAAACTGAGCAAAAAGCATACCAATAAAAAATGCAATTGATGAATTTACCCACCATTCACCAAAGAACCAGATTACACCCTGCTGCTGCCACCACTTGGCCTTATAAGTTAAAGCTGGATTAAGCCACCAGTTTTTAGGACCAGACCACCATGCAAAGTGTCCGTTAATACTAAAGAAAACACCCTGAAGCAAAATTACAGCCAGCATCAAACCATAACATAAAGGTCTGTTTTTAATATTTTTAAAAATGAAATAGAAGGCAAGATACAAAATTGCGCAAACAATTGGGAACCAGGCATATTCATTCATCAAACAAAGTCCAAGAAAATTTGCAATCCATCTTTGAACCGCCAGTTTCTGCCCTGTAGCAACAATAAAAATTGCATACAAAACTACATTAATGTAAAAAGGAATAACCAGGGTCTTTACAACACGCTTTTTTATAAAACCATCAAAATAGTTTTCCTTTGTCATGAGACTCTTAATAAGACCAAAGCCGGAACAAAAGAAAAAGATTGCAACAAACAAATAGCCTGCATTTACAAAGCCAAAAAGAATACCAGGTCTGTGGTATCCGTTTGCCATCTGAAACGCCTGATTCTGTGAAATATGATGAATCAAAACTCCAATTGCTGCAAAACCACGAAGATTTTTTGTTACTTCCAGAGAAGCTGAATCTTCATGAAACTCTCCCTTTCTCCAGGCAAATTTTCCGCCCGCCAGTAATAATACTGCAAGTAAACCATAAGTAATATAATTAATAATCATAAAAATATTATAGCATTAAATTACAGAAAGTTTTATTATTACTTTTATGAATGAATTTAAGCAATGGTATGAAAATAAAGAAGATTTGATTCAGTTTCACACTCAAAGCCAGATTTACTTTTGCCAGTGTGATAAAAATCATCAGTTAAGCCTTTTTGAACTTTTGCGCATGGTTACAGATGCTGCTGTAGAAGATTTTACACAGCGTGCCATGGATTATAATGCTCTTACAGATAAGGGAATTGGTATTCTTGTAAGCCGCCAGTCGTTCCGTTTTCACAAAATGCCACATGGTAATCAGAAAATTACAATTAAGACTTGGGAAGAAAAACCTGAACCTTTACAGTTTACCCGCTCCTATGAAATTTATGATTCAGATACAAATGAATGTCTTGTTAGTGGTGATTCCCGCTGGCTTTTAGTTGATCTTGAAAAACGCCGATTAATGCCAATCAAAAATTTCACAATGAGAGTTCCTCCACAAACTGTAACAGAACACGATTGTCTTCCACCTGCAAAAATAGAACTTCCAGAAAATGCAGTTATGGCTGTTGAACGTCCAATCTGGTATAGCGATATTGATGGAAACGGTCACACAAATAATGCCCGCTATGGTGCTTTTGTGATTGATGTTCTTCCTGATGAATATCGTTCTAAACAGTTTACAGATTTCAAAATCAATTTTTCTCAGGAAGCTATGCTTGGTCAGCGAATCCAGCTTTACATTTCAATAAACGATGCAGAAAAGAAAATCACCGTTTTTGGAAAACAGGATTCTGTTCTCTGCTTTGAAAGTGAACTTTTCTGGAAATAAATTAATACTCTTCCAGCCAGCCTTGTTTTATTTCAACTTTGTCTACGTACTTTGCCTTTAATTCAGACAAAATTGCGTAGTGCAAAGTTTGAACATGATTTTCCTGACTGTCGCTGTTCTTCCATTTTTCAAGAATACAAATATCATCATCACTGTCTAAAGGAAAATAAATTTCGTAAGCAAGATTTCCTTCTTCAGATGCTGAAAATTCTCTGATATTATTATCTCTAAATCTTCTGTAAAATTCGCTTCTTGTTCCTTTTTTCAAGTAATATCTAACCTGCATAAATAAACATTTGTCCTGCATAAAAAAGCCTCTCGTTAAAAAAAAATCAAGCTACAATAATTAAATATCTTCTATAAATTGATACTAATCATTATAACTTGATTTTATATATTTCATCAAATCAATTTTATTCCAGAATTGTAATTTCTACACGACGATTCATTGCCCGTCCTTCTGGTGTATCATTAGTTGATTGTGGAACTGTTGAACCATAACCTCTGCACATAATCATATCCGGATTAATTCCTCTGGCAATCAAAGCCTGTGCAATTGCTTTTGCACGATCCTCTGATACTTTCTGTTCACCAGCAGGATTTCCAGTAGAAGCTGCATGTCCGCCAATAAGGAACATAGAACCAGGTGCCTTTTTCAGAGCAGCCGCAATCATATCAAGGCGTTCATTTTCTCCTGGCAACAATACTGCAGAATCACTTTCAAACTGAAGATTTCGCAAAGTAAGCATAATTCCGCTTGAAGTTTCTTTGTAATCAATTGAATCAGAATTAATCCAATTGCTGCCACCTGATGAACCACTTTTCTCTGTTGATGAACTTCCGCTTCCACCAGCACCACCTGTACCAATAAATTTGGAAGTATTAACTGGAACATCAGAAACATTTGATTTTGCTACAACACCAAGTGCCTGCTCAATAGATGCTTTATCTACAGCAGGAGCATAATCTGTAAACAAAGAAATTGTTCCTTTATAAGCAACCTTTCTTCCGTCGTTCAAAATGAATTCTTCATTTACCTGATCCTGACAAAGCAGCATAATTCCTGTATCAACACTGATATAAAGAGTTGCATTATGAGAACCCGCTGCTCCTCTAAGTTTGCCCCAGCATAAATCATCTGGTCCAAAACGGGTAGCCCATGTGGCAGAAACTACATAAACATCCTGACCATTCCAGACAGAGCGTTTCTTAAAAGTATAAGAAACAAGCATTGGCATTTCTATAAATTCACCGCTGTCGTAAGGATCTGCTAAACGAATCCCTTTGCTTGACCAGGAGTCTCCAGGATAAACAGTCTGTTCAGGTAATACAGGGAAGTTCCTAAAAGTAGGGTAGCCTGATTCAGTATCCATTTTCATAGAACCGTCTTTGGCGTAACTTAAATTTACTGGAACTGCAGAATTGATTGCATCTTTTACATTTGTTCTGTTTCTAAGAGTTTTTTGAAGAACATAAAAATTGCCGTTAAAAAATGTAGCTTCTGGAGTTTCTTTTTCAAAAGCCATAAAAGATCTTACTTCTCTACTTGTAAGACCTGTGTATTTACCATTGTCGTAACGGCGTAAATCTGTACGTTCCCTGTAAACGTAATTTTTCCTGCTGATTACCTGAACATCCATTGTATCAGGAACAAAAGTTGTAACTAAATCCTGTGCAAAGGAAGTTCCTGAAAGCATAAGAAATAGACATAAACCTTTTACAAATTTCATAAAAACTTTCCTCCGTGAAAGTTATTTGTGATTTGAGTTTGTATTGTGTGTGTTTTATCTATATCTAAAAAGGAATAACTGCACAGTTAGTTACTTCTTTTTTGCAATTTCTGAAATTGAAGAAACAACACCTGCAAGATTCTGAAAATCAGCTGGAACAATAATCTTTGTTGCCTGACCATTAGCTGCTTTTTCCATTGTTTCAAGACTGCGGAATTTAAGAACAGCTTCATCCATTCCAACTTCTTTAAGCATTTTAAGACCGTCTGCAGTAGCTTTCTGAACTTCAAGAATAGCTTCAGCTTCACCTTTTGCCTTCTGAATAGCAGCTTCTTTTTCTGCTTCGGCAGCAAGAATCATTGACTGTTTTTTACCTTCAGCTTCAAGAATTGCAGACTGTTTGTGTCCTTCTGCAATCAAAATCTGTTCACGGCGTTCACGTTCAGCTTTCATCTGTTTTTCCATTGCTTCACGAATAGCCTGTGGTGGTTCAATGTTCTTAACTTCAACACGATTTACTTTAATTCCCCAAGGGTCTGTTGCTTCATCAAGAATAGCACGCATTTTTGTATTGATAACGTCACGGCTTGTAAGTGATTCATCAAGTTCAAGTTCACCAATAATATTACGCAAAG
>JAKSTI010000021.1 GCA_024402665.1 Treponema sp.
GAATATCAATATTTCCAAGCTGAACAAGTTCTTCTTTCATGCGGTTTACGAAAACTAAGATTTCCTTTCCGAATGTAACAGGAGTTGCTGGCTGTCCGTGTGTGCGGGCAAGCATAGAAAGATCTTTATTTGCATAAGCAAGTTTATAAAGTGTGTCGTAAATCTTAAGAACTTCTGGAAGTACAACTTCATTTACAGCATCGCGAATCATAAGTCCGTAGCTGATGTTGTTAATATCTTCTGAAGTAAGAGCAAAGTGAACGTATTCAAGAATTTCGTCCATGCCCATTTCTTTAATCTTTAATTTGATAAAATATTCAATAGCTTTTACATCGTGGTTAGTAGCAGGTGTTCCATTGTAGCCTTTAGTTTCAAAAGCTTTAATGATTTCTGCATCTTCAAGACTGATGTCGATGATTGAGCGGAGTTTTGCAGCATCAACTGGTTTTGTAACTCTTTCTTTAAGCATTGGAGTTTCAAGCAACTTAATAAGATAGTTGATTTCTGTATAAATGCGGTATTTCATAAGAGCCATTTCGCTGAAATAACCCTGCAAACATTTTGTTTTTCCTTCGTAACGACCGTCTACCGGTGAAACACTTGTAAGTGCCATATTTACCTCTAAATATAAAAGATGTGTACATTATAGTGAATTTGTATTTTTTTGTCTTTTTATTATAAAAAAATTATACAATAAATAAATACGTATTTACATTTATTTGTGATTTCCTTCTATTTAATTATTGTGGTTTTTCCAGTATTATAATGGTAGGAGTAATAAACAATATGCAGAAAATTTCCGAAAAAACACTTACTGGTGAAAGAGCACTTTATCAGGTAAAAAATGTTGAAATTGAAAATTCCATTTTTGATGATGGTGAATCACCATTAAAGCACTCGGATTCAGTTGAAGTGTCTGGAACATCTTTCCGCTACAAATATCCATTGTGGTATTCAAACAATGTAAAAGTTAAAAACTCTGTTTTCTTTGAACTTGGAAAATCTGGAATCTGGTATACAAACGATCTTTATTTTAAGGATGTTCAGATTGATGCACCAAAGGAATTCCGCCGCTGTAAGAATGTAAATCTTGAAAATGTTATTTTTACAAATGCCGCAGAAACTTTATGGACTTGCGATGGAATCACTCTTAAAAACGTTCAGGCAAAGGGCGATTATTTTGCAATGAATTCCAGCAACATGAAATGCGAAAATTTTAATCTTAGCGGAAACTATTTCTTTGACGGTGGAAAAAACATTGAAGTTCGTAATTCCCGCTTAATCAGTAAAGATGCGTTCTGGAACTGCGAAAATGTTACTGTTTATGATTCTGTAATTATTGGTGAATATCTTGGCTGGAACTCTAAAAATCTCCGCTTTGTAAATTGTACAATCGAAAGTAATCAGGGCTTCTGCTATATTGATGGCCTTAAACTTGAAAACTGCACTCTTTTGAATACAGACCTGGCTTTTGAATATTGTTCTAATATTGATGCAGAAACTCACGGAAGAATTGTCAGTGTAAAAAATCCTATTTCTGGAAAAATCAAGGCTGATGAAATTGAAGAGCTTCTTCTTGATGAAACAAAAATTGACCCTTCTAAAACAGAAATCATTTGCAGCAAAATTGGTAAAATAACAAAAGAAATTACTGACAAAAACATTTTGCAATAATCTGTAAAATAATTTATAAAAGGTAAAAAAGATGGCTTACAACTTTGATAAAATTGCAGACAGAAAAAATATTAATTCAATGAAGTGGAATGTAAAAGATGGCGAACTTCCACTTTGGGTAGCTGATATGGATTTTGATACTGCTCCAGAAATCAAAGAGGCTATTTTAGAAAGAGCAAATATTGGTGCTTACGGTTACGCAGAAACAAATCAGGATTGGGAAAACGCATACTGCTTCTGGTGGAAAAACCGCTACAACTTTGAAATCAAAAAAGAATGGCTTGTTTTTTCAACAGGTGTAGTCCCAACTATTTCAAGCACAGTCAGAAAAATCACTACTGCTGGTGAAAATGTTCTTCTTCTTACCCCAACCTACAATATTTTCTACAACTCAATTTTGAACAACGGCCGCAATCCTGTTGAATGCGAATTAAAGTATGACGGCAGCTCTTATGAAATTGATTTTGCTGATTTAGAAAAGAAACTTCAGAACAAACAGACTTCCCTTATGATTTTATGTAATCCACAAAACCCTGTAGGAAAAATCTGGAACAAAGATCAGCTTGCTAAAATTGGGGAACTTTGTGCTGCAAATAACGTTGTTGTCCTTAGTGATGAAATTCACTGCGATATAACTGAACCTGGAAAATTATACGTCCCTTTTGCAAGTGTTAATGAAACTTGTAAAAACAACTGTATCATGGCGGTTGCTCCAACAAAAACATTTAATCTTGCTGGTCTTGGAACCGCCGCCGTTGTTATTCCAAATGAAAATCTTCGTCATAAAGTGTGGCGTGGGCTTAATACAGATGAATGTGGTGAACCAAATGCTTTTGCCGTACAGGGTGCAGTAAGTGCTTTTACAAAAGGGATGCCATGGCTTGAAGAACTCAGAACTTACATCTGGGAAAACAGAAAAATGGTTGAACAGTTTGTAAAAGAAGAAATTCCTTCCCTAAAAACAATTAAATCTGACGCTACTTATCTTATCTGGATTGATATTTCTAAAACAGGAATGGACGGAGAAACTTTTGCAGAAAAGCTTCGTGAAAAAACAGGTCTTATTTTAAGCGAAGGAAATCAATATGGTAAAGGCGGACAGAATTTTGTAAGAATGAATCTTGCAACTTCAAAAGAAATTGTAAAAGACGCCCTTAGCAGATTAAAAAAATTCTGCCAGCCTTCAGCAAATTAATCCCAGAATAAATCAGAAATCAGAAGTTAGACTTTGAACTGATCAATCTGTGTACCAATTTCAAAAATTGAATCGCGAATTTCTTCAATCTTAAGATTTACTTCATTCTGAATTAAAGTTCCTTCTTTTGCACTGTTAGTCAATTCACCAAAAGAATATGCCATCTGATCAACAGCATTGTTTACTGTATTAATATTACCAATCATTTCTTCTACAGCGTTACTTGCTTCCATAACACCGTTTGACTGTTTGGCAATCATTTTTTCAAGAGTACAAATTTTCTCTGCACTATTGACACCAAATATTCATATCATTATTATGGATAGAAACGGCAAAGAGGTCGTAGATTAATTTCTGAAATTTATAAATTTCGGGAAACTATCTACGACCTCTTTTTTTGTTTAAAGCAATTTATTTTACAGAGGATATATATGAAAACACTTTACGAATCTTCTTTTGAACATGATGCTTGTGGTATTGGTGCAGTTGTAAACATTGACGGACATGCAGACCACAAAATTGTTGATAATGCTTTAAGTATTGTTGAAAAACTTGAACATCGTGCTGGTAAAGATGCTAGTGGCGAAACTGGTGACGGTGTTGGTATTTTAGTACAGATTTCCCACGATTTTTTCAAAAAAGCTGCTAAAGAAATTGGAATTGAATTGAAAGATGCCAGAGATTACGGTATTGGTATGTTCTTCTTCCCTGAAGACAAACTTGTACGCTCTCAGGCTATGAAAATGATTGAAACTTTGTCTGAAAAAGAAGGTTTGAAGTTCCTTGGATGGCGTAATGTTCCTGTAAATCCTGATGTTTTGGGTAAACGTGCCCGCGACTGTATGCCAGTGATCATGCAGTGTTTCATTGAACGTCCTGAAAGTGTTGAAAAAGGTCTTGCTTTTGACCGCAAACTTTATGTTCTTCGCCGCCAGTTTGAACAGACAAAATATAATACTTACGTTGCTTCTTTCTCAAGCAGAACTATTGTTTATAAAGGTATGTTCCTTGTTCAGCAGTTGCGTACTTTCTACTACGACCTTCAGTCTCCTGATTATGCTTCTGCTCTTGCTCTTGTACATTCACGTTTCAGTACAAACACACAGCCTAGCTGGCAGAGAGCTCATCCAAACAGATTTATTGCACACAATGGTGAAATTAATACAATCCGCGGTAACGTAGACAGAATGCTTGCCCGCGAAGAAAGCCTTATTTCTACTCAGTTTGACGAATCTGAAATCCGCAAAGTTCTTCCTGCTGTTGATACTACAGGTTCTGACTCTGCAATGCTTGATAACACACTTGAATTCCTTACAATGAACGGTGTGGACCTTCCTCTTGCAGTTATGATGTGTATTCCTGAACCATGGAAACATGATGAAGCAATGCCTGCTCAGAAAAAAGATTTCTATCACTACTGGGCAACTATGATGGAACCTTGGGATGGTCCTGCAGCTATCCTCTTCTCTGATGGTGATGTTCTTGGTGCTACACTGGATCGTAATGGTCTTCGTCCAAGCCGCTACTATATTACAAAAGACAATCAGCTGATTTTAAGTTCAGAAGTTGGTGTTCTTGATATTCCAGAAGAAAATATTGTTCTTAAATCACGTCTTCAGCCAGGACGCATTTTACTTGTAGATACAGTTCAGAAGCGTTTGATTAGTGATGAAGAATGTAAACAGAAATATGCCAGTGCTCATCCATATGGTGAATGGCTTGATTTGAACCTTCTTCACCTTGGTGACCTTCCAATTCCTAACAAAAAGATTCCTGTTTATACTCAGGAAGAAAGAGATATTATGTACCGTGCATTCGGATGGAACTATGAAGATGTAAATGAAATGGTTCTTCCAATGGCAAAGACTGGTGTTGAACCAACAGCTTCTATGGGTGTTGATACTCCACTTGCTGTTATGTCAGAAAAACATCCTCCTTTGTTCCGTTACTTCAAACAGCTTTTTGCACAGGTTACAAACCCTCCAATTGACTCATTACGCGAAAAAATCGTTACTGATACAACAGTTTATGTTGGTTCTGATGGAAACATGCTTCAGCCACAGAGTGGAAACTGTACTGTTCTTGAAATCAACAACCCAATTTTAACTGGTGTTGATATGCTTAAGATTAAAGCTTTGAACAAACCAGGTTACAAGGCTGCAACAATCAGCATGCTTTACTACAAGAACACTTCTTTGGAAGCTGCAATTGACAAATTGTTCAATGATATTGAAAAACAGTACCACGACGGTGCAAACATCATGATTTTAAGCGACCGTGGTGTTGATGAAAGTCACGTTGCAATCCCTTCTTTGCTTGCAGTTTCAGCTGTTGAACAGTATTTGATCCGCACAAAGAAACGCACAAAGATTTCTATCATCCTTGAATCTGCAGAAATCCGTGATGTTCACCAGTCTGCAATGATTTTAGGATACGGTGCCCGCGCTATCAACCCTTACCTTGCTCATGAATGTATTGCTGAACTTATTGATCAGAAACTTTTAGACAAGGATTATCACACTGCTATTGATGATTACAACAAGGCTTTGATTGGCGGTATTGTTAAGATTGCAGCAAAAATGGGTATTTCTGCAGTTCAGTCTTATCAGTCTGCACAGATTTTTGAAGCAGTTGGTATTTCAAAAGAAGTAATAGACAAATACTTTACAAATACAGTTAGCCGCGTTGGTGGTCTTACACTTAAAGAAATTGAAGAAGATGTAAACTTCCATCATAACAAGGCATTTGACCCACTTGGTCTTACAGTAAATACTCATCTTGATTCAGTTGGTAACCACAAATTACGCCGCGGTCCTACTGCAGAAGATCATCTTTATAATCCAGAAACAATTATTGCCCTTCAGCAGGCTACTCAGAACGGAGATTATGCCCGCTTTAAGGAATATACAGCTTTAGTAGACAGTCGCGAACATCCACATACATTGCGTGCTATGTTAGACTTCAACTTCCCTGCAGACAGCATTTCTATTGATGATGTAGAACCAGTAGAAAACATTGTTCAGCGCTTCAAGACTGGTGCTATGTCTTACGGTTCAATTTCTGAAGAAGCTCACAAATGTATGGCTGCTGCAATGAACCACTTGCACGGAAAATCAAACTCTGGTGAAGGTGGTGAACGCCCAGATCGTCTTGGAACAGAATACAACTCTGCAATTAAACAGGTTGCTTCAGGACGTTTTGGTGTAACAGAAGAATATTTACTTTCTGCAAAAGAAATTCAGATTAAGATGGCTCAGGGTGCAAAACCTGGTGAAGGTGGTCACTTACCTGGAAAGAAAGTTTACCCTTGGATTGCTCAGACACGTTATGCAACTCCAGGTGTATCTTTGATTTCACCTCCTCCACACCATGATATTTACTCAATTGAAGATTTGGCTCAGTTGATTTACGACTTGAAAAATGCAAACCGTGCTGCCCGCATTTCTGTAAAACTTGTTTCAGAAGCAGGTGTTGGTACAATTGCTGCCGGTGTAGCAAAAGCTGGTGCTCAGGTTATTTTGATTTCTGGTCACGATGGTGGTACAGGTGCTGCTCCAATCAGTTCTATTCACCACGCAGGTCTTCCTTGGGAACTTGGTCTTGCAGAAACACATCAGACTTTGATTCAGAACGGTCTTCGTTCAAAAGTTGTAATTGAAACTGACGGTAAATTGATGAGCGGCCGTGACGTTGCAATTGCAGCCCTTCTTGGTGCCGAAGAATTTGGTTTTGCTACAGCTCCTCTTATTACAATGGGTTGTGCAATGATGCGTGTTTGTAACCTTGATACTTGTCCATTTGGTGTTGCAACTCAGAGTAAGGAATTACGTGCTAAGTTCAAAGGTAAGCCAGAATACGTAGAAAACTTTATGAAATATATCGCTCAGGAATTGCGTGAAATCATGGCAAAACTTGGAGTTCACTCTATTGAAGAAATGTGCGGTCGTACAGATCTTCTTAAACTTAAGGAAAAAGCTCCAGCAACTCGTGCTTCACTTTTGGATATGTCTAGAATTATTGATTACAAACCAGAAGAAGGCGCAGTACAGCACTTTGTTCCAGAAGATATTTATGACTTTGGTCTGGATAAGACTGTAGACTTGAAGACTTTGGTTCCTTCATTCGAAAAAATTACAAAATCTAAGAAGGGAATCCCTGCTGAACAGCTTGAAGTTCTTGCTTCTAAACTTTCAGTTCAGTCTACAGACCGCTCAATGGGTACAATTCTTGGTAGTGAAATCCAGAAGAAATACGGTAACGCTTTGGCAGAAGATACATTCACTGTTAATTGTCAGGGTGGTGGCGGACAGTCATTCGGGGCATTCATTCCAAAAGGTCTTACAATCCGTCTTGAAGGTGATTCAAACGATGGTTTTGGTAAGGGACTTTCTGGTGGTAAGCTTGTAGTTTATCCAAACAGCAAGGCAAAGTTTGTTCCAGAAGAAAACATCATTGTTGGTAACGTAGCATTGTTTGGTGCAACAAGCGGTCAGGCATTCATTAATGGTGTTGCCGGTGAACGTTTCTGTGTACGTAACTCTGGTGCAACTGCTGTTGTAGAAGGATGTGGTGATCACGGTCTTGAATATATGACTGGCGGTGTTGCTGTAATTCTTGGTGCAACTGGTAGAAACCTTGCAGCAGGTATGAGTGGCGGTGTTGCTTACGTTCTTGATACAAACCACGACTTATACAAGAAAGTAAATAAACAGCTTGTAGCAATGACAGAAGTTACAGACAGCCATGATGTTGAAGTTCTTAAGGACTTAATTGAAAAGCACATGAAAGAAACTGGTTCACAGCTTGCAAAGAAAATTCTTTCAAACTTTGACAGCTATCTTCCAAACTTCAAAAAGATTATTCCACATGACTATCAGCGTATGCTTTCTGAAATTGCTAATGCTGAACAGCGTGGTCTTGATCATGATGAAGCTGTACTTGAAGCATTCAAAAAGGTAACAGCATAAGAATACTCTTAAGCTGTCCCCCTTTACAATAATCACTTGTGATTTTATAATTTTTGTAGTTAGAGGAATACTATGAAAATTATAAAATCACTTTGTGCGTTCTTATTTACAATCCTTTTAGCAGACAGTCTTTTTACAGGCTGTTCTTCAAACCGGGCAAAATATCTTGTTGAATCCGGAAATGATGTTGAGGCAGTAGAATATATTGCGCCTCGTCTTGCAAAAAAACCTGCAGATGAAGAACTTGTTGAATTATTTACAGCAGTTTACCCTTCTGCAATTGAAAGAAGACTTCCACGTTCATCAATCAGCTATATAATCAGTGAAAATCTTGATGTCTACAGTTATAACCAGATTACTGCATTAAAAAAATGTGCATCTGAACTTTCTGGCGACACTCCATTAACACGTCATAAAGCGGTTGCAGCAATCATCAAAGAAAGCGATGAAGTTTTATCTAACCTTACAGATATTATTCGCATTCAGTCGGCAGTAAATCCTGTTCCATATACAATTGGCAGCGAAAAAAATAACAACGTTACTCAGATTGTAAAATACACAGACGATTTTTCTCAGATCTATCAGTCTAACAGAGCGGCTTATGGCGAATTCTATTACAATCTTGCTGAAGCACTTATCCCTGGAAAAAGCCTTACACAGAAACTTGAAATCTACAGTTATTATCAGAAGGCAAATCTTTTAGTTCCAGGCATTGATGACGTAAATAATCGTGCAGCAAATATCTGTTACAAAATTGCAGAAGAATATGAAGCAAAATCAGATCTTAAGAACAAACAGGAAGCTGTAAACTGGTTCAATGCGGCATTAAAATGGGTTCCTAACTATAGTGATGCACAGACTAGAATTTATAAAATCAGTTATGACATTGCAATGCAGTACAAAAAAACTGCAAAAACAGAAAGCGATTACGAAGTTGTTTTGCATTATCTGAAACTGGCTGGCAATTACAAAGACGCAGAAGCTCAGATGAAAGAAATTACATATCAGCTTGCTTACATTTATAAAGACAAACAGACCGCTTCTGCTTACGATAAGGCTGGTCAGTTGTTTACATCCCTTGGTGATTATAGAAATTCTAAAAATGAAACTGAGCTTTATAACTTCTACAAAAAAATGCGCTCTCTTTCAAGAACAGATAAATCTGGAAAAGTTTCTCTTAAAACAGGAAAACCAGTAAATCAGATTGATAAGAAACTTGAAATCATAAATGATACTTCTGCTTACTCAAATGTAAACTGGAATTCTTCTGAAATTAATGTTTTCACAACTGTAAAAGACAGCACAATTGTTCCAGGTGCAATTTTTGAAGGTCAGAATATTGCAAACCTTAAGTTCAGTCCATTAACAGACGGAAAACGTAATAGTGTTGAAGTTTCTATTGCAAACAGCGGCAACGAACTTACAACAACAATAATCACTCCTGAAACAAAAACTGCATTCTCTTCAATCACTTCTTCTGCATCACGTGTTGAACGCAAAATGATTCCAGAGACAACTTACCGCTTTATCCCAGTCTATTCCAAAGATGATTTAATGGCTTCTCTTGGTGCCGGTTATGGAAAGAGCAAGATTCCTTCTACTTTTGGTTCTGCATTCTGGGATGATAATATTCTTTTAGTAGAAGTTACTCAGAAATACTACACTGCTTCTATTGCCGATTTGAAATTCCCAGTTGATTTGTTCAACAGCAATTCTGGCGTAATTAAAGCCGGCGATATTAAAAGCGTAACTCCATATTATGTTTCTTCTGTAGACTTTGGTAGAAAAGCATATTTTATCATCACTTCTGAATTACCTGTTGATGAATTGATTTCTGACATTTCACAGTATCGTCCTAAGGATTCTACAAACAAAGGTGGTTCTACTGGAACTTCTATTAGTCCAATGGTTGTTTCAAAATGGTCCCGCGCTCATTCAACAATCAACAGCATCAATGTTGGAGAAAACACATATCTTCTTAATGATCTTGATTCAATGTACAGCTGGATTAAAATGGGCGTAGATAAAAATCTTTCTGTTTCAAATCTTGTTCCTGTAAGTTTCACTCTTAAAAATCTTTACAGTAACGAAACTGCTGTCCTTAATCTTTCAGACAAACTTAAAGTAAAATACATTTCCAAAACACAAAAAGAACCTGATCCAGCTCCAACTACACAAGGCGGCTCAACTTCATCAGGAAACGGAACTTCTGGAACTTCTTCAACAGAAACTTCAGATTCTGATAACGGAAATGCAACTTCTAAGGGGGACGATTCTTCTAATGACGATGGAACTTCTAACAGCGGCTCTACTTCTACAGGAAACGGAACTTCTGGCCAGACTCCATCTTCAAATCAAAATCAGACTGTTGGTAACGATTACACAAGTCTTGTTTTTGTTGGACCAAGCGGAAACATCTATCAGTGCAAGAGCGTTTCTGGAATTACTTATACATACGAAATCCCTGCCAGCGAAATTGAAAAATGTGTTGCATTCTGGGATTCAAGTAAAATTAAAGCTGTTACAATTAACGGTATTAATATGGTAAAAAATTCAACAGTTTACAGTTTCAGAGACGTAGCGGGAAACACTATAAGTCTTGATATTACAGATGCAAATAGTGTCTGGACCCACAACCTGCTGATTGTAAAAAAGATATATTAATAGAATAAATTGCTTCAATTTACAATTGACCACAAGCAATAAATTCATTATTATAAAAGAAATACGGCAAAGAGGTCGTAGATAATTTTTTGAAGATAAATTCTTCGAAGAAGTGTCTACGACCTCTTTTTTTTTGAAAAAAATCGGTGCCAATAACCAGGCGCTTACAAATATGGATAAGCTAAAAAATTGCTGCCTCGCAATTTTTTTTAACGCTTTCCAATATACCATCGGCGCCTCTGACCGGGCGCCTACACAGGAGATTAAAAGAAATGGGTAGACCTAGTGGATTTTTGGATTTTGCTAAGACTTCGAATGGAGATGTAGCTCCAGAAGTAAGAATTACTAATTTTGATGAATTTCATACCTATCTTGAAGACAAAGCACGTCGTGAACAGGCTGCACGTTGTATGAACTGTGGAGTTCCAATGTGTCAGAGTGCAATTAAACTTGCCGGCATGGTTACTGGTTGTCCTCTTCATAATTTTATCCCTGAATGGAACGATGCTCTCTATCAGGGTCAGTATGATATGGCTGCATGGCGTCTCTTAAAAACTTCAAGCTTCCCAGAATTTACAGGCCGTGTTTGTCCTGCTCTTTGTGAAAAAGCATGTAACTGTGGAAATATTCCTTGTGGCAATGCAGATGATAAAGAACAGCTTGGTTCAGTTACAATTCATGATAACGAACTTTATATTATTGAACACGCATTTGAAAGCGGCTACATGAAACCTCAGGTACCAAAAATCCGCAGTGGCAAAAAAGTTGCTGTAATTGGTTCAGGTCCTGCTGGTCTTGCAGTTGCAGATTTGCTTAATCGCCGTGGTCACAACGTAACAGTTTATGAACGTGAAGATAAAGTTGGTGGTCTTTTGATGTACGGTATTCCAAACATGAAACTGGACAAAAAAATTGTAGACCGCCGTGTTGAATTAATGAAAGCAGAAGGCGTTGAATTCGTAACAAATGCAGATGTTGGTAACAATGTAAAAGCAGAAGATATTTTGAAAGATTTTGATGCTGTAGCATTGTGCTGTGGTGCAAAAAAAGGTCGTCCTCTTGCGGCTGCAGGTGCTGATGCAAAAGGTGTTATGTTCGCCGTTGATTTCCTTACAAAAGTTACAAAAACAGTAATTGCTAACGAAGGAAAATCTAATGCTGATCTTGAAAAAGCCCTTTCTAAAAACTTTGGAATTGATGTTGCAGGAAAAGATGTAATCGTTCTTGGTGGTGGTGATACAGGTAATGACTGTACAGGTTCAAGCATCCGTTTAGGTTGTAAATCTGTTACTCAGATTGAAATGATGCCATGCCCTCCAGTTGAACGCGCTGCAAACAATCCATGGCCACAGTGGCCAAAGGTTCTTAAGACTGATTACGGTGCTGAAGAATCTATCTACAAATTCGGTCACGATCCACGTGTTTATAAAACTACAATCAAAGAAGTTTTCCAGAAAGATGGAAAAGTTTGCGGTGTAAAAACAGTTCAGGTTGAATTCCGCGACGGTAAACTTTGTGAAATTGAAGGCAGCGAAAAAGAACTTCCTGCAGATTTGATTTTAATTGCAGCCGGATTCCTTGGTGCTGAAGATTATACAATGAAAGCTTTTGGAACAGAAATTGCTCCTAGAAATACAGTTGCAACAGCAGCTCCAGACAAATATAAGACAAATGTTGAAAAAGTTTTCACTGCTGGTGATATGCATCGTGGTCAGTCTCTTGTAGTATGGGCCATTGCCGAAGGTCGTGAATGTGCTCGTGAAATCGATGAATATTTAATGGGATACTCAAACCTCTAGAAGGCAACTTATGGATAAATTTCATGACGAATGTGGCGTAGTAGGAATATTTCTCAATTCAGATGAAGCTGTAAAAGCGGCCAGTCTTTCCTACTTTGCGCTGTACTCTTTGCAGCACCGTGGACAGGAAAGTGCAGGTATTGCAGTAAGTGACGGCAATAATCTTAAATTGTTAAAAAACATGGGTCTTGTTTCAGATGTTTTTCATAAAGAAAATCTTACTGAACTGAAAGGCCGCATTGCTGTTGGTCACGTTCGCTATGCAACTGCAGGTGGACGAACTATTGAAAACGCCCAGCCAATGATGAATAATTTTATTCTTGGTCCAATTGCACTTGCTCATAACGGACAGCTGGCAAATCACTCTTCACTTCAGGAAATCCTTGCCCAGAACGGAAGCACATTCTCATCTTCCAGCGATACAGAAGTTATTCTTAAAATGATTGCCAAAGACTATAAACTTGGTCTTGAACAGGCAGTTGTAAATACAGTTAAACAAATCAAAGGTTCCTATGCACTCACAATCATGACAAAAGATATTCTGATTGGTGTGCGTGATCCTAATGGAATCCGTCCTCTTGTTCTTGGTAAAATTGACGACGGTTATATTCTTGCCAGTGAATCTTGTGCTATTGATAGTGTAAACGGAACTTTTGTAAGAGATATTGAACCTGGCGAAATTGTTTTTATCACAAAAGAGGGAGTTCGTTCAGTAAAAGCTTTTGAATCAGCCGGTGAACAGATTTGCAAACAGACTTGTATTTTTGAATATGTTTATTTTGCCCGTCCAGACAGCCAGATTGATGGAATTTCTGTTCAGGGTGCCCGTCTTAAAATGGGAGAAATGCTTGCTTCAGAAGACAGTATTCAGGCTGATGTTGTAATTGGTGTTCCTGATAGTGGAATTGGTGCTGCTCTTGGTTATTCACAGAAAAGCGGCATTCCATACGCAATGGGAATTGTAAAAAACAAATATATTGGACGCACATTTATTGCTCCAACTCAGGCTGAACGTGAAAACATGGTTTTTGTAAAACTTAATGCAATCCGTTCTGATATTGAAGGAAAACGTGTTGTAGTAATCGACGATTCTATTGTTCGTGGAACTACAAGCCGTCGTCTTGTTCAGATTTTGCGTCGTGCAGGTGCAAAAGAAGTTCATTTCAGAGTTTCTTCTCCACCTGTAAAATTTCCTTGCCACTTAGGAATTGATACCCCTACTAAAGCAGAACTTATCAGCAATCAGCATGAAGTTCAGGAAATCTGTAAAGAAATTGGTGCAGATTCACTTGCCTTCATCTCTCTGCCAGGAATGATTCGTGCCCTGGAAGAAAGCTGCCCTGATAAAAAGAACTTTGGATTCTGCGAAGGCTGTTTTAATGGTCAGTATCCGGTGAAAAATAATTCATAAATAGGTATAATAGAACTAATAGAGATAGAAAAATAGAGGAAAAAATGAGTATTTCGTATACAAGAAAATTAGTTTTGGCAGATGGTAGTGAATATTACGGCTTTGGTTTTGGAAGCAAAAAAGATTCTGTTACAGAAATTGTTTTCAATACTTCAATGGTTGGCTATCAGGAAATCCTTTCTGACCCATCCTACACATATCAGTCAGTAGTAATGACTTATCCTCTCATCGGTAATTACGGAATGGCCGATGACGACTACGAAACAATCACTCCTACAATCGGAGGTTTAATTGTTCACGAATATAACCCTAGACCTTCTAATTTCCGCTGTTCAAAAACACTTGAAGAAGTAATGATTCAGTACGATATTCCAGGCATCTATGGAATTGATACACGTAAACTTACAAGAAGCATTCGTGATAACGGAAGCCAGAACTGTCTTCTTACAAGCCCAGAAACTTCTAAAGAAGAAGCATTAAAAATTATTGCCGCAAATCCAGTTCCAAAAGATGCAGTAAGCAAAGTAAGCTGCAAAGAAATCTGGAAATCAAATGCGGTTTCTACAAGCATTATCCGTTCAGACTCAGTAACTCCACTTCACGTTGTTCTTATTGACTGTGGTGCAAAACATAACATCATTCAATCTTTAAATAACCGCAACTGTAACGTAACAATTGTTCCATGGGATACTCCTGTTCAGAAAATTGAATATTTGAATCCTGATGGAATTATGCTTAGTAACGGTCCTGGAGATCCTACAGATGTTCAGCCTGTTATTGAAACAGTTCGCGCCCTTAAAGGAAAACTCCCAATTTTTGGTATCTGTCTTGGAAATCAGATTATCAGTCTTGCTTACGGTGCTAAAACTTACAAACTTAAGTTCGGACATCGCGGAGGAAATCATCCTGTAAAAAATCTTGCAACTGGAAAAGTAGAAATCACTTCACAGAACCATTCTTATGCAGTTGATGAAAAAACTCTTAAAGGTACAGGTTTGACTGTTTCTCACCGCAATATTCTGGACAACACTGTAGAAGGAGTTTCAGATTTAGATAACAAAATATTCAGTGTTCAGTATCATCCAGAAAGTATGCCAGGTCCACAAGACAGTGCTTACCTCTTTGATCAGTTTGTGGAATTGATGCGTAAATAATGAATCTTGAATTTTGCCTTTTGAAAATAATGGAGAAAAAATAAAATGCCAAAGCGTACAGACCTTAAAAAAATACTTGTAATTGGATCGGGACCTATTGTAATTGGACAGGCCGCAGAATTTGACTACGCCGGAACTCAGGCTTGTCTTGCATTGCGTGAAGAAGGATACGAAGTTATTTTGTGTAACTCTAACCCTGCAACAATTATGACTGATACAGTAATTGCAGATAAGGTTTACATGGAACCACTTACTCTTGAGTTCATTGCCCGCATTATCCGCTATGAACGTCCAGACGCTATTTTGCCAGGCATTGGTGGTCAGACAGGTTTGAACCTTGCAATGCAGCTTCAGAAAAAAGGTATTTTGCAGGAATGTGGAGTTGAACTTCTTGGTACAACAAGCGACAGTATTGAACAGGCAGAAGACCGTGAACTTTTTAAGGAACTTTGTGAACGCCTTGGTGAACCAGTTCTCCCATCTATGATTGCAACTTCTATTGAAGAAGGTATTCAGGCTGCAAATGAAATTGGCTACCCATTAGTTTTACGTCCTGCATTCACTCTTGGTGGTACAGGCGGCGGTTTTGTAGACACAGAACCAGAACTTATTGAAATGATGAAAAACGCCCTTGCTCTTTCTCCAGTACATCAGGTTCTGGTAGAAAAAAGCATTAAAGGCTACAAAGAAATTGAATATGAAGTAATGCGTGATGCTAACGATACAGCAATCACAATCTGTAATATGGAAAACCTTGACCCAGTTGGAATCCATACTGGTGACTCAATTGTTGTTTGTCCTTCACAGACTCTTACTAACAAAGAATATCATATGCTCCGTGACAGTGCTTTGCGCATTATCCGTGAACTTAAAATACAGGGTGGATGTAACGTTCAGTTTGCCCTTGATCCAAACTCATTCCAGTATTACCTCATTGAAGTAAACCCTCGTGTATCCCGCTCATCTGCTCTTGCATCAAAAGCCAGCGGTTACCCAATTGCCAGAGTTTCTGCAAAAATCTCTGTAGGTATGCATCTTGATGAAATTCCTTTGGCAAACACACCTGCTTCTTTTGAACCAGCATTAGACTACGTTGTTACAAAAATGCCACGTTTCCCATTCGACAAATTTGCAGATGCCAGCAACAAACTTGGAACTCAGATGAAAGCAACTGGTGAAGTTATGAGCGTTGGTCGCACTTTTGAAGAAAGTCTTCTTAAAGCAATCCGCAGTCTTGAACTTGGAATACAGCACATTTACGTAAAAAAATTCGACGACTTTACAACAGAACAGCTTTACGATTACATTTCAATTGGTACAGATGACCGCCTTTATGCAATTGCAGAACTTTTGTGGCGCATGGAAGACAACGGCAGCGAAAATGATGAAACTGCAAAAACAATCAGAAAGCTTCATGACATTACAAAAATTGATAATTTCTTCTTAGATAAAATCAATCTTATTGTAGAAGAAGAAAAAACACTTAAAGCACATCCTGGCGACTTAGACGAACTTAAAGTTGCTAAAAAAATGGGCTTTGGTGACAAATACATTGCAAAACTCTGGGACAAAAACGAAATCGACATTTACAACCTGCGCTTAGAAAACAATATTCAGCCGGTTTACAAAATGATTGACTCTTGTTCTTCAGAATTTGACAGCTACATCCCATATTTCTACTCAACATACGAAGATGAAAATGAATCACAGATTATTGATCAGAAAAAGATTATTGTTCTTGGTTCAGGTCCAATCCGTATTGGTCAGGGTGTAGAATTTGACTATTCAACAGTACACGCTGTAAAAACAATTAAAGCAGCCGGATACGAAGCAATCATCATCAACAACAACCCGGAAACAGTTTCTACAGACTATACAACTGCAGACAAGCTTTACTTTGAACCACTTACTCCAGAAGATGTAATGAACATTGTAAATCTTGAAAAACCATTGGGAGTAATTGCCTCTCTTGGTGGACAGACAGCAATCAACCTGGCAGAACCTCTTCGCGACCGTGGTGTAAAAATCATTGGTACAGATTGTGATGCAATTGAAAAAGCTGAAAACCGCGACTGTTTTGAAAAACTTCTTGAAGAACTTGGAATCCCAGAACCAGAAGGACGTGCAGTTACAAATATCCCAGACGGAATTAAAGCAGCAAAAGAAATTGGCTTCCCAGTTTTAGTTCGCCCAAGCTTTGTTTTAGGTGGCCGTGCCATGCAGATTGTTGCAAAAGAAGAAGCACTTACACACTATCTTAAAACTGCCGTAGAAATTGACGAAGATAAACCTGTTCTTGTAGACAAATATATTCAGGGAAAAGAAGTTGAAGTTGATGCAATCTGTGACGGAACAGATGTATTTGTTCCAGGAATCATGGAACTTGTAGAAAGAACTGGTGTTCACTCTGGTGACTCAATCAGTGTTTACCCAAGTTACAGCATCTCTCAGAAAGTAAAAGATACAATTCTTGATTATACAAAGCGCCTTGGTTTAGGAATTGGAATCCGTGGTCTTTACAATATTCAGTTTATTGTTGCCCAGGACGAAAGTGTTTACATCATCGAAGTAAACCCAAGAAGTTCCCGCACAGTTCCATTCCTTTCAAAAGCAACAGGCTACTCTCTTGCAGATATTGCCACACTTGTTACATTAGGAAAATCTCTTAAAGAACAGGGCATTACAGAACTTTATCCAAGAGAAAAAGACCGCTTCTATGTAAAAGTTCCTGTATTCAGTTTCTCAAAACTTCATGGTGTAGACGCATACCTTTCACCAGAAATGAAATCTACAGGTGAAGCAATTGGTTATGATGAAAAAATCCATCGTGCTGCATACAAAGCTTTAGTTGCCAGCGGAATGAAGCTCCAGAATTATGGAACAGTACTCATTTCTCTTGCAGATGAAGACAAAGAAGAAGCACTTCCATTAATCAAAAGATTCTACGAAATGGGCTTTAATATTGAAGCAACATCGGGAACAGCAAACTATCTTAAGGAACACGGCGTAAAAACAAAGATTCGTGGAAAACTTTCAGAAAGCAGTGATGAAATTATCGACATCATCCATAAAGGCTATGTAAGTTATCTTATTAATACTCGTGCAATCCTTAGTGGTGTTCACTATCAGGACGGTGTAGCAATCCGCCAGGCTGCAATTCAGAATAACGTAACAATGCTTACATCTCTGGACACAGTTAGACTCTTGCTTGACGTTCTTGAAGAAATGACTTTGACAGTTTCAACTATCAATGCTCAGTAGTTTCTTGTAATAAAGAAACTATACTTCTTCATAACTTGTAACAGTATTCAGATTACCATTGTCCCAGTAGGAATATTCGTAATAAATATTGGTTTCCTGGTCGCCTACGATTATTTTTTCATGGACGATGCAATCTTTATCATTGTACTCGTAAAAAATTTCTTCTACCTCAGAATTCAACAATTCAGATTGTGTTGTAATAATGCGGAAGTGATTAATGGAATGAACTAAGCGGATTTCTGAATCATATTCGTTATAATCAGTGAAATCATAAACCACTTCCCCATCATATTTTTTTGTTCGTCTATATTCTCTGGTGTTTTTTTCATCATCATATTTATAGAAATATTCATACAACTGTTTTTTGCCATCAGTTTCTCTTACATAAACTTCGCGGCCCTGTTCATCATATTCATAAAAGAATTCCCACTTATCTGAAATAATCATGTGAACTATCTGATCTTTATCATTATATTCATATTCAGTTGAGCCAGTTTCACTTTCTTTTTTGATAACTCTTCCCTTTTTATCATAGGAATAGTTTGTTTCAGTCAATTTCATCAAAGAATCTTTTTTTAGAAATTCCTGCTCCTTTATTAAACGATTCTGCTGGTCATAAAAATACTGAGTTTCATGATAGGCGTTTGCAACATTTCTTTCTGTAATATTTTCTTCCAGATTATATTCAAAAGAAAGCAGATCATAGTGATTATCCCATGCGGCAGTCCAAAGTTTAACAAGCAGTTCATTTTCATCATAAATATATATATTTTTAACTTTGCCTTTATCTGAACGACTTTTTATCTTACCAGAATAAGTATACTCTTCCTTTATTAAAATCTTTACTTTTTTAGTTTCTTCCTTCCCGTTGATATTAAATTTTTTAATCAGAATTAAATCATTGCTGTAAACAGAGCACAATGAGGAAGATAAAAAGATTAAAACACTTAGAAAAAATTTCTTTTTCATTTTCTTACTCCGATATTTTAGTGTTTAGCCATTATATGTTATACTAAATATATGAAGATGACTATTAAGAATGTAACTACCATTGCTATTTTATATGGACTTATTACTGCTGGGGCAAATCTCATTGGTGTATTAATGCCAAATATTTTTCACAATGATGATTTTACAAATCCTGCTATTACTGAATGGATTCAATTTCTTTCTGAATTCAAAGTAATTGATAACAGCCAATACATCAGTTTCCTTTTACCAGTTTTACTTTGTATTGCCTACCTTGCATTTGCAGGAAAAAAGTTTGAAAGTCATTTTATAAATCTGCCAATCGCTTTTTCTACAATCGGCATTAGCGGCTGGATTTTTTACTTTTTAGAAGAACTTCTGATTATTTTGTATTCCTTAAACAAAGGATACAATCTTAACGTCTCTTTTATTATAAAATCGTCATTACTTAATGTACTGATTGAATCTCTGGTTACCTTCACTTTCTCATTTTTCATCATAGATACAATTCATAAACGATACGTTTTACCAACATTCTTTTCTGAAGGACATCTTTATCAATTTTCTGGAACAAAACGTCCTTCAATTATGTTTCTGTTCATCATCAATTATATTTCTGTAACATTATTCCCTGTAATCATCCTGCTGTCTTTGCTTTATTCTTTAAGTATCCATTACAATTTTACTATAAACTCCCTTACTTATAATCTTCTGGGAATACCACTTATTTTTGGAATCATTATTACGATGGCTCTTTTTAATTATTTTTCAATACCATTAAAAAAGATTAAAGACCGCATCATTAAGATTAAGGAAGGAGATTATCAGTCAAAAATCAAATTCGTTTCAAATGATTCCTTTGGGGAACTTTGCGACACAATGGATGAAATGACAGAAGCCATTAATGAACAAACCCAGAAAATCATTGAGATTCAGAATTCAATTATTACTGGAATGGCAACAATGGTAGAAAGCCGTGATAACAGTACAGGCGGTCATATTAAAAGAACAAGTGATTGTGTAAGGATTTTTTCTGACCATTTAAAGACTGTTGATGAATACAAAGATATTTCTGACAGTTTCTTTAATGCAGTAATCAAAGCTGCTCCAATGCACGATCTTGGAAAAATTGCCGTAGATGATTCGATTTTGCGAAAACCTGGAAAATTTACTGATGAAGAATATGAAAAAATGAAGGCACATTCTGCAGAAGGAGCCCGAATTGTAGAAAACGTTCTCTCTTCTGTAGATGACATTGAATTCAAAAATATAGCAATCAACGTAGCCCACTATCACCACGAAAAATGGAATGGTCAGGGTTACCCGGAAAAAATCTGCAATACAGAAATTCCACTGGAAGCCAGAATTATGGCCCTTGCTGATGTTTTTGACGCTCTTGTAAGTAAACGCTGCTATAAAGAAAGCTTTACCTACGACCGTGCATTCCAGATTATCAGTGAAGATCTGGGAACTCATTTTGATCCACAATTAGGTTCAGAGTTTCTGAAATGCCGCCCTGCCTTAGAAAAATTATACAATGAATATTAATAACATCGTATAATTTTCTAAATTGCATTCAAACTGCTAAAACTTGATTCTATAAGTCTGTGCCTTGAAGGTTGCTGAGCCATCCCATTTTGTGTATTCAGTATCTTCAAGATAAGTCATGCCAAGTTTTTCCATAACACGGCGGCTGCCAATATTATCAACGGCAAAAGTTCCTGCAAGACCTGGGATTTTGCGAGTTTTACGGGCATATTCCACAATCTTAGTGATGGCTTCAGTTGTAATTCCCTTGTTCCACATGTCACTTCGGATATTATAGCCGATGCTCCACAACTCATTTTCTGGACTATGGGAATGATAGACCCCGCCGCTGCCAATAAGCTCGCCGGTTTCTTTCCAGACAAAACCATAATCTAAATCGTCTGCATTTGTATAAAGAGAATTTACAAAATCTACACCGTCTGCTGGACTTTTGTATTTTGGATAAAGCATGAATTTGGCAGTTTTTTCATCCCCAGTCCATTTGTAAATTGCAAGTAAATCATCAAAAACTAAGGGACGAAGTATAAGACGTTCTGTTTCCAAAACTGGTGTTGTTTCAATATAAGGATGGTCTGTAAGGGCGTAGCTAAGCCAGTCAGTAAGACCACGAGGCAGGCGTTCATCCATAGTAGTGCCGTCATCAAACAAAAGATTTGCATGCATAGGATTTACAAGACAATGCTGGCCCATTTCTGTTCCAAAGTTGATTGAAGCAATTCCTTTGTCCCCGTTGTAAACCCAGTCTGGAGTAAAAATAAAACAATGCTTCATTTTGTTCAGACGAGGAAGACGTGGAACAATTTTTCCCTGATAATCATTGAATTCATCACGCTTACCCATTGCAAGGAAAAGGTGAACATCATTTTTATCCCAAGTATCAATTACAGAATCTTCTGGTAAATCATCAGAGCCAACTGGAATAAGAACATTGAAAAAATCGGGGTATTTTTCGCCCATAAAATATGCCATAGAAGCACCGGCAGAGTTTCCCCAAAGTGCTTTTTTACTTATGCCACCATTTACCGCTGCATGAGATTTAATAAAGTCGCAAATCAGATTATAAAGAGGCTCCTGATATTCTGGTCCCCATGAATCCACAACTTTACCTTCATCATTACGTTTTTCGTTTGCAAGAGGAACAAGAATATATGCACCGCCCAAAGCCTGCTGATACTTTTCTGAAGCAAAAAATTCTGCCCCTGTGTAGTTGATACAAACATCCCCTTCCAGAGCGTTAGTGTAGCCGTGAAGGAAAATCAAAACAGGATAAGTTTTTCCTTTTTCGAATCCGTTTTCTGTTGGATCAAAAAAGTAATATTTCATGCCATTAGCAGAATCATTTTTGAAAAGATTAAAATATTCACCGACTTTGTAAGTTGGTCCATAAGAAATAAATGCACCTTCAGGCATATCTTTTGCCCATGGTGGAGTTGGTTTTGTTTCTGCCATAATTGCCTCCAATTTATATGTTTGTCATAGTCTACAAAAAAAAGCTGTTTTAATCTTTAATGTTGAAGTTTAAAAATTACACTCGAACTAAAAGCATACTCATCAGTGGAATTGTGATGACACAAAGGATTGTAGTTAATAATACAACATTGGCGGCAAATTCCTGCTGACAGTCGTGAAGTTCGGCCAGAGATTCAATAATTGCACCAGATGGAGTCATTGCAAGAACTACAAGGGAAGTTTTTAAAACGATGTCATCAATTGGGATAAGTTTTACAAAGAAAAAGACCATAACTGGGAAAACAATCAGTTTTAACAGACAGGTAGCGTAAACAAAGCCCCTTGAAAAAAGATCCTTCAAAGAAGAATTTGCAAGTCTCATTCCAAGAATAATCATACAAACTGGAGTACTCATTTTTGAAAGCAATTCAACCGGCTGAGTTACCAGAGATGGATATTTGAGATTTGCCATAAAAAGAGGGATTGAAATTAAAAGTGCAATAGTTGTTGGATTCAAAATGGCACTTTTTAAAGAGATGTATTTTTTATCATTTGTAATAAGATAAGTTCCAATTGTAAAAACAATAAGATTCATTGTCATAACATTAATGGAACTGTAGCAAAGAACAATAGGTTCTGTAGGAAAAATGCTGGAAATAACATGCATACCAAGAAATCCAACATTTCCTAAAACAGAACCAACTGTAAGGATTCTATATTTTGAATCAGAATATTTTCGACCAAGAAAAGCAAAAATCAAAAGGAAAAATAAAATCTGTGCTATAAGGGACAGGAAAAAGTAAATCCCGATTTTTGCAAAGGCTTCCCAGCTGAACTCCAGCTTCATAAAGGAATTCAAAATCATTGCAGGGCCAAGTACATAAATAAGAACACCTGTAATCGATTTTACATGATTAAGAGAGGCCTTCCCCGCCTTTACAAGAATGAACCCAATGGCCATATATATAAGCAGAATAAATACAGTAGAAAATAATAAAATAAACATGGCCCTATTATAGCAAAAATTTGTATAATTTTCCTAGATTCCAGTGTCGTAAGCAAAACTGCTGCTTGAAATCCATCCTTCAATTTCGTTGAATTTAATTTTAAGCCATCTTGCATTATCAACTTTGTATGCTAAAACTTTAATTCCCTTAAAACTGTCGTTTCTGGAAATTGTAGCCAATACCTGATTATTAACACCAGGGTTGTCATAAATATTTACATCATCTTCAAGCAAAAAGAATTCTAAGTAAGAAGCAGGATCAATTTCAGAAGGAACGCCCTGAGAAATGAGATAATCTCTTATTTCTTCAGTTCCTGCATAATAAAGAATATTTCCGCCAATTCCAAATCTTGGACCACCGGCATTCATTGTTCCGTAAATCAAATCTTCATTGCCTTCTAAAGGAGAGAGGTTATTATCAAAGTAAAATTTAACATCCTCAAGAGATTTGTTTTTTACTGCATATACAAATGGAGATTCAGAATAATCGCCTTCATAAACATTACCAATATGGAATAAATCTTTATTTATTTCTAAAAAGGACTGAAGATATTCAGGATATTTTTCATAACACAAGAAAATTGGATTATATTCATAAACAGGATCATCATGATGATATTTAGCTAAAGATAAGATAAAGTTTCTGAAACATTTAGCTTCTTCAAGATCTTTGTCTTTAAAAAGTGTTTCATAAATCTCTTTCTGTCTTTCAATAGTCCAGTATTTTGGCTCTTCTGTATGGTGATTATATAATTCTTTATTTGAGCCTGCTACTTTTTCTTCTGCAATTACTTCGCTTTCCTGGTTGTTGTCTTCTTTAATTTCCACCTGAGCAGGGGCTTCAGACATTACAACTTCCTTTTTTCCAGGACTTGAAACTGCAGTTTCCTCATTCTGGCTAACTGACTGACTCTTTGAACTATTTTTTTCACTACAACTTATAAAAAAAATACCAACACATAATAAGAAAAAAATTTTTGTTTTCATTTTTTTTAAACTCCTACTTTCTATATATATTTATAGCAGAGATTTTAAAAAAAACGCAATTTTTTTAAAAAATTTTTCAAAAAAATGTGTTTTTTTTTACAATTTATAATCAGTTCTCCACCTTTTTATATAAATATAACTTTGTTCAGCAAAATAAAATTTGCTTTTTTATCCATTCAATGTAAAAATTATAATCGCGGAGAGTTTAAGGGGGAATTATGAAAAAAATCATTCTGTTTGGATTATCACTCTTTTTACTCACAATTTTTATTCCTGGTTGCAGTGGCGGAGACAATGTGATACCCCCTGTAAAGCCAATTGAAACTACAGCAGGACAAACAATCGCCGCTATGAATTTTGGATGGAATCTTGGAAACACACTTGATGCAGACAGCACATCAGACCTGACTTCAGAAACCTGCTGGGGACAAATTAAAACAACAAAAGCAGTTATTCACGGACTTGCCGCTTCTGGAATTAATACAATCAGAATTCCTGTTTCCTGGCACAATCACGTTACAAATACTGACACATACAAAATTGATGATGAATGGATGAACAGAGTAAAAACAATTGTAAACTGGGCGATTGAAGATGACATGTATGTAATTTTAAATTGTCATCACGATAATGCAGTTTATAATCCTACTGAATCAATCAAACCAGAAGAAGGATACTATCCTTTAGCAAAAGATAAAGAAGTTTCTCTTAAATTCTTAAAATCAATCTGGGCACAAATTGCAGAGTCTTTTAAAGATTATGATGAGCATCTTATCTTTGAAACTTTAAACGAACCACGAATCAGAAAAAATGATAACGGAGAAGCACCTTGCGATCATGAATGGTCGTTCACAGAAACTTGTGCTGTATGTCGTGAAGTACAAAGCTGCATTAATGAATATAACAGTGAAATAGTCAAAACAATCAGGGCAACTGGTTCAAACAACAAAAAGAGACTCATTGGGATTCCGGGAAGTGCCTGTACACCAGATGCAGTTTTAGCAAACGGATTCGCAGTTCCTGATGATGAAAATATTGCCGTAGCAGTTCACATGTACACACCATACAATTTTGCTATGGATAAAAATGGCTCCACAGTTTTTACAAATGCAGATAAAAATGAACTGGCGACTATGTTCAAAAAACTTTCAGATAAGTTTGTTCAGAACAACATTCCGGTTTACATTGGAGAAATGGGAGCCGTAAATAAAAACAATCTGACAGAAAGAGAAAAATGGTTTTATTACTATGTATCAGAAGCTAAGAAGAATCAGATTCCGGCAATAGTTTGGGATAATGATGGCTGGGACAGTTATGATGGAAATTTCGAAGAAAAATTCGGGTACTATAACCGCAAAAGTCAAACCTGGTACTTTCCTTCTTTAATCCAAAATGCATTGCTTGCGGCAGGAACCGAACCTGGAATCATTAACCAGTATGTTTCAGATGGTAATTTAATTTCAAGCGAACCAGATGGAACAAAATGGGGAATCAGCACATCAATTGCACCAAGATATTTTGCAAATGCTAAAGTAAATTCAAAAATCACATTCCAGGTAGAACCTTGTTCAGATCCTGCAA
Source organism: Treponema sp. (assembly GCA_024402665.1). Classification (GTDB taxonomy): domain Bacteria; phylum Spirochaetota; class Spirochaetia; order Treponematales; family Treponemataceae; genus Treponema_D. Next base: position 25,666 of record JAKSTI010000021.1, read on the forward strand.
TAAAAGATTCTGTTCTACAATTATTCGATAAGGATTGGAATAAATTAATTCTTACTGGCAGCATTGATAAAGGAATGCTCGAAAACGAGAACATTTATCTTCCTTCACAAACAGGAACTTTTGTCTACACAATCAAAGATCCCGACGAGGTAAAAAACGGCCTTGTAATTCAGTGCTACGGAATAAAACTCATTAGAGTATCATTCACTGAATAGTGAGAGGATTCATTTTCCTCATGGTTGATTTCCTAATAAAAATAGAATTTCATTTACTGGAGTAAGATATTTTGGGCCGCCGCGTTCAACATCAACGTAACCGCCGAAAACCCAGCCATATTTATCTTTTTTATATTCAATTTTTACCCAGCAATCTTTTTTTCCATCAATTGTTTCTGTTTCTTCAGTAATGGCTACAACTCTAAAACTTTGAAATCCATTTTCCCCGTATTTAATTAGATGAACTTTATTTCCTGTAAGACCAGGTTTATCTCTGACATTTAGATTAGTCCAGACTGACACCCATTGATCTAATTTTCTTACAGTCCACTTTTTGGAACCTGTTTCAATTGTTTCCAACAAGCGGTAGTTATCATTTTCAAAGAAGTTTCTATAAATATTTGAATAATAACAAATCCAACCTTTAACGGATTTTGATGAAACTTCCAGCCAGAATTCTCCAGTATCGTGACCATCTTTATTTTTTTTACTTAGATAATGAACAATGCAAATTTTAGAAATATCGATTTTTTCTGTATGCCAGTTTAATTTTCCAATTTCTTTTTTGCTGATGTAATCTTCATAAACAGTATCTTTACCAGACAAGAAATCGCCTGCCTTGAAATTTTTGATTTCAAAAGCCCTTACTTCAATTACTTTTTCTGATGTTTCTGTTCTCTCTAATAATTTTCCAACTTCTTCTGAATATAAAAATCCCGACAGTAAAAAAATTATAAATAAACTTGCCCATTGTTTTTTCATATTTACTCCCAAAAAATCCAGATGCAGTCCATCCATTTATTTTTTATATTTATTAAATACATCTTCAGGTGATTTGCCTTGTTCCGCAGCTTGAATCATTTCGATTAAGATTCTTTCTTCCTTTTTCATTTTTATAGAATCTTGTGTCACCGAATTATCAGGAAGATAACAAATTGCTGTATCAAAATATTCATTTAGTGCAGAATCTTTAAATACATAACCATTTATTGCATAAAATGCATTACGGAACAAACGAAGTTCATCTTTTGTCGACAGTTTTAAATAATCAATTAATTCCAAATATTGTTCATGATTCCAGTCCACACTTAATTCATTTGAGACAATTCTGGAAGCAGTAATAAACTGCATGATATAGTCTATTGCCGAATGAAGTTTTTTATCTCTAGTATAATAAGTTAGTAATGTAGGCGCCCCAAAACCTCCACCATAACCTCTCTTATAATTTCTACAGCGTACTTCTACACCATTTGTTCCTTTAGTCGTGTAAATAACAGCACCAGAAGTGAGAAAGAAACTTTTTCCATTTCTTTTCCCTTTTCCATCTAATTTCAAATTCCCATTTTCTCCAACAAAGCTAATAATGTCGTTGTGTAAAGAAACAGATATTTCTTCTGAATAGTTTTCAGAAACATTCCAGTTTTTTATACAGTAATTGAACATTTCAATATATGATTCACCTTCAATATTGCTGCCACCAGCATTTATAGTATATCTAATTTTAAATGTGCCCTTTGGAACATGACCCTTAAATACGAATTTGTCACCCTCGATGCAATCTTCTTTAACAGTTTTTACACGCTTACCGTTAATATCTACACTGATGTCGTTTGCGCTCATCCCCATTGAAGTACTTCCACCATAATTGATATATTCAAACGAACTTTCTGACGCCTCCTTCAGATTTTTTACTGTAAGAATAACTTCAGTTCTGGAATTGTCTGAAATAAATGCAGTCTTCTTTTGAAGGATAAATGAGTCTTTACAAGATTCAACAGGATAAACTACATCGCATGGAATAGAAAATCCCTGGGCAAAACAGATGCTACTTAAAGCAAATGCAAAAAAAATACAAAAAAGTTTCTTCATTTTAGTTTCTCCGTTATTTTCAATTTTTGAATATTTATTTACCATAATTTTATTTCTTTTTCATAAAGATCTTGTTCGATTGTTTTTATCAATGTCACTTTATCTGTATTTCCGTCATATTCAAAGAAAGAAACTTTGCCTGCATTAAATTCTGTAAACAAATACATATTCCTATCAACATTTTCAAGATAGTAAATTGATGATGAAATTTCGTGTAAGTTTTTGCCGTCATAATCAGAAACAAATAAAGAAATATTATCTTTGCTATCAAGTTTCTTATCATTATTTGAATCATCTTTTATTACTGCATAAATATTAAAGTCATGTCCAGTTATATGGTAAGGATAAGAAGCTGGATAAATTTCCAGGTCATTGGAATCTTTTAATTCGTATTTGTAAATATATACTTTTGATGAAAACAAATTATATTCCTCTGTACCTTTTTTAAATATGAAATTTACTATTTGTGATGAGGATTGTCTTACTGACTGACTAATTGAATTTGAAATTGCTACCCCATCATAACCATTTCCAATATAAATAGAATCCGATAATTCAGCTGATTTTATTGCATTAGTTGAAATTGCAAAAACATAAGTATCATCAACTTTTTTTAAATAATTAATAGATTCTTTTGTTTCTTCAGAAAGTGTATCATCATCTGAATTTATTACTGAAATATGAGCAGGTTCCGAATGCTTCCTTGGTATATATCTTGCAATTTTTTCTATTAAGAATGAAACAATACAAACAATTGCAATCAATAATACCAAAACATAATCAATTTTTTTAATTAGATCAAAATTTAACTTTTTCATATATTATCCTCTTATTTTAAAACAGTGTTATACGTTTATTCACCTATACTTTTTCTGTATTTGATTCTTTCACAAACTTCTGTTGGAAATACTTTATAAAACTCTTCAATATTTTTTTTATTACCATCCAGCTGAACAAAATCAGTTATATCAATTTCTAGATTTTCATAACCTAACAAAGCAATTCTTATTGCACCATCAAATACTAATTCATAGGTGGCAGGATCAAAAACACTTATCCACAAATAATATTTAGGCCATGCAACACCAGTAACAGTTGGCTCATATCGCAAAAAATTACATGTTATTAAATAATTTCCTGTATTTAAATATTTTCTTGAAAAGTTTTCTCTTACCTCATCAAGGTTTACTTCTGAATTAACACCTTCTTTCTTTAATATTATTTCCAATGTTTTATTTGCAATATAAGTTCTATGATTTAAATCATTCTGTATCCATTTGTATAGAATAGAACTCCCTGATTTTTCAAAATTTTCATAAACATCTATTGGAAACAATTCCTTTATTTCTTTATCACCAAATTTATCTCTATCCCATAAGATACTTAAAGCTAAATCACCGGTAGTTAATTCACAGTTTATTAGTTCAAATGCAAAATTTGTTTCTTGAATTGTTTGTGTTTGTTTATAAAAAAAATCTAGATTTATATCTTTTGAATTTACTAAAAAATCATAGTATTTATTTCCACTTTTCCTATTAGTATCAGAAAAAGATAGATAAACTTTTTCTTTATTTTTCGCAGCAGAGTCTATCATTTTCTGGAAAACTTGATCACTGTTTGTTTTGCATCCAAATATTGAAAATACTATTACAATAAGTATAAATATATTTACTTTTTTCATTTTATCCTCTATTTTTTTCCATTTCTGTTAGCGCTCCATCGCGAGCTTCCGACTAACTTGCATTTAAACCGCGAGGGCTCGCCCCGACATCCGATTTGAAATGCTTGTTATGCTAAAAATCTACTTCAATAAGTGTTGGTTTAAATTCTCCAGGGTATTCGATTAATTTGTCATAATCAATTATTAATTTTTCATTATCCCATTTCAAGTCGATAACCCTGTCTTCCCAACTCAAATCTATTTTTTTAAGTTGTTTACCTGATTTTGCATCAAATACAACAACTTCGGAGCTGCCCCACGTGTCGTCTCCAAGATTGTACAAGGCCATCTTTGTTCGATTTTTGTTATAAACAATTGTTGCATATCGAGTTTTATATAGGGTATTTTCTGTTCCAAGATAAAAGATATAGTATCCACCTTCGTACCAATAATATCTTAATGCATAAATATTTTCTTTTTCATTTATGTATGCAATTTCAGTTTCGTGATATGAAGGACTATCAACTATATTATTAACATATTCTGTTTTTACATTAGGAAGATTTACTATGACTTTTGTAGAATCATTTTTAAAAATTTTGCTATCTTTAAATTGAGACTGATCAATTTTCTCTTTCCATGTTACTAGCTGTTTAAGTTTTGAATCTCTTCTTGCTGCATATTTAAATTCAAAATATTGTGAAAAAACATATCCGTATACTTTTAACTTTGGAACATAACATCGTAACCAGTAGCCTTCATACTTACCAATTTTTTCTTTTACAGTAGATAAAGAGGGATTAACTAAAATTTCACCATAAAAATCAATTTTTCCAACTTTAGAAGAACTTAATTTTGGTTCAGAACGGATGTTTATGTTGGAATCATTTATTTCATAATGAGATGTAAAATCTGATTCAGTTTCGTTTTCTTCTAATGACTGCCCATAAACAAATGCTGATAAAATTAATGTAACTAATATTAAAAAAAATTTTTTCATTTATTCTCCCCTACTAATCACGCTCTACGAGTAAGCATAACTTGTATTTAAACCCCACGCAGTTCGAGTGCCTGTCGGATTTGAAAACTGTGTTATGTGATTTTTACTCAATCATTAATTTTACATTTTCAATAACAGAATTTATTTCGTCTGCTGAGGCTTTTTCTATAAAACTGCATTTTCGCTGAACAAAATCGAGATTTTTTACCTGGTCACTTAAAATACAGCCATTTATTGAATGATTAGAAAGAACTACTTCAAAAGGGTAACCTTTTATATGGCTGGTAATTGGACAAAATAAAGCTAGTCCTGTTTTCTGATTATACAACTTTTGAGAAATACAAATTGCTGGTCGGTGACCTTGCTGCTCATGTCCGGCTTGTGGACTAAATTCAAGCCAAACTAAATCGCCTTTTTCTGGAACAAATGAATTATTTACCATTCTTCATTTCCTACTGCTGAACCAGTTTCAATTTCTGAATGAAGGTTTCCATCAGTTACCATAGCCATCATATTTTCCAAAGTCTTTTTTTGAGGCAAAATTATCATTTTTCCTTTTTCCGCAATTACTTCAACTTTTGACCCAACGAATACTTCATTATCCTTAGCCCAATGCGAAGGAATTCTAAAACCTAAACTGTTTCCCCATTTCTGAATAACTGCTTGCATAGTAGCCTCCAATAATTACAGTATATACATTGTATACTCATAAGTCAAATAAAAAAGGCAGGCTTGACCTGCCGTATATTCAATAATATTGAAAAGAATAATAGCTTATATCAAATTATATTCCTTCAAGGCATCATTCCAAATTAAATGTTTATTCAAAGCTATTAGTTTTAGAAAAATTTTTTCAACTTCATGAATATCAGCAATTTTTTTTTCTAACCAATACAAAAACTGTTCAGATTCTTTTTTATCAAGAGGAACAGGATCTGGATATAAGCCTGTAAATCCATATCCATCAAATGATATTGCATTAATGAAAATCAACTTATCATTATTAACTTTTAAATCAACAAATATACATCCATCTAAAAGGCTTAGTTGAAAATCACACTCTCGACATACTGGAAATACTTTGACCATTTGCAACATATATTAACATACCTTTTTTTGTAAAGTAAAACTTACTACAGCATTTTAAAGTAATTGTTAATTTTGACTAATTTTTTTACCTTACATTTTGTGCACCAGTGGTACATCCACATAACATTGTTTTAAACCGCAAACCGGCTTGACTGCCTGTCGGCTACGAACCTATGTTATACGATTATTTATCTTCACTGTAAACATTAAAGACCTACCATTTTTCTAACATCAGCAGGATCCAACCAGCCATTCTTTGCAGCAGAATCTTCTCCTTTTTTTAATT
>JAKSTI010000022.1 GCA_024402665.1 Treponema sp.
GTACATTTTCCCTGACACTGTTTTTCCTGAGGACAAACACGACCACAGATTGCAGGAAGAAGTGATGTTTCTTTAATTGTATCAACAGCAGCTTTAAATTCGCCTTTTGCAATTTCGCCAATAAACTTTGGAATGTTAATGTTTACTGGACATCCTTCCATACAGAAAGGTTTTGGACACTGCAAACAACGGTTAGCTTCAACCATAGCCTGTTCAGCAGAATATCCAAGAGCAACTTCTGCCATTTCACGAGCACGAGTTTTTGGATCGCGAGCTGGCATTTCCATCTGAGGAATTGCATTACGGTCTTTTGCTGTAAGCTTACCGTTTGTTTTAATTAATTCATTAATTTTATTTAATTCTTCTGTTACATTAATTGCCATTTTAATTCCTCACCTACTTTTTCAAAGCGTCTGCCTGAGCCATCATGCGGCATTTGTGATTATCTTCTGCTTCTCTTTCTTTGAATGATTTCATACGCATCATCATGTTGTCCCAGTCTACTTCGTGAGCATCAAATTCTGGTCCGTCAACACAAACGAATTTTGTTTCACCACCAATTGTTGCACGACAACCACCACACATACCAGTTCCATCAATCATAATTGTATTCAAAGAAACTGTTGTTTTTACACCGTAAGGTTTTGTTGTAGCAGCACAGAACTTCATCATGATTGGAGGTCCAATTGCAATTACTTCTGCAGGTGGACACTGGCTTTCACAAGCTTCTTTTACAGGAATTGTTGAAACACCCTGACGACCAGCTGAACCATCATCTGTCATAATAATTAATTCATCTGCAGCTTCCCGCATTTCATCTTCCATAATGATTAAATCTTTTGTGCGGGCAGCAATAACCATAATTACTTTGTTGCCAATAGCTTTGTGTGCTTTTACGATTGGATAACAAGGAGCAACACCAAAACCACCACCAACGATCATTACAGGTGCATCATATTTTTCAATTTTTGAAGGATTTCCTAAAGGTCCTAAAACAGTTGGAAGAGAATCACCAACATTCATCAATGAGAGTTTATAAGTTGAAGCGCCAACTGGCTGGAAAGCAAGAGCAATCCATCCTTCTTCAGCATTTGCATCTGCAATTGTAAGAGGAATTCTTTCTCCGAATTCTGATTCAACCTGAATAATAACAAACTGACCAGCTTTACGATTGCGTGCAATTTCAGGAGCTTCTACACGCATGAAAAAAACATTTTCAGAAAGCTGCTTTTTTTCAATAATTTTAAACATTTTAAGTCCTTCTTAAATTTTTTAAGATAATTAGACCATTTTACTATAAACAAGTATATTGCGTCAATTTATAAACCTACAGAAGCAGTTACATAAGCTCCAAGACCGGCGCCTTTGAAACTTGATGCAAAACTTGTAGATTCTGCTGAAATACCTGCCTTTAATTCAAGAATATGAAGATTCAATCCTAAGCCTAACTTATGACAGAAAACTTCATCTGTTCTTGCTGTAGAAACGTAGAAATTAAGGAAATTTACAAATCCAACTCTAATACCAATCATGTAATCAACATAAACGGAACGTTCTTCTATTGATTTTGCAAATGGATGCTTAAATCCCAATCCTAAACCAGCATAATATTCCATTACACCATTGAATGGATAATAATCTGCTGTAATTGAAAATTTCATAGGACGATTAATTGAATAATCTGCATCCTCAACACTTCCCATAGTCATATTAAAATTTGGAGCTCCCAGGGAATCTGTTGCAAACTGCTGTATACCTAAAGAATAATCACAGTTCATGGAAATAGGCATTCTCTTTGTCATGCGGCTTGGGATAATAGGGATTCGTGCAGTTCCTTCCAAAGTCAGATACTGGTATGCGTCCCAGGTAAAAGTAACACCAAGATCTACACCAACTGAATCACCAAGAACAGGCAGCAAATCTTTGTAATTTGCAAGAAGATCCTGACCAAAATCAGGAGAGAATGACACTGGAATAACGCTATAAATATCAATATTGCTGTTAAATTTCATGTAGAAATTTCCGCTTGTATCATTTTCCATTTTTGCATAACTGTCAGTTGCTACTGCATGAACAAGAGTAGAAAAAATTGCGGGAGAGACAGTTAATCCAAATTTTTTGCCTTTCCAGCCCACGTTTAATTGAGCAAAAAGGAATAAATCAACATAGCCGGAAGCATCAATTTTTATTTCCTTATTGATTTCATTTCCATAACCAAGAAAATCAAACAAACCTTTACCAATTCCAAGGCCGGCGTAAATCTGAGTACCAGCCTGAACTTCAAAAATGAGTCCCGGATCCATATTAAGACCAGCTGTAATTGATGGTGATACAGCAGCCCTAACTTTAAATCCGTCATCAGACATTTCATCTGCAATTTTTGTAAAATCAATGACAATCTCTGGCTTAAGATAATCAAGAAGACCAAAAGAGTTCATTGATGCACTGGCTGGAATATCAAAAGTTAAATCAAAACCCCTGTACCGGTCATTATCTGCAGCAAAAACTGAAAGAGAAGCTAAAACTGAAAATATAATGCTAAGAAATATCTTTTTCATATCAGCCTCCAAAAATTGCAACAGGCTTACCGCTGCATTTTATTCTTACATCAAGTCTTGTTTTAAATGCCATTTCTCTTGGAATAGCAAAATCCCCGGCCAACAATTCCAGCTTTACAGTTGGAGTGATTGGATAACATTGCAGGAATTTCAATGGCTCTTCTGTATATGCGCCGCCGTTAAGAGAAATAACTTTTTCTCCAAAGTTAGATCCGCCTGGTCCATCCATATCAAGTTTAAGATTAATTCCGCTGGAAGAAATAAATGGCTTCTTTGAAGGTGTGTGAATAAGTGAAACATCCTGAATAGCCTTTAAGTATTCTTCCATAGATGATGTATCTGTTGCTTCTGTACGACCTAACAGATCCGAAGTACTATTGTCCATTCCAGCAAGTTGCATTACATCAATTGACTGATTTCTTGCAAGAGAAAATTCCATTGGCAAAATAAAGAAAGCAGTAATATTGATTGTTGCATTCTCTATACCTTTAAGATATTCGCGGGTAATAGACAATTCGTTATTTGCAGAACCTGTTGATAAATTAAGAGCGTACTCTATGCCTACACTGCGATTGCTGTTTCTAATAAGAGCATTTGTAATATCACTAATATCCTGCTTTTTTCCACCGTCAATTACATTTATTACTGTACCCTTTTCATTTGTTCTAAGAACAGGAGTTTTTGAAACAGGCATAACCCCATCAAGAAGTGTAACTTCAGAACCAGTAATTTTACTATCCCCGCTCATCGCATAAGCTGTAATCTTTCCTGCAAAAGAAGGGTTCTTAAAATCCTTAATAGCTGGAATTTCACAGAAAAGCATAAACGGAGCTCTCTTGAAACTTAAATCCTGAACAAATGTTGTTCCAAACATTGAATCTAAGCCAGAGAAAATCTCATTCAAATTAAAAGAAAGTTTAATTTTATTATTAATCCCTGTTAAACTGCTTGAATCAATAACAAGTTCCTTCCAATTCAATTCAGGAATTATTTCGATATCAATTTTGTAAGTTTTTCCAGGTTCAACATTGCTGACTTTAATTTTGCCTGATTCACCACCAGGAAGTCCTAATGCTGCAGTAAAATCAATTTTTGTGTTTGGAGGACCAAAAACTATGTCTGTTTCAGTCTCTGCGTCTGTTAAGAATTCCAGTGTTTCTGATTTTCCGGCTTCAATTGTTTTTGATGAAGCTGTTGTAAGCCCCATAAAGCTGGATTTTACATTCTGAAGCTGGAAGTCGTTTCCTGCAGGGAAAGTATTTGTATATTTTACCCTGATACCAGTTCCTTCTTCCCAGACGATTTTCTTAATCATCTTGGCAGATTCTGCTGGAAGTTCCTGATCCATTGAAATGTCTGTTTTTACACCAGAAGGCAGTTTGATTTTTACAGAAGCAATTGAAGGGATGTCTGTGGCTACACTTAATTTTGGAGGTTTATTAAAATCTATTGTGGCATTTGTAAGTTTTATGCCTAAATCAAGAGTAACTTTAATATCCTGCTTATTGAGATTTTTTGAACTAAGATCAAAACTTTCTGTAGCAGAATTATATGAAGAATATGGAAGGTCTAATCCGCCAGAAAGAGAAATATTTCTACTAAAATTACATCCTGTCCAGCCTGGAGTAAGGATTCGTAAATATAACTTGGAATCTGCACCAAATGTACATTCTTCAATTGAATCATCGCAGGAAACAGGAAGAGTCTGTGTAATAGTAGGAACTGTCTGTTCTGAAGCAGTTACCCCTTTTGCTATACTAATCTGGCTTGCAGGATCAATAATGCCTTTAAAAGCAATTCCCATTGTTCCAACATCCTGAAACTGAATATATGTATTTGTAGCAACAATTGTCTTTCCATCAACACGAAGTCTTGCAACACCATTAAGACATTCAGTTCTGGCAATTTCTTCTCCGCCAGAATATAAAACAACAGTTCCTTTTAATGATCTGCCTGAAGTTTCTGATGTAACAACGACTGTTCCATTTTTATATGAAACTGATGAGAATCCACTTGCAAATGTAATCTTCTGTTTTTGACAGGTAGAAGTTCCAGTAAAAACAACATCCGAATTAATAATTGCCTGAATCATTGAAATATCAATTGTCTGGTCATTATTAATATTGATTGAAGGAATTGTTACATCCTGTGAAAAACTCATTGCGCCAATATCGGCACCAAAATTTGAATCTTCCAGATAGGAACCAAAATCAAGAGGGATTTCCTGAATTGGCATTTTCATGAGGAACTGCTGTCTTGCCTGATTTTCGTTTGGATTGTAATCGTAAATGCTGAACAGACCTCCAGAGAAACCACTAAGGATTGTGTCTGGAGAAAAACTGTCTGAAAAGTCTTTGTCTAATTCAGCAATAGTAAAATTGTACTCTGCATCTGTTTTAATGCTTACCTTTTGTGGAATGGAAAAATCATTAAAACAGCCTGACAGAGCAATTGCTGGTAACAAAATAAAAGTCGTATATAAATTGTGTTTTTTCATAATTAAATACCCCCATTTGGAGAAGTAAAAAATTTAAAGAAAACTTTTTTATATTATCGGCAATTATCTTACTTTTTAGGAATTTAATGCTTACTTTTGATTAAAAAATGCTGCAAAAGGATTATAATTCATACCTTCATCAGAATTCTGAGTGTATTTCTTATTATCTCTGTCTGCAGAACGATTGTCTGGTTTTGCAGGTCTATTGCCATCCTTTTTAACCACAACAACTCGTTTTTTGCCTTCTTCATGTTTTGGAGCAGATTTCTGACCAGTTCCAGCTCTTGAAGCGGCGTCACTCTTAAGAGAAAGACTAATTCTTTTTCTTACAGGATCAAGTTCAATAATTGTAAATTCGTGAACATCACCAACTTTTACAACTTCCATAGGGTCTTTTACAAAGGAATCGCTTAATTCACTTACGTGGATTAAACCAGTTTCATGTAAACCAATATCAACAAAGGCACCAAAGTCTACAACGTTACGGATTTTTCCAGTAACTTTCATACCTTCTTTCAAATCTTCAAACTGAAGAACACCTTTCTGCATAATTGGTGCAGGGTATCCGTCACGTGGGTCGCGATTAGGTTTCTGCAATTCTTCTACAATATCTTTTACTGTTGTAACACCAATATTGTATTTAGCCGCAATTTCATCAATTTTAGCTGCAGGAACTTTTTCGCCTTTCTGAATCATTGGAAGAACTTCGCGGGCTGCATCATAGTTTTCTGGATGAACCCATGTGTTATCAAGAGGATCATCACTTTCTGCAATCTTCAAGAATCCGGCACACTGTTCAAAAGCTTTTGGACCAAGGCCTGGAACGTTCTTCAAATCTTCTCGATTCTTAATTTTACCATTAGCGTCACGATATGCAACAATTTTTTTTGCTGTAGTTCCGTTGATACCAGAAACGTATTTCAACAAAGCATAACTTGCAGTATTCAAGTTTACACCAACATTATTTACAACCGAACCAACAACTTCATCAAGCTGTTCTGCAAGTTTCTTCTGGTTAACATCATGCTGATAGAGTCCTACACCAATTGCCTTAGGATCAATCTTTACAAGTTCAGAAAGTGGATCCTGCAAACGGCGGCCCATAGAAATTGCACCACGAATTGTCAAATCAAGTTCTGGGAATTCTTCACGGGCAATGTCACTGGCAGAATAAACTGAAGCACCAGATTCATCTACAACTGTATAAACAACATCTTTATAGTTTTCGCTGATTACTTTACTAACAATTGCCTGAACTTCCTGACTTCCAGTACCGTTACCAACAGCAACAACCTGAATGTCATATTTATCAATTGCTTCATTAATCTGATTGTAAGAATCCTGTGGATCCTGAACCTGGAAGAACTTAAAGTATCCAAGATATTTTCCTGTTTCATCCAAAGCGGCACATTTTGTACCAGTACGAATACCAGGGTCTACACCAAGAACGCGGCTTCCCTTAATTGGCTGTGTCATCAAAAGGTTCTTCAAGTTTTCGCTGAAAATTCCAATTCCGTGAACATCAGCTTCATCTGCTTCATCACTGCGGATTTCACGAACAACAGCTGGTGAAAGCAAACGAACAACACCGTCTTCAATTGCATCTTTATGATATTTATTATTGATTTTTGTACGACCCTGAAGCAAAGAAATTGCTGCATCAACATCTACATCAATTGTTACAGTTAAAGCACCTTCACGTTCCCCGCGGTTGATTGCAAGAATGCGGTGTGGCTTAACCTGATTTAATGGTTCTTTGTAATCCCAGTACATCTGGTAAGTAGAAGCTTTCTGTGCAGTTTCTTCATCCTGACCTTCTGGAACAATACCTTTAGTAATGATGTCGCCGGTTCTAAGATAAAGATCATGAATTGCATCACGATTAGTAGTTTCCTGACTTACACGTTCTGCAATAATATCTTTTGCACCTTCAAGAGCATCTGCTGCAGTTACTACATTCAATGCAGGATCTTCATTATCAAGTTTAACGTATTTTTCTGCTTCTTTTTCGATTGAAGAATCATCCATAACAAGCATTGCATCTGCAAGAGGTTCAAGACCTTTTTCAGCAGCAACCATTCCGCGAGTCTTCTTCTTTTTCTTGAATGGAGCCCACAAATCTTCCAAAGCTGTCATTGTAGTTGCAGACATTACTGCATTATACAAAGATTCTGTGAGTTTTCCCTGAGAGTAAACGCCTCTTACAATTTCAAGGCGTCTGTCTTCAATATTTTTATATGATTTGAAAAGGTGATCACAGTCTCTAACCTGAACTTCATCAAGGGAACCGTGTTTTTCCTTACGATAACGACTGATAAAAGGGATTGTACATCCTTCTTCAACCAAGCTGATAACAGCACTAACCTGCTGAACGCGAATATTTAATTCGTCAGCAATCTTTTTCATGATTTCAACTTCATTAACTGTTAATGAGTCAATTAATTCTTGTGTAAATTCCATAGTGGAGATATTTTACAGATTAATTTCCATATCATCAACATCTCTAGACAACATATTTTCATCTGATCTGCTGCTGATAACCTTATCCATAAGATTCTTACAGTTGGAAGACATTAACTGATACATGTTAGGAATAATTAGCTGACGATAGCGGTCGTTCAAACCATTCATTCCGTTTTCTGTAACAAAGGCAAATACAAAAAGGATATTTTCACCAGAAGCACGTTCCATCATTAAAACTGCCCCTGATTTAATAAAGAGACCCTTCAAGTGAAGAGTTACTTCATCAATTTTTTCGTAATCTTTAATAGGAAGTTTTCCACTTTGGAAAATGAATGAGAAATGGCTTAAACTGATGTCCTGCAAAGTGCCATTATACAAAACGCCCTTATATGTAAAAGAGAAAGTATAAGCTTTTGTACATAAAGCACGAATATTCTTTCGGCGTCCCTGTGCCTGATTTGCATTCAACATTTTCTGAATGATGATAAAGTTTGAACTTTTCTGATATTCCAGCTGAATACAACCACAAGTAATACCAATATCAAAAAGATACATTTTTTCAAGCTTGCGTTTTGCATCCTTGTCTGCACGTTTTACAAAAGTAACACCAATAGCTACTCTATCGCCATATTTTTTCTGAAGTTCAGAAATATATTCGGCCCAGTTTATTCCTTCAACATTATAATCAATATTAAAAATCAAAATAATATCGTGGAAAATCTGAATCATGATTTCGATTTTTTCTTTCAAAGGAATAATCTTGCTGTTTTCTACGAAGTAACACTCATAACCAAAAGAAAAGTAATCTTCAAGATATGTTTCCGGGAACAAAGACAGGTCTGGTGTAATAAAGAATGTCTTTCGTCCCATTGCAAAATCTTTTACTGTAATAGCCATAATTCATCATCTCCCGTTTTTTATTTAGATAAATCTGAAAATCTGTTTTCGTTCTGTAAGTTTTGTTTTTTCTGCAACAATGTAACTTCCAAAAATTGCAGTTGCAACATCAAACAAAGAAGAGAAAGAACAGATGATAACAAAAGCAGGTTTTAATAAAAGGAAGCTTGTTTCAAAACCTTTTCCGTATTTCTGACAAAGAATTGTAAGAAGAACAAATGCTCCACCTGATGGAATTCCACCAAGGAAGAAAGATAATCCAAATGAAATGAAGAATACAAAAGAAAGATCATCAAATGGAATACTTGAATATGAACGCCAGATCAAAATAAAGCAGACAGAAGCAACTAATGCAGAACCGCCTCTAGCAAAAATAGAGAACAAAGGCATTGTTACACCGGCTGAGCGTCTCTTGATTCCAAGACTTTCTTTTCCGTGACGGATTGCAATTGGAAGAACAAAGTTTTCATCTCCAGTAATAAATGACATGATTAATGGAGTGATGCTTGCATACAAAACTCTGTATGGATGAGGTTCGCGGCAAACGTATCTTACAATAATTGGATAAATCAAACCTACAATGATTACAAAATCAACTGTGAACAAAGCAATCATCTGAGAATAAATCCCCATAGAGAATGCACTGCGGAAAGTAATTGTCCAGTAACACATGATTGCAATTACAAATACAGCCATCAGTTCAGTAATGAATGCAGAGATTTTGTAGAACAACTGAGAGAAAGAATCTGCAAGGTTGTAAATTGGTTTAAATGTGTTCTGATCTGAATATGCAGCCCATCCAATCATAAAGGCAAAAAGATATGCTGCAAGAAGGAATGAACCTTCTCCCAAAGTATTAAATGCTGAAATTGGGAAAAGTGAGAAGAACAATCCTTTAATATCGATTGAAGAAACTTCTGTTGCAACGTCTACAGTAATTGGAATACGAGGAAGCTTTACAATGCTTACAGAGAAAAGTCCAAGAATTGTAAGAAGGAAAGAAGAAACAATGATGATTCCAAAAGTCCAAACAAAAGTTTTGAAAACAAGATTAGCCATTCTTAATTTGTTGATTGAAACAATCAATGTACAGAATACTAAAGGTACTACAAGATAGCGGCCAATTCTTATAAATAAATCAGATAAGAATGTGAGTAAAGAAGATTCGTTAATTGCGCCAATAGGAAGAATAAGAGCTGCAATTACACCAATAATAATACCGATTAAATATTTCATCCAAACTTTCATTCTTTAATTTTATCAGTTGTTTTATTTCTATACAACTGATAAAATAATCAATATGTCGGATATTTTAATTGCAGGCAAAGAATTGCCAGAATGTTTGGAACTTGCAGAAGGTT
Organism: Treponema sp.; assembly: GCA_024402665.1. GTDB lineage: Bacteria > Spirochaetota > Spirochaetia > Treponematales > Treponemataceae > Treponema_D. Next base: position 9,777 of record JAKSTI010000022.1, read on the forward strand.
TTACTAATACAAAAAAAGTTTTTATCTCAGCAAAAAAAGATATTGATTTGTCTCCTTTTGAATCAGAAGGTATTTATTCTACTAACTGGAATAAAGCTTCTGCCATTTCAGCCCGTTCTTTCTTAATTACAGCTGAAACTAAAATGAAAGAATTAAATCAGTATGTAGTTATTTTTGATGCCAATCTTTTTGCTTCAAAATTTGAACTTGATAAAACAGAAAACATTCCTGTAGGCATTGAAACAATGTTCGCCAGCTATCAGTTCTTTGTAAATGAACTTTTGCTCCGTCTTGAACAGAGAAAAGATCCTGCAATGATTACATTCCTTGTAAAAACATATCCTTCAAAATTTGAAACACTCCATTCTTCAGCAAAGAATGTTAATCTTATTCCTAGCAGTAATATTGTAAACTCTGCCCAGTCTGCTTTCATCTCTCTTGCAGAAAACTGCTCTACTCTTGTTGCAGATAAACCTTATATGTCTGTTCTTCTTGCCCGCTGTGATTCTACAAACGAACTTTATAATGAAGAACGTGCTATTGGTGAATGGCTTTCTCAGAGTATGGACGCTATTATGCAGATGAAAGGTCATCAGTCTGCAAAACAGGCATCTACCTGGGTAAAAGTTGGAACTAAAGTTTCTACAGGTTTCTCTTTATTCAAATAATCACAGATATCTCCTTGAGGTTAAATGGCTGAATTTTTAGCACAAAACATTTATTTAGATTATTTTCTTAGAATTTTTGCCAGCTTAGTATGCGGAATTGCGCTTGGTTTTGAAAGAAAGATGCGCCAGCACACAGTTGGCATTCGTACTTTAACATTAATGAGTATTTCCTCTGCAATGCTTTGTATTCTTTCTGATTACATGGCACGTTCAGGCCTTACTACAGGAGACCCAACAAGAATTGCCGCCGGCATTGTTACAGGTGTAGGATTCCTTGGAGCAGGTGTAATTGTAAACCACGGATTAAACATCAGAGGATTAACTTCTGCAGCTATTACTTTTACAGCATCTGCTCTTGGTGTTACTTGTGGCGCCGGTCTTTACTACCCTGCATTCCTTGTTCTTGTTTTTTCTTTTTTCACACTGTTTCTTATTGCAAAAATTGAAAAGAAATTCTTTCCTGCAGAAAAACGCAAATTCATTGAAATCACTGTTAAAAATGACAAAGTTAATGAAGCTCTTATAAAAGAAGTATTAACAAAAGCCGGTATTGTAGTTCACGATCTTGATATTGATTACAACACCAACTCTGGAGTACTTAAACTCATTTACGCAGTTCATTCCCCAGATTCTTTAAATACAATTTCTCTTCTTGAAGAACTTTCTAAAACTGCAGACATCTCAAATATTAAACTCACTAAGAATTAATACTTGTTAGTTATAGTTTTTACTACTATAATAGTAGTGTGTCAGTACTATATATAATTGGAACACCAATCGGTAATCTTGGTGATATTACATTCAGAGCAATTGAAACATTAAAAAATGTAGATTATGTTGCTGCTGAAGATACTCGCCATACCTTACAGCTTTTGAATCACTTTGAAATTAAAAAACCTTTAATTTCATGCAGAGCTCAGAATGAAAAATTCGCCGGTGAAAAGATTGTTAAACTTTTAGACGAAGGAAATTCTGTAGCATACGCCAGTGATGCCGGAACTCCTGGAATCAGTGATCCTGGGGCAGTTCTTGTAGATGTTGTAAGAGAAGCCGGACATCAGATTGTTCCAATTCCAGGTCCATCAGCTTTTGCAACATTAATTAGTGCAGCTGGTTCTGGCGGTAAAACACTGATTTTCGAAGGTTTTCTTTCTCCAAAACCAGGAAAAAGAAGAAGTCGCCTTAGAGAATTAATGGCAACAGGAGATGCAATAATTATTTACGAATCTCCGTTCAGAATTACTAAACTTTTATGTGATGTTGCCGATATTGAAGGTACAAGACGGATAGTAGTTGGCAGAGAACTGACTAAGCTTCATGAAGAGATTCTAAGCGGTTCTGCTGCAGATATTTACAGGGATTTTGCAGAACGACCTTCCATCAAGGGAGAGTTTGCAATTTTCATTTCCGGCACAAAAAAAACTCAACTTTCTGAAGAATCTGCCGATAATTAAGGTAGAGGGGTAGGACGTTATGATGATAAATGGTGTAAACAATGTTTCTCAGTTGAACAATGTTCAAAACATCCGCAAGACAGACAATTCTGCCAGAGTTTCAAGAGAAGCTGATTCTATCTCAGTTTCAAAAGAAGCTGTAGAAAAGGCTGAAGCATATTATCTTGAAAAGGTTGCGGCTGAAACTCCTGACGTAAGGGCTGATCGCATAGCTGAAGTAAAGGCTAAAATTAAAGATCCGTCCTATTTAAGTGATGCTGTAATTAAATCAACTGCAGAAAAATTCTTGACTAGTATTGGTCTCTAATTTGTAAGTAATTTATTCAGTTAACTTAAATTTATCCAAAGACGGAAGTAACATTCCGTCTTTTTTTTTAAAATACAAAAGAAGGGTTTATATATGTCAGATTTAATTTTTAGAATTACTCCTAATATTGTTTTGGGATCTTACACAGTTACAAGACTTGGACATCATGCACTTGAATACGGTAACCGTTTTATGATTATTGTGGATCCTGTTTTAAATGAAATGAAGATTCAGGATAAAATTGTACAGACACTGGCAGACAGAAATGTTGAAAACTTCATTTTTAATGAATTATCAGAAGGTGCTAATTCTAAGGCTGCACAGAGAGCCCTTGCTCTTGCAAAACAGGGACACGTTCACGGAATTATTGCAGTTGGTGGAGCAAAAGCAATCAACCTTGGCCGTATTGTTGCTGCCCTCTACAATGAAGTTCACGATTTTTATAACTTTGTAGACGGAGCAATGCCTACAACAAATCCAATTCCTTGTATTTGTGTTCCAACAACATTCAGAACTCCATTTGTTTTTTCAAACGAAGTTCCATTAACAGACTCAAGAAACCATCAGCTTAAATTATTAAAAGTTCAGAACAATCTTACAAAGCTTGTTTTAATTGATCCAAATTTAATGCTTACATTAACAGAAAACCAGAAGGCAACTATCTCAATTGATGTACTTAATATTGCCATTGAAGCATATCTTTCACAGAAAGCAAACTTCTTCAGTGATATGTTTGTAGAAAAATCTGTTGAATTACTTTCTTATGCATTAGACGGCTCCCCTTCTCTTGATATTACAACTCCTGAAGAAATCCTTCTTGCACAGGCTGGTGCAATGGCTTGTATTGCTTCTGCTTCAAGTTCGCTGGGACTTTCTTCAATGCTGTCTCTTACAATTAATTCACGCTACAGAATCAATAAATCACTTATTTCTTCTATTTTGATTGCTTATGCTGTAGAAGACGCTGCAAAATTCAAAAGTGCACGTCTGGAAAAAATTGCTCACCTTATGAGAATTGTTCCAGAAGATGTAACTGGAGATCAGGCAACTAAAGCTCTTATTGATAATTTACGTCAGCGTATTGCAAAATATAATCTTCCTGCTCGTCTTAAAGATTTACAGCTTACTGTGGAACAGCTTTCTCTTGCTGTAGAAGATGTTGGTCAGGTAGATATTATCAACAGACTTCCAAGAAGTATGTCTACAGATGATATTTTTGAATTTGTAAAACTCGCTTACTAACAAATAACGGATCTGCAATAAAATGATTGAACCTGGTAAACTTTTCCAGCTTGAAGGCGGACAGAAACGTAGAAAACTTGCACTTACATTTGGCGCTCTTGAAAGAGATATTCTTGGAATTGCTGAAAAAGGAACTGAGTTTTCTTTTACAAATATCAGCCGCAGTGATTACATTAAAAAAATCACAGAAATTCTTTTAAAAGACCCAAAACTGTCTCCAGAAGCTGCAAAAGAACTTATCTCTTTAAAAGATGCAGACCCTTTTGATGAATTGCGTCTTTGTAATGTGGCAAGAAATCATCTTCTGGGAATAATTGGAACTTTCCCTGCCGAATGGGATTTAGTAATTGCCCCACACGCTGCTCCCGAAGATGAAAACGGTGTTGTACGAAAGAGAGATTTTTTCCCTGGAGTTGCCGTTTACGCAGAAGATATCCGTTCTCCTTTTAATATTGGTTCAATTTTCAGAAGTGCAGAAGCGATGGGTGCAGATAAAGTTTATATTTCACCATTCTGCATTGATCCTGAACACCCACGGGCAGTTAGAAGTGGGATGGGCTGTATTGAAACAATGGGCTGGGAAAGAAAAAGCCTTGATGAACTTCCTGAAGATGTTCCAGTTTTTGCACTAGAAACTGGTGGAACTGATATAAACGAATTTAAATTTCCAAAACAGGGAATCTGTATTATTGGTTCAGAAGAACTTGGTGTAAGCCCTGAAGCACTTAAAAGAGCAACTTACGGAACAGTTACAATTCCAATGAAAGGATTAAAAGCGTCGTTAAATGTTGGAGTTGCCTTTGGTATTCTTATGCAGAAATGGGTAGAAAGTTTAGAGGATTGATTTTACCTGATTTAGAATATAGAAAAGTTTTTCTTCACTTTCAATATTAAAGAGTTTCAGAATATTTTTGTTAATCTGATAGAAATCAACATCTTTAGAATCAAAATACTGAAGAATATCTGCAAGATAAATAATAGCAATCAGTTTTTTAATTTCATCCGGCGCATGGTCAGGATTATTGTGGTACTTAATTGCAGCCGCAAGTTTATCTGGTAATCCCCAGCTTTTTACAACTTTTGCACCTGTACTTCCATGATAACTGAAATTACTGATCATATGATAAATCTGTTCAGAAACATTTAACCGTTCACACTTATGTCTGATTAATTCTTTTTCTTCAGGAGAAGAAACTTCCATCAAAACACATTCAATATCATGAAGAAGCCCAAAAACATAAATTTCTTCCAGTGAATATTTTTTTTCTATTGGGAAATTCTTTGCAATATTATAGGCAAAAATTGCTGTTGTTCTGGCATGAGTCCACAATCTGTCTGTAAATTCAGAAGCCTGAATTATTCGGATTTCAGGATTATCTTTGTTCAAGATTTTTTTAAGTTTTTCTGCACCAAGTACATCAACTGCTTTAGAAACTTCACAGCAATCTGGTACAATTTTGACTGCATTTTTAAGGACAAGTGCAGATAATGAAACACTGTCTGCAATTTTGTTAATTAACTTTTTTTTTTCAGCAGGAGTATCCGCTATCAGCTCTTCAAGTTCTTCCAGTTCGCTATTAATAACAGGAACCTGACGCTGAAGCTGAATAAAATCATTACAAACTGTATCTAATCCTTCCTGAATTTCCTGTTTGATAGGAAGTTCAATTGCAGTTACAGTTTCAGTTTCGTTTGTATAAACCTTGTAGTTATCTTTTGAAAGACCAATCTTCTGCAGCATAAGAACAATAATAATAATTCCTAAACCGGCACCTTCTGTCTGGTCAATCAATTTACCAAATACGTCTTTTTCGCTTTTATACTGTTTTGCGTTGTCCAATTTTTCCTGAATACGCTGACGTTCATGAGGACAAAGTAAACTGTTATTTCTGATTTCAATTCTGATATTATCATCTGTAAACTGAAGAACCAGCTTAATATAAAGACCGGCTTTTTTCTGTTCAGTAAGATAGTAATCAATATTGTTGAGGGTATCCATTTTGAAAGTTTCCATACCTTTTACGTAGTCACTTTCAACATTAAGATCCAGATTATGCTCTTTAAAGTAGATTCGTTTTGTATTTGCTTTTTTTGAGTTAGTAAGAAGTTCACCAAGACAGAATGTTAAATATTCAATCATGTGCTGCTGATTACATTCAGTTAAAAAAGCAGCAAGTACTTCATTAATATACACTTCCATATTCCTAGGGAGTGTATAAGTTGTAATCTCTATAGGAGTATGCAGCTTGATTGAGGTTCTAATTTTTTCATGATCTATTCGCTCTACGCTGTCGAACGTCTCTTCCATATCTTCTATTCTATTGTACTACACAAAAAATGTAAAATACTATTTTAGTTTTTAGTTCTTCCAGAAACTTGGTACAAAGAAAATAATCATTGTATAAAGTTCAAGACGACCTGCCAGCATAGCAAAACAATACCACCACTTAACAAAATCAGGGAGGAAACCATAGTTTGCAGAAGGACCAAGCAGATTAAATGCAGGACCAACGCTTCCTACCATAGAAAGACTGCCTGTAAATGCAGAGAACAAATCAAGTTTTGCAAGACAGCCTACAAAAGTTGTAATCAAAACAAGGATAAGATAAATCACCATAAAGGAAATTACATTTAATACAATATCCTTGCGTTCTGGCTGACCATCAAGTCTTACAGAAAAGACTCCATGTGGATGAAGCATTTTCTTTGTTTCATTATTAAGCTGTTTTCCAAGAACAACCCAGCGGATAATCTTTACACCACCAGATGTTGATCCTGAACAACCACCCATAAAGAACAAAATAAAAATAAAGAACTGAGCGGCAACTGGCCAGGTAGTATAATCCATTGTAGAAAATCCAGTTGTAGACATAATTGAAACAACCTGGAATGACGCATATCGTAAACTTGTTCCAAAAGAACCGTACTGTGGAAGAATAATCAAAGTGATTGCTGTAATCACTACAATTACAATTCCAATATATGCTTTAAGTTCAGAGTTCTTTGCAATATCAGAGAATTTTCTGGCAAAAAGATAGAAGAATAAACTGAAGTTTATACCAGAAAGGAACATGAAAATTGTAATAATGACATCAATGGCAACTGAATCATAAGCGCCAATTGAAAGATTTTTTACAGAGAAGCCACCTGTTCCTAAAGTTGCAAATGCATGGGCAAGAGCATCGTAAAAAGACATTCCTGCAATTTTAAGGGCAATCATTTCTACTACTGTGAATCCAAAATAGATTCCCCACAAAACTTTTGCTGTAGTTGTGATTCTAGCTGTTACCTTGCCTTTTTCAGGACCAGTTGTTTCTGCTTTAATAAGCTGGAATCCGCCAATTCCAAGAAGAGGCATAATGGCAACTGTAAGAGTTACAATTCCCATACCACCAAGCCAGTGAGTAATACATCGCCACATATTAATACACATTGGCAGTGTTTCAATTTCAGAAAGGATTGTAGCACCTGTTGTAGAAAAACCGCTGACACTTTCAAATAAAGCATCGATGAAAGAATTAAAACTGCTGCAAAGATATAAAGGAATTGCACCCATTAAACTTGTAACAATCCAGCAGAGAGCTACAACTACAAAAGCCTGCTTTGTTTTTAATGAAACCTTAACATGAAGAGTTGGAAGATTAACAAGGGCACAAAGCACAATACTTATTACCATTGGCACTATAAAAGCCGGCAGCATATCATATTCTTCATAATAAACTGCAAATGCAATTGGAATTAAAAATGTAATACCAACAATCGCAATAAGAATTGTAGAAATCTTTAACAGAGTAAGTAAAAAAGATTCTTTAAATTTATTGAATGCCATGGGCTTAGTTTCCTGCAAAGAAAGACAGAACTTTTTTACTGTTTTCTGCCTTAGTAATCAAAACTACATGATCTCCGGCAAAAACCTGAGTATCACCATTAGGGATTGTATATTCATCAATTCCAGCTTTTCTGATAAGCAATACAAGGAAAGTACCAGAATCAGAGATTTCTTTAAGTGATTTTTCTGAAACTTTGGAATTTGATGTTACTTCACATTCAACAATTTCCAGTTCACCAGTTGTAACTGTATGGATTTCTTTAACTGCTTTTCCGCGAAGATGACTCATAATAGAATCAACAACACAGTCTCTTAATGGAATAGAAACATCTACACCAAGTTTTTCTGCAATTGTAGCAAAAGCGGCACTAGATACAAGGCTGATTGACTGTTTTACACCAAGAGATTCAAGATATGCGGCAAGAACCATATTTAATTCATGATTGTGAGTTGTACAAATTGCCAGATCAAAAGATGTAATATTTTCTTCATTAAGGAAAGTTTCATCAGAAGCATCTGCACACATAACTCTTGTTTCAGGAAATTTATCAGATGCATTTTTTGCAAGTTCTTCGTTTGAATCAACAATAACCAAATCAAAATCTTTTTTTGCTTTAACACGTGAGAAAAGTCTTGTTTTCTGTTTCTGCTGAAGTAATTTTTCTGCAATAATTGTTCCGATTCTTCCAGCACCTATTAATGCAACTCTCTTCAATTCTTTCTGAACAGAGCCGCATAACTGAATAACATCTGGAATATCGTTTTTAGAAATAAGAACTCCAAGAGTGTTTCCTGCTTCAATAATTGAATCGCCTGATGGAAGAGAAGTAATTCCATCTTTTTCTATATATGCAACAAGGAATTGAGTTTCTGACTTAGAACGGAGTTCCTTTAATGAAGTTCCGTCAAAAACACTTCCTGCAGTAACTGCAATTCTTGCAATTACAAGATCAGTATTATCAAAAGAAATAACGTTTCCAACCGCACCATTTTCAACAGCCTGAACAATTGCTTCTGCAGCTTCAACGTCAGGATGAATCATATAATTAATGCCGTAAAGAGGGCGACGTTTTGTACCAAAATTATTTACGTGATTTTTAACTGCCTCTGTAGTATTAAAATAGTAAGCATAGTTTCTTACACGGGCAATTTTAAGGATATCAGGATAAACTGCATCAACCAGAGAACAGGTAATCATATTAACTTCATCAGAAGCAGTAACACAAACCAAAGCATCTGCCTTAGCAATACCAACTTCTTCAAGAGTTTCCAGATTATTACCGTCTGCACACATTACAGAACAATCAAGCTGGTTAGAAGCATGACGAATTGTTACCTCATCGTTATCAATAAGTGTAACCTGATTTTTTTCATTAATAAGAAGTTTTGCAAGCTGGATTCCTGTAAATCCAGCTCCTACAATTACAATACGCATGTTGTAATTATACTAAATCTATTCGATTATTGAAAGTTTAGATTTTGCCTTTTATAGAGTTATCTTCATTCAAAAGAAGCACTTTTGGCTGCCATCCGTCTGCATCAGCTTCTTCAATCTGTGTATAAGTTACAATAATGACTTTATCACCAGGACAAACTTTGCGGGCTGCGGCTCCATTAAGACAGATTTCTCCTTTTTTTCCAGGAATAATGTATGTTGAAAAACGTTCCCCATTATTTACGTTCAGAACATCAACTTTTTCCCAATTGTGCATACCTGCTTCTTTGCAAAGTTCTGTATCTATACTGATAGAACCTTCGTAGTTAAGATTTGCATCTGTTACTGTGGCTCTATGTAATTTAGCTTTTAAAACTGTTATTTCCATATTAAACTCCAGATTTTTTTCCAATTATTGATTTTCCAGTTTTGATTATTGATTCAGTTCAAGGGCTTTCTTTATGCCAAGAAGCACCAGTTCAGGACACAGTTCATCAAAAATCTTTGTTTCTTCAAAAATTCTTGAAAAACCACCTGTTCCCAATACATAAGGCTTTTTCCCGGCAAGAACTGTTTTTTCAAACTGACTCTTAAGTTCTTTTATGCCGCCTAAGTTTCCATAATATAAACCAGACTGAATTGCTTCAATTGTGTTTGTTCCGCAACTGTGTTCAGGTTTTATGATTTCGACTATAGGAAGTTTTGCAGTTCCATTTGCCAGTGCATCAACACTGATTCTTAAACCCGGAAGGATTGCACCTCCAAGATATTCTTTTTGATCAGTTACAACATCAATTGTTGTTGCAGTTCCCATATCAATAATAATAAGGTTCTTTTCAGGATGAAGGGCCGCAGCACCAATAGCACCTGCAATTCGGTCAGCACCAATTTCTTTAGGATTTGCATACTTTAATTTAAGACCGGTTTTAATTCCTGCCTGAATAAAAAGTGAACTCTTATTAAAATATTTTGTAAAAGCACTGGAAAGAGAATAATTAATTGAAGGAACAACACTACACACCCCGATTCGTTCAATTTTCTGCCAGTGAAAACCATTTTCTCTGAGTACCGATCTGAAAAAAACACCAAGTTCATCGGAACTGTTTCCAACACTAGTTGTTCTGCGGAACTGAAGAACAAGTTTGTTATCATCAAAAAGACCACCTGTTATCTGAGTGTTTCCAACGTCTACTGTAAGTATCAAAGTTGTATATCCTCCAATTCTATTTTTTAATCAAATTCTGCAATTCTGCTGCCAGTTCCTGAAGATTTGAAACCTGACTTACACATCCATTTAAATCAAAAATTTTACACGGATGTTTATTTTCAGTAATTTCGCTCAAATCATTAGAAACAACATAATCAGGTTTTAAATTCAAGTCACTGTTTCCGGCAAAAACCTTATCAACAGCAGCCTTTCTCTGTTCCAAAGTGGCATTTGAAGTAAGTTTAAAAGCCACAAGTTTAGTTTTTGAACCGCCCCACTGTTTTATAGAATCCACAAGCTTTGGATTTTTCTTCATTTTTACAACAAGTTCGGTGCCAGCTGGAATCTTACTGAACTCTCCAACAGCAAAACTCTTACCATCAACTAAAACTTCAAAAGGAGAATAATCGCTTACTGCTGCGGCGTGAATAACTGCATCATAATTTCCGGTACGACATTCATTTTCCAGATTCTGCTGCAATTGTGCAAAAGTTTTATATTCCACAATGCGAGCCTTTGAAGCTTTAACCGCCCTTACAGAAACAAGTTCAGTTACATCATTACCTTCATCAGCAAGAAAGTCTGCCAGAAATGCCGATGTCTTTCCTGTAGAAAAATTACACACAGCTCTTACATTATCTATTGGCTCTTCCGAACCACCACCAGTAACCAGAATTTTCATAAAACCCCAATACTAATTCAAAGATTTTTCAATAAAAGATAAAGCTTCATCAGGTTCAAGAAGTCTGCCAATCCCTTTTGTTCCGCAGGCAAGATCCCCTTCTCCACAAGGCAAAATCTGAGCACCCCATCCTTCAAGTTTCTTTAAACTTTCCTGCACACTAGGATGACGGAACATCTGAGTATTCATAGCAGGAGCAATAAGCAAAGGTTTTTCAAAATTATTTGCAAGACATACTGCACCAAACAAATCATCAGCAAGCCCGCATGCAAGACGATTAATTGTATTTGCACTGCATGGATAAGAGATAATCAAATCTGCCCAGTTCTGAGCCAGATGAATATGTGGAATAGGATCATCGTTTCCAAACATGGTTGTTTCCAGCTTGTTATGACTTAAACCTTCAAAAGTTGCCGCTCCAACAAACTTCAAAGCATCTTCAGAAGCAACAACTTTTACTTCATAGCCTTTTTTTGTAAGAAGACTAACTAGGGCACAAGCCTTATAACAACTTATAGAACCTGTTACATGTAATAAAATATTTTTTCCCATACTACACCGTCCTTATCAGAAATTATTTTACTTCAACGTTATCAATTAAACGAACTTCTTCAAGGAAAACAGCTGCATAAAGTCTGCTTCCTTTTTTAGTAATATAATCAACCTTAAAACCGCATTTTTCCAGAGCAGCCGCTTTTTCTTCAATAGAATCACTGTTTCTAAGAATCTCATAGAATTTTGGAGCCAGAGCAAGACCTTCAGGACTTAATTTGCGGTTGCGGCTTGAAATAGCAAGTCCATTTTCTTCACGAACAATTGGGCAAGGAACAAGTTTTACATCCATAAAGAATGCCTGAACCATACCTTCAAGAAGTTTGAACTGCTGATAATCTTTTTCACCAAAATAAGCAAAAGTTGGTTTTACAATATTCAAAAGTTTCATAACAACAGTAAGAACACCATCAAAATGGCCAGGACGCTTAGCTCCGCACAATTCTTTACTGAAATCTTTTTCTGTAAGCATGTATTTATAATCATCAGGATACATTACAGGATAAGTTGGTGCAAAAAGATAATCTACACCAGCGTTTTCCAGAAGATTGCAATCGTCTTCAAAATTTGCAGGATATGTTTCCAGATCTTTTTTATCATTAAACTGTGTTGGGTTCAAATATACACTTACAACACTAACATCATTTTCTTTAATTGCACGCTGGATCAAAGAAAGATGACCATTATGCAAACCACCCATAGTTGGAACAAAACCAACAGACTTACCTTCCAACCCTTTTCTGATTTCTTTAAATTCTTCAGCAGATTTAATAATCTTCATTTTTCATCAACTCCAGTTTATTTAATTTCGTCTCCAGCAGGGAAACTTGCATTTTTTACATCAGCAGCATAAGCATTAAAAGCACCCTTTATAAGTTCAAGCCCGTCAAGATACTGTCTTACAAAACGCATTTTAAATCCTGTCATACCAAGCATATCCTGAAGAACAAGAACCTGACCGTCACAATCAACGCCGGCACCAATTCCAATTGTAGGAATGCTTACACTTTCTGTAATTTTTTTAGCAAGAGCAGCAGGAATACATTCCAGAAGAAGACCAAAACATCCTATATCTTCTGCAATTTTTGCTTCTTCAATAATCTTTGCAGCAGCTTCATCTGTTTTACCCTGCATTTTGTGACCGCCAAAAGCATTATAAAACTGAGGAGTAAGACCAAGATGAGCCATTACTGGAATACCACTTTGAACAAGATGTTTAAGAATATCTTCCTGCCCAAAAACGCCTTCAATTTTTACAGCATTAGCACCAGCCACTAATAATTTTCCGGCACAATCTGTAGCAAATTCAAATCCCTTACGGGTAGAAAGAAAAGGCATATCAGAAAGAATGAACTTATCTGGAGCACCATTACGAACACTGCGGGTATGTTCTACCATCCATTCCATTTGCGCTGGAACAGTAGATTTTTCACCGTGCATAACCATAGAACAACTGTCGCCAATTAAAATGGTGTCAATGTCAGAATCGTTTACGATTTTAGCAAAAGTAGAATCGTAACAAGTAATCATAGAAATTTTGCGATTTTCCTGTTTGTACTTCAAGAAATCAAGAATAGTCATAGTACCTGTCCTCCCGGATCAAGTCTTTGAGTTAAGATGATATTTTTTTGAGAAAAGTAAATTTTTAATATGAATCATTGCTCCAACGGAGTCACTGTTCATAAAATGATAATAGGACTTTGCAGGATTTTGTGCAAGTAACCAAAAATTTACAAAAAAGGGCAAAAAAAAGCTGCCTGACAATAAATCAAGCAGCCTTTCGTCTTATAAACCACTTACATTAGAGTGGGATATTTCCGTGTTTTTTCAAAGGTTTGTTTGTGAAAATCTTTGTTTCAAGGAAGTCGAAACTTGCAACAATACGTTTACGTGTTTCTTCTGGCTGAATGATTTCTGTGATGTAACCACGTTCTGCTGCAATATAAGGAGTCATAATTTCGTTCTTATATTTAGCTGTAGCATCAGCAACTTCCTGTGCCTTGTTAGGATCTTTAAATTCTTTTGCATACAAGATTTCAATAGCACCTTCAGCACCCATTACAGCAATTTCTGCTTTTGGCCATGCATAAACAAAGTCTGCACCAAGGTGTTTAGAACACATAGCAATGTAAGCACCACCGTAAGCTTTACGCAAGATAACTGTAAGTTTTGGTACAGTTGCTTCTGAGTAAGCGTAAATAACTTTTGCACCGTGGCGGATAATACCTTTCTGTTCTTCCTGTGGACCTGGAATGAATCCTGGAACGTCTACGAAAGTAAGAAGTGGAATATCGAATGAGTCACAGTAGCGGATAAAGCGTGCAATTTTGTCTGAAGC
>JAKSTI010000023.1 GCA_024402665.1 Treponema sp.
CAACACAACGAAGGGAAAACCATTGCTGAGCTGGCAGACGAGTTTGCCCTTTCTATGGATTCTATTCGTCGTATTCTTTATAGTTAGAAAATAGATATAAATAAGAATTTATTTAAAAACGGGGCGTTTCGGGGGGTCCCCTACAAATTGAAACTGTTCGCTCACGCGAACCAATTGTAAATCCTCAGTAGTTGAAACTACTTCCGGGTTACAATTTTAATGTGGGTAAAAAATGGAGATTAAAAAACTTTCTTTAGCAGACAAAGAACTCATAAAAGAATTTTTTGTGAATATTTTTACAAAGGCACCCTGGTACGACGACTGGAGTGATGAAAAACAGTTGGATTTATACATTATTGATTTAATTGGAAATGTAAATTCCCTTGCTCTTGGATTTTTTGATAACGAGCAAATGATGGCCCTTTCTATGGGTTATGTGAAACACTGGTTTCGCGGAACAGAATATATCATCAATGAACTGTGTGTAAAAACTGAAGCTCAGGGAAAAGGAATCGGTTCGGATTTTTTACATCAGATGGAAGAATATCTTCTGGCACAGGGAATTGAAGCTACTTTCTTATTAACAGAGCGGACGGTTCCAGCCTATAATTTTTACAAGAAAAACGGTTACTACGAATATCCGGACACAGTGGCTTTTTCAAAAGGCTTTGGCCCAAAATATGAGAAAAGGACTTAAAAATCAAAATATGATGATGAGGGTGTAAATATCCCAATCAACAGAAATTTAGCGGGATAAGTACTTTATACGGATACACATAATATGTGTTATGCTGACACCCGCACTGGGGTGCTTTAAAAAAAAGAAATGATTTCGTCGCTTATGAAAAAATTATTCAATATATCTTTGTAACATTATTAAAGTTTATGCAATTCAATATAGGAGATTATTTATATGAAACATAAGTCTTTAGCTGTCTTTTTAATTCTATTTTCTTCAGTTTCTTTATTTGCTGAGAAATATTATATTTCATTTGAGCAAAGTGAATATGAAGTAAGCTCATATTTAAAAGAAAAAAATACTTCTTATTCAAAAGAATGTCTTTCTGCAAGCAATCCAAAGCCTTGGGTTCCTGCAGGCGGCAATAATGGTAAAAATTCATATATAGAGTTTAAGAATTGTGAATTTAATAATGATTTTTATATCTCCATTGGTTATGTTTCAAAAGAACGTCCTGACTTGTACAAAAAAAATTCACGACCAAAAGTAGTTAGTGTTTATTATTCTGATAAAGGAATTACAAAAACATTTGAATTAAAAGACACTCCTGACCCACAAAAAATAACTCTTTTTGATGATCCCAGATATGGCGGGCGTTATGTAAAAGAAAATGATAAAATCATTATTTCATTCCCTGAAGTATATGAAGGCACTCAATATAAAGATTTATGCATTAATTTTATTGCTAAGGGAATTCTGGAAGTAGATTCAATCTTCGATTTCGGTTCTTCAAAATATAATGATGCGTTTGCTTACGCCATAAATCTTGAGAAAAGTCACTTTACAAATATCTGGCACCTGAAACCGGGTTTATATTCTACCTTTGAAGCAGAAACATCTTTTCCTGGAAATAGATACGAAGGTGACTATTACAGGTATATATTTTTAGTAAGCAAAGAATACGTAGCTTTGTTTACTGAAAGAATATGGGACAGAATGCTTCAAAACGAAACAAGAGATTTTGAACTTGTAGACAATTACTTATATGAGGATGGAAGAAACATTTATCGGAAACTTTTAGTTATAAATGACTCTGTAAACATAATTGAAAAAAGTTGGAATCAAGAAATAGTATTTAAACTTAATAATAAAAATAATGATGAAACAAAAATAAAACCTAATGTTCAACCACCATATTATATTCTTACTCACGAAACAAATGTATATAGTCAGCCAGATATTAATTCTAAAGTAATTTATAAAACAAGTAGTTTTAAACAATATAAAGAAATTGACGGTAGTATTTACTACAGACCAGATGAATCTCCAAAAAATCTGGATAATAATATTCTTGAAATTACAGGCTCAAAACTTGTAAATGATACTTTAATGTTTCATGTAAAAAATAACTCAATTGAAGGTTGGATTAGCAACTCTGAACTGACTGTTATAATATCGAATAAAGAAAAAGAAGAATTTTATAACAATGGGAAGTAATATTTCAATTAATGAACATTCTGAAAGATTTTTTATAGTATATAAAGCATAACAAAGGTTCGTAGCCGACAGCGGGTCAAGCCCGCTGCGGTACAACCAGTTGTTACACGGACGGCTCACTGAGCCGCGTTTGTTAAACGAAATAATCCTTCAACACATTTCCAATCATTCGTTGAATGATTATAGCAAAAATAGATAATAAAGGAGCTGATTCATTTATTACAAAATATGATGATATTGAGGATATCACTTATTTTACTCATAAAGAATTAGAGGTTGGATATTTTTATAATTTAAAAGATTCAATATCAGGGGAAAGAGAAAATATTTCAACGTATATCGCTAATACGAATCTGATAGTAACAGCGGATTATCAGTATAAAGATTGGATGTTTATAGAAGGTCTAGTTTTTCTTGACAAATACTTCTGTTAAGCGTTAGTATAAAATTATGATAAGAAGTTTTGATGATTCAGAAGCTGAATCTATAAGTAAAGGTGAAAGAAGTAAAAAACTTCCACCAACCATTCAGAATGTAGCCAGAAGAAAATTACGAATGATCGAGGCTGCGAAGGTTGTAGAGGATTTAAGGATTCCGCCAGGAAATCGTCTTGAAAAATTTGTCGGAGATTTGGATGGTCTATATTCAATCAGAATAAATGACCAATGGCGAATAGTGTTTAAGTTTGAAAATGGAGGAGCAGAAAATGTCAGGATCACAGATTATCATTGATGAAAAATTACCAAATATTCATCCTGGAGAAATTTTAAAGGAAGAATTTTTAGATGCAATGGGAATTTCGGCTTATCGGCTTGCTAAAGAAATAAATGTTCCGGAAACAAGAATTTCTGAAATTGTTCATGGCAAACGTTCAATAACCGCAGATACTGCAATCAGATTTTCTAAATTCTTTGGAACGACAGCAGAATTCTGGCTTAATCTTCAGAATCTATATGATTTAGAAGAAGAAAAGAATAATCATGCTCCTGAATTTGAAACAATAAAAATGTATGCTTACGCTTAATCGTCTAACACGCATTTCAAAGCCGATGTCAAGGACAAGCCTTGCCACGGTTTAAATGCATGTTATGAGGATGTCCGCACTGGGGGCGCTTTTGGGAGAAAAATGGATTTAGTAATTGTATTTGCAATATTACTTTTTGCAGTTGGAATAATTGAAACAGTTCTATCCGCAACATGGAGTAAATACTACTTTCTATATGGAATTCCAATTTTTGTAAAAGAAGTTGAAATTTTAAAAATCTCTGAAGCAAGACAAAGAGTCTCTGAATTTATAAATAATTTGGATTCAAGAAAAGGATTTTCAAAATATAAGGGAAAAGAAATTTCCGAAAATAAGTTTGCATTTCGGAAAAAAATTATTACCGTTAGTCATTATCGTAATGATTTTGAAAATATTCATGGAATCATATCAATTGATGCTGAAAATAGAATTCTTAAAATAAAAGGATATACAGGTTATACTTTTTTATCATTTTTGATTTATTTTACTGTTTTCTTTATTGATAAAGTTGATTTTTCTTTTGGTAGTTTATTTCCTGTTTTATTTATGGTAATAATATTATTCTTAATCTCTTATGCATTTGAGCATAGAAAATATAAACTATTAGTAAACGAACTTTTAGAGTTAGTAAATAATGGTATGTCTGTTGCCTGATGAACTAAAGAGAAATAATAAAATTACATTAAAACAAAATAAACATTGGTTTATTATATATCAAATAAGTTTGCTGATTGGTATAATAATTTTAAGTTTGTTTGAATTAAAATTTGTGAATAAATAAAAAAGGGAATAGAAAAATGAAAAAAAAGTTGTTAATTACAGTATTGATGATTCTGTTTACCATGGTTTCTACAGAAGTATTTGCTGATTCAAATATTTCATTGAATAACGGGAAGGAATACACAGGAAAGGGCTTTGTTTTTACTGATAAATTAAAGATTAGAAATGCACCGAATCTTCAATCAGAAAAAACAGGTTCTTTGGAATTCGGAGATGTAATTTCATTTTATGAAGTTGCCGGGTCTGGTGAATATAAGGACGGTATTCTTGATAAATGGGTAAAGATTTCCAGTACCGAAAACCAATGGGTAAACTATTTTTACGTTATTCCTTTTGATGTTCCGGTAGATTTACCTTGCTTGGAAAATATTATCAAAAATAATGAGACCGCCATGAATGTTCGGGATGAACTTCCAAATCGTATTTTTATTGAAGATATAGTTAGCAAAGGTTCAAAGAAATATTTCAAATTTTCAATAAGTGACGATTCTTATTATCACAAGGATGATTATAAATTCGAAAAAGAAATTGCCTATGTAATTAAAAATATCCATCCTGATTCCTATAAAAATGCCTTGCAAAGAGGGTCTGGTGACACTGCTAAAACTGTAGAAGATATGGATACTCTTGTTATTCTGGACAACCCAAGCTTCAGAAAATTCCTGCTGTGCGATTATATTTGGTCAAAAATTTCCAGAGTTGCAAAGATTACGGATGAAAAAATCCTTCTGGATTATGGTGTAAAAGTTGGAATGCCGGTAAAAGATCTGTATGAAATAATCGGAAAACCTGTTTATACAGATAATAACCTCCTTGATTACTTTGGTAATGACCAAAATGCAACAATGGAATTAAAATTCAAAGTAAAAGACGGTAAAATTACAGAAATTAATTTCGAGTTCTATAAATAAAAGCTTACTTCCAGGTCTCATGGAGATAACATGAAGAAACTATTTATCTTGATTTTCATAAGTTTACTTTCATTCAATTCTTTTGCCAAAACGATGAAATTAAAGCAAACTGTAATGTTTACAAACAATTGGTATACATCAGACACAACAGACGAGACTTCTAGCATTGAAATCAATTTTCCTGATGAATGGGATGCATCTTCAAGTGTAATAAATAACGAAAAGGGTGAGAAAATAGCTGAGGGTGTCGGTTCCTTCCTGTATAAAATCAACCCTGGGGAAAGATATAAGGGCGTCATAGTCGAAAAAATTAGAAACGCAGATTATGAACCTTCTAAGTTTATTGAAAGAAGAGACGGAAAAACTGCCAACGGATATTTGTTTGATTTGGAAATAACTGCAACTGCTGCTTATAGTGATGAAGGTTGGATTATATGGTATCCATGTGAGTTTTTTGTATATAATCTGGATTCTTGTTTTAGAATCACTTTTTATGCAAGAAACGAGGATTATCAAAAAGAATTGGAAGGCTTTATCAAAATTGTTGATACGGTAAAATTTCCTTTAATTGAAAATGGTGTAATGAATGATGACAATGTTCGCATCCGTAAAGAGCCAAATCTGAAATCTGAAACTATAGGAAAATTATATAGAAACGATAAAGTAAAAATAATCGGCTCAACTATATCTAAGATGAAAATTGATAGAATGGAAAGCAAATGGTACAAAATCCTGCTGGACAATAATTCAGTGGGTTGGGTTTATGGTGCCTTTGTAGATGTAGAAGGATAGCATCTGTAGAAAGTCGGAATTTACCACTTTACGAGCTGATTTTTATAAGAACAATTTCAGAAACGCAGCCGGTTTTAAAATCAATTGCCCAGTCAGAAATGCCCGAGGATACAATGAAATTTGTGTTTCCCCGTTTTTCGTAACCGTAAGTTCTGTCATTTGCGCCGATTAAAACACCAACGTTTCTGATTAAGCGGAACTGGCCTCCATGAGTATGGCCTGAAATTACAAGATCCACGCCGGCTTCCGATTCGTTTTTGTAATCATTAGGCTGATGGTTCATGTCTATGATGAAAGAATCTTTTGGCGCCATTTTCATAAGTTCTGAAATGGGTTTTCGGTTTGATTCAACTTTGTCCTGCCGACCAATAATTGTGTAGGAATCAGAAAGGGGGAAAACTTCGTCTTCAAGAATGCGGACATTATTTTTTATAAGAGCTTCAGAGTATTCTTTTGTGGAAAATTGCCTTGTCCTTTCTTCGCCGTAGTAATTTTTATCGTGGTTACCGTAAACAAAAAAAGTTCCGTATTTTGATTTCAATCTTCTAAGCTGATTGCAGGCGGAAATAATATCTTTGTCCTTGCTGCTTCCGTCGATAAAATCTCCGGCAATTAAAACTGCATCAGGATTCAAATTATTAATGACGTCAATGTATTTTCCAAAAGAGTCGCCGTTGAAAGTTGTGCCCATGTGGGAATCGGAAAACACTGCAAGGGTTATGGGCTCAACAGGTTTTTCAGAATGAATGTTGTATTCGGTGATCACAACATGGCGGTCTGTATAGTAGGCAAAACTTAAATAAGTGACAGTTACAAGGATTGTAAGAATGCCCCCCACATAGATTTTCGTGGTTTTCAAAGAGGGGATAAAACGAGATGCAACAATCAAAAAGGAGACCTAAAATTACAAACCACATGATTTTTTAATCCAACTGTTT
This sequence comes from Treponema sp., assembly GCA_024402665.1. Classification (GTDB taxonomy): domain Bacteria; phylum Spirochaetota; class Spirochaetia; order Treponematales; family Treponemataceae; genus Treponema_D. The sequence continues at coordinate 6,622 of JAKSTI010000023.1, forward strand.
TGCGCCTTTGTAGCCCATCATTACAATCCAGATGTACATACAGGTTTTTGGAAGCATAAGCATTCCGATCATCGGGTGAACATCTGCCCATAAAACTACCGGCAGATAGAAAGCAAAACTCAAAGTGATGGCAAGCCACATCCAGCGGAATAAATTGTCTTTTCGGTTCAGGAAGTAGAGCACTATCATAATGAGCCCCATAGCTGTAAATGGAATGTTTCGGTAAATTCCCCAGATTACAGGGGCTGCTCCAGTCCAATCATTTTGTGGGAAAAGACAGAGAGCGATTCGAACCACGGAAAGGGCGCACATAATTATGCGGAGGGCAGGGGATTTTTTCTGGTAGCGGATTTCAAAAATGAAGTACATCAAAAGATAGAAAAGAGTCATGGTGATTGATGTAATCAGTTTTCCAGTTCCAAGCCAGAATCCATAATCTCCAGACTGATTTATTGCGGCGAAAATGCGGGGAACCAGATGGAAGGAATCACCGGAAACAAGAACAATTGCCATGATACCAAAAAGTGTAAATTCCTTGTTGCCTTTACTTTTGCACACAATGCGGATTCCAATAATCATTGTAAAAATCAAATAAAATACGCAGAATATTGCTTCCATAATTTTTCCCATATAGCTTATTCAAAAAACAGTATACCGCCTATATTTGTGTTTTTCCAGCAACTGTTTTTCTACGAATAAAAATGCGAAAATTGATTTCTTAGCCGTACATTTTTAGAAAATTTTGAGTCACAAAATTCATTTTTTGGGAATTTGTACGAATAAATTTGTGGAAACAGCATTTTTATTCGTACGACTTTTTAGAAATTTTTATATTTTCGATATTACTTCAGGAATTTCATACGAATAAGTTTTCAAAAACTACATTTTTATTCGTATATTTTCAAAATTCATGAATTTGTAGTTCTTCAAAAACAAAAAATTGTACGAATAAATTTCACATTTCCATCTTTTTATTCGTACAAAAGGAGAATTCAACATTAATGAATGCTCGCTTCGTGAGTGCCGGAAGCCCCAAATAGAAAAAATGTGCTATAATTACCTTATGACAAAAATTCGAACAGCAAAGCTTTTAGATGCCCAGGGCTGTGACAGCGAAAAAATGCAGGTTCGATTTTTGAAAGAGCTTAAATAGAAAGAAAGATTTTTTTGCCAGCACAATTTCAGGAGGAATAATGAAAGTAACTGTTATCTGGTCTAGCCCAAACAAAGAAGGATTAACTGCATCTGCAAAGAACAATTTTTCAGAATACATTTTACCAGCCTTAGTAAAAGCAGGCGAATCTTATGCTGACAAGCTGGAAAACGGATTCGACATGTATTACTAGGATTTTTTATGTGGCTGATTTTTGCAATTTTATCGTCAGTGTTTGCAGCTCTAACTTCCATTTTGGCCAAGGTGGGAATTGAAGGAGTTGGTTCAAATCTTGCAACAGCAATCAGAACCTGCGTAGTTGTAATAATGTCCTGGCTTATGGTGTTCATTACAAATCAGCAGGCAGGTTTTTCAGAAATTTCCAAACGCAGCTGGATTTTCCTCATACTGTCTGGTCTTGCAACTGGCCTTAGCTGGCTTTGCTATTACAAGGCCCTGCAAATGGGGGATGCCAGCAAGGTTGTTCCAATCGACAAAATGAGCGTAGTTCTCACTTTGATTCTGGCCTTTGTTTTTTTGCACGAAAGCTTTACCTGGAAAAGTGTAGTGGGCTGCATATTAATTACCGCCGGCACCTTGTTTATGGTGCTGTAATTTATAAAAAGTAAAAGGGAAAAAGTATTATGAAATTAATTGGGAAGGGAAACACGGCAGAGGTTTTTGATATAGGGGACGAAAAAATCCTGAAGCTTTTTATTGCAGGATATCCAAAAGAACCTGTAGAACGGGAATTCAATAACGCAAAGGTGATGGAGAACTTTGGATTGCCAGTTCCTGCCTGTTATGAAATGACTGAAAAAGACGGCCGTTTTGGAATTGTGTACGAAAAAGTTCCTGGCATTGATTTATACAATTACATAGTAAAAACCGGTGAATTTCAGAAGGGGTTGGAAATTCTTACAGGATTTCAAAAACTGATTCTGGAAAAAGAATGTGCTCATTTAATGTCTTACAAGGATTTTATAAAACTGGTGATTGGAGACAGGGATCCTGCTGTCTTTGAAAAAATTGACCGCCTGCCCGATGGAAACAATGTCTGCCACGGGGATTTCCATCCTTTTAACATTCTTGTAGATGATAATGGGAATGCAAAAATTATTGACTTTATGAACGTTTGCCGGGGCCCAAGACTGTATGACATTGCCAGAAGTTATTTTTTGATGCGGGGTGACGGCCCTGTAAATCCAGAAATTGTGCCATTGCTTCAGGCCTACCTGCAGTTACACCAAGTTACAGAGGCAGACCTGGAACCTTTCTTTGAAGTGATTGCCATTTGCCACAAGTGGGAAATGCTTTAGAAATCTGGCTTTCCTGAAATCTCGAACTTTATCTTAATTCTGCCACAATTTCTTCAATATATTTCTTGTCCGAAATGTCGTAGGATTTAGATAGAAGTTCAATCTTTTTTTTGTCATCTTCTGTTGGGTTTTTATTTTTCTTCAGTACTTTTACTAGAAGCTGCATCATTTTTTTAGATGACCAGTTCATTTTGTCGTAATTAAGGCCGCCCTGACAGTAAAATGCTTTTACCATTTTTCGTTCTTCGTCGGTAAAAAGATTTTTCATTGCAACTTCTACTTCAGGAGCCTCAGAAGGAGTAGCACCTACGGCAAATACAATCAGTTTTTTTCCTGCTGCAAACCAAGCTGGCATCTGCTTTTTGAACCAGCTAAGTTTTGTAACCTGACCAGCCATGCACCAGCCCCCAAACACAATTGCATCATAAGAAGAAAGATCCATTTTTGAACCCGTTGCAAATTCCACGCATTCACATCCTGCATCCTGGCTGATCCATTCTGCATATTTTTTTGTAAAACCTGTCTGACTGTTGTAAATTACGATTGCTTTCATTTATTTTTCCTCCAAATTGCTTTTTCTGTAAGATAGATGCGCTGTTTTCGTTTGTCTGATTCATCCTGCTTCAAAACTACCAGTTCTTTTTTGCAAAGTCCGTTCAAAACTTCCTTTACATTCTGGCGTGAACACCCCATAACCTGACTAAGCTGATTTGCGGTAGGGGCTTCGTCTGGAAAAATATTCATGCAGGCCATTAAGAAAAACTGTTTGCAGGTAATTTCTTCATAAAAAGAATCTCCTGTTACTGTACCGCAATTAAGCCGTCTTTGCTGGTAATAAGATAAAGCCTTAAGCCACCAATTTGAGGTAAAGTTACAATTGCTTCCTGCTCTGCAAAAAGATTTATTACAAGAATTTTGTCATACTGTACGGCAATCACATTGGCAATAAAATCATCTTTAGTCATGGGGTGGTCAAACTTAACAGAAAACTGGCCGTCGAATTCCGAAATAATTGGAACATATTTTTTTTCATCACTTTGCCTGGCTTCAACTGCAATAAGTTTATTCCCGCAACAGCTGATTTCAATTTCTTTTACGCTGGTAACAAGATTTCCACAGGTTGGGCAGCGGTAGAATTTTACCCGGTTCATATTTCCTGCAATATCAGGGCTTTTTAAAAATTCTCCCCTAAGAATACTTTGAATATCAATTTCCAGAACCTTGGAGAGCTGGGACAAAAGGGTAATGTCCGGGCAGCCGTGTCCAGTTTCCCATTTACAGACAGCTTTATCTGTTACCGAAATGGCATCTGCCAGCTGTTTTTGTGTCCATCCTTTTTTTATTCGGGCTGTTTTTATAATTGAGCCGGTTTTTTCTGGATTCACGAGTTTACCCCCTGGATATATTCATCTTTCGGAATCATGAGGCTTTGTAAATCTGCAATTGTCTCTGGTGTGAGGGAAAAAGATTTTCCGTATTCTTCACCAGCCTTTTCAAAACTTTCACGTTTGATTTTTGTTACAGGTTCTGCTTCCGGAATATTAAGCAAAGGAGTTTCTGGCACATAAATTTGAGTAAGGTTTCCAAAACATAATTCACACTGTCGCTGAACTGCTTCAAAATTGTGCTCGTAATTTGGAAATCCGCATCCACAAATTACAACTGAATGAATCTTTGAAAAATCTACTGCCGAAACATGACGGGTTCCGTCCCCTGTATCTTCCATTTTTTTCTGAATCAGTGGAATTGTTCTGTCCAGCACAGACTTAAGATGACCTGGCATTCCATAACAATAAAGCGGAAAGCTCCAGATAATCAAATCAGCATTTGGATAAAGCCGTAGGATTTCATTTTGATCATCATTTATAACGCATTGACCATTTTGAATCTGCCAGCAACCAAAACAACCTTTACAAGGCGCAATGTTCTTTTTTATAACATCAATAACTGTAATATTATGATTACCAGTTTTTTCCAGCCCTTTCAGAAAAGCTCGGGTTAAAATCATTGTGTCGCTTTTTTCTTTTGGACTACCATTTAATACAAGAATATTCATATGATGAAATTGTAATAAAGAATGATGATTCAGTAAATCTACGGGGAGTAGAGAATAATTAGATTAATTCCACCGTTGCAATTTCCCTGGTAGGCCAGAAGGCACACAAATGAAGCTTTGTAATTTTTCCAAGAATAGGGTGGAAAGATTTCAGCAAGATTGGAAGTGCTTTCTGCACAGTTTCAGCTTCATCAATTAAGATTGTAGCGTGAGGAGTCCAGGGAAAACGGTCGCTGTTTTGAGTTTTAATTGCATTATGCAGCGGCACTAAATCGCAAGGGTTCATATCTGGAGCGGCAAAAAGAACTTTACCACCGGCAAACATTCCTACATGGCTAAGGTGCACTGGAATTGGACCAAAGTTTTTTGCAATTTCCTGCATTTCCTTTACAACTTCCTGTTCCTTATCCAAAGAAAAGCTTGCAAGGCTGATGTGAAATGGGAGATTTGGAGTCTGAACGCCTGTAAATCCTGCTTTCTGCAGTTCCTCATACCAAGTGCTCATTACAGTCTGTGTTTCATCATCAAAATCAGCCATTAGTGTTAAGAATTCTTCTGCCATAAATCAACTCCTATTCTACCAGCTTTTCAAACTTAGCCCAGCTTTCACCATCACACCAGCTTTTCAACTGACCAAGCATAAATGCAATTTTTTCATCTGCAAATGCTCTTGTGTAGTGTGCCATATTTTCTTGAGCTTTCTTTCCGTATTTTGCAACAACACTTTCCTTGTTCTCAGCAGAAACCTTTTCACAGTATTCCACATAAGAATCAATTTTGCAAATTAAAGCTTTCCATGCTGCCGCTGCTTCTTCCACCTTGCCATTTCGCAAATAAGCGGCAACCATAAATTTTGCAGTATCCCTATAGTACCCCTGACAGTAAGCACGCATTCGTTCATCCAGCATAAACTGCTCCATAATTCCAAGGGCCCATTTACAGTGATCAACAGCTCCTGGTTCATTAGCAAGCATAGAACTTTCACCACAGTATAAAAGCTGCTTGTTCATGGCACGAATAAAATTCTGAAGATTATCACGAACAGAATCCCGCCATGCATCCATTCCTTTATCTGCAGATTCGTAATAACTGTCGATTGTTTCCCGCAGCATGTTATTTTTAATAGAAGGAAGTGCATTCAAATGCTCCCGCCCCTTATCAAATTCCTTTTCATGCCAGTAAATCCAAGCCATAGCATAGTGACATTTATCTACCAGTTCCTTGTCCTCTGCATATCGAATAACCTGAAGCGCGCGGTTTTTAGCAGCTTTTACATAATTCTGCCAGCGACCAGCATCCTTTTCTTCCCCAAAAAGCCCGTTGTAATTTACAAAACGACTCATGTGAGCAATTGACTGAACATAACGCATCAAAATTCCATAATTAAAGGGATTTTCTTCACACTTTTGCATTAAAAAGTCCGCCGCAGCCACAGCTCCCTGAATCTGATCCCTACCATCACGAAGAGAATTAGCTTCCTGTTCAATTTTTTTTGCCAATTCTTCGTCGTAATCAGCAGCACCAATTCCAAAAAGTGCATCTGTTGAAACATTCAACGCCTTTGCCAAAGGAACAATCTGTGCAGTATCTGGCAATCCGGCTTCACTTTCCCATTTGCTCACTGCCTGACTTGTAACAAAAAGCAGCCCAGCCAGCTCTTCCTGTGTAATTCCCAATTCTTTTCTAAATTTTTTAATGTTACTTCCTAAAGACATAATTTTCTCCTCTTGAAAATCGCCGGCTGACTTTCAACAATTACACTATATCAGAACTGTCTGAACATTCCTAACAATTTATTTTTGAGGAAATTCCAACGGAAAGTTGAATATTGAGGTCTGACCCCATTGTCCGCCCCTTTTCCCTGTCCCCCTTTTTCCCAAATTTACGTTTTTCTACGAATAAAAATGCAAAAATTGATTTTTTAGCCGTACATTTTCAGCAAATTTTTAGTTTTGAAATTTAAATTTTTTCATTTTGTACGGATAAATATAAGGAAAGTCCATTTTTATTCGTAAGAATTCTTGGTATTTTCTGTCTTTCTGAAGTAATTTTCTTCTAAACGTACGAATAAGTTTTCGGAAACCGCGTTTTTATTCGTACATTTTCATAATTTATGTATTTTTTACTTCCTGAAAGCCAAAATTTGTACGAATAAAATTTCACTTTTCTTTCTTTTATTCGTATTTTTTTTAGAATTATCCTTTTTTTTACTTAGTCTATAAGACAACATCAAGGCACGCTTCGCTCCCGGCAGACTTCTGGCTGCCGGAAGTCCCAGATTTTTACGAAAATAACTAAACTAAAACAAATACCCCTGATCATCAATCCAAGTTTCCTGCTGGGCATCACGAATAATATCATCTGGCATAAGTTCACCAAGCAAAAAGGGCGAAAGGGGATTATGGTGCTTCATGTTTTCTTTTACAAGGTGGGCGTCGGTATTTGCATAGCAATATTTGCACAAATGACCGCAAGTGTCGTAAGCGCCGATGTCGGAACCTAGAATACAAGTGCAGGCTCCTTTTCGCTGGGTACCGGTGCCTTTAGGAACTTTAAGCCGTTTATGAAGTGCTGTTTCAAAAACTTCCTGAGTCATACAACCGGAACAGTCAGCACCGTATTTAGCAAGGTCAGTACCTTCCGCACAGGGCCGAACCACCATGCCGCATTCCCCTGCAATCCGAATACATTCCTTTCCAAGAACGATTCTATCTTCCTGCGAAACTTCCCTTACCTCTGGAAAATTACGCTCCACCTTTTTGTAAATATCAATAAAGCTGATTACGCAGTTTTTTGTGTATCCTGCAAGGTTCTTTGCCATTTTTTCAAACTCAGCAATATGCCAGCTAATCGAGTGATTTTCATCCACAAAAATCGGGTCATACCGCCAGCCGATGGAATCAACTCCAACAATATTGGAAAGACGCTTAAAATCTTCCATCACCTGAAATTTGTCCGGCACATTAGGTTCAATATCTTTTCCATAAGGAGTGATTGTAACGTACCAGTACTGGCCAAAAGGTTTAAGTAAATCCATGTAAGGAAGCATTGGCCCTGGATTTTTTGTACAAAAGGCAATTATATCTACCACATCTGGAGTAAGCCGAAACCTTGTAACAGCCTTGGGGTTATAAGGATTTCTTACCAGCGCAAAACCTGCTTTCAGTCGATTTGCAAACCATTCTGAATAAAAGGCCGGAATATCGGTTCTGTTTCCTGTGTGAATAATCATATTTTGATTATATCTGTGTTGAAACATATTGACAATCATCTATGTATAAACTAAATTACATATAGATAGTTATCTATATATTTTCCATTAAAGGGCGGAATTATGGAAGCACTGGAAATTTCACAAATCTGTAAAGCCTTAGGCGATGAAAACAGACTTAAAATTATTACACTGCTCACAAACGGCGAAAAATGTGCCTGCGAATTACTGGAACAATTCAACATCACTCAGCCAACTCTTTCTCATCATATGAAAATTCTTTCTGAATGCATGCTGGTAAAAAGCCGGAAAGAAGGAAAAAACACTTATTACGAAATCAACTGCTGCAAGTTCAAGGCATTTAAAAAATATTTCGAAGACATTCAGTGCTGGAAAGACAAAGCTGCCGCTGGCGAAAGTGAACCATGCTGCTGCGGCAAAACCAGTGAATAATTTTGGGGAGACTAGCAATGTGGGATTTTTTTCAAAATCAGATTTTAGGAATGGCCTGGCTTAAAAATATAATTGGCCTCCTTGCAGAAAAAATTGGCCTCAACGCCGAAAGCATCTGGACTCATACAATCATCTTTTTTGTTTACGATGTTATAAAAATCACAGTGCTTCTTTGCGTGCTGATTTTTCTTATCTCCTTTATTCAGACTTTTTTTCCGCCAGAAAAGAGCAAAAAAATTATGGGCCGCTTTGGAGGACTTGGAGCAAGGATTATTGGGGCCTTGCTAGGAACCGTTACTCCATTTTGCAGCTGTTCTTCTATCCCCATTTTTATTGGCTTTACCACGGCAGGGCTTCCTCTTGGCGTAACTTTCAGCTTTTTAATTTCTTCCCCAATGGTAGATCTAGGAAGCCTTGTTCTTTTAATGTCCATTTTTGGCTGGAAGATTGCGGTGCTTTACGTTGTGCTTGGTCTTGTAATTGCAGTTTTAGGCGGCACTTTGATAGAACATCTTCATATGGAAAATCAGATTGCAGATTTTATTCAGGAAGCAAGAAATATGCAGACCCCGGATCTTCCGGAAATAAAAACTACTTTTAAGGACCGATGCCGTATCAGCTGGAGTTCCATGTGTCAAACTTTCCGCAAAGTGTTCCCTTTCATTTTGATTGGAGTTGCTGTTGGTGCTGTAATTCACAACTGGATTCCAGAAAACTGGATTGTAACTGTTCTTGGAAATAAAAATCCTTTTGGCGTAATTCTGGCCACAATCTGCGGGGTTCCAATGTATGCCGATATTTTTGGCTGTATCCCAATTGCAGAATCCCTTTTAGCAAAGGGCGCACTTTTAGGAGTTGTGCTCAGTTTTATGATGGCTGTAACAACCTTAAGCTTTCCAAGTCTTGTAATGCTGAGCCAGGCCGTAAAACCAAAGCTCCTGGGCATTTTCATTGGAATCTGTGTGGTGGGAATAATTATTGTTGGTTATGGCTTTAATCTTTTACAGGGATGGTTGGTTTAAATACTGGAGTGAGATCCCGAATCAAGTTCGGGATGACAGTTGACTAGTTCGGGATGACAATATATATAGGAGAAAAAATATGGAAATTAAATCAATTAAGATTTTGGGACGGGACGGATGCAGCAACTGTTCAAGAATGTTCCAGGACACAATCGATCTTGCCGCAGAAAACAATCTTGCCGCAGATATTCAGCACGTTACCGACATTAAAGAAGTAATGAAGTTTGGCGTAATGAGCCTTCCTGGTCTTGTAATCAACGAAAAAGTTGTAAGCTACGGAAGAATCTTATCTAAGGCTGATATTAAAAAGGCTTTGGAACTGTAGGTTTACACTTAAAAGAAGCCTTACTTTTTTATCTTGAGCCCACGGAGGAAGGATTTTTGCTCATCCGTAATTCTAAAGCTTTCTATGGCTTTTTGAATGGCCTTGTTGTGGGTCCAGGTGTCCATTTTTCGCAAGTTTAAGAATTCCAGGGCAGTGTCCCATTGGAAAACCAGTGCATCTGCAAAAAGCCAGGCTGTCATCATGTTTACATAATATTCATCTGACCGGATTCTGGCGGCCCATTCAAGGTATTCGGGATTAAAGGCTTCTTTCAGATAATATTTTTTCAAAAACAGTATAGCCACTCGTTTTGTGTAAGGTTTTTCATCCTCAATCCAAAGGCGGATTTTTTTAATCAGCTGGTCCTTGTTTTTTTTAAAGCACTTAGGACCAATTCCGTCGGTTACGGCCCAGTTGTCGGCGTAGGGAAGAAAGACTTCCAGTTTTGAAACAGCTTCCTGATAATCTTTTATCTGATTAATGAAACAGACATGCAGAATATTTTCTTCGTGATATTGATGGGGAAGTGCGGTTAAAAATGGTTCAATTTCTTCAGGACATTCAGCCTTAATTTCGCTGATGATTTTTTTGTATTCAGGTGAGCGGATCCCGATAAATTTTTCCCGTGGCAAAGTTGGCACAAGTTTAGAAAGAAAATCACCGTATTTTTCATCTTGATGATTAAATAAGATTTTCAGAACTTTCATATTCGGTTTAGACTTACTTTGCTTTTCCCTGTGCTTTTTTATATTCAATAATAGGATTTACGTAAAGCTTATCCTCGTGGGCAATGTGGGAAAGAATCCATTCATAAAGGAATTTACAGAACTTAATTGCATCGGTAAAAGTCATGGAGTTGAACTGCCGTGCTGTTTCAAGAACTTTTTTTGTAAACTCTTCATGGCGCTGCTTATGTGAAGGATATCCTTCGTAGGCGGCCAGTTGCATCAGTTTTTCTTCATCGGAAAAATGAGTTGCAACGTAAGTTACGCATTCCTTCAAGGTGCCTGCCAAAGCAGACTGCCACTGGGAGTTTTCGTTGTTGCCATATTTTGCACGGCTTTCCATGATTTTGGTATAAAGTTCATTGCATAATTCCACCAGATGTTTATGCTGTTCATCAATGTAAGTTATGCCAAGAGCAAATCTAGGCTCCCACTTTATAAAATCCTTTTCACCAGAGAAGTTATTTACAGAAGAAACTAAGTTAGTCATAAAAACTTCGACCTATTCTCGACCGTTCCAGCAGTAAGTGCAGAGTTTTGAAGGATCTATTCCTACACTGGCAATCATATCGTCCAGACGGTGGTATTTAAGACTTGTGAAGTGCAGCTGTTTGCGGATTTCTTCCAGCATCCAGGCGTATTCAGGACTGTCAGGATTACAGTATTTCTGCAAAGTTTCTTCACTTACATTTTCGCCTTCTTTGTCCCGGATAATGCGTCGTGTAATCAAATCCATTTCAGAATTTGAACGGCTGAAGTTCAGGTATTTACATCCAAAAACAAGTGGTGGACAAGCAGGACGGATATGCACTTCTTTAGCACCGCTGTTGTAAAGGAAGTCTGTAGTTTCACGGAGCTGTGTTCCGCGAACAATAGAGTCATCAATAAGAAGAAGTGATTTTCCCTTAATAAGCTGTGGAACTGGAATCAGTTTCATGTGAGCAACAAGGTTTCGCTGAGCCTGATTTACCGGCATGAAAGAGCGTGGCCAGGTTGGAGTATATTTGATGAAAGGTCTCTGGAAAGGAATGCCTGATTCGTTGGCGTAACCAATAGCGTGTGGAGTTCCTGAGTCTGGAACACCGGCTACAGAATCAATGTGAATGTTTGAATCTTCCATATCGCGGCGGGCCAGATATTTTCCGCAGTTGTAGCGCATCTGTTCAACATTAACACCTTCGTAGCTGGCAGTAGGGTAGCCGTAGTAAATCCAGAGGAATGTACAGATTTTCATCTCTTTTCCAGGTTTCTGAAGGATTTCTACTTTGTCGGCTGTGATGAAGTCAATTTCATTTGGTCCCAGTTCATGATAATCAGTATAGCCAAGATTTACGTAGGCAAAGTTTTCAAAAGAAGCACAGTAAGCTCCCTCTTTGTGACCAATCTGGATTGGTGTACGTCCAAGTCGGTCTCGGGAAGCATAAATTCCATCACGGGTCATAAGAAGGATGGAAATTGAACCTTTAATTGAGTTCTGAACATATTTGAGTCCTTCCAGAAGTGAATCCTGTGTATTGATAATAGAAACGATAAGTTCAGTCTGGTTGATTTCACCACCGCTCATTTCAAGGAAGTGGGTGTTGCCGTCGTCAAGAATGGTTTTTACAAGTTCATCTTTGTTTGTTACGATACCAACTGTTGTAATGGCGTAACTTCCCAGATGAGACTGAACAAGAAGAGGCTGGGCTTCATAATCTGAAATACATCCAATACCCATTTTTCCGTGCATTTCATCAATATCTTTTTCAAATTTTGTACGGAATGGAGAGTTTGAAATATTGTGGATTGATCGGTTAAAAGTTCCGTCTTCCGAAAGCACTGCAAGGCCACCTTTTTTTGTGCCCAGATGTGAGTGATAGTCAACTCCGAAAAACAGATCCAGTGAACAATCTTCTTTTGATGCTACACCAAAAATTCCACCCATTTTATTTTACCTTCCTATAAAAAAATTAAGCCCTCAAGTCCGTGGGTAGACTAGGGGCCCGTTTTTATTCTTTGCGCTCAGCGTGTTTTCGGCGCTTTTCTTTGTACTGTTCAACGTCGGCCTTAGACAGAAGAACCTGAAGGTCCATGTCTGTTGATCCGAATGGAATGGCTCCAACACTTAAAGAAATCTCGTGAGGCAGATCGTATTCTGCTGATGCACTCCTACAGTTATGTAGAATTTTATTGTACATACGGTCAAAATTATTCATAGTCTGACCAATGGCTACGATAGCAAATTCGTCTCCACCAAGACGGCCAACTACATCACTTGTTCGGAAAGAAGCTTTAAGAGCCTTTGCTTCTGCCTGAATGGCCTTATCACCAATTTCATGACCGTATGTATCGTTGATTTTTTTAAGTCCGTCCATATCACAGAAAACAACAAGACCAGTTTTTCCAATGGATTTTGCAAACTGAAGTGCCTGCTGTCCTGCTGACATAAAACCACGTCGGTTCAGAACTCGTGTAAGTTCATCGGTGCGGCTTGTACTTGTAAGTTCCTGGTTTGTTTTTTCAAGAGATTCTGCTTCATTCTCTTTGCGTGAATATTCAAAAGCATTTGCAAGACCGTTTGAAAGAATCTTGATAAAAATATTAGCCAGCTGGTAGTTTACATCATATACTTCAAAGAAACCGTAACCGTACTGTTTTTCACCATAATAAATGGCCTGCATTACATATCGTGTTGAATCATAGGCAAAAACTTCTTTTGGAAGAAGCTGGTCATAAGGATTGAATCTCTGGTTTGTTCTTTCAGAAACATCTTTTTCCTTATCAAAAATGTAGGTCATAGTAACCTGACTTGGAAGATTAAAAAGTTCGCCGTTTTTTACGACAATTGGGTCGTCATAAAGACAGATGGCAACCTTTTTCATGTTGATAAGAGGGAAGATGTAGTTGAATTTCCTGTACAGGTTTTCAAGAGATACAACGTCCTGCATAACATCAAGAAGATTGTAAATGCGGCTTCGTTCATCATAGGATTCAATATATTTGCTGATAATGGAATGAGTTGCATGAAGGTTTTTAGCAACAAGATTTCCTTTTGAATCCCGATAGTCAGTTTCGCTGTCGTTAATGTCAACACAACCACAGGACTGGCGGTAAACCGGTTTTAGCGGAATACGGGTTTCTTTAGGAACTTCAATTCCATGGAGTTTTTTGAAGCAGAGTTCGGCAGCCTTAAATCCCTGAGCAAAAATTTCCTGGTTGATGGTTGAAAGGGATGGTTCCATGTTTGCACACTGGAACAAATCGTCAAATCCGATTACAGCAACCTGTTCAGGAATTTTTACGCCAATTTTAAGAAGATGTTTAATGGCACCAAAAGCCATCTGGTCATTGGCACAGATAAGTGCATCAAAAGGAACTTCTGAAGCATCCTTAAAGCGGAGCATTTCGCCTTCCCCTGATTCTACGGTAAATGCACCGTTGAAAATCAGATCTTCATCAAAAGGAAAACCGAATTCTTCGTTTATTTTAAGGTAGGCATTGTATCGGTCTTTTGCTTCCTGAGAAACTGTGTAGTTTGCAGAAAGGAAAGCAATTTTTTTGCGGCCGTGTTCATTTACAAGGTGATCGAAGATTTTTCTGTAAGTAGTCTCACAGTCTGTGCATGTATAACAGGAATTTTCAAAAGGAAGTTTCTGTCCAATAGAAATGATAGGTTTATTCGAGAAACTTTCGAGGAAAGAATTGAACTCAGAAACTTTGACTGTACTAATATAAAATGAACTTACAACAATAACACCGTCAACATCGGCAGACTGCAAAAGACGCGAACCTGCAAAATACTGGTATTCGTAAAAACCGTATGGCAGTCGAGGCATTTTTGTCTGGGTAATAAAGACGTTTACATTTTTGTCTTTGAAATACTCTGTAATGCCTGCAAATAATTCAATGGTGTAGTCACCAGAAAGGTCCAGAACCATTACGGCTATGTTAAGTTTCTTCATATCCATGGTTATTATAGTGATGAAACGCAATTTTTTCAATTGATTTTCAGATGTACTTTATGGTATTATTAAGTGTCAGACGATAACGTGTTTTACCAGTCTGATTCTCTGGAGAGTTCCTGCAATGAAGCAGGGCGCCGAAGGGTTAATGCGATTAGCGCAAATATCTCAGGCAAAGCGGACAGAAGAAATCAATACTGTTCTGTATAATCCACTTTTCAGAGAGCCTGTAACGGCTCTTATTTTTTTTAACCCGCAGGAAGGAATCAATTATGTTTGATCAGATCTTGGGACAAATTGATGACATTGTATGGGGAATTCCTACAATTGTTCTTATTCTGGCAACTGGTCTTATTCTGACCATTGCTGCTCGTGGAATCCAGTTCTCGAAACTTGGACGTGCATTCAAATCTATCTTCAAGAAAAATGAAGGGGAAGGGGAACTTTCCGGATTTGCTGCTCTTTGTACAGCTTTGTCTGCTACAATCGGTACAGGTAACATCGTAGGTGTTGCTACTGCTATTGCAGCCGGTGGTCCTGGTGCTCTTTTCTGGATGTGGCTTGCCGCTATCCTTGGTACAGCAACAAAATATGCAGAATGTATGCTGGCAATCAAATACCGTGAAGTAAAAGATGACGGTACTGTTCTTGGTGGACCTTTCTATACAATCGAAAAAGGTATGGGACCAAAATGGAAGTGGCTTGCAATTCTTTTTGCACTCTTCGGAGTTCTGGCTGGTCTTCTTGGTATTGGTACAATGACACAGATTAACGGTATTACTTCTGCTGTAAACAATGCATTCGATCCAAACAATGCACACATTGCATTCTCTATTGGTTCTAACGCTTTCTCATGGTCAACAGTTGTAGCTGGTACAATCGTTACAATTTGTGTTGCCCTGGTTGTTCTTGGTGGTCTTAAACGTATTTCTAAAGTTGCAGAAAAAGTAGTTCCAGCTATGGCTGTTATCTACGTATTCCTGGGACTTTCTATCGTAATCATGAACGCTACAAAAATCCCTGCAGCATTTGTTCTTATCTTCAAATCAGCATTCGGATTTAAGGCAATGGCTGGTGGTGCTGCCGGTTACGTTCTTAAACAGGTAACAGATTCAATGCAGAAAGGTATTGCCCGCGGTATCTTCTCTAACGAAGCCGGTCTTGGTTCTGCTCCAATCGCTGCTGCTCCTGTAAAAACTGACGAACCAGTAGAACA
The DNA here is from genome assembly GCA_024402665.1 of Treponema sp. Lineage (GTDB taxonomy): Bacteria > Spirochaetota > Spirochaetia > Treponematales > Treponemataceae > Treponema_D. The sequence continues at coordinate 22,043 of JAKSTI010000023.1, forward strand.
GGGGCTTGTAAACATGACAGGTACAGTTATTGATACACTTATCATCTGTACAATGACAGGTCTGGCTATCGTTATTGGTGGTATGGACAACGGTCTTTGGACTAACCCACAGGATCTTAAAGGTGTTGCTCTTACAGCTTACTCTTTCAACAAAGTTCTTGGCGGTGACGGTCACTCTGTTCAGTTCCTTCTGGTTCTTTGTCTTTCATTCTTTGCTTTCACAACTATTCTTGGTTGGGACTACTACTCAGAAA
>JAKSTI010000024.1 GCA_024402665.1 Treponema sp.
TTATCGTAGAAAACGGACGTGTTACAGGTGTTAAAGCTGTAATGTACGACGGAACGGAAGTTGTTGCTCATGCCAAAGCCGGTGTTGTTCTTGCAACTGGTGGTTTTGCTGCTAACATCGACCTGGTTCGCAAAACAAATAAATACTGGGTAGAATCTGCAATCACAGACAAAACTCAGACAACTAACCGTAACTCTCTTATGGGTGATGGTATTACAATGGGTAACAAAGCAGGAGCTGCTTCTACAGGTATGGAATTCACTCAGCTTATGCCAATTTCTTGGATCGACAACGGTCAGCTGGCATTCGGTGGTGGAAACTACGCTATTTATATCAACCCTGTAACTGGTAAACGATTTGTAAACGAAACTTCAGAACGTGACGTACTTTCTCTGGCAGAATTTGCAAACGGTATTGAAAAGAACGGTGTTGCCGGTGTATTCATCGAAATTGCAAACACTGCTCAGGCTATTCCAGGACCTTACCCATACGGAACTCCAGCTACACCTGAAACATGGGAAGCTGATGTTGAAAACCGTCAGTACACTCGTACAATCGACCAGCTGGCAGACCTCTTCAAACAGCTTGGAATTGCAGCTGATGCAAACACAGTTATTGAAGAAATCAAAGCTTACGATATGGCTTGTATGACAGGTACAGAAGACAAACTGGCCGTTGAAAAAACAGGTTGGTCACGTCTTATTGGTAATGCAAACCGGGATGAGAACGGTCGTTACGATGTTTCTTCTTACACACTGGACGGTGTAAAACTTAAGATTCGTCTTATGGCTCCATCAACACACCACACAATGGGTGGTCTTGCAGTTGATATTGATCGCCGTGTTCTTGATGCAAACGGAAACCCAATTCAGGGTCTCTACGCTGCCGGTGAAGTTACTGGTGGTATCCACGGTGGTAACCGCCTTGGTGGAAACGCTATCGTAGAAATCTTCGTTTCAGGACGCACAGCTGCCAACGCCATCGAAAAAGACAACTAATATTCCTGTAGGATAATCTTTCAATAAAGCCAATCCATTTCAAAGTGGGTTGGCTTTTTTTTTATAAAATTTAATAACTTTTTATGATGTTTCTATTGACAGAAACGTTTTTAAGGTGTATCTTTTAATAGTAACAGTTACTATTTATAGTAACAGAAAGGAGTTATGAAAATGGAAAACGAAAACACAACAGTTAATACTGCTGAAAAACGCGAAAGTGTAAAAACAGAAAAAAAAGGACTCACAATCCGTGATTTGGTTCTTACTGCAATCCTGCTTGCTGCCGGTGCGGTTTTGAAATTCTTTGTAGGATCATTCATCAATCTTTTTGGTATGAAACCAAACTTCATTATTGCCATGTACTGTATGGCCATTGTTTTGATCCGTCCACGCGTATTTGAAGCTGCCATTATTGGTCTTCTGGCCGGTATGGTTTGTCAGTTCTTCCCTGGAACTCCATGGTTAAACTTCCTTTCAGAATGTGCAGGTGCAGTTGTAATGGCTCTCCTTATTAAAATCCCACTTCCAAAAATCGGTGGAAAAGTAGATTTCATGCCAATGATTGCAACATTCCTGAGTACAGTAGTTTCCGGTGGTATTTTTGCAACTTTCCTCCTTGTTGTAATTAAATCAACTCCAGAAGCTCTCGCAGCATATGTACCAATCGTAGGTTTCACAGCCCTTTTCAACTGTATCATCGTTCAGGTTCTGTACTATCCTTTGAAGGCAACACTTAAATAGTGTGACAGAGTATGCACAGAAAGCAAACTTCCGCTAGGAAGTTTACCTGCTACTTGATATAATTATCGCCTGGGCTTCTGGGTCTTCTGGAAGTTCAGGCATTCTTATTTAGGAAAATAAAATGATTACTTTTGAGAACCTTAGTTTTTCTTATGGTGACACAAACAACCTTGTTCTGAAAAACATAAATCTGCAGATTAACGACGGTGATTTTCTTGGAATTATCGGAAGCTCAGGGGCTGGAAAAACTACTCTGAGTTATGCCATCAACGGAATTATTCCCCATCACTATAAGGGTGAATACTACGGAAAGGTGATGGTAGATGGTGATGATGTTTTCGATACTGAACCATGCCAGCTTTCTATGAAAATTGGAAGCGTATTCCAGGATATCGACAGTCAGATGACTTGTGCTACCGTAGAAGATGAAATCCTTTTTGGAATGGAAAACTTTGGCCTTTCAAAAGAAGATACTATTGATCGCCTTGAATGGGTTCTTAAAGAAATGGGCATTGAATCCCTTCGTGACCGGGAAATCTCAGGACTTTCCGGAGGACAGAAACAGAAAGTTGCAATTGCCGCAATTCTTGCCCTTAGACCAAAAATTCTTGTACTGGATGAACCTACCGGTGAACTGGATCCAACTGCCAGCCGAAATATTTTCCGTATTGTAAAAGAACTGAACAAAAAATTTGGACTTACTGTTATTGTAATTGAACAGAAAATCCGTCTTCTGTGTGAGTTTGCCGATCACCTGGCTTTTATTGAAAAAGGTGAACTGAAATTCCATGGAACTGTAAAAGAAGTGCTATCCCACCGAAACGAACTGGCCGATCTTGGCCTGAATCACGACAGAGTAGGGAAGATTCTTGATGCACTGGCAGATGGAAAAGTCCTTGCTGATATTTATGCAGAAGAACTTACCCGAAAAGGATCTTTCGATTCCGCCCAGAATGACAGTGTCCACGCCAACGAATCAATCCTTACTTTGGAAAAAGTTTCTTTTGGTTACGACCTGAACTATCTTATCGAGAATACTAATTTTACTGTATACAAAGGTGACTTCCTGGCTCTTACCGGCGAAAACGGATCTGGAAAATCTACCCTGTCAAAGCTTATGGGTGGTATTTTGAAACCGGAAAATGGTACCGTTATGGTAAACGGCCTTGATACAAAGAAAACCCGAAATTCTGTTATTGCAAAACACATTGGTTTCCTGTTCCAGAATCCAGACCGCCAGTTGTGCTGTTACACCATCCGTGATGAAATTGCCTTTGGTCTTAAGGCTCTGAAGCTTCCTGATATTGAAACACGAACTGATGAAATTCTTGCACGCTTCAACTTTGATCCGGAAAAAGCTCCTTTTGCCTTGAGCCGTGGTCAGCGTCAGCAGCTTGCTCTTGCTTCCATTATTGCAGTACACCCTGAAATCATGATTCTGGATGAACCTACAACCGGTCTTGATTACAAAGAATGTATTGAACTTATGAACGCCATCCGTGAATTGAACCAGCAGGGAACTACAGTAATTATGGTCTGCCACGATATGGAAATTGTCCGTGATTATGCAAAACGTATGGTGATTGTAGGTCATGGTGCTATTCTTGCTGATGGAAATCCTGAAGAACTGGTGCCAATCCTGGAATCAAACTCACTTAAAAATGTTCAGTATGATACAGCAGAAAATGGAGGTGCAAAATGAAAGGCTTTTTAGATTACGTACCTGGAAATTCAGTTTTTCACAAAATGAATCCAATAACAAAACTGGTATTTGCCTTTATGGTTTGTGTCTCCTGTTTTGCTTCAAGTAATATTGCTGTGCTTTGTTCACTTCTTGTTTTCAATGTGATTATAGGCTGTATTTGTGGAATAAAAGACAGAACTTTCTCAATGCTCAAAGGACTTATAAAACTTTCAATCTTCCTTTTTATTCTGCAGGTTCTTTTTATCCGCTCTGGAAACATTATTTTTGAATGGAAGTTCCTTAAAATCACCGACCGTGGTGTAATCAATGCTTTGTGTCTTGTTCTTAGATTGAGCGGTGCCACACTTCCTTTGGCAATCATGCTTTCGGTAACAAAACTTGGAGATCTTTCCAACGCTCTGGTAGAAAAGCTTCACATGCCATTTAAATATGCATTTACACTTACTACAGCTATCCGATTTATTCCTGTTTTTGCTGCAGAAATGGCCGGAATTATTGAAGCTCAGACAAGCCGCGGTATAGAACTGGATACCAAAAATCCATTCAAAAAGATTGCCCTGATTCTTCCTTTGTGTGCACCTCTTCTTGTAAGTTCTGTGCGAAAAACTCAGAGTCTTGCTATTGCCGCAGATCTTCGTGGATTCAAATTCCGAAAAGCAGGCAGCTGTTTTAAAAGCTATCCATTCTGCTTCCGGGATTTCGCCTGCGTTGTAATAGGAGCCGGTTTGATCTGTGCAGGATTCCTTCTGTAAGAAACCGTAAAAAACCGCAAGAATTGATAAAAAACCTTAAAAATGGTAAGATTTTTGAACAAATCTAATCTATTTTTGAGGCTTTTTTATGTTTCAGCCTGAACTTTTCAAAACTTTTAAAGATTATTCCTTTAAAAAGTTCCTGTCCGATTTAATCGCAGGTGTTATTGTAGGTATTGTTGCCCTTCCTTTGGCCATTGCCTTTGCTATTGCCAGTGGTGTTAGTCCTGAAAAAGGTCTTTACACAGCCATTGTTGCCGGTTTCTTTATTTCCCTGTTGGGTGGAAGCCGTGTTCAGATTGGTGGGCCTACCGGTGCCTTTACTGTTCTGGTTTATGCCGTTGTTCAGCAGCATGGACTTGCAGGACTTGCCGTAGCCAGTATGATGGCCGGTGTAATCCTTATCCTTCTTGGTGTGTTCAAACTTGGAGGACTTGTTAAGTTTATTCCATATACTATCATTACAGGATTTACTGCCGGTATTGCCGTAACAATCGCTGCCGGTCAGATTGGTGATTTCTTTGGACTTACCCCTGATTTTTCAACTCCAATGGTAATTTTTGGTGAAGAATACGTAAAAATGCCTGGAACATTCCTTGCAAAAATTGCTGTTTACATTAGAAGTGCATCAACCGTAAACTGGTACGCTTTTGCCATGGCAGCAATCTCTCTTGCAGTAATCTTTGTATGGCCAAAAATCAACAAAAAGATTCCAGGTTCACTTATCGTAATCATTCTTGCTACAGTAGCAAATCTTCTTATTGGAAAGTTTACTGACGGAGCTCTTACCTGTGATACAATCGGAAGCCGCTACGGAGAAATCCCAAGAAGCCTTCCAGCTCCTAGTTTCCCTGTTGTTGGACTTCAGACTATTATTGATCTTTTCCCAACTTCCGTTTCTATTGCGGTCCTTGCTGCCATTGAATCACTGCTTTCTGCCGTTGTAGCCGACGGTATGATTGGTGCAAAACATCATTCAGATACAGAACTTATTGCTCAGGGTGTTGCAAATATTGCTTCTCCACTTTTCGGAGGCATTCCTGCTACAGGTGCCATTGCCCGAACAGCTACAAACATCAAGAACGGTGGACGTACACCAATTGCAGGTATTGTTCACGCCCTTACACTTCTTCTGATTATGCTTTTCCTGGGTAAATACGCAGTTTACATTCCAATGGCTGCTCTTTCTGCAGTTCTTGTGAACGTAGCATGGAATATGGCCGGTTTCCCAGCAATCAGAGCTCTTCTTAAAGGACAGAAAAGTGATATTGCAGTTCTTGCAGTTACCTTCATTATTACTGTAATTGTTGATCTTACAGTTGCCATTGAAGTTGGCCTTGCTCTTGCAGCATTCTTCTTCATTAAAAAGATGATTGATGTTTCTGAAGTACACGAATACAAAAATCAGATTACAGGGGGGCTTCAGAATACAGATTTGAATGAACCTGCTCTTAATGTTCCTGCAGGGGTTCTTGTTTATGAAATTGACGGACCTTTGTTCTTTGGTACAGTACGTAAGTTTGAACTTGCTGTAGAACGTGCCGGAGTAGAAAGCAAGGCCCTTATCCTTCGCATGAGAAACACACTTTACCTTGATGCCGGTGGAATTCAGGCTTTGAAACAGCTTAAAAATGCCTGTGACCGCAAGAACATTACAATAGTTCTTTCAGGCATCCACACACAGCCTTTCATCCTGCTGGAAAAAACCGGTATGGCCGAAGTTCTAGGCCGGGAAAACATTTTCGGCCATATCGACGAAGCTCTGGTAAGGGCAGGGGAACTTGCTAAATAAATTAGTTTTACAATCTTAATGAAGACCGCGTCTAAATGCGGTCTTTTTTTTTATAATAAGATCAAAAGTTTTTTGAACTCATTTGTTAGATATAAAAGTGTATTTTCATGTTATAATAGGGTATTATAAAAAAAACGGAATAATTATGACAGACATAGAACTCAAAACCCTAAAAGACAACCTCTGGCACGCAGCAGATGTTCTTCGTGCTGGTGCACACCTTGCAGCAAATAAATACGGACAGCCAATCTTAGGCTTAATCTTTCTTCGTTATGCAGACATTCTTTACAAACAGCATAAAGACGAAATAGAAGCCGAATACAATAAATCAAAAGGAACTCGCGCAGAAAAATCTATAAAAGAAATCTCTATTAAGCATTGTGGATTTTATCTTCCACCAGAGGCTTACTATACAGAAATCAATGCCGCTCCTGATGATGCCAACAAAGCAACTCTTGTAAAAGAAGCAATGGAAGCCATTGAAAAAGAAAACGAAAAGATGGACGGAGTTCTTCCAAAAGAAGTATTTGCCCAGCTTGTACCAGAAGAAGAACCAGAACTCCTTTCAAACATCATGCGAATCTTCATGGATATTCCAGAAAATATCAGCGTAGACCTTTTTGGCGAAATTTACGAATTCTTCCTTGGCGAATTTGCCCTTCAGGAAGGAAAAGACGGCGGAACTTTCTATACACCAGCAACAGTAGTCCGCTACATGGTTGAAGTTCTCCAGCCACAGAACGGCGAAAAGAAAATCCTTGATCCTGCCTGTGGTTCTGGCGGTATGTTCGTACAGGCAGCCCGCTTTATGCACAATCACAACAAAGAAGCAAACGAAGTAATGAAGTTCCGCTGTTACGGCGTAGAAAAAGAACCGGACACAGTAAAGCTTGCAAAAATGAATCTTCTTTTGAACAACGTCCGCGGCGAAATCACAGAAGCAAACTCCTTCTATTCAGACCCATACAATGCCGTAGGACAGTTTGATTATGTAATGGCAAATCCACCGTTTAATGTTGATGAAGTAGTTTACGACAAAGTAAAAGACGAGCCACGCTTCAACATTTACGGTGTTCCAAAAAACAAATCAAAAACAGCAAAAAAAGGCAGCGACAAAAAAGAAACAGTACCAAATGCAAACTACCTTTGGATAAACTATTTTGCCAGCTCCCTTAACGAAAACGGAAAAGCTGCCCTTGTTATGGCAAACTCAGCCAGCGATGCAGGTGGAAGCGAACTTGAAATCCGCCAGAAAATGATAGAAGAAGGAATCATCAGCCAGATGGTAACCCTTCCAAGCAATATGTTTTCTTCCGTAACCTTGCCGGCAACCCTCTGGTTCTTTGACAAAAAGAAAACCACCAGCGACAAAAAAGACAAAATCCTATTTATAGATGCCCGTTCAATCTTTACACAGGTAGACCGTGCCCACAGAAAGTTCAGCGAAGAACAGATAAAAAATCTTGGAATCATCAGCCGCCTTTATGAAGGAGACACCCAGGCTTTCCAGAATCTTCTTGCAGAATATAAAGCCGCAAAAGACGATGCGCCAGAAACTGCAGAAGACAAAGAAACAAAAACAAAGAGCTATTATCAGACACAGATAGACTGGCTGAATGAACGCTTCCCCGACGGAACTTATACAGATGTAATCGGTTTGTGTAAGGCAGCCTCTATAGAAGGCGAAGATGGAATCAAAGATCAGGACTATTCCCTTAATGCCGGCCGTTATGTTGGCGTTGTAATAGAAGACGACGGCATGACCGAACAGGAGTTTAAGGAAAAAATCCTTGGCCTGAACACCGAGCTTACAACCTTGAGCAAAGAAGCCAGCAACCTTGAAAAACAGATTGCAGATAATCTGAAGGAATTGTTTGGGTAATTGGGCGTTCCGGCAACAAGTTGCCGTCGGCTGTTCCGCCCTTCGCTAACGCTCATCCTCCTCGGCTTCGCCTGCGGTGGACTGTTTCGCAGGGGCTACATAGCCTAACGCGGAATAATTAAGAATGATGAATTAGGAATTAAGAATTGGAATATACAATAAAAACCATAAATGAATTATGTACAAAAATAACGGATGGCTCTCATTTTTCACCAGAGAATGAAGAATCTGGAAAATTTCCTATGTATTCTGTTAAAGATATGGAATATAACAATTTTTCAAATAATGACTGTAAAATGATTGGTCAAGAAATGTTTGAAAAGCTTTCAAAATCTGATTGCCGTCCACTAAAAAATGATATTCTGATAGCAAAAGATGGTAGTTATTTAAAATATGCCTTCAAAGTAGATAAAGATTTGGATGCTTGTATTCTTTCGTCGATTGCTATTTTACGACCTAATCTGAAAAATATAAATCCTGATTATTTTGTATATCTTATGAGAACAAAATCAATAAAAGGAGCAATGGCAAATTATGTATCTGGCTCAGCTTTGCCAAGAATTATTTTGTCTGATTTTAAGAAAATGAAATTAAAAATGATTTCATCTCTCCCCACACAGCAGAAAATTGCTTCAATACTGAGTGCTTACGATAATCTTATACAGAACTACAAAAAGCAGATAGAAGATTTGCAGACCACAGCCAGCGAACTTTACAAAGAATGGTTCGTCCGCTTCCGCTTCCCAGGTTACAAAACCACCCAGTTTGAAAACGGAATCCCTGTTGGGTGGAAGGTGGAGAAATTGGGAAATCTTTATGACTCAATGTCAGGTGGAACTCCAAGCCGTGAACATGAAGAATATTATCAAAATGGAATTTATCCTTGGATCAAAACAGGTGAATTAAAAGATTGCCCGATTTTAGAAACTGAAGAATTGATTACTGAAGATGCAATAAAACATTCATCCGCAAAACTCTTCAAAAAAGATTCTTTGATTATTGCAATGTATGGTGCAACAATTGGACAGTTAGGAATAAATAAAATGGACGCAACTTGTAATCAAGCCTGTTGTGTTTTGCGACCTAAAGAAAACAAATCTTTTGGTATTTACTATTTATTTCACTTTTTTAAGGAAAATAGAGATTTTATTATAGGACTTGGAAATGGAGCTGCACAGCAAAATCTAAGTCAGGTTTTGATAAATAAATTAAAGATTGTAAATCCTTCTAAGGAACTTCTTGAAGTCTTTGAAAAAAGACAAAATTTATTTTTTGAAAAAATCTATAAATTACAACAACAAATCACCAACCTCACCCAACAGCGAGATTTATTATTACCACGACTTATGTCTGGAAAATTGGAGGTAAAATAAATATGGAAACAATCTTTGATATAATAAATGATTCTTATGAAGAAAAGAAGAAAGTTTATTTAGATGCATTTAATAAACTTCAAATTGAATATGATGGTATAAAAAAAACTATAAGACATTATACGTCAGAAGGCTTAGTTACGAATTATCTGAATAAGCTTGGAAGTGCTATAGAGAGCAAAAATGCTGGGAATATTGAATATTGTTTGAAAGGAATTTTAGATTGGTATAATACAAATATTACTGATTTGACGGAAAATGGTGATTTAGTAGATATTAATCTTCATAAAAGGAATTTTGAATTAGTGGAAAATTTCTATAAGATAATGTCTTCAACTCCAAATAATTGTAAAGTCTTTACTGAACAAGTTGGAAATAAAAAGACAAATATAAAAAATAGAGAAACAAACGATACTATTGTTTTCTTAAGTCATAGTTCATCTGATAAAAAATATGGAGATGCATTAAGAAATTTCATAGTTGGTTTAGGTGTAAGAAATGAACAGTTAATTTATACATCACACTCATTAAATAAAATCCCTTTAGATAAAAATATATATGATTATTTACGAGAAAATTTTTCTAAAAAAGTTTTTATGATAATCCTTTGGTCTGATGAGTATCTCGAAAGTCCTGCTTGTTTGAATGAAATGGGTGCTGCATGGGTTACACAATCAGATTATACAAACATTTATGTTCCTTCATTTAACTTTGGTAATCCCAAATATCATGAATGTGCTGTAGATACACGCAAAATGGGAGCTGTATTAAGGAATGACGACAATTGTAAGGCGCATATGATTGAATTGAAAAATAAAGTTTTATAATTATTTAAATTGGAAATATCTGAACAACTTCTTATAGCATTATTAGACAATTTTATGAAAGCAATTTCTTGAGTTAGAAACAAAAATACTAATCTCATTTATTAGCGAGATTTATGACTAGCAGGACTTATGTTTGAAAATTGGAGGTAGAATGAAAAAAATTTCTTTGTTAATACAATCATTATGTCCAGTTTTTATTTTAACAATAATAAAAATATTTCCCGTAAATTTATTTTCACTACTTAGTGGTTCAAAAGGATCTTGTATCGAATGTATAAAAATTTATTTTAAGCATTTAGTCTCCTTTGATAAAGTATATATTGTTTTAACTGTTTGCCTTGTTTTAATATTATGGGCTTTGATTACATACCTGTTTTTTAGAGATTTTAATAGCGTTGGAAATACAAGTGGATTTACCATTAATTCAGTTTCAACTCAAGAAGATGCAAGTATTAATTTTTTCTTCTTTTTCTTACTTCCTCTTGTAGTTGATGATTTCTCAACATGGAATAGTTTTTGCTTTTATTTTGCAATTATTATTTTTACAGGGTGTCTTTTGTGGAAAACAACATTATTTTACAAGAATCCAGTTCTAACTTTATTAAACTATAGAATATACAGTTTTAAATTTGATGATAACCAATTAGAATCGAAAGAAACATTAATTGGCATAGGTCATGAAATTATAGATGATAATACAAGGATAAAATATAAAGCATTGTTACCAAATGTATATTTCATAAAAAAAATAGGGGTATAATAAAAAAATGACCAAAACTGAAATTCAAAACTATATAAGTGAAATAATAGTTGATGGATATGAACCAGAAGTGTATTCATTGTTAAAGATTAATGATGCATTTATATTGAAAAGTTTTTTAGCTGAAGACTCTTTACTAAAGCAACTTAAAAATACGATAGATTCTTTACTAAAAGATAAAATCCTAAATGATGATTTTGTTATAGAGGATTCTTCAAAGATTATAGAAAATCAAAAAGTTTATTATGAAATTATTCAAAATACAGAGTATAAACCTTTCGAAATTATTAATAATAAAGTTCCTGATTCTTATAAAGAAACTGATCAAATTAATTTGAAAGGATTTTTTATTAAAATTAATTTGAACAGTAAGTGTTTTTGGATATATCAACATAAATATCCAGTGACATTGATAAATAAAAAAAGTTCAATAATGGCCATTCTCAATGGCCAAAATCGATATGAACCATTAACTGTTGATGTAGTTAAATTTGATAAAAAAATTGATATGATAATAATAAATGATAGCATAATTACTCAAAATATTGATCTTATGCAGAGAGAATTCTCTTTTAATAAATATATTCGATTGGATGCTGATAGGTGTATAAAAAAAATTAAAACTTTAGGAATTCTTTCATCCATAGATATTCTACAAAAAATGTCAGGTTCTGAAAAATTAACAACAGCTAAAAAACTAATGAGTATTAGAAACTCAAAAACAATGGGACTAACTAAAAATGAACTATTTGATAGCGTAAGGGCTCATAGTGTGTATAAAAACTTGTTTAAATTTGATGAGGGAAAAAGGACTATTATAGTTAGTTCTCAAAAAGACATACTAAATTTTTTAAAAATGATGAATGATGATTATCTACATTCTGAATTAACTAGAACAGACTATGATACAAGTTCAAAACATGAAATGAAAATAAATAAGGCGAAATAGTGGAAATTAAGGGAAATTAGTGGAAATTCCCTCTATTTTCTTGATTTAAAAAATTATCAATGTTATTCTAAAAATATGATTGAAAATCCACCAGAAATTACAAATGTGAATGTTCTTCCTCCTCCTCAACTTATTAAGATTCTTTCAAATACAAAGAATCAAGATTTGCTTTTTAAAATTGAAAAAGAATATTCTTATTGGGATAAAATAAAATATCTTGGAAACAAGGAATTACCTGCAGAAATATTATGGCAGACTGTAAAATTTTCACGACTGGCTTACGCTAATTTTGTAAACTTTGGTGATTATTCTTTCATTTTTAAGGTTTCTAATTACATGCAGCAATTGCTCCACGAGTTTGACATGAACTTTGGGGGAACACTTTCTGGCTCAACAACTATTTCTGAAAAAAACAGGCAGTATTATCTTTTAAGTTCAATAATGGAAGAGGCCATTGCTTCAAGCCAGATGGAAGGTGCTAATACTACCAGAAAAGTTGCAAAGGAAATGCTTCGCAAGCAGATAAAGCCAAAAGATAAAAGTCAGCAGATGATTTTTAATAATTACAATACAATTCGTTTTCTGGCAGAACATAAAACTGATGAATTGACTCCTGAATTACTACTGGAAATTCACAGAAGAATTACAGAAAGAACTCTTGATGATTCTAGTGACGAAGGAAATTTTAGAAAAGATAATAATATATATGTTGTAAACGGAATAACAGGTGAGGTTGCTCATGAGCCTCCTTCGTTTAAGCAGATTCCACAAATTGTTGACCAGCTTTGTTATTTTGCAAACAATGACGATATATTTATTCATCCAATTATAAAGGCAATTATCATTCATTTTATGATTTCTTTTTTACATCCTTTTGTTGATGGAAATGGAAGAACTGCCCGCTCTCTTTTTTATTGGTACATGTTAAAAAAAGGTTACTGGATGACGGAGTTTCTTTCTATATCGAGAATTATTTACAAGAAAAAAGGCCAGTACGAAAAAGCATTTTTGTATACCGAACATGATGATTTAGATCTAGGTTACTTCATTCAATATAATTTAAATGTTCTGAAAGAAGCTTTTGAAGAATTAAAAATTTACCTAAGTCGTAAAGCAACTGAATCTAATGCATTATTAGAATTTAAGAATATCCCTGGAATCAATGAAAGACAGGCTCATATATTAAAATTAATAATAGAACAACCTGGCACTGTTTTTGAATGCAAAAACTTAATAAATATATTGGGAGTTTCTATAAAGACTGTGCGTTCTGATCTTGAAGGACTAGTCAAACTTGGATTTATGATAACAGTTCCAATAAATCAAAGATTGGTTGGATATTCTAAGAGCGAATTGTTTGAAAAGAAAATAGTGGAAATTAAGGGAAAATAGTGGGAATTTCCTCAATTTTTATAAATTTTATTTCTCAATAAAAATATTTGATTTTTCTGTATTAATATGCAAAAATATCAGATAGAAAATATGGAAATTAAACGTGATTTTTATTTGCAGAAACTGATTTCTCGAAAGCACAACGGAATGGTAAAGGTTGTTACAGGACTTCGCCGGTGTGGAAAATCTTATCTGCTTTTTAATCTGTTCAAAAAGCATCTTTTGGAAAGTGGCGTTGACTCTGATCATATTATAGAAATTCAGTTTGATGATTTTTCATATAAAAAATATCGTCAGGCAGAAGAAGCCTACAAATTTGTAAAAGAAAAAATAACTGATTCACAAATGTATTACATATTGCTGGATGAAGTTCAGCTTTTGGAAAGTTTTGAAGATGTTCTTAATGGCTTTTTGCATATTCAGAATGCAGATACTTATGTTACAGGCAGCAATGCTAAATTTCTTTCTAAAGATATTATTACAGAATTCCGTGGCCGAGGGGACGAAGTTCATATAAATCCTCTTTCTTTTTCTGAATTTATGAGCGTGTATCCTGGTAAAAAAGAGGATGGTTGGAATGAATATGTAATTTATGGCGGCCTTCCTGCTATTGTTCAAAAACAAACTGCAGAAGAAAAGTCTGCTTATTTAAAGAATATTTTTGAAGAAACCTATTTTTCTGACATCATAGAAAGAAATAAAGTTAGGAATACGGAAGAATTGCAGGAGCTTGTTAATATTCTTTCGTCTTCTATTGGATCCCTTACAAATCCTAAAAAACTGGCGGATACTTTTTTAAGCGTAAAAAAATCTAAAATCAGTCAGGAGACCATAAAGAATTATCTGGAATATCTGTGTGATTCTTTTTTGATTTCCGGAAGTTTCAGGTATGATATTAAAGGCAAAAAGTATATCGAAACTCCATTGAAATATTATTTTTCAGACATTGGGCTTCGAAATGCGAGACTAAATTTTCGTCAGCTGGAAGAAACTCTTACAATGGAAAATATTATTTTCAATGAACTTAAAAAAAGGGATTATAATGTTGATGTTGGTGTGGTTCAAATTTCTGAAAAAAACTCAGAAGGTTCTTGTTCTAGAATTCAATACGAAATTGACTTTGTTGTGAATCAGGGCTACAAGCGGTACTACATCCAATCTGCTTTTGCCATGCCGGATAGGGAAAAAGTATTGCAGGAAGAAAGGCCGTTCTTAAAAATACAAGATTCCTTCAAGAAAATAATAATTCAAAAAGACTGTGCAATGCCTTACTACACGGAAGAAGGAATTCTTGTAATGGGTATATTTGATTTTTTACTGAATGAAAACAGTCTGGAAATATAGGAAGGAGAACAGATGAATTACATTACAGAAGATGATATTGAAGTTTCTCTTATAAATATTCTAAAAAGTGATGAACTCAAATACGATTTCATTCAGTGTGATCCAAATCCCAATTTAAAAGAATTACCAGATGCAACTAATCGTGCATCCAAAAAGCAATGTGTTTTGCCGGAGGTAATTAAATCTTCACTTTATAGAATAAATCCTACTATTCCTCATGAAAATATTGATTCTGTAATAAAAGAACTTTGCCGCGACTTTACTGGAACCGATATGGTTAAAACCAATTATGATAACTACAACTTAATTCGTAATGGTAAAAGAGTTGATTTTAAGCAGAACGGTAAACCGACTTTTGATTTCGTAAAACTCATAGATTTTGATAATCCAGAAAACAACACATTTACTGCAGTTTCACAAATGTGGATTCAGGGACAATATATCTGGCGACGTCCTGATGTAATTATTTTTGTAAACGGACTTCCAGTAGTTTTTGTTGAACTTAAAAATGCAATTATAAAAGTTGAAGAAGCTTACAATAAAAATCTTACGGACTACAAAAAAGATATCCCAAATCTTTTTGCATTTAATCAGATTTGTGTTTTAAGTAATGGCTTGGAAACTCGCCTTGGAGCTTGGAATTCTGATTATGAATTTTTCTTTGAATGGCTTAAGGTTGATTCAGAAAAGGAAAAACCAAACCGCAAACAAATTAAAACAGATGGTGTTTCTATTGAATATTTTGCCCGTGGTCTTTGTAAAAAAGAAAACTTAATAGACTATATTGAAAACTTTATCTTATTCCAGAATCAGAAAGTAAAGATTATTGCAAAAAACCATCAGTTCCTTGGTGTAAACAATCTTATGAAAAATGTGGAGAATCGAGAAGAACTTAAAGGTAAACTTGGTGTTTTCTGGCATACACAAGGGTCTGGAAAATCCTATTCAATGGTTTTCTTTGCCCGTAAATGCAGCCGTAAACTTAAAGGCAATTTTACATTCTTTATTGTTACAGACCGAACTGACCTTGATACTCAGATTTATAAAAACTTTGTTCGAACAGAAGTTATTGGCAACAAAGATGAAGTTCAACCTAAAGACAGTAAACAGCTCAGAGAATTTTTACAAAGCAACAAGAAATTTGTTTTCTCAATGATTCATAAATTCCGTTATGACAAAGGTAAGAAATATCCTGTTTTGAGTGAAAGAAATGATATTTTTGTTTTGATTGATGAAGCACACCGAACTCAATATAAAGACCTTGCAGAAAACATGCACACTGCATTACCAAATGCAAACTTTATAGCTTTTACTGGAACACCATTGCTTGGTTCAAAACGCCTTACAAATCAGTGGTTTGGGGACTATGTTTCTGAATACAATTTTGCACAGTCGGTAGAAGATGGATCAACAGTTCCATTGTTCTATAGCCGTCGTGTTCCAGAAGTTGGGCTTACAAATAACTTCCTTGACGATGATATTGTAGACATTATTGAAGATGAAGACTTAAACGAAGAAGAGATTAAAAAGCTTGAAGATTCAGGAAGTAAAATCATAGAAGTTCTTAAACGTGATGAACGTCTTGATAAGATTGCTGCCGATATTGCTCACCATTTCCCTCGCCGTGGTTTCTTAGGAAAAGGAATGGTTGTTTCTGTAGATAAATTTACAGCAGTAAAAATGTACGACAAAGTTCAGCATTACTGGGATTTGGAAATAAAACAATTAATCAAAGATAGAAACACTGCTGCAACAAAAGAAGAAAGAGATGAAATAACAGCTCGTATTGATTATATGAAAAATATAGAAATGGCTGTAATCATTTCAGAAGATGCAGATGAAGAAAAGAAGTTTACAGAACAGGGCTTAAATATAAAACCTCATCGAGACAAGATGAATCAGATTGTTGATGGTGTGGATATTGAAGACCGTTTCAAAGATAAAAATGATAAACTCCAGCTTGTATTTGTATGTGCTATGTGGCTTACAGGTTTTGATGTTCCAAACCTTTCTACACTGTACCTGGATAAACCGATGAAGGGACATACACTTATGCAGGCCATTGCTCGTGCAAACCGTGTTTATCCTGGTAAATCGAGCGGTATTATTGTTGATTATGTAAATGTGTTTAAGTACATGCAGCAGGCTCTTACAGATTATGCAACTGGTGATGATGGAGACGAATATCCTGCAAAAGATATTGAATACTTACTTGAATTGATTGGTCAGAGTATTGATGAAGCAGATTCATTTCTTTCTGAATTAGATATTAGTATTGATGAAATAAATAAACTTCCTTCAGACTTAGAAAAACTTGAAGCATTACGAAATGCATTGGAAATCATCTATCAAAAAGATGAAGGTAAAGAAAAATTCAAAGTTATTACAAATACAATGCTAGGCCTTTACGAAGCAAGTAAACCAGAAGTATTTGAAATGGGCTGGCACAACGATAAGTTTAAACCACTCAAATACATGAATGATTTGATGAATAATAATGTTGATGATGAAAAACTAAATAGAGCAAAAGCACGAATGCAAGCTTTACTGGATACATCAGTTTCATCAGAAAAACCAGAAGATCCATCAAATCTAAATAATCAGAAATCTGGTAACTATTTAATTCACGAATTCAAAGTTATAGATCTTTCCAAAGTTGATGTAGAAGAGCTTAGAAAAGAAATTCATAACGCACAGTACAAAGCAATTGAAATAGATGATATGAAGGCTTTTATTCAGAAAATGCTTCAGATTATGATTAATAAAAACTGTGAAAGAATAAAATTTAGTGAACGCTTCAAAAATATCATTGATCAATACAATGCAGGCGGTAGTGAGAACGAAGATTATTACGAACAGCTTCTAAAACTTATTGAAGATATGAAGCAGGAAGATAAGCGAGCCGCTTCTGAAGGTTTATCAGAAGAAGAATTGGAAATGTTTGATCTTCTTATTAAAGGTCGTAAACTCACAAAAGATGAAGAACAGAAAGTAAAACTGGCAGCAAAGAATCTTTATAAGAAATTAACCGAAGAAAAGAAAAACTTGTTTATTGTTGATTGGTATAAGGATGAACAGGCTTCAACAACAGTAAAAGATGCTATAATTTCTTCCTTGGACGTAGACTTACCACAGAGTTTTGATAAAGATGCTTTCGATTCGAAAATTAATCTTTTGTTGAATCATTTTGTTGATATGTCGGTACAACATTATGGTCGGTTAGGTGAAACTGCTTAGGATGCAGATTTAAGACCTCATAAATGCGGTCTTTTTTTTATCTAAAAACTCTGCTATAATTACTCTATGGGAAACGATATTCGGGGTGCAATTAAGAAGCTTAAACTTCTTACATACAATTCAAAATCTGAAGCTGAAAGTTTTCGTCGAAAGATTGATGATGCTTTTTCTACAGCTTTTCTTCCAAACAAAGTAGAACGATCTGAAATTAGTTACGGTGGCGTACCTTGTGATGTGCTTTCACCGGAAATCTATGCTTCAAATCGTATTGTGCTTTATGTTCACGGTGGATCTTTTGTTGGCGGTTCCCGTGCTGCTTATAGAGCATTCTGTTCATCTCTTGCATTTAAAAGCTGCAGCCGCGTTGTAGTGCCTGAGTACCGTCTTTCGCCAGCCTTCCCATATCCTGCACCTGTTGAAGATATCCAGTCTGTTTTTAGAAACCTTTGGACAGAAGAGCAGGTGAATATGAGCATTGGTAGCGACGGGGAACTGAAAGATCCTGAGATTATCGTTGCTGCCGACGGATCTGCAGCCGGTATTGCACTGGCACTTATTTTTAATCTGCGGGAAAAATACAGAAAGTGCATTAAAAATGTGGTGCTTTTTTCACCATGGCTTTCTTTTGAAATGTCTGATTATGCTAAGTCTCCAATGAGAAAAAAAGACAAGATTATTTCTGAAGAGATTTTGAAAAAGTCTGCCGCATCTTATACTTATTCTGAAAATACAAAATGTCCTTTTGTTTCACCGGTTTTTGCTTCCGACGAACAACTTAAGGATTTTCCACCTGTTTTCATTCAGATGGGCGAAAAGGAACTGCTTCTTGATGTAGCCCGTAAATTTGCCGACAGGCTCCGTTCTCTTGGAAATGAAGTAACCCTTGATGTGTGGCCGGAAATGGTTTTTATGTTCCAGATGGCCGACGAGTTCTTCCACGAAAGTCACCTTGCCATGGACAAAGTTGGCTTTGAACTGACAAAAGAGCGGGACATAGACAGCGGTAAAATAGAAAATCTCCCTAAACTAGAAGACAGCCTGAAAAGCGAAGCATAAAAAAAAGGCCCCCTCCGCAATAGAGAAGACCCTTCCAAAAAATGAATAATGTAAAATGAATGATGAATAATTAATCACTATTCATCATTCATTAATCATTTTATACCAATCCCTGAGCGAGTCGCAGGCTTTCGCCTGCTCTCCTCGAATCAGCATCGCTGATTCGAGCTCATTAATTATACTAAGCCCTGTGCTACCATGGCGTCGGCTACTTTTACGAAACCGGCGATGTTAGCACCAGCCTGGTAGTTTACGTATTCACCGTCAACAAGGCCGAAGCGTTTTGCTGTGTTGAGACAGTTGTCGTGGATGTTACACATAATCCAGTCAAGTTTAGCATCAACTTCTTCTGATGTCCAAGAAAGTCTTTCTGAGTTCTGAGACATTTCGAGACCAGATGTAGCAACACCACCAGCGTTTGAAGCTTTTCCTGGAGCGTACATGATTTTTGCAGCCTGGAATTTAGCAACAGCAGCGTTGTCAGATGGCATGTTAGCACCTTCAGCAACAAGTTTAACACCGTTTTTCAAGAGCATTTCTGCATCTTCAGCAAGAAGTTCGTTCTGTGTAGCACATGGGAATGCACAATCACATTTAACTTCCCAAACTTTTTTGCCTTCGAAGTATTTTGCAGATGGGAACTGTTTTGCATATTCAGAAATGCGACCGCGTTTAACACATTTGAGTTCTTTAACCCAGTCGAGTTTTTCCTGTGTGATTCCATCTGGATCGTAGATGTATCCGTTTGAGTCAGACATTGTAACAACTTTTCCGCCAAGCTGAAGGATTTTTTCAACTGCGTACTGAGCAACGTTTCCTGATCCAGAAACAACACATGTCTTTCCTTTGAAATCCTGTCCTTTAACTTTGAGCATTTCGCGAGCAAAGTAGATAAGACCGTAACCTGTAGCTTCTGTACGGATCAAAGAACCACCGAATGAAAGTCCTTTTCCTGTCAAAACTCCAGTGTATTCATCACGAATGCGTTTGTACTGTCCGAAGAGGTAACCGATTTCACGTCCACCAACGTTTTTGTCTCCAGCTGGAACGTCAACGTCAGCACCAATGTGAC
>JAKSTI010000025.1 GCA_024402665.1 Treponema sp.
CATAAAAAAAGTGTACCTCCAAAAATTGTCTCCAACTTTTGGGGTACACTTCATTCAAAACTTTTTCAGTCATCAGGATTTTTTTTTGCCTCAACAAATTATGCAGAGGGATTTAGATTTGACTATTCAGCAATTTTTACAACAATTGCAGGTACAACTCCTACAGTTGAATCATTTGCCAATGTGTTCAAATATGTACGCCCCTCGTCATTTACATAACGCAATGAACAAGTGTTTTTATAGTAAGGAGTACGTTCCCAATAATCTGTTGTTGCACCTGCGGCTGCAGCATATTCTGTTGAACTTCTCTTTCGTCTGTTCATGATTTCAGCACCAGCCTCATTACCATGACCAAAACCATATGCTGGATTTCCATATTCAAACATACTCAAAACAAAAACTTTATCTTTTGTTGTATCACAACTTATAGGTAATTTTGAATCACAAGTTGTTCCATAACCATTTTCACAAGGTTCTGTTCCAGACTTACCATCATTCATAACATCAACAGTAATAAGACGGCTCTGAGCTTCAGCAGAGAATGCCCCCTGCAAAAAGCCCTTTCCTTTATAAGAAGAAACAGACTTTCCTGCTAAATCAATATAATCTGTTCCAAGAAGGAAAGCTCTAAGCTGGCTGTATTCATAATTGTTTGTAAAAATTTCTTTTCCGCCAATTACACGAATATTTGAATCATTTGCTTTAGCTTCGTCAACATTATTAGCTGCATAGTATGCTGTACATGTATTGTAATATGGAACTCCACCTGCCAAAATTGATTCAGCAACTAACAAAGAAGCTTTATTTGAACATGAAGAATTGTCAGCATCTTCACTGTGACCGTCGTAGTCATAATCAGAAGTAATTTCGCACCAGAGAATTGGTGTTACTTCATAAAAATCATCTCCAATCTTTCCATAGTATTTTCCATCACTACCAACATACCATCCGTTATCAGAAGGTTTTGTAGACATAGCTGGTAAATCACTTGCAGCTACCTTTTTCTGTGGATAATCACCAAAATAGAAATAATTTTTTGTTGTACCCTGTGAATATTCAGCCTTTGCAGGTGTTGAAACAATAGAATTTGTAAGCTGCTGAGTTGGTTCATACGTTACATCCTTTGAAGATGCATCACCCTTACAACTGACAAAAATAAGTGAAATTGCAGCAGTTAAAACTGCAGTTGCTTTTAAGAATTTGTTCATATCTTTCTCCTTAAAAAAATATTAAAAATGTAATTTGATTAAAAATGTGCCCTAAAACAGCACCCAAGAACTTACGGGAAAACTCCCTTTACATTAAATGAACTTTTTATAAAAGATAGGTAACGTTAACTATAGGATAATACCAAATATCAGAATTGTAAAGTTTTTTTAGTTAAAACAAAAAAAGGCACCTGCGTAATTGCAAGTGCCTCTTATATCAATCAAGTTTTACTTAGCAGTTTTCTGCAAAGTATTTAATAGTTCTAACCCGCTCTTATGGAAGAACCGTTAAAAACAAAGCACGTCAGTGGTTTGTTTAGGTTCATCCAATAAATTGCGACTTGAGGGAGATTCATCGACCGAAAGTTTAATAGCAAGAACTATTAAATACTTCGCACATCATAGTTAAAACAAAAAACCGCCAGACAAAGTCTGACGGTTTTTATAACTCAAACTAGAGTATTAATAACTTAGCAGTTTTCTGCGAAGTATTTAATAGTTCTTACCATCTGTGATGTGTAAGAGTTTTCGTTATCGTACCAAGAAACTACCTGTACCTGGTATGTATCGTCGTCGATTTTTGAAACCATTGTCTGTGTAGCATCGAACAATGAACCGAATCTCATACCGATTACGTCAGAAGAAACGATTTCATCTTCACAGTATCCGTAAGATTCTGTTGCAGCAGCTTTCATTGCAGCATTGATTCCTTCTTTTGTTACGTCTTTACCTTTAACTACAGCAACGAGGATAGTTGTAGATCCTGTTGGTGTTGGAACACGCTGAGCTGAACCAATCAATTTTCCGTTCAATTCAGGAATTACTAAACCGATAGCTTTAGCAGCACCTGTTGAGTTTGGAACGATGTTCTGAGCACCAGCACGTGAACGGCGGAGGTCACCTTTGCGCTGTGGACCGTCGAGGATCATCTGGTCACCAGTGTAAGCGTGGATTGTAGACATGATACCTGACTGGATTGGAGCGTAGTCATTAAGAGCTTTAGCCATTGGAGCGAGACAGTTTGTTGTACAAGAAGCTGCAGAAATGATATTGTCTCCCTTCTTGAGTGATTTGTGGTTTACATTGTAAACGATTGTTGGAAGGTCGTTTCCAGCTGGAGCTGAAATAACAACTTTCTTTGCACCTGCTGTGATGTGAGCCTGTGACTTTTCTTTTGATACATAGAAACCTGTACATTCAAGAACTACGTCTACACCGATTTTTCCCCATGGAAGATCAGCTGCGTTAGGCATCTTGTAAATAACGATTTTCTTTCCATCAACAACGATGTAGTTATCTTCACCTTCACCGTCGTGTGATTCTACAGTGTGTTTTCCTTCACCGAATTTACCAGCGTATCCACCCTGTGCTGTATCATACTTCAAAAGGTGAGCAAGCATTTTTGGGCTTGTCAAATCGTTGATAGCAACAACTTCATATCCTTCAGCGTCAAACATCTGACGGAAAGCCAAACGACCAATACGGCCAAATCCATTAATAGCAACTTTAACTGCCATGGTTATATCTCCTATATATAAATAGTTTAAATTTAATTACGAACATAATAATTTGTTTAATAATAATAGTCAATCAGACATTTATCTTATAGTTTCATCTGTGATGACAAATTTTACTTTTCTGTCAAATTTCTCACAGGGAATTTCATTTTCTTCAAGCAGCTGAAAATCAAAACACACACCAATGGTATTTTCAACATTAAGCCGCTGAAAGAATTTGTCATAAAAACCTTTCCCCTTCCCCAGCCGATTCATAGTTTTATCAAAAGCAAGACAAGGAACAAGCATCAAAAGCTGTTTTTCATAATCCTTATTACGGGTATCTAGTTTCTGTAAAAAATCCTCCGGTTCAAGAATCCCAAAAGCACCTTCTTTTACCTGAGAATCAAAATTCCTGTTATTTTCAAGAGCATAAAAATCCATAGAGCCATCATCATTTACTTTTGGAATAAAACACTGGCGGCCTTCTGAAACTGCAGTTTTTATTAATGGAAGAATATCTGGTTCAGTGGAAAGGGGCATAAAAAACGCAATCATTTTAGACTGCTGATACAATGGAAAAGATTCCAGAGCCCCGCAAATCTTCATGCTTTTAGCGGCAAGTTCATCCCGGGATATTTGTTTTAGTTCGCTGCGAATTGTTTTTCTTAAAGTAGCCTTCTGTTCCTGAATCTGAATTAAAGGTAAAGGCATTTTATTTTCCGCCTACCAGCTGCTTTGTTTCATCAGTAATATTTTTTGTAGCAAAAACAAGTCTGTCAGGATTATTAGCCAGTTTGTAAAAATAGAAGCGGCTGTAATTAAGTTCATTAGTTTCATGGAAAGCAGGAATTGTTCTGATAGAGAAACTGAAAACAGGCATTTCATTCAATTCTTTTTGAACAAAATCAAGTTTTGTATTTGCAAGGAAAGTTTTCTTATCGTCTTCATAAACAAAAGCATCGCAGAACCAGCTCACTGATTCAGAATAAGTATGACTTTCTATATATTCATCTACAGAATCTGGCAATGTTTTTGTTTTATAAAGTTTTGCAGCCTGATCAGGAATATCAACAAGAGCAATCATTGTATAATCGTTGAAAATTCCTTCAAGAATTTCATTTTCTTCTTCAATCTCTCTTTCATGTTCCACAGTTTCTGTCATAAATGAGTTCATTGGAGCACTGTAGAAAATAATTTTTGAAATCTTATTTGCTTCAGATTCAATTACATTATAAGTAATCTGATACCAGCAGCCATCGTTTGCCTGAAAATTTCCAGTTACAAATCTGTTTTTCAAAACTAGCTTAAGTCTGTCTATTGTTGTAAAAGGAGCAATATAATGCAGAGAAGCAGCCTTAACATGTTCCTTTACAAAATGATCCATAAATGCTTCATAACTGTCTGTAGGAGCACAATTGCAAAGATTATTATCTGATTTTAAAAGTCTGTATGTTCCGTGCTGAACATTAATTACACCAAGGAATGAATACATCTGAGCCAGATTGCTTACAATTGCATTCATTTCTTTTGAATAACTTTGTTCAATTGCTTCACGCTTAAATTCAGGATTAGCGGCATAGAACTTAAGCTTATCCTTATACATATTCTGTTCTGCAAGTTTAACAAGTTTTTCAACAACTGCGGTATTTTTTCTAAAGGCAGTTCCTACAGAAGCAGGTGCAACAGGATATTTACTGATTGCTTCAGAAAGTCTTGCTCCCTGATACAACAATTCTGATGACTCAACATCTTCCAGAATGATTATAAATTCATCTCCACCAAGTCTGTAGGTATTTTTGGCAAGTTCAAGTTTTTCAAGAAGTTTGCAGAAATCAAGAATAAAATCATTTCCTGCTTCATGGCCTTTCATATCATTTATGATTTTAAGACCATTCAAATCTGCAAAAATGACTCCCATATTTTTTCTTTTATTAAGCTGCACATATTCCATACAATATTTTTTGAAGGAATAAAAATTTTTCATTTGAGTAAGACCATCAAGACTGCAGATTTTTTCAAGTTCTTTCTGCTGTTCCATCTGGTAAGTTAATTGTTCGTTGATATTTTTTACAAAAAGGACGATTTCTTCTTTCTTTGAAGAATACATTGGAGATTTTACAAGTTCCATCTCTACCCAGACAAAACTTTCCCCACTTCTGCGCCTGTAACGGATACTTAAAGTTGAAGTGTTATTTTTGAAATATTCCTTCAGATAATTCAGCTTAAGTTTTGATTTGTATTCAAAAACATCTTCGGAATAAACGTTACCAAAATCTGCAAAGTCATTAATCCACTGTGAAAAAACTTCGGCAAAACCCATTTGAACAGATCTTTCATTCATATTCATTTTAAGGATTTTGTATGAATCGTCAGTGAGATTAACAGTTAAAATTTTTGTATACGAATCGTATAGCGCCTGAAAAACAGACATCGGTAAGTCGTACATATATCACTATCTAGTATAACACTGTTAAAGGTAAAATGGCAATTAATATTGAAACCAATAACAAATTCTATTAGAATGCATTTACTGATTTTTTCAGTTATTTCTGAGGAGGAATAGAAAAATGAAAAAACTTATTGCTGTTATTTCTGCAGTAGCTTGTCTTGGTCTTGCTCTTACAAGCTGTGGTAATAAAGAAAAAGTTCTTAAAATTGGTGTAATCCAGTTGGTAGAACATTCAGCTTTGGATGCAAACTATAAAGGTTTTGTAGACGGATTAGCTGAAGCTGGTTATGTTGATGGAAAAAATATTAAAATCGACTACCAGAATGCTCAGGGTGAACAGGCAAACTGTGTTACTATCGCTGAAAAATTAATCAACGATGGTGATGATTTGATTTTTGCTATTGCAACTCCAGCTGCTCAGGCTGTAGCAAATCTTACACAGGATATCCCAGTTCTTATTTCATCAGTAACAGACCCAGAATCTGCAAAATTGGTAAAATCAAATGCTATGCCTGGAACAAACGTTTCTGGTACATCTGACTTAACTCCATGTGCTGCACAGATGGGACTTATTAAAAAACTTTTCCCAGAAGCTAAAACTGTTGGTATGCTTTTCTGCTCTAGCGAACAGAACTCTTACTTCCAGATTGCTCTTGCTGAAAAAGCTTGTGATGAACTTGGTTTGAACTATGTTGAAGCAACAGTTTCTAACTCAAACGAAATTGCACAGGTTACACAGAGCCTTTGTGGAAAATGTGATGTAATCTACTCTCCAACAGATAACATGATTGCTGCTGGTATGTCTTTGGTAGCACAGGTTGCTAACGAAAATAAAACACCAACAATCGTAGGTGAAGAAGGTATGGTAAACGCAGGTGGTCTTGCTACTTACGGTATCAACTACTACGAACTTGGAAAACAGACAGCAAAAATGGCTGTTGAAATCTTGAAAGATGGTAAAAAACCAGCTGATATGCCAATCCAGTATCTTGATAACTGTGATATTACTGTAAACCAGGAAACTGCAAAGATTCTTGGAGTTACTATTCCAGCTGATCTTTAATCTTTAGATTAAATTAAGTCTTTTTTATCAAAGAGAGTGCCAATTATTTCTGGTACTCTCTTTTTTTTTGTTTAAAATCGGTATATAATATTACATCTATTTTCTATATAAATGTGCGGAGTAATTAGATGCCAATAGTTAATGCTATGATTGGAGCCGTTTCTCAGGGCGTTCTCTGGGGATTAATGACTTTAGGAGTCTATCTTACATTTAGAATTCTTAATGTTGCAGATATGACAGTTGATGGTAGTTTTGCTGCCGGTGGTGCTGTTACTGCAGTTTTAATTGTTAATGGAATGAATCCATTATTAACATTCATTTTTGTTTTCATTATGGGTCTTGCCTGCGGTGCTGTTACAGGTCTTATGAATACAAAACTTAAAATCAATATCCTTCTTGCCAGTATTCTTACACAGATTGCCCTTTATTCTATAAACATCAGAATCATGGGTAAACCAAATACTCCACTTTTAGGTGCAGAAACAGTTATGTCAAAGTTCATCAATTTGACAGGCGGTGCAATCAGTAAAACACAGAGCTCACTTATTATTGGTACTGTTGTTATTGTTGCTGTAGTTGCAATTATGTACTGGTTCTTTGGAACTGAATATGGTAGTGCAATCCGCGCAACTGGTGCTAACGAAAATATGGTTCGTGCCCTTGGTGTTAATACTGATACAACAAAAATTATTGGCCTTATGCTTTCAAACGGAATGGTTGCTTTATCTGGAGCTTTAGTTGCTCAGAGCCAGGGTTACGGTGATGTTCAAATGGGTGTTGGTACAATCGTAGTTGGTCTTGCATCTATTATCATTGGTGAAGTAATTTTTGGTGCTCACTTTGGTTTATGGTGGACATTAATTTCTGTAGTATTTGGTTCAATCATTTACCGTATTGTAATTGCATTTGTTCTTCAGCTTGGTCTTAAATCAACAGACTTGAAGCTTCTTACAGCATTAATTGTTGCAGTTTCACTTTCTGTTCCAGTTTTCAAAGAAAAAATAGACAAGCGTAGAAAATCATATAAAGGTCCTGCAAATGAAGTTGATACAAGTCATAGCAGTGATGAATATAAACATTCTGTAGAAACTATCAGCGATGCTGAAGCAGTAAAATAAGGAGGATTAAAATGGCTACTATGTTAAAACTTACAAACATCACAAAGACTTTTAATCCTGGTACTGTTACAGAAAAAAAGGCTTTACGTGGCGTTGATCTTGAACTTGAAGACGGCGATTTTGTTACAATTATTGGTGGTAACGGAGCCGGTAAATCTACTTTGTTGAATCTGATTGCAGGTGTTCATTATACAGATACTGGTGCTATTGAACTTGACGGTCAGAATCTTACAGGTAAACCAGAACATTACAGAGCAAAGTTCCTTGGTCGTGTTTTCCAGGATCCAATGATGGGAACTGCCGCTAACATGTCTATTGAAGAAAATCTTGCTATGGCAATGCGTCGTGGTAAAAAACGCGGTCTTGCCTGGCACATCAAAAATGAAGAAAGAGATTTGTACCGTGAAAAACTGGCTTTACTTGACCTTGGTCTTGAAAACCGCATGAATGCAAAAGTTGGTCTTCTTTCTGGTGGTCAGAGACAGGCTTTGACTTTGCTTATGGCAACTTTGCAGAAACCAAAGGTATTGCTTTTGGACGAACATACTGCTGCCTTAGACCCAAAAACAGCAAAAAAAGTTCTGGAACTTACAGAAGAATTTGTTACAAAAGATAACCTGACAACTTTCATGGTAACACACAATATGAAAGATGCTATTCGTTACGGAAACCGTTTAATTATGATGATGGACGGAAAAGTTGTTTACGACGTTCGTGGCGAAGAAAAGAAAAATCTTACAGTTGAAGATTTGCTTGCTAAGTTCAGTGTTTCTGGCGTTGTAAGTGATAAGCTTTTGGGCAACTAAGAGTGTCTATAAAGATTCAATTCACAGATTAATAACTGCGGACAATTTCGTCCGCAATTTCAATTCTTTTTACACATCGGTCCATGGCAGTTTTTTCTATGTACCGGTGTGCCTCTTCTTCAGTCATATTCTGATGTCCCATCAACAACATTTTAGCTCTGTTTACAAGTTTTGCTTCTTCCATTTTGTGTTTTAACTGAATTGTCTGGAAGTTCAAACGTTCAACTTTTGCAGAGACAGCAAGTGCAACCTTAATCATGTTGTAAAAATAAAACTGTTCAAATGGCTTTACAATTGTAAGGATTCCATATGGTTCTACATAATAAGAGACGTGATCAAAAGTTTCTGAATTTGTAAGAAGAAGGATTGTTGCAGAAGTTTCACTAATATCAACAGCAAAATCTCTTCCATCTCCATCAGCAGTTTCTGTAATAACAATCTTGTAATTGTCATCATGGATTCTGCGACGGGCGTCATTGAAATCTGAAATTTCAGAAATTTCAAAAAGCGGAGGCACAAGAATCTGCTTTATTTGAGAGGAAAGTTTGTTGTCTTTTAATACAAGTAAAACTTTTATCTTTTCAAAGTCCATATTATTCTAAAACGATCTGAATCTATCTTGTCCAGGTAAAAATACTATTAATAAAACCACAATCTGAGGCTTCTTTTGCAGCTTCAATTGTATCTGGCAATTTTCCTAAATCCTTAGCAAGATTTTCATCTAAAGCCTGAAGGTTATCTTCTACAGATTCTGGAAGAGGAAGTTTATTTTCAATTCCGTCCATTGCAGCATAAATCAACAAAGTGAAAGCAAGATAAGGATTACACATTGCATCAGGAGAACGAACTTCAAAACGCATGATTTCTTTTGAATCTGGAATTCGGATTAACTGAGAACGGTTTCCTTTTGCCCAGCTGATATATTTAGGAGCCTTGCCTCCCCCAAGACGATTATATGAATCTTCTACAGGATTAAGGTAATAAGTCATTTCTGCAATATGTTTTAATACTCCGGCAAGAGCATATGGCATTAATTCTGCTGATTCCTGCATTTCGCCAACTTTGTTACAAGACATATTAATATGCATACCAGTTCCAGGCTGATTTGCAATTGGTTTTGGAGAGAAATCTGCATACAATCCGTTTGAAGAAGCCTTTGTTTTAACAATCCATTTGAAAGTTACAGTATTATCTGCAGCAGTGATTGGGGTTGAATAATGGAAGTCAATTTCGTTCTGACCAGGTCCTTCTTCATGATGACTTGCTTCAGGTTTAATTCCCATCTGTTCAAGAGTAAAACAGATTTCGCGGCGGATATTTTCACCTCTATCTTCTGGCGCAACATCCATATATCCTGCATTATCAAAAGGAGTTTTTGTAGGATTTCCGTCTGCATCAAGTTTGAAAAGGTAAAATTCAAGTTCTGTACCAAACATAAATTTAACACCTTTCTTTTCTGCATATTCAACGGCTTTTTTCAAAATATTGCGGCAGTCTTTTTCATAAGGTTTTCCATCAGCGTAACGGATATCACAGAACATACGCACTACTTTTCCGTTAGATGGACGCCAAGGCAAAACAGAGATTGTAGATGGATCTGGATGAAGGAATAATTCTGAGCGGTCAGGTGATTCAAATCCTTCTATGACAGAAGCGTCAAAACTTACACCAAATTTAAAAGCTCGGTGAAGTTCACTTGCCATAATTGAGATATTTTTTTGTTTTCCGGCCAGATCAAAAAAAGCCAGTCTTATGAATTTTACATCTTCTTCCTGAACAAATTCCAATACATCCTGCTGAGTGTACATAAATTGAATCTCCTAATACCTTAATTAATACTCAATAAAATCTGTTTATTCTCTTATTATAGAATACAACCCTTCACAAATTCAAGGAATAATGGATGAGGGCGATTTGGACGGCTCTTGAATTCTGGATGGAACTGAACGCCTACAAAGAATGGATTCTGTTCTTTTGGTAATTCAACTGCTTCTACAAGACTGTCATCTGGAGAAGTTCCGCTTATAATTAAGCCCTTATCAAGCATTTCCTGTCTATATTTGTTATTAAATTCGTAGCGATGGCGATGGCGTTCTTCAATTGAATCTTCTTTGTAAGCATTGTGAAGCTGTGTTCCTTTTGCAACCTTACATGGGTATTTTCCAAGACGCATTGTTCCACCCTTCTTTTTACCTTTCTGATCTTCCATAAGGTCAATTACACAGTGAGGACAATTTTCGTCAAATTCACGGGATGTAGCATCTTTATAACCAAGTACGTTTCTTGCATATTCCATAACAAGAATCTGCATACCAAGACAAATACCAAAATATGGTTTGTTATGTTCACGGGCATAGGCACAAGAGTTAATCATTCCTTCAATACCGCGCATACCAAATCCGCCTGGAAGAATAATTCCGGCACAATCTTCAAAGATTTTTGGTGCACTTTCTGGAGTAACTAAATCGCTGTCTACCCACTTAATTTTTACTGTTTTACCTGCAACAAAGCTGGCATGATTCAAAGATTCTACAATAGAAAGATATGAGTCATGAAGTTTTACGTATTTACCAACAAGGGCAATCTGAACTTCGCCATTACGCAAACGGATGCTGTTTACAAGCTGCTGCCAGTCGTTTAAATCAAAATTAGAATCTTCAAGTCCTAAATCGCGGCAAACAACTTCATCCATTTTCTGATCATGAAGCATTAATGGAACTTCATAAAGATTTGGCAAAGTAGTATTTGAAATTACACAATCTTCGCTTACGTTACAGAACAAAGAAATCTTTTTACGGATATCTTCCGGAATTTCTTTATCACTGCGGGCAACAATAATATCTGGATGAATACCAAGGCCCTGTAATTCACGAACAGAATGCTGTGTTGGTTTTGATTTAAATTCATCTGAACCAGTAATATATGGAACAAGACAAACGTGAATAAAAAGACAATTTCTGCGGCCTACTTCAATTGCAAGCTGACGGATTGCTTCAAGAAATGGCTGACTTTCAATATCACCAGTTGTACCACCAATTTCTACAATACTGATATCTGCCCCAGAATGTTCCTGATTCTTTTTAATAAAGTCTTTAATTTCGTTAGTTACGTGTGGAATAATCTGAACTGTTTCTCCAAGATATTCGCCGTTACGTTCTTTGTTCAAAACTTCCCAGTAAACACGGCCGCTTGTAAGGTTAGAATATTTTGTAAGGTTTTCATCAATAAAACGTTCATAGTGACCAAGGTCCAAATCTGTTTCTGTACCATCATCTGTAACAAAAACTTCTCCGTGCTGGAATGGACTCATTGTACCAGGGTCAACGTTCATATATGGATCAAGCTTCTGTGAAGTGATTTTGAAGCCTCTATTTTTTAACAGACGACCTAAACTTGCTGCAGTAATACCTTTTCCAAGGCCCGAAACAACACCACCAGTTACAAAAATAAATTTTCCCATAATAAACCTCTATCTTACTCCTTTTTTGAAAGGCTGTATGCAAACAAAAAGCAAGCTGCGCAAAACCTTCTCAAACCAAAAAAACAAGATTTCACGCAGCCTGCCACCCTTTTGGGGTTAAAAAGAAAAAGGCGTTCATTCCATCCACAGACAGTTAGTCTGTAAATCGAATGAACGCCTTTGCTCATCAACTTTTCATAGTATATTATAAAGCGAGGCAAAATGCAACTGGAAACCGCCTTATTTTTCCTGATATTTAATCAACAGATTACAGTGTCCTTTGTGATTCTCCGGCAATTCCTGCATTACATCATAATCAAATTCTTCATACTCGGTAACAGAAAAGGCAATTCGGCTGTTGTTCAAAAGCCCCTGATTTTCAAGCAGTTCCCGGTGTTTGTCTTTATCATAAATATGCTGGTACCAGGAAGGAAAATTCCCCTTTTTACCAGAACGCACAAAATCATAACGAAGAAGATCTTTAATCAGCGCAGAATCTGTACAAGGCAGCTGGATTTCTGAAATACAATTAAAAATCAGCTCAAACCAGTAAGATTCTTTTCTTGCCTGAGTGAAGGCCCCCTGTTTTTCTCCAAAATCAACAATGGTGCACATAAAAGCCCATGGACTAAGATGACGGAAAATATAATTCATTGTGGAAGCAAAAGTTCCTTTGTTCCAGTAGGCATCTGTGGCAATTTCCACGTTCTTTAAGTAGGCAATATTTTCAAAACTTAAATACGGAGTTGAAAAAGTTTCATAAAAAGGATTTTCCATCCACTTCCAGCCGTTCTTTGCAGCAAAATCTGCCATTTGAGTTCCATTCAGGACTTTCAAAAATCCCAGCTGAAGGGCATCTGGCTTAAGAGACATAACATAATCATAACTGCGGCCAAAACTTTCTAAATCTTCATAAGGAAGCCCCGCAATTAAATCAAGATGCTGATGAATTGTCCTTGGAATCTGCTGAATCTTTTTGGCAAGAACTTCAATGTTATCTGAACGGTTTACAGCGCGGAGAGTCTCTTTATTTGCAGACTGAACTCCCATTTCAAACTGCATAATCCCTTCCGGAATTTTCTGCAGAAATTCAAGGGCCTCATCAGAAAGATATTCCGCTTCAATTTCAAAATGAAACATTGTTTTTCCATTGTGATGTTCCAGAATATACTGCCAGATTGGAATATAACGGTCCGGGTTCAGGTTGTAAGTTCGGTCAATAAATTTTACAAGCTTAATGTCTGCATCTAAGAAAATCTGAAGTTCTTTTTGTACCTGTGGCAAAGATTTAAATCTGACCCGTTTATCTACAGAAGAAAGGCAGTAGGCACAGCCAAAAGGACATCCTCTGGTAGATTCATAATAGTAGATTTTATGGTCAGGATCAAAATCGCCTGCAAGAATTTCTGGATACGGAAAAGGAAGTTCATCTATATTTTCAATAAGGGGCTGGTTTCCAGTATATTCAATTTTTTTATTTTCAGGATTTCTGTAATAAATCCCTTTGATTTTAGAAACATCAACTGAAGGAGAATTTTCTTTCATCAGCTGAGTAAATGATTCTTCCCCTTCCCCAAACATAACAAAATCAAGGTCACTCATCATGTTCAGATATTTTTCCGGGGCATAACCAAATTCAGGACCACCAGCGCCAATTACACAGGAAGGCAAAATCTTTTTTACATCAGGAAGAATTTTGCAAACATATTCGGCATTCCAGATGTAAGTAGAAAATAAAACCATGTCTGCACCAGTAAATCCAATACCACGAAGCACTTCTCCCACAGGCTGATTAATCGTATATTCAACACACTGAATTTCTGGCATTGAACCGCCGCTTAATTTTTTTTCTGCGTAAGCTTTTAGAGAACGGATTGCAACATTTGTGTGCATATAACTGGCATTAATTGAAACAAGCAGAACTTTCATAAAACTAATTATATTGAAGGTAACCCCTTTAGTCAAAAAAAGCAGGATTCTCATTGTGGTTTTGTGCTATAATCAATTATGATTTTTTGGCGACGTTTTTTTGGAACAGTAATTCTTCTGCTTATGTTTGCATCCTGCTCTGAACCTAAGGATGTAAAATCTTTTCAGGCAATGAACACTTTTATGACAGTACAGTCCTTTGGTAAAGATTCAGAAAAAGCAAATCAGGCTGTAATGGAAAAAATTCTGGAACTTGAAAATCAGATTTCTACAACTAAAGAAAGCAGCCTTATTTATAAACTTAATTCCAGCAACGGTCAGAGCGTTTCTTTTGATGATGATACATATGCTCTTGTAAAATTTGGCGTTTTAATGGGAATTATGACAGACGGAGCATTGAATATTGCTTTGTACCCGGTAATCAGCGCATGGGGATTCACAAATGAAAATTACCGTGTGCCTTCTGATGAAGAAATTGCCAGTCTTCTGAAAAAAACTGACTTTACAAAAATTCATTTTGAAACTGATTTTGAAAATGAACCTTCTGCACAAAAAATCCGCCTTGAAGATGGAATGATGATTGACCTTGGTGCTATTGGAAAAGGGTATGGGGGAGATCTGGCAGCAGAGATTTTGAAGGAAAACGGGATTAACTGCGCACTGATTGATTTTGGTGGAAATATTCAGGCGGTGGGAACTAAGATTGATGGTTCTGACTGGAATATCGGGATAAAAAATCCATGGATGAAGGGAGGAACTGAGGCGGGCGGTTCTGGAACTGTAGGTGGAGCCGTTGCAGGTGTGAAAATCAGGGACCAGGCTGTAATAACAAGCGGTGGCTACGAAAGATTTTTTGCTGATGAGACTGGCCATAAATATATTCACATTTTTGATGGGAAGGTTGGGCGGCCTGTGGAAAGTGGGATTGCCAGCGTTACAATTATCAGTACCAGCGGATTGTATGCAGATGCTTTAAGTACTGCTTTGTTTGTAATGGGAACAGAAAAAGCATGTGAGTTCTGGAAGACTTATAAAAATTTTG
Source organism: Treponema sp. (assembly GCA_024402665.1). Classification (GTDB taxonomy): domain Bacteria; phylum Spirochaetota; class Spirochaetia; order Treponematales; family Treponemataceae; genus Treponema_D. The sequence continues at coordinate 14,575 of JAKSTI010000025.1, forward strand.
AAATGATAATTCTTACAGATGATGAAGAAATCTTTTACACAGATGGTCTGGAAAATAAAATATCATTTCACTATGATTTTAAAAATCAGCATGTTATTCGCAAATAATTTAAGGATACAATAGAAGTTATGGAAAACAAAAGCGTTAAAAAAGGATTGATTTTTGATATGGATGGAACTTTGTGGGATTCAGCAGAAAATGTTGCAACATCATGGACAGAGACTATCACAAAAAAAGGATACAATCGGCCTGAAATCACAAAAGAAGATATTATGAGCGTTATGGGCAAAACTATGAATGTGATTGCAGATATTCTTTTTGCAGATTTACCTGAAGAAGAACGCTATCAGCTGCTTGATGAATGTGGTAAGAATGAAAACGCTTATCTGGTAAAACACGGCGGCAATCTGTATCCTGAACTTGAAGAAACACTGAAAAAACTGAAAGAAAAATATCATCTTTATATTGTAAGTAACTGTCAGGCCGGATACATTGAAGCATTTCTGGATTTTTACGGATTTGGAAAATATTTTGAAGACATTGAATGTTACGGAAACAACTTAAAGCAAAAAGGATTTAATATTAAACTGCTGGCAGAAAGAAATAATCTTAGTGATGCTTATTATATTGGTGATACACAGGGTGATTATGATGCAACTATGGAAGCGGGATTAAAATTTATTCACGCTAAATATGGTTTTGGAACAATCAATGCAGAAGTTCCTGAATTGAACAGTTTTAAGGAATTACCACAGCTGCTTAAAGAAATCTTTTTTTAATTTTCTTTTTCTGTACTATTGACATATAAAGCAAAAAAGGATAAAACTATTTACATAAGGCAAAGACGTCTTAGAAAATATTTTGCAGATGCAGAATGTGTTCTAAGACGTCTTTTTTTTTCGGCAAGGGCGTCGGATTTTAATGCTGGACTAGACCAGAAGGTAAAAGCAGCAGAAATCCGACGCCCTTTCTTATTTATCAGGTAACTATAAACTTAAAAGCGAGGTAATATATGGAATCACAGGTTACACAGATTTTCGGAAGTCAGGTTTTTGATGAAACAACTATGAAAGCCCGCCTTCCAAAAGAAACATTCAAACAGTTGATGAAAACAATTGTTGATGGTGAAAAATTGGATTTAAGCGTTGCAAACGTTGTTGCAAATGCTATGAAAGACTGGGCAATTGAAAATGGTGCTACACACTTTACTCACTGGTTCCAGCCATTAACTGGCGTTACTGCTGAAAAGCATGATGGATTTATCAGCCCAGCTGCTGACGGAACTGTAATCATGGAATTCTCTGGAAAAGAACTTGTTCAGGGTGAACCTGATGCTTCTTCTTTCCCAAGTGGTGGTATTCGTGCAACATTCGAAGCTCGCGGATACACAGCATGGGATCCAACATCATATGCATTTATTAAAGACGGAACACTTTGTATTCCAACAGCATTCTGTTCTTACACAGGTGAAGCTCTTGATAAAAAGACTCCACTTCTCCGCTCTATGGAAGCAATCAACAAACAGGCATTGCGTGTTCTTAAACTTTTTGGAAACGAAGATGTTAAGAGCGTAAAAACAACTGTTGGTCCAGAACAGGAATACTTCCTTGTAGACAAGAGCGTTTATGATCAGCGCGAAGACTTGATTTATACAGGTCGTACATTGTTTGGTGCTAAAGCTCCTAAAGGACAGGAACTTGAAGATCACTACTTTGGTATGATTAAACCACGTGTTCAGGCATTCATGAAAGACTTGAACAATGAATTGTGGAAGCTTGGTATTCTTGCTAAAACAGAACACAATGAAGTTGCTCCTGCTCAGCACGAACTTGCACCAATCTTTGCTACAACAAACTTAGCTTGTGATCACAACCAGCTTACAATGGAACTTATGAGAAAAGTTGCTTCTAAACACGGAATGGTTTGTCTCTTGCACGAAAAACCATTTGCCGGAGTAAACGGAAGCGGTAAACATAACAACTGGTCTATTTCTACAAACACAGGAAAGAACCTTCTTGATCCAGGTGCAACACCAGATCAGAACGCACAGTTCTTGTTGTTCTTAGTAGCAGTTATTAAAGCAGTTGATGAATATCAGGACTTGCTCCGTATTTCAGTTGCTTCTGCTGGTAACGACCACCGTCTTGGAGCAAACGAAGCGCCTCCAGCTATCGTAAGTATGTTCCTTGGTGATGAACTTTCTGCAATCCTTGATTGTATTGAACAGGGAAAACCATACGGTACACACGAAAAACAGAAGATGGAAATTGGTGTAACAACACTCCCAGTTTTCAACAAAGATACAACAGACCGTAACAGAACTTCACCATTTGCATTCACAGGAAACAAATTCGAATTCCGTATGCTTGGTTCACAGGATTCTGTAGCTTGTGCAAACATCATGATCAACACTGCAGTTGCAGAAGTATTGAATCAGTTTGCTGATGAACTTGAAGCTTCTAAAGATTTCCAGAAAGATCTTTCTGCTTTGATTCTTAAGACAATTAAAGAACACAAAAGAATCATCTTCAACGGAAACGGTTACGATGATGCATGGGTTAAAGAAGCTGAAAAGAGAGGTCTTTATAACCTCAAATCAACTCCAGAAGCTTTGGCTCACCTCTTAGACAAGAAGAACGTTGATGCATTGCTTAAACACAAAGTTTTCAATGACGTAGAACTTAAATCTCGTTATGAAATCTACAACGATAACTACTGTAAGATTATCAACATTGAAGCTTTGACAATGGTTGAAATGACTAAAAAACAGATTTTGCCTACAGCAACAAAGTTTGCTTCAAGCCTTTCACAGGGTATTGTTGCAAAACAGGCTGCAATCAAAGGCTGCGATGTAAGCTACGAATCTGATATGCTTAAGAAAGTTTCTGATCTTACAAAATCAATTTATGCAAGTGTACAGAAACTTGAAAAGAACCTTGCAGATGTTTCTAAAGTTGCATCTGACATTGGTAAAGAAGCATTCTACTACCGCGAAACAGTATTCGCTACAATGGGCGAACTTCGTGCCGCAGCAGATGAACTTGAAGTTATCACACCAAAAGAAATGTGGCCATTCCCAAGCTACGGAGATCTTTTGTTCAGTGTTAAATAAGTTCTGATAAAAGAAACTTAGCAAAAAAAAAGCTCGGATTAAAAATTGAAGTGTACCCCAAAAGTTGGAGACAATTTTTGGAGGTACACTTTTTTTAT
>JAKSTI010000026.1 GCA_024402665.1 Treponema sp.
TTCGTCGTTTTCGTACTGGATTGAAGATGTATCAATAGAAATCTTAGCACAGTAGTTACGGAATTTGTCATCCAATCTTGGAGAGTAAAGTACTGTCATGTTAGGTTCTGGAGAAGGACCCATGTTTTCCAATGTGTGGAGGAAGCGGTAGTCGTTCTTTGTTACCATTGAACGTCCGTCAATTCCAAGTCCACCAACTTCAAGAGTAGCCCAGATTGGGTCACCAGAGAAGAGCTGGTTATAAGATTCGATACGAGCAAAACGTACCATACGGAATTTCATTGTAATGTGGTCAACAAGTTCCTGAGCCTGTTCTTCTGTAAGAATACCTTTTTTCATATCGCGTTCGATATAGATATCCAAGAATGTTGAAATACGTCCAACAGACATAGCAGCACCGTTCTGTGTTTTGATAGCAGAAAGGTAACCGAAGTACAACCACTGGAAAGCTTCTTTTGCTGTTGTAGCAGGTTTAGAAATATCAAAACCATATTTAGCAGCCATTGCTTTCATACCCTTGAGGGCTTTAATCTGTTCTGCAACTTCTTCGCGGAGACGAATAACTTCTTCAGTCATTGTTCCATCACCGATGTTAGCAAAATCTTCCTGTTTGTAAGCGATCAACTGATCAATACCGTACAAAGCAACACGACGGTAGTCACCAACGATACGTCCACGTCCGTATGTATCTGGCAAACCAGTTAAGATGTGTGCTGAACGTACAGCTCTGTGTTCTGGTGAATATACATCGAATACAGCGTCGTTGTGTGTTTTATGGTATTCTGTGAATACTCTTTTGATTTCTGGATCTACGTCATATCCGTACATTTCACATGACTGAACTGCCATGTTGATACCACCGTAAGGCATGAATGCACGTTTCAAAGGTTTTTCAGTCTGAAGACCTACAACCTGTTCAAGTTCTTTTCCTTCTGGACAAATGTAACCAGCTTCATGAGCTGTAAGACTTGTTACAACATTTGTATCCATATCAAGAACACCAGTTCTTTCTTTTCCATCTTTACCGATAGAAACTTTGTTGTGTTCTGCTTTCTGCAACTTCTGAAGTTCGTCAAACAATTTGTTTGTTGCAGCTGTTGGTCCTGCTAAGAATGATTCATCTCCATCATATGGAGTATAGTTAGCCTGGATAAAGTCACGAACATTTACTTCTGATGTCCATGCACCTTTTGGATTAAATCCTTCCCATTCTGGTCTTAAAGCCATAAAAAACCTCTTTATTTATTTTACTCAGGAAACTATAGAATCCTAAGCATAATATTTGTACCGATGTCCCTCAGATTAAAAAAGCTGAAAGAAATGGAAAAACTTTCCCATCGGTCTTTTTATTATAATGTAAAAATCTCCTTTACTCAAGGCGACATTATTACATAATCCGTCAAATAAAATAATTTTTTTCATTATTTTATCTATTACTTTTTGTAATCATTACAATATTAAAATAATTACAATTATATAAAATGTCAATCATTTTTTTAATTATTTCTGCTATTTATTACCTTTATAATTCTTATACTTTTTATATTCACCCAGAGTCATTGGCTTTTTCATAAGCTGCTGTTCTGGTTCTTCTGGGAAATGTCCCCCTTTTACAAAATATTCAGGATCATTAAAGAGCCAATACTGTCCCCAGGTTGCATCAAGAAAATAATCCTCTCCTTCAATCTGAACAATATTCCATGCATGCCCCGGAACAAACATCAAATCATCATCAGGATCAGAAACTATATCACACTTAATTCCCAGTTTATAGCAGAAATATTGCATTACTCTGGCATATCCTTCGCACACACAGGTTCCTGTTGAAATAGAAGTTTTCCAATCCTGTTTTGCCCGTTCTTCTGTATTATTTTTATTTTGCTCGTTCCAGTTTTTTCTATAAAGTTCGTAATCGTCGCCAGCACCTTTTTTTGCCGCATTGATTTTTTTCATATCATTGGCAAAAGTCTCGTTGTCATAAGTTAAGATAATCTGCTCAATGTCAAATACCAGTTTGATTTTTTCAAAGTCGTTTTCTGCAACACTATTAATATAATCAACCATCTGATTAACATATTCTTCCGGGTTTGTCTTTTGTAACTTACGGATTTTTTCAGGAACGGCACTGCAATCAGGACCAATTTTTTCTGAAATGCGTTTCATATTTCCATAAAGTTTTGCCATCCCCATATCTTTTGGAATAACATAAGTGTGGGGCTGAAGATATTCAATCCATGGTTCCAGATTTTTAAGATAGGCAGTAAGTTCTGCAAGATGTTTTTCTGGATTTTTCCATTCTTTAATTTCTTTTTTTAGAGCATCACTCCATACAGGAATATTATTATGCTTAAACACATACTGATTTCTGGCAAGTATATCACACCACCAGAGGCGAAGATTATACCATCTGACATAATAGTCTGTATATTCTTCAGGATTTTTAAATGATGTAAAAAATTCTGGTTGTTCCCACCAGGTATAATTTACACCTTCCAGATTTTTTATGTAAAAGTCATTCCAGCTTATATGAACATCAAGAAGCTTTGAATAGCAATCCGCAAATGTTTTATAGGATTTGCAATTTAAAAGACAATCTGGAGTCTTGAGCCAATAAATATTACTCTTTTCATTATTGTTTATAAGAAAAGTTACCCATCTTATTTCAGCATCCATCTGTTTTTCAAATGCTAACCAATATTCCTGAATATTTTTTGTATCCTTTGCACAAGGAGCTGACTGAATAAAAGGATTATAGATTTGTGATTTATTTTTAGCTGCAATACTATACCATTCAAGGCGTTTATTTATCCATTTTGTAAAGTAATCAGCATACGTAGTAAATGAACTGCAGTTAGCAAAACAGTCAGGATAATCAACCCAGTAATTAATTTTATTTTCTGTATGTTCCCCGATAAAAGAAATTAATTTGATTCTTGCTTCTACCCATTTTTTATAGGCAGTCACAAAGTTATCTGATTTCTTTTCAGCCTTTGCAGATTCTGGTAAATCAAAATACCATCCGCCAACATGATATAAAGAATCCCGATTTTTACCAATAACAGAATTAAGTTCAATAGTAATATTTATTAGTTCTGATACAGTTTTATTGTATTCGTCATTGGATTTTATTTTTTTTACAGACTCCGGTAACTGTAATTTCCAGTCCCCTAAAAGCATTTCCCTGCTACATAAATATTTTCGCCATAAAGAAACTGTTTTGGTTAATTCAGCAAAGTCAGGTTCACCAGTAAGAACTTCAATTGTTTTATTAATATCTTCTTCACCAACAGCCCAAATTTCTGGAAAATAACCTTCCCCTTCTGTTCCATAGGCCCATTCATTTTTTTTCACAGGAAGTGGATTAAACTGCAAGTCTCCAACTTTATAATTCCACTTTGCATTTGCTATAAAAGCCTGTTTTCCATAGGTATTTTCACCAACTGTAATCCATTTAAAATTTGCTTTCTTTTGACTGCCATTTATATAATATTGCTCGCGAATTGCATTATTTATACCACTTTCACCAGCGGTGGTTTTATCCATAATAAGAATAACTTTTCCCTGATAATTTGCAGTACAAAGAGCTTCTCCCAAAAGATAGATTTGATATTCCCAGTTTCCGGAAAACAGTCGTAAGTCCACAACAATTGAATCTTTCTTTTGAATCTCTTTAAGATAAGGATTAAAATAATTTTCTTTAAAAGAACCAATAAAAAAATATGCAATCTTTTTTCCAATAAATGGCCTGTCATAATAAACTATATCATTCCACAAGTTAGGAACAGGAGGTGCTTTTTCCCAAACAAATTCGCCAATTCTGTAAATATCTTTTCCTTTAGCAGGATAATAGAACATTTGTTCTGGTTTATAACCTTTTTTTTCAAGTTCACCAATAGTTCCGTAAATATTTTTAAAATGAATAGTCTTATGCTGGGCAAAGTTAAAACCACCAAAAGACAGGGCATTATCTAAAGGTTTTCCATCCACAACCATGTATGGAAGAAGAACTTCATATAACTCCTGAAGAGATTTGATTTTGTCCAGCATGGAAAGTTTAAAACCACGGCTTACAAGTTCTTCGTAACCTGCATATTCTTTTAAAGCCTTTTTTGCATCATCTGAAACAGAAGCAAAAACTGGAACAACACACAAAAATAAAGCACAAACTAAATTTACCGCAAGCTTTTTCAATGAGAATTTATACATTTTAAAATCTCTCTATAAAAGAAAAAATCTACAATTTATACTCTTTGTCAGGGCATACAATTTCAACTTTATCAAAACCGGCTTCTGCAAGATGCTGCTTAAATCCTTCCTGCTGGTCTTTTTCACCATGAACAAGGAAAATTTTCTTAAGACGTGAAGTATCAATTTCTTTAAGCCACTCAATCATTTCACTGTAATCTGCGTGGGCACTAAAAGCATTAACCTGTTCAACTTTTGCCTGAACTTTATACATATCACCAAGGATTTTTACTTCCTTCTGACCATCCCGGATTCTGCGTCCCAAAGTGTCTTCTGCCATATATCCAACAATCATAATTGTATTCTTTGGATTAGAAATTTCGTTTGCAAGATGATACAAAACTCGTCCTGCTTCACACATACCATCTGCAGAAATAATAATCATTGGACCTTCTTTTTTATTAAGTTCCTTTGAATCTTCCACACTTGTTGTAAATGTAAGGGAATTGAATCCGAACGGATTTTTATGATGTTTTAAGAAAGCTTCGTTTACAGATTCATCGTAACATTCAGGATGAACACGGAAAACAGAAGTTGCATTACTTGCCATTGGTGAGTCAACATAGATTGGCACAACAGGTATTTTTTTCTGGTCTGTAAGAAGATGTAAATAGAAAACAAGTTCCTGAGCACGTTCAATTGCAAAAGACGGAATAATGATTTTACCCTTCTTAGCACAAGTGTCTCTTACAATTCGTTCAAGTTCCTTCATTGCGTGAGAGTGATCATCGTGAAGTTTATTACCGTAAGTTGATTCAAGATAGATGTAATCTGGAGCCGGCATATCTGTGGCTGGATTTCTGATAATTGGTTTGCATTTACGGCCAATGTCTCCTGTAAAAAGGATTCGGGTTTCTTTTTCCGGTTTTTTAGGATTTGGATTGATTGTTACATTTGCAAAAGCAGAACCTAAAATGTGACCGGCATCAAAAAATTCAAGCTGAACATCAGGAGAGATGAACATTTTTCTGTTATATGAAAGTGAGACAATCTGATTTGCAGTTTCAATACAATCAGCTTCATCATAAAGAGGTTTCCAGTGGAATTTTTCACCTTTTTTGGCAGCCTGTTTTGCAAGGAATTCCGCATCATGAGCCTGAATTCTGGCACTGTCCATCATTACAAGGTTAGCAATATCTCTTGTAGCAGGAGTAGCATAAATATTTCCATGATAGCCTTTTTTGGCAAGAACCGGCAGCAATCCACAGTGATCAAGATGACCGTGAGTAAGAATTACGCTTTCCAGTTTATCTGGATCAAAAGTGAAGTTTCTGTTTTTTTCATCAGATTCTTTTCTCTTTCCCTGAAAAGCCCCGCAGTCTATCATATAATATCTGCCGTTTACTTCAAAAACATGTTTAGATCCTGTAACTTCCTGTGCGGCACCTAAAGAAAAACATTTTATAGCCATAATAACACCCCCAAAAACACTTGTCCGAATATACTTTATTTTATAACCGAAAAGCCCATTTAACAAATAAAACTTTTATTTCTTTCTATATTTTTAACAACGACTAGTAAAAAATAAAATTTAGACTTATAATATAAAGACTATGTACTATAGAGAACTGACAGAACCACCTGTTCAAATTATAGAAAACAAAAAGGCTAATTTTGGTACTTACAAAGATGTGTGCCAGAAGCTGGATATTAAGGGAATGTTTGCGCCTTATGCCGGAGTTCCTGTTCCTGCTTTCATTTCAAATTTAAGAATCAAGAGCCGTTTAAATTATATTTTCAATGTTGAAAAATATATTGGTCTTACAGAATTTTTTGATTTCAAAATTTTTGGTTTTTCTAATCTAATTATTTTTGATAAAGAATCAGGAAAAAAATATAACTATTTTAATATAATGGGCCCTAAACGCCGTTACATTCCAACTAACACAGACAAAGGTTCCTGCATCAGTTATAAAAAAACACGATACATTAAAGTTTCATGGGGTCGCAATCATCAGCACCTGGCTTTAAGATTTAATGTTCACGGTGATTCCCTGCGTCCTGATATTAAAGGGCACTTCTTTTCACCAATGACAGCTCCTGCCCACACAGATGCTCTTTTTGTAAATCCATCTCCTGCAGCATCCCGATGTTCAGCAACCTGGCTAACTACTATGAATATCCAGGGAGAATTAACTTTCAGTAATGGAGCATCTATTTCATCAGAAGGCCTTGCAGCCATGATGATTAACAGAACTTATTACAAACTCAGAACATTCTCTACACTTTCCTGGGGAATGGGAACTGTAAAAGATAAAAATATTGTTTTCCAGCTTAAAAATTCAAATATGGATGCGGCTCAGCCAGATAAATACAATGACAACATTCTGATTATTGATGGCGTAGAAACAGCACTTCCATCTGTGTATATGACACACCCATTTGGAATTAATAAAGACTGGATTATTCAGGATACAGAAAGTATGGTTGATTTAACATTTACTCCTATATCCATGAACAACAGAGTTAGAAATATTATTGCTATGAGATTTAATCACACAATAATTTACGGAACATATACCGGTGTTTTACTTGATAAAGACGGGAACAAAGTTGTATTAAAGAACTTCCCCGGCATTATCAACAGAAACACATTACGTCTGTAAAAGGGGAGGTTAATTTTATGTCAGAAGATTTAAGAACAGCAGATTGGGAACCAGGTACTCTTGATAAAACCAGAAAAAATATTGGTAACATTGATGCTGAAGAAGCTGCAACTATGGCAAAAAAACTGGGAGGTCAGAATCTTTATGAAAGATCATCTTCTGGTGGGTCTGGATCAGGCAGTGGTTCATCTTCTTCTGGCCATGCAGGTGCCGGTAGAATTATGAGAGGAACTACAGGTTCTGCACCAAAAACAACACAAACTATGCCAACTATTACTCCAAGAAAACATATTAGAGAGGATCTTCCTGTTATCTCTAAGAAACTTAATGCCCAGCTTGATAAGCTGATGATGTCTCCTGAATATAAAATTAAACCAAATTACGGTCTTTTTAATTTTATCAGAAGTTTCCAGAAAAACGGAATGGAAAAAATCCTTCCTGAATTCTATGATTACAAAATTCAGAAAGCAATTGAACATATGGAAGCATTTATCACAGTTATTAAAACTTTGATTCAGATGTCTCCTGCTACATACAAAGCAAAAATCGTAAATGGAACTGATGCAAAATTTAAGTTCTTAAGAATGATTGCTGCATGGGGAACAGTAAATATTAAAACTGAATATGCAACAATCAAATCAATTCAGGATACAGTTATTACATGTGATTTAACTCCACTTGTAAAAGCAATTTATAAACCAATTATCACAGTTTATTATTATGGAACAAATAAGATTCCAAAATTAATCAAAGAAATTTACAATGACGAAATTGGATATCCAGATGCTCCAAAAGAAAAGCTTTCAACAATGGCAAAAGAAGCTATTACAGAATGGCTTTACCTTGATACAGAAATTATTAAGAAGTTCTACCCTCTTCTTATGAGAATGTGTTCAGATACATTTGAACCATATCCTGAATTCTTCTCATCTAAAGTTGCTGAAATTCTTAAATTCACTGGCTTACACAAATTTGACCTTCTTCTTCCAGATAAGCCAAAAGAAGAAACAAAAGAAGCTGCAAAACCAAAATCTGCGCCTCCACAGAAAGGTGTAAAAGATTCTACTGTAGTAACAGGATTAAAACTTCTTAATCAGTTGTTCCCACAGGCAGGTTTTGACAGATTAGATGAACATCCAGATCTTTATCCATATTTCCAGCCTTTGTATAAATTTGCAGACGGATTTAATGTTATTTCTCCTGAAAATCCTGTTCAGGTAATTATGGTTCTTCAGCATATTATTGAAGACTGTTTCCAGGGTTGTAGAAATATTAAATTTGCAAGTGCAGATAATGCAAAATCCGGGGCAGATACAATTCAGGCAATTCTTGACGACTGGTCTGCATACCGTGAAGAAACTTTTGAAACATTGTATTGTGATCCTCTTAAAAGTCTTACAAACTCTGTTTATTCACAGCCAGATTTCGAAAAATCACATATGGGTAAAAAACTTCTCACTTCCCTTTTGTGGCAGACAGCTTATCACTTCCTTCCTAACTTTAAGTTTGATCAGCTGCTTCTTGAACGTCCACAGGATGAAAGTAAGTACAGACCTTTATTCCACAGAACTGATTTTGCAAGAAAATATCTTACTCTCGTAATCAACGAATGTGATTCAAAAGCAAAAACAAAAGCAGCAGTTTCTCTTGTAGAAAACCCATGGGAACACTACAACTTCCAGATTCAAAATGAAGTATCTAAACGCCTTGATGTTCTTCTTGGTGCCCAGAATAAAACTGCAAATACAAACGCAACTAACGCTAACCTTTTGAAATATACACTTTGTTTCATTGCAGTATTAGACTGGTGGGTAAATAATCCTGGAAGTCCTGCTTATAACAGCGACCCAATGAATATTTACAGAATTTCTGAATCAGATGGAAAACCATTATTCTCTGTTGAAGAAAGAAAAGATCAGAACAGCCTTTTTGTTGAAGCTGTAAAAGCAAACTATCAGCGTCAGGCAAAATAGAGTCTAAAAATTAAAAGGGGCTTTTGCATTCAAAATGCATTTTCTGTCCGGTAACAGGATGGTCAAATTCAATTTCAAATGCATGAAGCATAAGCCTCTGACCTTCACTGCAAGTTCCATATAAAGTGTCACCAATAATCGGAAGTCCAAAACCGTGAGAATCACTGGAGGCAAGTCTAAGCTGATGAGTTCGGCCTGTATGTGGAATAAAAATCACTTTTGTAACATGCTTACGTTCCCCGTCAGCAGGATTTTCATAAACAACAGTCCCATCTTTTTTCCATTCAGTAATTCCATTTTTGCCGTAAACTTCATCGTAAATCTGGTGAGGCCTGTTATCTACATCAAGACGGAATTTTAATTCCATTATACCTTCTGTCTGCCCGTTTTTAGGCGCCATCTTTCCGCTGCTTCTTTCAAGAATCCCATCAAGCAAAGCAACGTATTTTTTATGAATAGTCCCTTTTTCAAACTGCATATTCATTGCCCTGTGAGCCTCTTTTGTAAAAGCCAGAATCAAAAGCCCGGAAGTTTCCATATCAAGTCTATGAACAGAGGGCTGCTCTATACAATCTGGAAAAAGCCGTTTTAATCTTGTAACAATGCAATCCTGTTTATCTTCCCCACGACCAGGAACAGATAAAAGTCCGCTTTGTTTATTTACAATAACAATACTTTCATCTCTGTAAAGAATTTCAAGACCAAGGATTTCAGGGAGAATAAAACCACAGCGTTCATCACATGGCGGGTAGGAACATCCGGATTCTTTACTTTTTGTGGAATTTCCAAAAAAGATTTCATCCATACTGAGAGGGATAAGATTATTTGCAAATGCGTAGCAAAGAAGTTTTGGAGCACAGCAGTCGCCGGTTCCAGTTGGAGGAAGAAGGTTTCCCCTTTTACAGATTATTTCATTAAGAGAGATTTTTTTTCCGTCAAACCGTGTAAACTCATAAAGAGAAAAAACGTTTCTTAAAGATTCATCGCAGAGGGATTTTCTTTTAAGTTCAAGTTCAGACAATTCTTCAGGATTTTTCTTAGAACAGCGCAAAAGATTAATCTGTTCTGTAAGCTGGTGGATTAATAAATCATTTTTTGAAATTGCACCCGCTATCTGGGAAGAAGAAACAAGGGATGGAACAACAAAACCTTCACAATCAGAAAGTTTTATTTTTTGAACAGACAGTTCCTTTGCGTATCCGCTTAGGGCAAACAAAACAGTCTGTTCATCAGAAATTTTATTTTTACAAACAAGACATCCAACCATTATCCCCTGGTTCTTTCGTTCTTCACTTTCCTGAGAAATCTGAACTAAATTAACTGAACCTTCATTTATTGCCGTAATTAATTCACAGCAATATTTTCTGGCAGCTTCCTGGGGAAATGGAGGGAACATAGATTAATGCCAGTTTCTCTGTTCAACTGTACCGTCGTCTTTTGCAACAAATACAATTGGAAGATTTTTAGAGAAAAGACCATTTTCTACAACGCCACAAATAGAATTGATTTTATCTTCCATTTCGGCAACATTGATTGGTTTGTCCCATGTACAGTCAAGAATCTGGTTTCCGTTATCAGTGATTACAGGACCACATTTACGAACTCCTTCGCGTAATACACAGTTTGCACCAAGTTTTGCCAAAGCGTTTGTAACAGGGATTCTTGCTTCACCAATGATTTCTACTGGAACTGGGAATTTTGTACCGATAGTTTCAACTGCTTTAGAAGAGTCTGCAACTACAACAAAGATTTTTGAATTATATTCAACAAGTTTTTCGCGAACATGAGCAGCACCGCCACCTTTAATACAGAAACAATCTGGAGTAACTTCGTCTGCACCGTCAATAGAAAGATCAAGTTCACCACCGATGATTTTATCATTCAAAGAATAAACAGGAATTCCGTATTCCTGGCAGGCATTCTGAGTCTGGAAACTTGTAACAACAGCTTTAATATCTTTCAATTCGCCATTATTAATATGATCTGCAAGACGTTTTACAGCAGGCATAGCAGTTGAGCCTGTTCCAAGTCCAATTTTCATTCCGCTAAAAATTTTACCTTTTTCAATTAATGTATCAATTGCTGTATTTGCAACTAATACTTTCTGTTCTGATTGTGTCATCTTCAAATCCTCTTTTATCTATTGCTGCGAAAATTAAATTTCGTAGTTATGTCCTGTAAATAATTTAAACTGCTCGTATGCCTGATATTCAAGCATTTTATATCCATTACTAACTCTACATCCTGCAAGAGAAGCGCGTCTCATAACAGGAGTAATAGCTGGTTTATGAACAACATCAAATAACAATTCATCTCCACGGAATGTGTAGAATGGAATTGGATCAATAACTTCTGGCTGTTCCAGTGATGAACCACCAACTGAAGTAGCCTGAATAATCAAATCTGAATACTCATCAAGAGTCTGAACACAAGAAGGTTCCAGCTGACAATAAGAGAAGCCGTATTTTTCTGCAACCTGTTTTGCATGTGCAATAGATCGATTAAAAATACAAACTTTTGCACCCATCTGTTTTAATACATAGCAGATAGCTTTTGCAGCGGCACCAGCACCAATTACAGCAACTTTTTTATGTTTGATTTTGCGGTTACCAAGGAATTCATCAAGTGCTTTTTTGAAACCAATAACTTCTGTATTATAACCAACCCATTTAGTTCCTTTACGAACAACACAGTTACAAGAACCAGTCTGTGCAACTTCAGGCGACTGTTCATGAACATAAAACAAAACTGATTCTTTATGAGGAACAGAAACAGAAAGTCCCTTCATTCCAAGAGTTTCTGCAAAATTAAGAGCTTCGGAAACAAGTGGAGATCTTAATGGAAAATAAACAGAATCAAGACCGAGCGCCTTATAACCAGTATTGTGAATTTCAGGACTGATGATTTTTTCCATAGGCCAGCCTGTAATTCCATAAAGGGATGTGTCTTTGGAAATTGAGCGGAAATTATACAAAGAATTAATTGTAATAGGATCAAGATGTCCAATTCCAGAAGTGTTTCCAATCAATTCAGCTGGAGAAGTATATGTTAAAAGAGAGTTTGAAAAGGCAGAAAGAATTCGTGAAGGAAAACCTTCAACACCCATAGCGCAGAAAATATGCTCATATTCTGTAATAGATGCCCCTTCTTTAAACATGTTTACTACATCGCTGAGTTTTTTGGGCATAAAAGCAATTTTTGGGATTTCATAACCTGTTTTTCTCATGGAATCACATCTTGCTTTAAGATTGTAAACAGGTTCAGTCATATTATGAAAACTTCTGATGATTTTTACACCAAAAGCAAGTGCCGCATCCTGAATACTTGGAATATGATAATCTTCTTCAAAGTCTACGTAAGCAAAGTTTTTAGCCCCATCCTGATTAGCAAAAGCCAGGGCTCTCCCAAATAAAGTAGTTCTGGTAAATTCACCGCCTGTAAAAAGACCACCATCAATATCTCTGCGGATTGTAAGAATACAAGGGAATTTTGTTAATGAAGGAAATTTTCTAGCGTAAAGCTGTTCGTCTTCGTTTAAATGATCAACTCTCAATTCTACAAGGTCAATTTGTTTTTCATACTTACTGACAAGACGCAGATTTTCTTCCAAAGTCTTGCCTGTTAAAGTCATACAGATTTGAGGCTGATTCATTTAAAACTCCTTATCCTAAAGAAACTCTTGAAGTCACTTTATTGTTTACAGTTAACACAAGAGTTGATCCCTTTTCTGCAGCATAAGGAATTGTTACAACTCCACCTGTATGAGAAATTGTTGCAAGAGTAGAAACATCACCTTTTTCAGAAATAGATTCAAGCACAACCTTTACAGGAACAGGATATTCTGGAGTAACTTCTTCAAGAACACCGTATGCAATTTTGCTGTCTGAATCTGCAGTTACAAGATAATCAACTTTAACACGTGCATATTCAGAAGCCAGAACACCAGGAGCTACAACAGTTCCAGGTTCTTCATCATCAGCAGCAAGTCTTGTAGCTACATCAAAAATAACAGGAGTTTTGCCTGCCATAGAAAGGAATTCAGAAACATCACAATAATCTAAAGCAGGAACAGTAATTTTTTTATCTGCTGCACCTTTACTTACAACTAACTGAACTGCAAGAGAATCATAAACGGCAGTTCCAGCTGCAGGATACTGTGCAATAATTGTACCTTCAGGAGCAGAAGAATTTTTATAAATTGGGCTGGCCAGAGAGATTATAGAGTTTTTTTTTCCTTCAGCTAATTCATCACCGTAGTTATAATCTTTTAATGTTTTTCCTACGTAATTTTCTACATTTGCTTCTACAGGACCGCGGCTTACAACAAGAGTAACACGGCTATAACCTTTTACGATTGCACCTGCAACAGGATTCTGTTCAAGGACAACGCCTTTTTCAATACCAGCATCTGTATAACGAAGACTGATTTTTGGATAAAGTTCCTTAACCTGCATTTCAAGAATTGCATCTTCAAGTTTTTCACCAACAACATTTGGAACAAGAACCTTTTCAGCACCTTTTACACTTGTAGAAAAAACTACAGCACAAATACCAAACATAATAACTAATGCTGCAAGAACAGTAAAAAACAAAGCAGGAATATTTGACTGAACCTTTTCAAAACCATCTGAAAAGCTGACGCGACTAATTTTTTTAGATTTCTTTTCTGTATCCATTCTGTTATCTCCTTAGGATTTCTATTGTAAAACAGTGCCAACAAAATCTCTGGCACCATTCATAAAGTCTTTATAAGCCATAGCATTTTTACCCTGACGCTGTAATCGCTGTAAAGATAAAATACCATTTCCTGTTTTTACAAGAATTCCTTCAGCCTTATTAAAAGCAACAACCTTTCCTGCAGGTTCATTTTCAAAATCCTTGCATTCCATTAAACATTTTGCAGCAAGCACCTTCAAAGGCAAACCTTTCTCTTCAGTCCAGCAGCCCGGATCAGGATAGTAGGCACGAATTGCCGCTTCAATATTTTCTGCAGAATCATTCCAGTTAATTCTGGCATCATTCTTTGTTATTATTTTAGTATACGATGTTTCACCTGTTTGAGAAACCCCCGCCGGCAACTTTCCATTGGCAGAACAATCTTTCAGCAGCTGAAAAAGCAACTTTCCACCAATATCTGCACTATTATTTAATAAAGATTCCCCTGTTTCAGTTCCATCAAGTTCAATAATCTGCTGAGCAAGAATATCCCCTTCATCCATTTTCAAAGAAACTGTCTGAACAGAAACAGCAGTTTTATCATCTCTATTAAGGATTGCAGCAGGAACAGGTGTACAACCTCTATATTTTGGTAACATAGAAGGATGAAGATTTACAGCTCCCATTGGAAACAAGGCAAGGAACTTAGGTCCAAAAATATGACCATAGGCAAAACTTACAAGAAAATCTGGAGATACAGATGAAACTTGTTCTCTTGCTTCAGCATCAAGATGTTCTGGAGTAAATACAGGAATCCCTTTTTCCAAAGCATAAGCGGCTACAGGAGTTGGAGTTAATTCCTTATGACGACCCTTTGCAGTAGGAGGATTAGAAATTACTCCGGCAATTTCATAATTTCCAGCAGCCTGATTTTCATAGAGATATTGCAATGTCATCTGTGAAGCCAAAGGACTTCCTGCATAAATAATCTTCATATTAATTTCTATTTCTTATTTTTCTTTGCTTCTTTAGCAGCAATTTTAGCCGCAATTCTGGCAGCTTTTGCTTCTTTTTCTTTCTGTTTTTCTAAAGCTCTTTCTGCTCTTTTTTTGAACTGAGCTTCTGTTTTTGCAGCAAAATCTTTATCACCACGGTCAATATATAAAATTCCTTCAAGGTGATCATATTCATGCTGAATAATACGAGCAAGGAAACCATCTGCTTCAAGAGTAAATGGTTTACCTTTTTCATTCAAAGCCTGAACAGTTACTTTTTCTGGACGAGTAATTGTTTCGTAAATCTGAGGAATACTTAAACAGCCTTCATCATAATCACAAACTTCTGCTGAAGTTTTAATAATCTGAGGATTAATAAATACTCTTCTAACATCATCATCAGCAATAAGAACAAACATTCTGATATTTCTGTCAATCTGAGGAGCAGCAAGACCTACACCTTCTGCTTCAATCATAGTTTCAAACATATCTTCTGCAAGCTGACGAATTTCATCATTTACTTCGGCAACTGGAACTGCTTTCTGTCTTAAAATTTCTTCTCCAAGCTTTGTTACTCGTAAAACCATTTTATTTCTCCAATCTGATTCTGGCAGCTCTTGCGTGACCAGCTAAACCTTCTGCATCACCTAAAGAACCGGCAGCGGCAGAACTTCTTAATGTACCAGCTTTATCTGCTTCTGCTCTTAAAGTTGTAACTGTCTTAAGGAACATTCTTACACTTAATCCACCAGTAAACTTTGCAGCCCCGGAAGTTGGTAAAGTGTGATTCAAACCGGCAGCATAATCACCTAAAACTTCAGCAGAATAGTGACCAATAAACAAAGAACCATAATTGTGAACTAAAGACTCAATTTTGCTTCTTTCTTCACCAGCTTCCATTGCAAGTTCAAGGTGTTCTGGAGCTTTAAGATTTGCGGCTTCTGCAGCCTGTTCCAGATTATCTACAATAATAATTTTTCCGTATGTATCAACGCTCTGACGTGCAATTGTTTTAGTAGTTAATGTTTCAAGCTGATTTTCAATCTGATCACTTACTTTTCTAGCAAAAGCTTCATCTGGTGTAACAAGAATTGGCTGAGCTACAATATCGTGTTCTGCCTGTGCAAGTAAATCTGCAGCTACCCATGCAGGATTAGCAGAAGAATCAGCAATAATCATTACTTCTGTAGGACCAGCAAGCATATCAATTCCAACAGTTCCAAAAACTTCACGTTTTGCCGCAGCAACAAATTTATTTCCAGGACCAACAATTACATCAACCTTAGGAATACTTTCTGTACCATAAGCCATAGCACCAATTGCCTGAGAACCACCAACTGCATACAAGTGATTAACACCACAAATATACGCTGCAGCCATAATTCCTTCATCAGCATAAGGTTTTCCACCAGTAAACGCGTGACCTATAACACCAGCCCCCTGCTTTCCAGCTTCAACTTTATCATCAGGGTGAATTCTTGGTGGAGTACACATAATTACTTCCTTTACACCAGCCGCAACTGCAGGAGTAACAGTCATAATTACAGAAGAAACTAATGGGAATCTTCCAGCAGGTACATAACATCCAGCTTTATCTACTGCAATAGTTTTCTGACCAGTAAAAATTCCTTTTTCAAGTTCAACTTCAAAATCAGAAAATGATTCTCTCTGTTTTTTTGCAAACTTCAAGGCAAGGTCGTGAGAATAAACAATTGCATCATAAATTTCACGTTTTTCAAGCTTTAATTTTTCTGCAGCAGCTTTCAATTCTTCCTGAGGAACTTCAAAAGAAGCTGGAACAGAAACATCAAATTTATTTCCGTATAATCTTAAAGCGGCATCTTTTCTTTTCTGAACTTCTTCAAGAACAGAAAGAACAACTTCATTTGAACCTTCAAAGTTGCGTCCTTCAAAAAATGCCTTATCTATATCACTATATTTTTCAATTTTAATCATTTTACTTCCCCCATTCTAAAAAATAAAAACTTATTTTTCTTTATGGCGACGATCCAATTCGTTGTAAACATCCTGCCAGGTTACCCCTTCCTTATACATAAGAACGTTTACAAAATAAATTAAATCAGCAGCTTCCCAGATTACTTCATCTTTTCCGTCTGCTTCACATAATTCTTCGGCTTCTTCTTCAACCTTTTCTCTAACGCGTTTTGCATCAAGAGTTGCTGTATAGCTGCCAGGTTTTGGATTTGCAAATCTGTCTGCAATTACATTATAAAGTCTTCCCATTGAAGATTTTTCACCAGGATCTGTGCCAAAACAAGTCCATGAACCAGTATGACAAGCAGGTCCAGCAGGAAGAACAGTTGCAAGAATACAATCTCTATCGCAATCAGCACGAAGTTTTACAACCTGAAGGAAATTGCCGCTTGTATCCCCTTTTGTCCACAACTCATTTCTAGAACGACTCCAGAATGTTAATTTTCCGCAGTCAAAAGTTTTCATTACAGCTTCTTTGTTAGCAAATCCCTGCATCAAAACTTCACCATTTACACTCTGAGCAATTACAGGAATCAAAGGTGATTTTTCAAAATCAAGACAACCAACAAATGCATCTTTCAAGTTTACTTTATTTGTATACAAAGCCATGCCAAGCTGAACATCACAATGCAATTTTTCAAGTTCAACAATTTCTTCTACAGAAGAAACACCACCTGCTACAACTACACGGCAATTAACAGCAGAACGCAATTCACGAACATAGTCCATGTTTGTTCCCTGCATGCATCCTTCTTTTTCTACACAAGTAAATAAAAGTTCCGAACAGAATTTCTGAGCCTGTTTTGCACCTTCTACAAGAGGAATATCAACAGTTTCAGTCCAGCCTTTTACAGCAATTTTTCCATTAATAGCATCAACAGAAATAATAATTCTATCTTTTCCAATTGCAGCAGCAAGTTCGTTTAAGAAATCTTCATTAAGAACAGACTGTCCGTTTTCTGGATGGGCATTCCATGCAGCAGAACCAATAATAACTTTTTCAGCACCAAGAGAGATTAATTCACGTGCTCTTTTTACAGTTCTGATTCCGCCGCCAGTTCTAACGTTTCCATGATGGAGAAGGCTTTTAAGCAAAGGAGTATTAACTGTGTTTCCTTTTACATCAACGTTTCCTAAAGCTGCATCCAAATCAATAACAGCAACTTCGCCATACATGTCAAACTG
>JAKSTI010000027.1 GCA_024402665.1 Treponema sp.
GGCTGCCATGAAGCTGACCAGAAATCACCATCTTCCATATCACGAAGATAGAAATAACGTCCAGGCTGATCCATTGGAACTGAGTTAAAACGGAGACGAAGGAATCTTCCCTGTGCACCAGATTTATAAAAACCGTAACCGCCGGCATTGTTTGTAATAACAGCACCGTAAACAGTAGAACCAAGATAGTTACTCCAAGATGTAGGAGTATCTGGACGTGTGATGACATATTCAGCATTGTCATCGTCAAAATAACCGTATTTCATTTGTTCCTCACTTTAAGAAAACGTTTTCGTAACTTATATTATCATTATAACTGTTATTATCTAATAATCAATAAAAAAAATAGTTCAAAATTGTAAAAATCTATATGGGGGGGGGTAAAAATATTGGATTAGATAAAAAAAAGAGCCGCCCTTTTACGGACAGCTCTTTTCCCTTAAAAAAGTACTTATTAACCCTTAACTGATCCTAAAGCTACACCTGCAATGATGTATTTAGAAAGTAAGAAGTATACAACAATAAGTGGAAGTGCAGTCAAAGTCAAACCTAAGTAGATTGCACCAAACTCTGTCTTATAAATATCACCACGAAGAAGTGAAATCATAATTGGCAAAGTATATTTTTCCTGTTTTGTAAGAAGTACGAGTGGAGTAAACAAGTTATTCCAGCTTCCTACGAAACTGAAGATTGCCTGTGTTGCAATAGCAGGCTTCATGATTGGCAATACAATTCTGTTGAATGTAAAGAATTCTTTTGAACCGTCAATACGAGCTGATTCAACGATTGAAGGAGAAAGAGCTGGTTTCATATACTGACGCATAAAGAATACCATTGAAGGAGCAGCAATTGCTGGCAAAATCAACATAAGAAGGTTGTTTGTCATACCAATTTTATAAACCATCTGATAGAAACCAATCATAGTTACCTGTGCTGGAATCATCATAATAGCCATAATAAAACTGAAGAATGCATTCTTAAACTTCCAGTCGTACATTACAAGTGAGTAAGCTGTCATTGTAGAGAAGTACAAAGACAAAGCTGTAGCACCAATTGAAATTGTCAAAGAGTTTAAGAAACCAACCATTGGATTAAAACTCTTACCTAAAAGAATGTCTAAGTTCTTAAGGAAGAAGCCAGATGGAATTAAAGAGACAGCATGCTGCTGAATTTCATATGTTGAACGTGTAGAGTTTACAATCATTACAACAAATGGGAAAAGGCTTAAAAGTGCAAGGAAAACACAAATTACAAAAATAACGATTTTCAATACAACACTTACGCGAGTAGTTTTGTTAGAAGATTCCATTATTTAGCCTCCTTTGCTGCTTTTTTAGCTGCCTTAAGTTCCTGTTTCTTCAATTTCTTAAGAGCTGCTTCATCTTTATCACGCATCATGAAGAACATAAATGCAGAGATAATTACGATTACTACGAACATAATCAAACTTGCAGCACCTGCACGGTTGTACCAATACAAGCCACTGAATGCCTGACGATAAATAAATACGTTTGCAGTAATTGTAGCGTTATCAGGACCACCTAACATGAACAACTGTGGAATATCGAACATTGTCAAACCACCAATAAGTGATGTAACTAATGTGAATAACAAGATTGTCTTAATGTTTGGAATAGTAATTTTCCAGAATACCTGCCATCCAGAAGCACCGTCAATTTCAGCAGCTTCAAAGATATCAGGGCTAATTCCTAATACGCCGGAAATCAATATAATCATAGTATAGCCATACCACATCCAAGTCTGGATGAAGATAACTATATTTCTAGTAATATTCTTACTGATCAAGAAGTTCACAGGTTCTTTAATAAAACCAAGTGAAGTCAACAGGTCGTTCATTGGACCCATTGGATAACCAAACAAAGCATTAAACAAAATAGCTACTGTAGCAGCTGTAATAATGTTTGGCATGTAGAACAGAACTTTAAATGCACCTGCACCAGGGATTTTCATACGTCTGTCTGTAAACCATGCAGCTAATAACAATGCTAATGCAAGCTGTGGAATAAAGTTTCCAATCCAGATTACAAAAGTATTCTTAACTGATGTCATGAAAAGTTTGTTGTTAAATAAAATTTCCTTAAAGTTGTCAAAAGGATGTTCAAGGAAGTGCCAGCTTTTTACACCTGCACCATGCATATCTGTAAAACCGATAATTGCAGTGTAAACTGTTGGATAAAGAGAGAAAATCAACCATGCAATTACAAATGGAAGAACAAAAAAGTATCCATATTTTGCATAACTAATCTTACTCTTTTTTCTAAGAGGATTCGATGCAACAGCATTTTCTTTCTTACTCATATGGGGTGTACTCCATGTACTTTTTTTTACGGGGGATAAATAAAAGGGCATTCTTTTTGCGGAATGCCCCTTTAACTAATTCAAACTAATTAACAATTAGTTGATACCAAGTGTATCAGCAACGTTCTGTTTGAAGTCTGCAATTGCAGCATCGCGAGATTTTGCACCTGCAGCATACTGACGAACCTGATCACGCCAAATTGAGTTGATTGATTCATCATACTGTGTAAGGTTTTTACCATTAGCAAACTGGTTAGCTGGTACGAATACGTCGAACATATTCTGTCCTGCGAGGAAGTCCAATTCACCGTTAGATTTAGCCATTACTGTACCAGATCCAACAGAGTCTTTTGTTCCGCCTTCGCCATTCAATGTACCGTTAGCCCATTTGTACTGGAGACCATCGTTAGAGTAGTCAAGAGTTACCCATTCGATAAGAGCTCTTACAGCATCTTTTTTAGCTGGGTCCATGTTTTTGTTAGCGATGAGCCATGTACCACCCCAGAAGAATCCGATTGGTGATTCACAGATTCCCCAGTCACCGTATGTACCTTCACCTACCTTTGTTCCACCACAGTTAGGAGCGATTGTATAGTTGATAAGCCAAGCTGGTCCGAAGAAACCGAGAACGTCTTTTTCTCCAACACCTTTCATATCAGCGAACCAAGCATCCTGCCAGTCCTGTGTAAGGTTAGAATATCCATTGTCCTGAAGTGTTTTTGAGTAGTCAAGGAATGCTTCACGTTTTGGATCGATGTAAAGTTTTCCGTCTACGATCCAACCCTTGTCTGAAGAGTTTTCTACAGCGTGCCACATATCACCGTCACCAGAAACGATACCACATCCTACTGACTTCAATTTAGCAGCAGCTTCAAAGAATTTGTCCCATGAACCTGAACCACCACCGATTTCAGCTTTTACTACAGCTGGATCATCTGATCCGAAAGCTTTTTTAGCTACTGAACGGCGATAGATGAAAGCACCACCAGTTGCCTGGTAACCAAGTCCGTCTACTTCACCTTTTGTGTTAGATCCGATATCTACTGTGTAACCAGCGATGTCAGCATCTTTGATTGCCTTGTTGATGTCGATTCCGAGATCTTTGTAAGGCATTGCATAATCCTGCATGTCACCTTTTGTATATTTCAATACGAAAGCTGATTCAGCACAGAAGAAGTCTGGCTGATCTTTTCCACCAGCCATTAAAGCCTGGTCGAGAGCTGGCTGATATGCACCATCAGTTGTAGCAATAATTGTTGTGTTTACTTTGTACTTGAACTCTGGGTGAGCTGCAATGTACTTTTCTACCATTCCTGGAACTTCGTCTGTGAATGTCCAGAGATTGATTGTAAGGTCTTCTGCTGAAGCCTTGTCTTTCTTTGTACAGCTTGTAAATGCCATTGAAGCCAATACAGCTGCAAAGAGAACTACTTTCAATGCTTTTTTCATCGAAATACTCCTTTTATGATTTTATGTGATTAATATCACTATTTATATAATATGACAGATATAACTTTTTTTGACTAGGGGATTTCCCCTATCCTTTTGAATTTAAAACGTTTTACTAACTTTTTAACTAATTTTTAACTTAATTATTTACTTTACGAAAACGTTTTAATAACTTAATTACTTTATACACTAGTATGCAAGTATCAAAAACCTAGTGGAAATCCCCTATGTTTTCAAAAATCCAGTCTGAATAACAGTTTTTTTTAACTAAAAATTTAAATTTACTTTTTAAAAATTAGTGATATCATCTTAACTAGGTTAAAAAGTAATAATGAAAAAAGGTTTTATTGATTCACAAAAGTTAAAAATTTCCTTCTCCATATTGAACAGCCTTGTAATTCTGCTGGTTGTTTCTACTTTATCATTTTTCTTTCTTAAATATGATAAAAACCTGATGGAAGACTTCTATAAAGAAAACTGTACTAATCTTACTAACGGATACGCACAGACAATCGATACTTTTCTATTTAATTACACAGATACAATAAACGCACTTACACCTTTTGATATTTCAGATCTTGACGAAAAACAGATTCACAAAAGACTTCTTACATATCCAAAAGAAAAAATTAATCAGGATTTTGAATGTATCTTCTATATAAATCGTGATAACAAGGCTTATGCTTCAGATGGTTCTATCTTAGAACTTTCAAGTTATCCTTTTATAAATGAAATCTTTTTTGAAGGAAAGACATATACAATCAGCGATCCGTTTATTTCACCAAGAACAGGAAATTACATCATTGTTTTTGCTAAAGGGATTTTTTATAAAGACGGAGCCCCTCGTGGAGTTTTATGCGCTTCTGTAAATCTTCAGACTTTCCATCATAAAATAGCAAATTTGAAG
Source organism: Treponema sp. (assembly GCA_024402665.1). Taxonomy (GTDB): domain Bacteria; phylum Spirochaetota; class Spirochaetia; order Treponematales; family Treponemataceae; genus Treponema_D. The sequence continues at coordinate 4,676 of JAKSTI010000027.1, forward strand.
TCTACAGAATCAGAAACTATTTCTTTAATCGACACAACTGGTTCATTTATTCTTCATCCAAAAGCAGATATGCTGTTCAAAAAATATGCACCGGCAGACGAAGAATTTTCTAAATATTCTACAGATTATCTTTCTCGTTCACAAAGCGGATGTATTGAAACAGTAAATTCCAGAAACGAAAGAGTTACTCTTGTTTACCAGACAATGGAAGCTACAGGATGGACATTATGCGTTTCTGTTGCAAGAAATAATTTTGACAATTTCTATTACGACTTCCTTAAAGAACTGATTCTTATTACTGTAATTACGATGATTGTTCTTCTTGGAATTGAAATCTACATTATGGATGTATTCCAGAAAAAACAGCTGCTGGCAACAAACTTTGACCCTCTTACAAATTTCTACAGCCGCGTCCATTTTGAAAAAGAGTCAGAAAAAGTTATTAAGCACTACCCTAACAGCAAATTTATGCTGATTGAATGTGATATTCACGGATTTAAGTTCATTAACCAGAACTATGGTGTGGAACCTGCAAATAAACTGCTGATTTTTATTTCAGACAAAATCCGGAATTTTACTAAAGATATGGATGCCTGTGTTGGACGAGGATTTGCAGATCACTTCTATATATTCTGCAAAATTGATTCGGTTCATGCTTCAATGAAAGTCTTTAAGGAATATTGTGCTCAGTTAAACAATGACATTAAAAACTACGAAATTCCTTGTTTTATGAAATATGGAATTGCTTTCTCTATGACTAAAGATAAGGAAAAAAATGTTTCTATTACAGAACTGATTGGTCAGGCTTCATTTGCAAAAAGTACATTAAAAGACAATCTGATTAATCAGTATGCAATTTATAATTCAAAACTTCTTGAAAAAGTAAACCGTGAACGCTACATAGAAACTCACATGGAACAGGCGCTGCAGAATAATGAATTCTTTGTTATGTATCAGCCAAAAATTGATTTGCATTCAGATTCAATTGTTGGTGCAGAAGCATTAGTGCGCTGGTATAATCCTGAACAGGGACTTATTACGCCAGATGAATTTATTCCTTTGTTTGAACGCAACGGCTTTATTAAAAAACTTGATTTCTTTGTTTACGATAAAGTTTTCCATTTCCTTGATTCCCAGGTTCGCAACGGAAGAAGAGTTGTTACTATTTCTGTAAATATGTCCAGAAATCACAGTAAGCCTGAAAAATTTGTTCACGATTTTATGAATCTCTTTAAGAACTACTCTATTCCAAGAAACCTGATTGAAGTTGAATTGATTGAACGTTCATTTATGAATGAAAATACTTTGAAAGAATTTACAGAGCTGCTTCATAAAGAAGGATTTACTGTTGCCATGGATGATTTTGGTAGCGGAGAATCTTCATTAAATATGCTCACTCAGATTCCAGTTGATGTTCTTAAGTTTGACAGAACATTCCTTCTTTCTTCTACAACAGAAAACGGAATTATTGATCAGACTTCGGCAAACTTCCTGGAAACTTTGATTAAACTTAGTAAGACACTTAATAAACAGACTATTTTTGAAGGGGTTGAAACTGAATCTCAGAGGGATTTCTTAAAATCAATTAATTGTGATCAGGTTCAGGGCTTCTTCTATTCGAAACCCCTCACCGAATCAGATTTTACAAAATTAATGGAAGGTAATAAATAATCCTTACATCTGTGAAAGATATTTATTCAAAGACTGTGTTGCTTCTTTAGGATTAGCTTTACCCTGTGACATTTTCATAACCTGTCCCATAAGCCATCCAACAACATTTGTTTTTCCAGATTTGTAATCTTCTACTGCTTTTGGATTTGCAGCAATTACATCCTGAACAATCTTATCAATTGCACCGGCATCGCTTACAATTTCCATTCCTTTTTCTTTGATGATTACAGAAGGCATTTTGTTAGATTCAAGCATATCGGCAAAAACTTCTTTACCCTGCTTTGAAGTAATTTTTCCTTCTTCCAAAGCATTTGCAAGTTCAGCAATATGATCTGGAGTGATTTTTACATCATTAATAGTTTCTTTGCGTTCATTAACAACAGCAAGAAGTTCAGACAAAATAAGGTTTGCAGCACGTTTTGGATTTTTAGATTTTGCAGCAGCTGCTTCAAACCACATTGCAAGATCCTTTGTAGAAGTAATAGTTTCTACATCAAAATCAGACATTCCGTAATCTTTCTTGTAACGTGTACGCATTGCTTCTGGAAGTTCACCAACTGCAACTTTAGCAGCAGCAATCAATTCTTCGCTAACTGTAAATGGTTTAATATCAGGTTCAACAACAAAGCGGTAATCAACAAAAGAGTTCTTTGTACGCTGAACAACAGTTTTTCCTTCTGCTTCATTCCAACCCATTGTTACTTTAAATCCAGGGTTAAATTCCTGACGATCTTCCTGGAATTCTTTAAGCTGACGCTGTGCTTCATAATGACATGCATCGCGGATTGCTTTGAATGAGTTCAAGTTTTTAATTTCAGAAATTGGTGTGTGATACAATTTTCCATCTTCCCATACATTAAGGTTGATATTGGCATCACAACGCATATTACCTTCTTCAAGGTTACCGTTTGTTACTTTTACATAACGCAAGATTTCCTGAACAGTCTGCATGAACAAAGCGGCTTCTTCTGGAGAAGTCATATCTGGTTTTGTTACAATTTCAATAAGTGGAGTACCACAACGGTTATAATCGATATAAGAGTGAGCGCCCTGTAAGTGCAATGACTTACCTACGTCCTCTTCAAGATGGATGCGTTCAACACGAACACGACGATATTTTCCGCCGTCATTTTCAATGATACAATCTTCGCCTTTAAAATTCTGTGGACGACATTTTGCTCCACCAGGCTGTTCTTCTTTAGGATAATGAGAGAATGGTAAATCTACATAACCGTCAGAACAAAGAGGAATATCATACTGAGTAATCTGATAACCTTTTGCCAAGTCAGGGTAGAAATAATGTTTACGGTCAAATTTTGTAAAACGAGCAATATTACAGTTCAAAGCCTGTCCTGCTACAGCACCAAGTTCAACATAACCTTTTGAAATACGAGGCATAGCTCCTGGCAAACCAAGACATACAGGACATACACGAGTATCTGGCATTCCACCATAACGGTTTTCACAAGCACAGAAAGCTTTAGTTTTAGTCAAAAGCTGAGTATGAATTTCACAACCGATTACAATTTCCCATTTATCAATCATTTTGAGATCCTTTAAATAAAATACTATTTACACTATACAAAAAATTTAAGGTTTAGTCATTAGAACAAAGAAAAATTATAGATTTTTAGGAACGTTCAAGATGGAAACGTCTTTTTTCTTCGTACTGATAAGAGTCTGCTTTCTTTAAAAGTTCAGAAAGGTCGCTGTTATGTTCGTCAAATTCAACTGCACCAATACTTATTGAAAGATCAAAATCATACTGGGCTTTCTGTTTTCTATCTTCAGTGATTTTTAAGATTTTCTGCTTAATAAAATCTACTTTTGAAAGTTCAAGACCAGGAATTACAATAGCAAATTCATCGCCACCAAGACGGCCAATTGTTTTTTGACTGCGGAAAGTTGCACGCAAAACTGCAGCCTGTTCCTTAATAGCTTTATCCCCTTCTTCATGACCATATGTATCATTAATCACTTTAAGGGAGTTCATATCACCAAAGAGGACAACGCCTTTTTTACCATCCTGAATTGCAGAATTAATAGCTGCCTGTCCGAATTCCATAAAACCACGTCTGTTATAAACGCCGGTAAGCATATCATAGTTGGCAGTTCTGTCCAGGTTGCTGTTTTTATTTTTTAAGATTCGGTTCTGCTTAAGAGAATTTGTATAAAGATATGCCTGAGAAATCAGACTTGAGTAAATCTTAAGATGGATGATGTTGAGCATAAAATCATCGGAAGCACATTTTGCAATAATGTATCCAAACTGGTTGTGTTCAAAGAAAACTGGCTGCAACATGTAATTTCCAAAACTACCTTTGAATGTTTTATCAGGAAGGATGTGCTTCTTAGGATTGAAATAAACATTCTTTGGCATTTCATGAGTCTGTTTTTCATAATCAATCCAGAAGGCAAGCTGCACTTTTGAAGGAATATTAAAAGAAGTATTCTGTTCAAATTTTACCGGCTCATTATAAAGACAGATTGCAAGACCAGAGAAGATTTTATCTCTTGGGTTTGAAACAAAAGCCTTAAAACTTTCTTCAAGAGTAGACTGAGACTGAATGGAATCAAGAAGATAATAAATGTCGTTTTTGATAACATAATTCTTGTAATTGATTTCCATCTGATGATTAATTATTTCTTTCTGACGTTCAGGTGTGAACACTAAAGAATCTGTATACTTTCCAGTTGATTCTCTGAAAATTGGTTTTGCATCAATAATAAGGTCTTTCTCTGTAATCTTACTCTGGATTCGTTTGTATGCCAGTTCTGCAATTTTCTGTGCATGTTCAAAAATCTGCTGGTTTATTGTAGAAAGAGATGGTGTTGTAGTCTGTGCATTAAAAATATCATCATAACCAACAACTTTAACTTCACCTGGGATTAAAACACCAAGTTTATTTAAATAAACCATTGCTCCAATAGCCATATCATCATTTGCAGCAAAAAGTGCATCAAAATCAATAGATTCCTTTGTAGGATATTTTTCGCTGATTTTTAATGTTGTCTTTGATGCAGTAAAATCTGATGGAAGAACAAGTTCCGGATAAAAAGTAAGTCCGTTATTTTCAAGAGCTTCTTTGAAAGATTCAAGTCTTTCTTTGCTTTCATTAGAATCTGTAAGCCCCGCAGAAACATATGCAATGCGTTTTTGTGGCAATGAATCTTTGATTTCTTTTATAAAAGTGTTATATGCTGCCTTACAGGAAACCTGAGTACTTATTACATTTGGAAGAGACAGTGGAACTGAAACAGAGATTACAGTTTTATTTTCATAAGGCTCCAGATATTTTACAAGTTCTTCAACTGGCATTGATGGAGTAAAAAGCGGAGTCATTACGATGATTGTATCAATATCTTCACTTTCAAGAATCTTCATTCCTGACCAGTACTGATACTCAAACAAACCGAATTTTGTGCGCGGAATTTGAACCTGTGTGATTATTAAATTGGCATCTGTATCTTTAAAATAGTCATAAAAACCTGACAAGAATTCATTTGAGTAATCTGAAGAAAGTGAATTAATTATGACAGCAATGTTTCGATTCATAATCCCATTTACATTATACTACAGAATCTGCATTTTTTCAAAAAAAAATAATTTCAATAATGGGATTCTGATGGGAACTATTTTTTCCAGCCGTCGTATTTTTCAATCTCAAGAATCTGTTTTGCGTTGTTTACCCTTTCCAAAGTTGGGCTTTCAAGATCCTGCAATTCGTAATCAATTCCAAGAGTCTTATATTTCATTGCGCCAAGTCCGTGGTAAGGAAGAATTTCTACACGTTCAACATTATGCAAAGTACGGATAAAATCTCTTGTCTGTGTAAGATATTCATCGTTATCTGTAATACCGGGAACAAGTACATGACGAATCCAGATTGGCTTTTTAATTTCATCAAGATAAGCAAACATTTCACGAATATTTTTTCCACTCTGGCCTGTAAGTTTGATGTGTTCATCTTCGTTAATATGTTTAATATCCATCAAAAGAATATCTGTTACAGACATAAGTTTCTGGAATTTTTCAAACCACTGGCCTTCTTTTGTAAAAGGAGCCCCGGAAGTATCAATACAAGTATTAATATTGCGTTTTTTGGCTTCAGTAAAAAGTTCAATCAAGAAATCAATCTGGAACAAAGGTTCACCGCCGCTTACTGTAATACCGCCTTTTGGTCCCCAGTATCCACGGCAAGATTCTGCTTCATTCAATAATTCATCAACTGAATAAAGTTTTCCGTCTGTCATCTTCCATGTATCAGGATTGTGACAGTATTTACAGCGCAATGGACATCCGCTAAAGAAAATAATAAAGCGACTTCCAGGGCCGTCTGCACAACCAAAACTTTCTAACTGATGAATGTATCCCTGCATAATTTACTCCGTTCTATTTTGATAACTTCTATATATTATAATTTATCTATATTTTTTTCCGGCTTCAATAAAATTCATATGAGCTTTGTCTTTTCTTGTAAGTTTTTTTTCTCCAAGCAAAAGGTCTTCTCTATTATGATTATGATTTTTTCCTTTTGAACCAGAACCGCTTCTGTCCCTTACTGCAGATTTTTCTTCAATCCACACAGGAACAGCAGGATGTTTGTCTCCCCTTTTTACATAATCAAACCATTCTTCAGGTTCCGGCACTTCAAACTTCATATGCTCTTTTGTAAAAGGATGATCAAATTCCAGAGTTCTTGCGTGCAAACATAAACGGTGAAAATAGTCTGTTCTTGCACGATGTTCTTCATCACCTGCCAATGGATAGCCGTGAGCAGAAAGATGGGCACGAATCTGATTTTTTTTACCTGTATCAAGTGACAGTTCAAATAAAGTGTGAGTTGGTCCCTGCTCTATCATCTTATAATGGGTTCTTGCGGCTACTGTTTTAAAATCTTTGCCATCAGAAGTTTTATCTCCTGCTTTTGGAACAAAACCAACATTATGTGCATTCTGAGCAAGAGGATCATCTATAAGTCCCGCTGCAGCAGTAAGTGTATTTTCAGATTTTTTTACAGGATTTTCTGCAACTGCATGATAAAGACGTTCTGTTACCATCTGATGCCATGTATCCATAATGATTTTCTGGGCCTGTTCTGTTAAGGCAAACATCATTACGCCGCTGGTATCTCTATCAAGACGGTGAACAACAAATGGTTTATGTTTTGAATTTACAGTTCCCTGCTTTCTAAGAAGTTCTTCAAGTACACCCTGGGCAGTTCTAACTTTACTTCCAGGGTATGGAACAGAAAGGAGACCAGATGGCTTATTTATTACAACAAGCCACTGATCCTGATAAATGATTTCTATTTTTTCGCGACCGTAATCAGCTTTATGTTCACGTTTATATTGTGTTGATGCTTTTACATATGACATAGAAACAATATTAGAATAATTTCATTAAATCTTCAATTGTTTCACGTCTGCGAATTACTTTTACGCTGCCATCTTTGCAGATCATTACTTCTGCAGGACGAGGGCGACTGTTATATGTAGAACACATACTCCAGCCATAAGCACCTGTATCAAGAATACATGCTAAATCACCGCGCTTAATTTCTGGTAGCGGACGATTTTTAGCAAGAATATCTCCTGATTCACAAATATTTCCTGTTACAGTCTGTTCTTTAAGATTGTCACGGCTTACAACATTTCCATCACGAATAACTTCAATGTCATGCCAGCTGTCATACATACTTGGACGAACAAGAACGTTCATACCAACATCTGTACCACAGTAAACATTTCCTGCATTCTGTTTTACAGCCTGAACGCGACCAAGGATTACACTTCCTTCTGCAACACAGAAACGGCCTGGTTCAGATTTGAACAATGGTGTACTGCCATAATCTTTTACAAAATCATCAAGAATTGGTTCAAGCTTTTTCTTGAAATCTTCCATAGGGAAATCTTTTTCATCATCAAGCTTGTGATATGGAATACCATAGCCGCCACCAAAATCAATGAATTCAAGATTTGAAAAACCACGGGCAATACGCAAAAGATTTGTTACTGCATCAAGGTATGGAGTTGGATCCATAAACAAAGAACCAATGTGCTGGTTAATTCCGGCAATTGTAAGGTTATATTTTTTGCAGATCTCAAAAATCTGTGGGATATCTTCTTCTGCAATACCAAACTTAGTTTTTTTACCACCAGTTACAACTTTTTCGTGATGTCCAGCTCCTACACCAGGATTAATACGAACAGCACAACGACGGCTTCTGTCATCATCATTTAATCCAAGGGAATTACATGTTTCTCCGTAAAGTTCAAGCTGAGCAAGACTGTCTAAAGATGTCATAATTCCGTTGTGGATTGCAAATTCAAGTTCTTCCTGAGCAACGTTATTTGGAACAAAGAAAATTCTCTCTTCTGGAAAACCTGCAGCAAGAAGCATCTGGATTTCACCAGCACTCATTGCATCACAGTTATTTCCTTCTTCCAAAGCAAGTTTAAGGATATGAATATTTGTATTTGCCTTTACTGAATAGTTTGCTGTATATGGATACTTTGTAATTACCTTAGCAACACTGTCCATATGAGAGCGTAAAATTCGTTCATTATAAACATAAAGCGGTGTTCCATATTCAGCCGCAATTTTTTCCGGATTATTTCCTTCAAAAAAGTTTGATGAATTGATATAAGAATTCATAATTATTACTGTTTTCTCCTACAACAAGTGGGCTCTGATTTCGTCGCCGCTTAATGGGGAAAGGTAAGCAGGGGCAATGTCGAATACTGTTTTACATCCTGTCTGACCTTCTTTGTTCAATTTATAAATTGCACGTGCATAAGCGATGATTACACTTGAAGTAAATGCTGGGTTTGAATCAAGTTTAAGGCTGTATTCAATAACGTTTTTGTATTCGTTATCCCAACCAGTTGTACCAGTACGGAATACAAAACCACCATGAGGAATACCAGAATGATCACGGAGCAATTCTTCTTCGCTGATGAAGTGAACTGTTGTATCATAATCTGCAAAGTAGTTTGGCATTTCTTTAATTTCTTTTTCAATTCTTGCTTTGTCTGCACCTTCTTCTGCTACAACAAAACATTCACGAGTATGTTTCTGACGAGTTGTAAGTTCTGGATTTTCACCAGCACGAACAGATTTCAAAGCAGCTTCTACAGGGATTGTATACTGTTTACCATTTTTTACCCCTTCAATACGGCGGATTGCATCACTGTGACCCTGGCTAACACCTTTTCCCCAGAAAGTATAATCTTTTCCATTTGGAAGAATACAGTTTGCATACAAGCGCATAAGACTGAACATTCCTGGATCCCAACCACAGCTGATAAGTGCAGTATGTTTAAAATCTTTTGCAACTTTATCTACGTTAGCAAAATGTTCTGGAATACGAGCGTGTGTATCAAAAGAGTCGATTACGTTGAAATATTTTGCATAAACTGGAGTCTGTTCTGGAAGATCAGTTGCACTACCACCACAAAGAACAAGAACATCAACTTCATCTTTGTGTTTTTCAATTTCATCTACACTATATACAGGAACTCCTGCAGTTAAGATTTTTACTGTTGAAGGATCGCGGCGTGTGAAAACTGCTGTTAATTCACAATCTGGATTCTGCTTAATTGCACATTCAACTCCCTTTCCTAAATTACCATAACCTAAAATACCGATTTTCATTTTCTTTTTAACCTCTTATATATATTTTCTAAATTAATTCCCCAATAATATGATTTTATCTTTTAAGGCTTCTTTCATTACCTTTACAAGATTTTCCTGCCCGGAATAAAGACAGGTATCATGCTGACCACCAAAAAGCTCTCCTGTTAATACATAGTTTGAATCTGTAATCATTCTAATCTGACCTTTTTCACACTGTGTTTTATGAAAAGAACTTTCTTTATTTTTATCTGATAAAAGAGGCATCACTTCTTTATCAGAAAGAATTACTATTTTTTTTCCATCTTCTGCAATCGCTGTCAGTTCCGGCAAAAAAGTCTCCAGAATTTCTGAATCTGCCATTATGTAAAGACGGTTTGCCACACCTAAAATCATCTGACGGATTTTATCTTCAATATGGCGGCTTCCAATAATTGAAATATAACCAGTTGAAGTACCAAGTTTTTCTGGTGCATTAGCAATAATCTGCTGCCCTTTTTTCTGCATAAGATTCATTGTATTTGCAACAAAAGTTTCTACATCAACAGGAGTGTATTTATTAGTTTCACCTTCTATTAAATATGCAGCGCCTTTATCAACAAGAGCGCTAAGAGAACTGTAAACATTTGATCTTGAAATTCCAGTTTCTTTGACAACTTCATAACCGCTTAATTCACCGTGAGTAAGCAGCTCTGAATAAATAGAAGCTTCAAGTCGAGTAAGTCCAAAAGCACTAAGATTTTCAATAAAATCGTTTTGCATATGATTGGTGTTCCTAAATAGGAATAATAATACTAAAACAGAAATTGTACAAGTGCACAAAAAATCCCGATTAGTTTAATTAATCTGTTTAAATTTAACTAAAATAATCGGGATTTATAAAAGATTAAAATCTGTCTTATAACTACTTAAGGTTTTTTACAATAAAGTCGTAAATAGCATCGGCTGTAGCATCAATTCCAAGACGGCTTGAGTTGATACACAAATCGTAATTGTTTGCATCACCCCATTTTCCACCTATACTGAAGTAATCATGATATGCTTTTCTTTTTTTATCATGACGTTCAATTGCCTGTTTTGCCTTTTTTTCATCCATATGACGAATGTTTTCAATACGATTAATTCTATCTGCTGTATCTGCAAGGATGAATATTGAAACAAAACCTTCAGTTCCGCGGAATAAATCATCAGCACAGCGGCCAAGAACAATAAAAGAGTCTCCGTCTGCCCATTTTGATTTTAAAAGAGCAAACTGAAGTTCTGCAACATTTTCTTCTGGTGAATTTGAATATCCTTTAACAGTTCTGCTGAAAAAATGCTTTTTAGGAGCTTCATCATATTTTTCAAGATCGTTTGTATCAATACCTTTAATGCGACCGATTTCTTCAAAAAGATTTCTATCATAAAGAGGAACGTCTAATCTTTTTGCAAGTTTTTCACCAATTTCACGGCCACCGCTACCATACTGTCTACCAATAGAAATAATAAATTGTTTTCCCATTTTTATTCCCCCTACTAGAGATATACAACAAAAATGTAGATTGTAGAAATTAACATAACAATTATTGTAGCAGGAACTGCTTTAGCACAGTATTTTCCCCATCCAACAGGATAACCGGCTTTACCTGCAACTGATGTACCAACTACGTTTGCACTGGCACCAATTGGAGTTGCACTTCCACCAATGTCTGTTCCCATAGAAAGAGCCCATGTCATTGTTGGAAGACTTACGCCTGTTGTTGCAGCAAGAGACTGAATTACAGGAATCATTGTTGCAGCAAATGGAATATTGTCTACAAAGGCACTGGCAATACCAGAAACCCAGATAATAATTGCTATCATTAAGTATACATTGCCACCTGAAATTTTGCCAATAAAACCTGCAACAACTTCAAGAATTTGTGTTTCTTCAAGGCCGGATACTACTACAAACAAACCGATGAAGAAAAGCAATGTTTTATAATCAACTTTAGAAACAATTTCTTTAATATGTCTTGGAGAAGCAATCAGAGTTATTACGGCAATAAACACACCGATAGTTGCTACTGTAAGACCTGTAGTTGCGTGAGTTACAAGAAGAACAACTGCAATTAAAAAGATGAATGTGCTTACCCCAAAACCTTTTTTATCTGTGATTGCAGATTCTGGAGTTGGAAAAGTTGAAACATCAACGGCTTCTCTTGAAACAAGGGATTTTCTGTAACTGAAATAAAAGAAAATAATTGTAAAAATAAGACTGATTCCTGCAATAGCACCTGTATTAAAGAAGAAATCAGAGAAAGAATATCCGAATGATGTACCAATAATAATGTTTGGAGGATCACCACACATTGTTGCTGAACCACCTAAGTTCGCACAGAAAATTTCTGACAAAATCATTGGAACTGGATTAAATTTTAAAAGCTGACTAAGTTCAATTGTTACAGTTGCAAGGAACAAAATAACAGTAATACTGTCGATGAACATTGCAAGAACTGCAGACATAATCATAAATGTAAGGAAGATTGCATGAACCTTATATTTAACCATTTTTGCAAGGCGCATACAAAGCCAGCGGAAGAAACCGACTCTTGCCATTCCTTCAACCATTACCATCATTCCTAAAATAAAGAGGATTGTGGCCCAGTTGATTCCTGAAGAAGATTCTTCTGCTTCTCCGGCTGCATACCAGAAACTGGCTGTAAAGAAACTGCTTAAATTAAGACTTTTCATTACAGCATCCAGACTGTGCAATCCAAGTCCAAAAACAAGGGCAAGTACAAGCACAGCCGCTACAAGTGTAATGTGGTGACGTTCAAACTTTTCTAAAATAATGAGCGCAAACATTACTATAAAAATAATAACCGCTAATATTTGAGCTAACAACATAATAGAACATTATACTGATATGGAGAAATCTTTGCAAATAGTGACATTTATTGCGGATTTTTCTTTATTCCGATATTTTTTATTAATTTCTTGAACACTTTTCTGCATCAATGGCAAGAACAAACATTAAGGCAGAAAGTGCATTTTTGTTATCCTTAACGTCAATTTCATAAGTGTCTGTAAAATTGAATAGTTTTTTTGAAATATCTGCAACAGTTCCACCGTCTCTATTATAAATACTGTAGTTCCATTCCAGAATTCCACCAGAAACATTCCAGCCCATAAAATCAATTTCGTAACGGGGAATAAAAAGAGATAATTTTTTGCAGATTGATCCGGCATAATTTCCGTTCATATAGATTTCGAATTTTGGCAGTAAAGTGATAATTCGTTCTTTAATCATGCCTACTTCTTTGTGATTTTTATCGTAAATTTTAAAACAGTGTCCCCATGCAAGCTGACCTTTTACTGTATAAACTGTGTTTCCCGATTCATCAAAAATGTTGTAGCTGTCAAACCAGGAAAAAAATTTCTGTTTGAATAATAATTTCATAAAAACCTCTCGATTAACAGTATACCATGATTTTTAGGGGTCTGTCCCCTATTGAATTTCTTTTCTAACTTCTGAAATTTTACAAAAAAAAAGGCCTTCCTTTTTATAGGAAGGCCTTATATCAGCTTACTTTAGTAATAATTACAAAGCTGCGTGACAAGTACGAGCGATTACGTCGTCCTGCTGTTCTTTTGTAAGGTTGATGA
>JAKSTI010000028.1 GCA_024402665.1 Treponema sp.
TGCCAAGATATTTCATAGACATAGCAGAACATTCAATATGCCATCCAGGATAACCACGACCCCATGGAGAATCCCAAGTCATAGCCTGATCTTCAAATTTAGATTTTGTAAACCAAAGAACAAAGTCACCAGGATTACGTTTGTTATCATCAACAACAACAACCTTGCGTTTACCAGCACCTGCTTTAAGTTCATCAAGATTCAAATTAGCAAGTTTACCATAATCTGGGTAAGTAGAAATATCATAGTAAAGATTTCCGCCAGCCATATAAGTATGACCATTTTCTTCAAGTTTCTGAATCAAAGCAATCATGTCATCAATATGTTCAGTTGCTTTACAAATAACATCTGGGTGACGGATATTAAGAGCATCAATATCTTTAATAAAAGCGTCTGTATAGAATTTGGCAACTTCAAGAACCGACTGATGTCTTTCTGCAGCAGATTTTTTCATTTTATCTTCGCCGTCATCCCCGTCTCCAGTAAGATGACCAACATCAGTAATATTCATAACGTGCTTTACTTTATATCCAAGCACAGAAAGAGTCTTATCAAGAACATCAAGGAAAACATAGGCACGAAGGTTACCAATATGAGCATAATTATAAACAGTAGGTCCACAACCATAAAAACCACAATATCCTTCTGTGATTGGCTTAAATTCTTCCATCTTGTGGCCCATAGTATTATATAATTTCAAACTCATACAAAACCCCTTATTCTGAAAAATAATATTTAATAATAACAAATTTTTAATATGTTTACAATAAAAGGGGGTTAAACAAAAAAAAGGGGGAAGTCTCCCCCTGGTTCGCACTGCGTTGCTCTCCACCCTGTGTAAGGTCTCTTGAGACCGGTGTTCTATAGCAAAGCGTTAAAAAAAATGCACTGCATTTTTTAGCTTTACCCTTACCTTATTCCAGAATAATTAAATATTCACCACTCTTAATACTACCTGTGGATCCTTCAGAAATGTATTTATCTGTACTATAGTCTATTCTTATTTTATCACCAGCTTTCATATTTTTATAAATATAAACCAGATTGTCATCTTCAAAATCCCATGTTTGATTTACGTTTCTTCCATCAGATGGCATCAGATTCATTGAATACTCTGTAGCTCCCAAAAGGAATTTGATTTTCAAATCTCCATCTTCTTTCAGCACAAAAGTATTTGAATCTGTTGTACGAACTTCAACTTTAGTAATACTGTTTTCTTCCTGGTAACCTTTATTTTTGTATAAGTCTAAATTACTACTCTGTCCAAGAGCGCTATGATATTTATATGAAACTTGTTTATCAATATTTTTTACTACAGTATTCTTTTTTCCCATTGCAGAATAAGTAATTTTACAGAGGAATTTAATTGTACCAGAATAAAAATCTTTTGGGATTTTCATTGTAAATTCGCTTTGATAACCTAATGACCAATCATAGTTTGTATTTTCGTTCTGATTTTCACTTGGTTCAGATCCATCAAAAGTCCAGTAACATTCAGCTTCTCTTACAGGAAAAGTTCCCTGATTATTGCTTACTACTTCTACATAAACATAGTCATCTGTTCCAAAGTTCAAATCGCTAAGCTTAATATAAAAATCAGAAGGTGCAGTTTCACACCCAGTTGTAATAAGCCCCAGCAATAAAACAAATCCAAAATAAAGTGAATTTCTTACCTTTTTTAAAACCATAATACTCTCCTTTTTCTTTTTTTAATTATTTTTAATAAATAGAAATAAAGTTTAAACAAAGCCTGCAAGGTTTTGGTTAAATCAAATATACTTGGTTTAAAAAAAACCTGCAAGGGTTTGCTTAAATCAAGTATACTTGGTTTCCTTAAACTCAACATTCTTCTTTTCCGCTTTTCTTTAATAATAACTTTTTCCCCACATCCTACATACTGATTTAAATCTCAAAAACTTATATAATAAAAATATGGATAAATATTCGCAGCTTATTGAATACCTTCAGGGGCATGATGCTTTTAAAGGGAAAATTTTAGAAAACGAACCTATAGCACCAAAAACAACATTTAAAATTGGTGGCACAGCAAGACTTTTTATTGCTCCAGAAAACTATATTTCCTTTCAGTTCACACTTTCCTATATCGTAAAAGAAAATATTAAGTTTTTCATTTTAGGCGGCGGATCAAATATTGTTTTTACAGACGGCCAGTATGATGGCGTTGTTCTTTCTACACAGGAATTCAATGATGCAGAGATTTTTCCTTTTGGCGATATTCCACAGGATTTTGGAAAGTTCACTTTTGCCAAAAATCAGATTCTTGTTACCTGCTTCAGCGGAACACCAATGGCAACACTTGTAAACTTTTGTACTAAAAATGATATCTCTGGAATGGAACAGTTTGCGGGGCTTCCTGGGACAGTTGGTGGTGCAGTTTTTATGAATGCCCGTTGTTTTGACAAATCAATTTCAGATGTAATTTTTTACACAACTCATATGGATTATTCAACACCAGAAGTAACTCTCCATCATACTCTTTTTGATTCTTCAAAGTGGGATTATAAAGTTTCCCCTTTCCAGAACAACAAGAGTTTTATCACAACAGTAACATTCCTTCTTACAAAAAAATGGGGCGGTGAACAGCTTTCTATTGCAAAAGAATGCAAAAAATATATTGCAGAACGAGTTGATAAGGGGCATTTTAAGTTTCCAAGTGCCGGCTCTGTATTCAAAAACAATCACGAATTTGGAAAACCTTCCGGAAAAATTATTGATGAAGCTGGTCTTAAAGGATACACATTTGGTGGAGCAAAAATTGCAGATTTCCATGGAAATTTCATAATCAACACAGGTAACGCAAAAGCAACTGATATAAAAGAACTGGTTTCTCATACACAAAAAATTGTTAATGAAAAATTTGGTTTTTTACTTGAGCCGGAAATCATTTTTGTCGATAACTAAATTGTATATTCTTATTTAGATGGATTTTCACTTTATTGACAAATAAATCCTCTAAAATTATACTTTTTAATTGAGGTGGGCTTCGTGTTACAGTTACAGTTCGTCAATTTCAACAAAGGTTCATACATCGTTGTTGAAGGTAAATCACAAAGCGACAGATTCTTCATTATTCAGAAAGGCTATGTACAGTGCTACAAAGCTTCAGGTTCTGGAATCAAACCATTTATTCTAGGTCCTGGTGACTTCGTTGGCGTAGTTCCATGTATGGCAGGTCAGCTCCAGATTGAAACAGCAATTGCCAATACAGATGTAGTTTTAATTTCTGTAAAAAAAGAACAGTATCCAGACCTCATTGCAAACAATACACCAGTTGCCCTTAAAATCATCAGAACATTTGCAAACCGCATGCGTCAGATGAATGAAATGCTTACAAAGGCAACTCTTAATCATGTAACAACAGACAGTTCAGAACAAATTCTTCACGTTGCAGAATTTTATGAAAAAGTTTATCGCAACAATTGTGCAGTATTTGCTTACTATCAGTATTTAAAAACCCGCCCAGAAGGTCCTCAGGCAGAAAAAGCAAAACATAAATTCGTAACATTAAAACAGAGAACTCAGGCTGTTTACTTTGAACCAACACAGGATCTTACAAGAGAATATCCAAAAGACACAATGATTTTCTCAGAAGCTCAGAGCGGATCAGATATGTTTATTATCCAGTCTGGTGAAGTTGCAATTACAAAAGTAGTTGATGGTAACGAAGTAACTTTAGCTGTTCTTCATAAAGGCGATATGTTTGGCGAAATGGCAATCCTTGAAAATAAACCACGTTCAGCCAGTGCAATTGCTCATAGTGATTGCCGAGTTATGGTAATTAACAGCGCCAACTTCAATCAGATGGTAACTACACAGCCACAGTTGATTTCACGCCTTACAACAACATTAGCTGAAAGACTCTGGTCTATGTACCGCCAGTTAGATAACGCAAACCTCTCTGATCTTAACCAGAAAATGCTTGATATGCTTTCTCTCCAGATTGAAAAACAGAAAATCGATCTTGAAAAAATGCAGACTAAATCTCAGCAGACACAGTTCACACCACAGGATATTGCAAATATGTGCGGAATTCCAAATGAACATCAGCCAAAAGCAATTTATGATTTCACTCAGCATCCATTAATCAAAATGATTGATACTAAGGTTTTCATTAAAGATGTTCCTGAACTTGTTCACACTGCATCTTTCTTCAGAAAACAGAATCAGGGTTCTTCAAAAAAATAATTTGAATTTTCTTAATAAATTATTTCTTTTTTATTCCGATAATTTATTTATGAATAAGAAATCTATTCTCACTTTATCATTTTTAAGTCTCTTTGCACTCAATCTTTTTTCAACAGACGTATCTTTACCATTTGGATATCTAAACATCCAGCTTGGCATGTCTGTTGATGAAACAAAAGAAGAACTTTTGAAAAACAGAGATTTTGGCTACAAAGGTGACAGAGATGTTTCACTTGTGCCAGGAACAAATCAGATTTTAATTGAAACAGACGCCTCATCAGGATATGGTTCAGTTTATTTATCTCAGTGCTGGTTCCAGTTCTACAACGACAAATTATTTACAATCACAATAAATCTCAACCAGAAAAAAATGGACTATTATTCAATGTTCACTACATTAACAAAAAAATACGGCGAACCAGATACATTCAGTCCAGAAAAAGCTGTTTGGAAAAATGATGACATTATTATGTCTTTGGAAAAACCATTAACAATCAAATATATTGATGTTGAAACTTATGAAGAGATTCAGACTTATGCAAATGTACAGTTATCTGCAGAAGAAGTTTCACGAAATATGTTCTTAGACGAGTTTTAATTATGAAAAAGATTTTACCATTATTCGCTGCCCTTTTATTTGCTGCAACATTCATTTCATGTTCATCAACAAAATTACCAGTAAAAACCTTAACTATTACTAAGGCTGATGGCACCAATATTGAAGTAAAAGCCGAAGTTGCTAAAACTCCAGAAACTCGTGCATTTGGATTTATGGAGCGCACTGATATTCCAGATGGAACAGGAATGATTTTTGTTTTTGAAAACGATCAGGTTCTTTCTTTCTGGATGAAAAATACTCCTCACCCACTTTCAATTGCTTACATAGATTCTTACGGAAAAATCCGTGACATTTATGATATGAAACCATACAGCGTAACTTCAATCACAAGTTCAGTTTCTGTAAAATACGCTCTTGAAGTTCCACAAGGATGGTTTGATAAAGTAGGCATAAAAAATGGAGATTCATTGAACCTCCCTTCTTCATGGTAATTATTCCTGTTCTAATTTCATCAGTTCATTTGCCGCAATCGAATCATTTGGATCATATTCCAGAACTGCGGTAAAGTACTGTCTTGCTTCAGTTTTCTTTCCCTGAGCCAATGCAAGATACCCAAGATTTGAAATAATTTTAGTATTTTCTGGTTCAAGGGCAAAAGCACATTTCAAACATTTTTCAGCACCAGAAAAATCTTTTTCCTGAATATAACACAATGACAACTCGTTATAAGTGTCAGCATTTTCATCACCACCGCACTTTAATGCTTCATTAAAAGCCTGAGCTGCATCACTATAACGTTCAAGTTTTCTCAATCCCCAGCCAAGAAGGAACCATGCATTCCATACTTTCTGATTGTTCTGAAGGAAGATTCTGATTTCTTCAAGACCCTTTTCTTCCTGACCAGATGAAATCAAATCATAGGCATTCTTAAATCTAACATCATCCATATTCTGATTTTTAATATTATTTACAATTTCCTGGGCACGTTCTTTTCTGTAAACACCATTTTCACCAAGATCTTCATCACTAATATCACAAGTAAGTGCAATGTATGTTTCAAAAGAATCTTTTGCTTCTCTGTACTTGCGCTGTTTCATAAAAAAGAAGCCCGCATTAAAGAAAGCTTCTGGCAATGGAGATTCTGCACTCATAGCCTGCTGATAATAATATTCTGCATCGGCATCATAAGCATCAGCATCTTCATTCAAACCACCACGTCTGTAACTGTCAGCACGCTGGTCCAGGAACAAAGCCATATTAAGAATGATTGCCATATCTTCAGGGTCATATCCGAGTAAAGCAAGGAAAATTTCTTCTGCAATATCATAATCTTCATTTTTTGTTTTCAAAATTGCAGCTTCACATAATTCCTGTTTGATATTTGGCTTTGCTTTTTTAATAATTGAACGGTAATAATCAAGATTAGCATTCTTCTTGTCATAAGCAAGAACAGTTAGAATACCAGCAAGAATCTGTTCAACAGTAATTTCTTCAGGATTAAATACACCAGGAGCATCTTTGTCTTTTTTCTGAACCGGCAGCTGGATTGTAGGATCAATTTTAAATGCTTCTTCAGACATTTTAAAAGTTTCTGGAAGACTAATAAAATAAATTGAATCAAGAGGATTGTTTGTATTCATTTGAATTTCCTAAAATATGAAATAATTTTTATAAGAAAAGTGGGGACTAGATTAGTCGCCGCTAGATTTTGCATCAAGCACATTCTTCTGGAAGTTTGTAATGTAATTATTAATGTGGAGTTTAAATGCCATAGGAACAAGCTCACCTTTAAATGCAATATTAACTACACAAATATCTTTTCTTCCTTCAAGGAAAACTGCATGCTGAATAACACCAGGAACAATAACACTTTCATTTGTATCAGAAAAACTCATCTGAATATTGATAGGTTTTCCTACAAGGAACTTTGGTACACCAACAAGCATTACCTTTGTTCCACCAAAAGATATATCCTTCAAAATACAACGGCGTGGAACATTATCAATAAAAATTATCGATTCTTCTTTTTCCATACCAAGCTTACGAATCGAATTTTCATTAAGTTCAATACGGTCTTCACGTCTATTTTTGAAGTTTTCATTTGCTTCAATAAATTCACCAATGCGAAGAATTAAATCCTCTGGTGGTCTTGAAGTAAAATTCAAAGTAATAAGTGCAAGTTCTGAAGTGTTCTGATAAGGTGTGATTTCTACAACTGCACAGTTTACATAAACCTGAATAGCATTATTAGCAGAATCAAGAAAACAATATTTTAGAGTAAAAGTTCCTTCTTTTTTAGAAAGCTCTTTATAAGCTCCGCCGGCTGTTCCAACAATAATTTTAGCCACCATTAATGATGACGAATTTATGAGACAAGGCCACTGACCAGCATTGCATTTTACATAAATTTGACGAGGGTCTATTTTCAAAGCTTTTAAATTGGCTTTTGTAAAAACAATTTCTTTGTCGCGGAAAAAATCATAATATTTAGTTGACTGCATCGCAGTAGAAACACCCATAATTGTATTTTAACTTAAAGAATTAAATGTAGCAAGTTTTTTTAAAATAAAAAAATCCGCCAGAAGTGATATTCTGACGGATTATCAATAAATATTTGTTATAAACTAAGCATTAGCTTCTTCAGCTGGTGTTTCAGCAGCAGGAGCTTCTTCAGCTGCAGCAGGAGCTGGAGCTTCATTTTTTGCCTGGTTCTTTAATTTAGCATTACAATATTTACAAATATTTAATGTTTGACCATTTACTTCCTTTTCGAAAAGAACTTTAATGTTTTCTTTTCCACAGAGAGGACATGTTCCTCTTCCGTGATGTGGAAGTGATCTAATACCTGATCCGCGATGGTTTTTTGACATAATCGACTCCTTATGAAATCTTCAGCCTATTCAGCTTTAGATTCTTCCTTTTTTTCAGAAGCCTTTTTTGAAGTTGTTTTCTTAGCTTTTGGTTCGCCTTCTACAGCTTCTTTTGACTTGCTTGTAGTTTTCTTTGCTGTTGCTTTTTTAGCTGGTTTTGTTTCAGCAGGTTCATTTTTTTCTGCATCAAGCTTAAAATCAACAAGTTCTAAAATAACTACATCAGCAGCATCACCCTGACGGTATCCTAATTTAAGAACACGAGTATAACCACCATTTCTTTCTTTCATGCGTGGTCCAATCTCAGTAAACAATTTATTCAAGATTTTTTCATCAGAAATAAATTTTGCAACTTCACGACGATTGTGTACTGTGTCTACTTTAGCTCTAGTAATAAGTTTTTCAGCTGACTTTCTTACTTCCAAAGCCTTTGATTTAGTAGTAGTAATTCGCTCATATCTAAAGAGTGATGTTACCATATTGCGTGACATAGCACGGCGATGTGCCGTTGTACGTGAAAGCGGATTAAAACCATTCTTATGATTCATCTGTTTCTTCCTTCTGCTTTGTTAAATTGGCAGCATTCTTCAGATGACTATAATCTGTCATGCCAAGAGTAAGGTTCCATTCAAGGAGTTTTTCCTTAATTTCAGCAAGACTCTTTTTACCAAAGTTTCTTGTCTTTGCAATGTCATCTTCAGTCTTTTTAGTTAATTCGCCGATTGTACGAATATTTGCATTCTTCAAACAATTTGATGATCGAACTGAAAGTTCCAATTCTTCAACAGGTGTATTGAGTAATTTAGTAATTCCTTCATCACCTTCATCACTATCATCTGATCCGATTACATCTTTATCGTTAAAGTTTACAAAAATTGCAAAATGATCTTTAGCAATCTTTGCAGCTTCAGCCAATGCATCTTCTGGTGCAATTGTACCATCAGTCCAAATTTCAAGAACTAATTTATCGTAGTCATTTCTCTGACCTACACGACATGGTTCAATTGAATATTTTACTTTATGTACAGGAGTAAAAATTGCATCCATTGGAATTGTACCAACAATTTCAATGTAATGTTCATTTACTTCAGCAGGAACATAACCTCTACCTAAGTCAACCTGGATTTCAACATCAAGATGAGCTCCTTCCATCATAGTGAAAATGAGCTGGTCTTTTGTCATTACTTCCAACTGACCATCTTTTGCAAAGTCATCGCTTTTAACAACACCTGGTCCCTTGAATTCAAAATTAATAGTATCCTGTTCAAGTTCATTAGGTAATGCTAAACGAATCTGTTTCAAACTGTTAATAATTTCAAGAGTATCTTCAGCAACATTTGGAATTGCTTCGAATTCACTTGAAATTACACGAGAAATGCCATTTTCATCGTATGAAGTAATACGAATAGAAGTAATAGCATAACCCTGAATCGATGACAACAAAACTCTTCTGAGAGTGTTACCTACTGTTGTACCAAATCCAGTTTCAAATGGATACGCAGTAAATTTTCCGTAGTTCGGATTTGTACTAATGTGTTCAAATGAAATGCCTTTAGGTTTTTTAAAACCTTTGAGCAAGTTTTTACGAGCCATCTGAACTCCTTTTTATTATTTAGAATAAAACTCAACTACGAGCTGTTCTTTGATATCTGCCAAATCAGAAATTTCATCTCTACGAGGATCAGCTGTGTATGTACCTTTTACAGCATCTACATCAACAGATACCCATGGCATTGTTCCTGATTTTGAAATTTCATTTAATGCGTCTTGAACCAAAGTAAGTTTCTTAGAACCTTCTTTAATTTCAATTACATCACCAACTTTTACTTCGTATACTGGAATGTTTACAGCCTTTCCATTTACAAGTACATGACCATGTCTTACCAACTGGCGTGACTGGTTTCTGCTGATTGCAAAGTGCATTCTATAAACAACGTTGTCTAAACGGCGTTCGAGTAACATAAGAAAGTTTTCACCTGTTACACCAGGCATTCTAGAAGCTCTGTCGAATGTAAGACGGAACTGTTTTTCCAACATACCGTACATACGACGAAGTTTCTGTTTTTCAGCCAACTGAATTCCGTATTCGCTTTTCTTTCCACCGCGAGCTTTAGGATCTTTTCCTGGAGCTCCACGTTTTTTGTTTAATGGACACTTGTCGCTTGTACAACGAGCACCCTTCAACATTAATTTTCTCTGTTCTGCACGACACATGCGGCAAACAGGACCTGTATATCTAGCCATTTTTCCTGATCTCCTTACATGCGGCGAGTTTTGCGAGGGCGACAGCCATTGTGTGGAATTGGTGTAACATCAGAAATTGATTTTACTTTCAATCCCAAAGCTCCCAAAGAACGGATTGCATTTTCGCGACCCATACCTGGACCCTTTACAAAAACGTGAACTTCACGCAAGCCATAGCTTGCTGCTTTCTGTACTGCTGCTTCTGCAACAGACTGTGCTGCAAACGGAGTAGATTTCTTTGCTCCGCGGAAACCAAGTCCACCTGAAGATGCCCAAGAAAGAGCATTTCCCTTCAAGTCTGTAATAGTTACGATAGTGTTATTGAACGTAGCCTGGATATATACATTTCCTTCGTATACGCTCTTTTTTTCCTTTCGTTTTTTAACGGTAGCCATTATTTATCCTCCGCCTTATGCTTTCTTCTTATTAGCAACTGTCTTCTTCTTACCTTTACGTGTACGAGCATTTGTACGAGTTCTCTGTCCGCGTACTGGAAGACCTCGCTTGTGACGAAGACCACGATAGCAACCAATATCCATAAGACGTTTGAGGTTAAGACCGATTTCTGAACGAAGACGACCTTCTACCTTATAGTCTCTATCTAAAATTTCACGAATCTTGCTAAGTTCATCCTGAGTAAGATCATTTGCCATCTTAGTTGGATCGATTTTAGCTTCTTCGCAAATCTTCTGTGCCGATGTACGGCCGATACCGTAGATGTATGTCAATGCGGTACCTACATGTTTATTAGGGATATCAACTCCCGCAATTCGAGCCATCTGTTTCTCCTTAAGCCTTAGCCCTGTCTCTGCTTATGTTTTGGGTTTGTACAAATGATACGGATAATACCATTACGTTTAATAACCTTACACTTATCACAGATAGGTTTTACACTGGTTCGTACTTTCATAAAAAGCCCCCATGGGAATAGTTTTTTACCAAATCTTTAGCACCTCGCAATGAGAGACAATTTGGTAAAAATAAATATATCACATATTCCCATATCTTTTCTACTACTAATTCACGAAAATTTTTATAAACTTCGTGATCTAATTTTGCCCTTCTTAGTAAGTCCTTCGTGATGATGCATTTTAAGAAGTGCTTCAACTTGACTCATTGTATCAAGATCAACACCAATCATGATGATCAGTGATGTACCACCCATAAGAGCAGAAACTTCTGCAGGGAATCCAAAAATATTTGTGATAACCTGTGGAACAACTGCAATTATAGCAAGGAACAATGAACCAGGTAATATAAGTCTATTCAAAATTTTTGTAAGATATTCTTCTGTCTTATCTGTACGTACACCAGGAATGGAGCCGCCGTTTTCTCTGATGTTCTTTGCGATTTCTGTAGGGTTCAGTGTTACCTGAGTGTAGAAGTATGCAAAGAAGATAATAAGAACAACTAACAAAACATTATACCAAAAACCATTTGGAGTCAGTACTCTAGCTAACGTAGAAACCCAAGGTTTTGCGCCAGCATTTTTTGAGAATGTTTCAATTATTGTTAATGGCAATGTAAGAAGAGAGTTTGCAAAAATCAAAGGAATTACATTTGAAGGATTTAC
Organism: Treponema sp.; assembly: GCA_024402665.1. GTDB lineage: Bacteria > Spirochaetota > Spirochaetia > Treponematales > Treponemataceae > Treponema_D. The sequence goes on from JAKSTI010000028.1 coordinate 11,453, forward strand.
CTTAAATGGAATGTATGTGCTCTGTCCGCCATACATTTTTCTTCCTACTACACGTTTTGCATAGTGAACAGGGATTTTTCTCTGTCCAGATTCTTCATAGATTACTAAAGCAATAATTGCGATAAACATAATCAAAACAATGATAACAAATACGAATCTTGGTTCGCCATTCTTAACAGCCTGATATAATTTCGAAACTGCGCTAGGAAGGCGAGCAACAATACCCGCAAAAATCATCATTGAAATACCATTTCCGATTCCGCGTGCTGTAATCTGATCCCCGAACCAAATAGTAATCATAGAACCAGTTGTAACTGTAAGGATAGCCAGAGCTTTGAAAGCTGCATGGTTTTCCAAAGTGATACAACCGATACTATCTGCCCAAACTGTTACACCCCAAGCCTGGATGATACAAACAAAGATTGTTCCCATACGAATATAAGAAGCAATCTTTCTCTGACCACCATCTTCCTGGGAGATACGTTTAAGAGAAGGGAAAATAATAACAGCAAGCTGCATAATAATCTGCATCGAGATATATGGCATTACACCGAGCATGAAAACTGAAAAGTGTGAAAATGCTCCACCTACAAAGAAGTCCATATAGCTAGCGAAAGCATTGCTCTGAGTCTGAGCCTGAGCTTCAAAGTAGTTGAAAAGAACATTTGCATCAATTCCTGGAATAGTGATAACACTACCCATTCGGAATACTGCTAATATAAGAAGTGTAAAGAACAAACGTCCTCTAAGTTCTTTTACTCTAAACATATTTACGATTGCATTGCTTGCCATGTTTAACTCCACTTCTATTTATTACCATCTTCAGCTGTTTCTGTAGTTTTTACAGAACCACCTGCTTTTTCAATTTTAGCTTTAGCAGATTCAGAAATCTTATCTACAACAATGTTAAGTTTTTTAGAAACATCACCGTTTCCAAGAACTTTTACAAGAGTTGCACTTTTTGCTGAAATGAAACCTTTAGCAATAAGCGAAGCTTTGTCTACTGTTTCTCCATCGTTGAATTTAGCATCCAACTGGTCAAGATTAATACAAACATATTCTTTCTTGAAAGGATAGTTTGAGAAACCTTTGTGTGCAATACGTCTGTAAAGTGGCATCTGTCCACCTTCGAAACCAACGTAAGTTTTTCCGCCAGAACGTGACTGCTGACCTTTGTTACCCTTACCAGCTGTTGTACCGAGTCCTGAAGAAGAACCACGTCCAACACGTTTAGGATTTTTATTAGCACCCTGAGGAGCGCTCAGAATTGGATTATAATTTGCCATTTTAGATCTCCTCAACTTTAACTAAATGAGATACAGCTGCTACCATACCACGAACTGCTTCGTTATCAGCAAGAACGTTAGAAGAATTAATCTTCTTAAGTCCAAGACTGCGAACTGTAGCAACCTTAGCAGGTTTCTGACCAATTGTACTTCTAATTAATGTAACTTTTAACTGTTTTGCTTTAGCCATACATTAACCCCACAACTCATCAAGAGTTTTACCTCTGTTAGCAGCAACTTTCTTAGCATTCATTAATTTAGAAATAGCGTCGAATGTTGCGCGAACAACGTTTACGGCAGAGCTTGATCCCAAAGATTTAGACTGAATATCAGTTGCACCAGCAGCTTCCATAATAGCACGTACAGTACCACCAGCGATGATACCAGTACCGGAACAAGCAGGCTTAATCAAAACTTCAGAACTCTTATATTTACCAATCATTTCGTGTGGTAATGTTCCGTTTTTCAATGGAACTACTACAAGATTTCTCTTTGCTTTATCAATACTCTTTTTAATAGCTTCAGATACGTCATTAGCTTTACCAAGACCGTATCCAACGCGACCTTTCTGATCCCCTACAACAGTAAGTGCAGCAAATGCCATACGGCGTCCACCTTTTACAGTCTTACTTGTTCTATTAAGAGTAACGAGTTTTTCTACAAACTCTTTTTCTTTTGGATCTTTATCAAAGTTTTTCTGATGTTCCATAGTTTCTCCTAGAATTCGATTCCTGCTTTGCGGGCACCATCAGCGAGAGCTTTAACAACACCATGGTATAAGTAACCATTTCTGTCAAATACAACCTTAGAGATTTTTTTGTCCTTAAGGCGTGCTCCTAAAGCTTCACCAAGTTTTGCAGCACCTTCAGTATTAGGCTTAAGTGATGCAAATTCCTTTTCCATTGTAGAAATAGAAGCTAAAGTCTTTCCTTCATCGTCATTAATAACCTGTACAGAAAGATTTTTGTTACTGCGAGTTACAGTCATTCTTGGTCTGTCTGCAGTACCGTAAATTGATTTACGGATGTGGATTTTTCTGTGCAAGCGTTTTCTGTTTTTATCGTTCAGTTTCTTAAACATATAGCTTCACCTTATTTAACACCAGTCTTACCAACTTTGCGTCGGATAACTTCGTTATCGTAACGAATACCTTTACCTTTATATGGTTCAGGTTTTCTTAATTTACGAATCTGAGAACTAAATTCACCAACTAACTGCTTATCAATACCAGAAATATTAAGTTTTCCATCTGGAGTTGCAACAACTGTTAATCCGTCAGGAATAATAGCAATATAGTCACTTGAATAACCTAAGTTCATTACAAGTTCTTTACCTTTAACTTCTGCACGGTAACCTACACCTGTAATTACCAAAGTCTTTGTGAAACCATCTGTAACACCTTTAACCATGTTAGCGATTAAGCTTCTGTAAAGACCATGATAAGCATTTGTCTGTTTGTTACCATCTTTTGTTGAAAGAACGATTTCATTGTTCTGAACTTCAACACCAATTTCAGCATGGATTTTCTGTTTAAGTTCACCTTTAGGACCTTTTACAGTAATCATTCCATCTGAAACGTTTACATTTACACCTGCTGGAAGAGCAACAGGAAGTTTACCTACTTTAGACATACTTACTGCTCCCCCTTACTACCAGATTGTGCAAACTAATTCGCCACCAACCATTTTTTCAGTAGCTTTCTTACCAGTTGTAACACCAGAAGAAGTTGAAACAATTACTGTTCCATAGCCATTGTAAACACGTGGCAAATCTTTGTAACCAGAATAAACACGGCGACCTGGTGTAGAAATTTTCTTAACACCGTGGATTACCGGATTATTATCATCATCATATTTCAAGAAAATACGGAGTGTGTTTTTTCCATCTTCCTGAACCTTTTTGAAGTTTTTAATGTATCCTTCAGTTTTCATAATTTTTACGATTTCAAGCTTAAGCTTTGATGAAGGAACATCTACTTTTTCGTGGCGGGCCATAGCCGCATTACGAACCTTTGTAAGCATGTCTGCTACTGGATCTGATGCACTCATTTCTATCTCCTACCAACTTGATTTTGTTACGCCAGGAAGCTGGCCTTCACTTGCTAATTTACGGAAGCAAAGACGACACATCTTGAACTTACGTAAATATCCGCGTGGACGTCCGCAAATCTGACAACGGTTATAAACACGTGTAGAATACTTCTGCTTGCGGGCTGCTTTAATAATCATTGATTTCTTAGCCATACTTCACCTACTTACGGAATGGCATATTGAACTTTGTAAGAAGAGCTTTAGATTCAGCATCTGTGTTAGCACTTGTTACAAATGTGATGTTCATACCAGCAATTTTAACAACTTTATCAAAGTCGATTTCTGGGAAGATCAACTGTTCAGTAATACCAACTGAGAAATTACCGTGACCATCAAAACCAGTAGCTTTGATTCCACGGAAATCCTTAATACGTGGGAATGCAACATTGATGAGACGATCAAGGAATTCATACATGATATCTCCGCGCAATGTTACCATTGCACCCACTTCATTACCCTCACGAAGTTTGAAGTTAGCAATACTCTTCTTTGCCTTAGTTTTAACAGCCTTCTGACCAGTAATCTGTGTTAAGTCAGCAACTGCGGCATCAAGGAGTTTCTTATTTGTGAGAGCTTCACCAACACCCATACTTACAACAATCTTCTTAATTGCAGGAATCTGCATTGGAGTTGTGTAGTTAAACTCTTTTACAAGAGCTGGTGCGATTTCGTCTTTATAGACTTTCTTAAGCCGAGGTACGTAATTTGCCATTAGAGTACATCTCCACATTTACGGCAGACGCGAACTTTTTTATCGCCGTCAATTTTATAACCGATTTTTGTAGGACCGCATTTTTTACATACGATTGCTACATTTGAAATATTAAGAGGAGCTTCGATCTCAGCGATACCGCCCTGATCCTGCTGACTCTTCTTCTTCATTGCCTTTTTAACAATGTTTACACCAGATACGATTACTGTTTCTTTTTTAAGGTTAACACGAACAACCTGTCCACGTTTACCTTTGTCTTTACCAGCAAGTACCTGTACTGTATCGTTCTTGCGGATTTTTGATTTCTTTAACATGTTCATTTTCTCCTTAAAGAACTTCCGGAGCCAAAGATATGATCTTCATAAAGTCCATATCACGAAGCTCGCGTGCAACAGGTCCAAAAATACGTTTACCTTTTGGGTTCTTACTGTCGTCAACGATAACACAAGCGTTATCATCAAAACGAATGTAAGTTCCATCAGGACGACGGTATTCTTTAGCTTGGCGTACAATTACAGCCTTTTCTATAGAACCCTTTTTGATAGTAGAAGTAGGGATTGCATCCTTAATTGCTACTACTACAATATCGCCGATACCAGCGTATCTACGATGTGAACCACCGATAACTTTAATACACTGAGCAATTTTTGCTCCGGAGTTATCAGCAACTGTCATACAAGATTGCATCTGAATCATAATTCTCTAACTCCTTTGCTTATTTAGCACGTTCGATGATTTCAGCAAGACGCCAGCATTTATTTTTGCTTAATGGTCTGCATTCAACAATACGAACTGTGTCACCTACATGTGCATCATTGTTTTCATCATGTGCCATGTATTTCTTTGTTCTAGTTACATATTTCTTGTAAAGGCGATCCATTTTCTTTGTAGTGATTGTTACTACAATTGTCTTGTCCATTTTTTCAGATGTTACAAGACCAACAAATGTTCTTTTAATAGCCTTTACAGTCTGAACAGCATTATTTTCCACGGTTCAGCTCCTACTTATTTTCACC
>JAKSTI010000029.1 GCA_024402665.1 Treponema sp.
GGTGCTTTGACACTTGGTACTATGGATGGTGCTAACATTGAAATTTTTGAAGAAGCTGGAAAAGAAAACGGCTTTGTATTTGGTCTTTTGACTGAAGAAATTAAAAAGATGGAAGCTGAACATTCATATAATCCTCAGGAATATCTTGACCGCAATCCTGAACTTGCAAGAGTTGTTGAACAGCTTGTTGATGGAACTTATGATCCAACTCATCAGCTTTTCAAGGAATTGCATGATTCTTTGATTTACGGTGTTGAAGGTCAGCGTCCTGATGTTTACTATCTTCTTGCTGATTTTGATTCTTACTGTATGGCACAGGAAAAAATTGCTGCAGCTTATGCTGATAAGAAAACATGGGCTAGAATGGCTTTGAAGAATATTGCTAACTGTGGCAAGTTCTCTTCTGACCGTACAATTGAAGATTATGTACGTGACATCTGGCACATTAATAAAGTTATTGTAAAATAAAAAATATTTTTGAATAACTTATCGGCCCAGGTTATGAATAATAGCCTGGGCTGAATTTTCTCCATCCATTGCGCTGGAAACAATTCCACCTGAATATCCGCTGCCTTCTCCTGCAGGGTAGAGTTTTTTAATTCCAATACATTCAAATGTTTCTTTGTCTCTTGCAATTCTGACTGGGGTACTTGTTCTTGTTTCAATTGCGATCATAAGTGCATTGTCATTTATAAAGCCTTTCATGTTTTTATCTATATTGATGAAGCCTTGTTTTAATCTGCTGCAAATATGTTCTGGGAGCCATGTGTTTAAATTTGAAGAAACAATTCCCGGTGTGTAGCTTGATACTGGCAGTTGTTCTGAAGTTTTGTTGTTGATGAAGTCTACCATTTTTTGTGCAGGGGCAGCCTGGCCTTTTCCATTTTCTTTTGCTGATTTTTCCATTGCTGTTCTGAATAAAAGTCCGCTTAGAGCAGGGCAGCCAAGTTTTTCTGCTTCTTTCTGATATTCGGCAGGAATATCTTCCGGGCGGATTTCTACAACAATTGCGGCATTTGACCATTTTGAGTTACGGGCAGCGGCAGACATTCCGTTTACTACAATTTCATCTGGACCTGAAGAAGATGGAACTACGAATCCACCCGGGCACATACAGAAAGAATAAACGCCGCGTTCTTCAACCTGAGTTGTGACTCTATATTCTGCAGCCGGCATGTTTTGTGTATTTCCGTGGAACTGAAGTGCATCTATATATGTGCGTGGATGTTCAACTCTGACTCCTGCTGCAAAGGTTTTTGCTTCTAAAGCTGATGGTGCAGTTTTTCCTACAAGATGGTAAATGTCTGGAGCGGAATGGCCTGTTGCAAGAAGAACTGAATCTGCATTAAATGTCAGTTGCTCTGATGTCTGTGTGTCTTCTGCTTTTATTCCTGTTATGATTTTTTTTCCGTTTTGATTTTCTAATATAAAGTCTGTACATTTTGTGTGAAAGTGAAATTCTCCGCCCAATTCAATGATTTTTGTACGGATATTGTTGATTACTTTTGGAAGTTTGTCTGTTCCAATGTGAGGATGTGCATCTGTTAAGATTTTAGAATCTGCTCCAAAGTTTACAAGGATTTTCAGGATTTTTGAAATGTCACCTCGTTTATTGCTTCTGGTGTAAAGTTTGCCGTCAGAAAAAGTTCCGGCTCCGCCTTCTCCAAAACAATAGTTGCTGTTTTCATTTACAAGATTCTGTGTGCTGATTAATGCAATATCTTTTCTTCTCTGCTGAGTTTCCTGTCCCCGTTCTATGATTACAGGTTTGATTCCTTTTTCAAGAAGTTTTAATGACGCAAATAAACCCGCTGGTCCGCCACCAACAATAATTACAGTTTTATTTCCGTCTGCCTTTTTCCATTCTGGAACTGCCGATTGTGATGCTTCTGGTTTTTCTCCAATATATGCTTTGTATTTTAAATGAAGTTTTACTGTTCCGCGTCTTGCATCAATAGATTTTTTTTCAAAGACAAAGGCAACATCATCTTTTGTCCAGTTTTTTTGAAATTTATTCAATTCTCTAAAAAGCAGAGTGTTTATAAGTTTTTCGTTTTTTTCTTCTTCTGGTTTTACTGTAATTGTTAATGTCTGAATCATAATGTGATTATAAAGTTTTTTTGAAAAATCAACAATTATAAAGGCAGCTTAAGATTCAGAAACAAAAGACTCCACAACGGAACCTCAGCAAATTCAGGAGAATCTTCTTTCAACAGCAAAACAGTTATAGAAAATCCCTGACCTTCAATTATAAGATAAGCGTCTGCTTTTGGATAATCTGCTAACTGAACAAATTCCTTTTGAATAGTATTTTTAGGAAGATAGTTTGGAATCTTATTATAAAAGCCCAGCTCAGAATCTTTGCAGAAAAAAGTGCAGCTGTAAGAGTATGAATTGTCTAAAATCCAAAAAAAGTTGAAGAGATTATTAAACTCATTCTGTTCCGAATCAAAAAGCTTGACCGTCCAGCTCTGCCGATTTTCCCGCATTTCCATATAAAAAATATACCTTCATTGTAATTTGACATCTAGTAGATGTCAAATTTGTCTTTTTGATCAGTTTTGACATCTAGTGAGTGTCAAATTTATGAAAAATGACATCTAGTAGATGTCAAAATTTAATTTATGAAAATACGGGAAGGAAGGAAGTGACTGTCAAAAACACTCGCAGAACGGAATGATAGTTTCCATACCGTTCTGCGCGTGTAGCGACGCTAGCTAGCGGTTTTGACAGTTACTAACTGACTGGTAGTATTTTCATATAACAAAAACATATTTAAAAAAATTGACATCTAGTGAATGTCAAATTTGCGAAAATAAATGGAATTTGACATCTAGTGAGTGTCAAAATTATAAAGATTGACATCTAGTAGATGTCAAAAACGATGTTTGCTTAATAAATGACATCTAGTGAATGTCAAAATTTAATTTATGAAAATACGGGAAGGAAGACAGTGACTGGCAAAAACTTTTGTAGAGCGGAAAGATAGTTTCCTTACCGCTCTACAATGTAGCGACGCTAGCTAGCGGTTTTGACAGTTACTAACTGACTGGTAGTATTTTCATAGATCAAAAATTTAATTATCTCTAGGGGATAGTTTCGAATTACATTTTTTGTTATTATGTACGCATGAAAGTAGCAATTTTTTTTGGATCAAAATCCGACACAGACAAAATGAAAAAGGCAGCCGATGTTCTTAATGAATTCGGCGTTGATTACAAAGCATATATCCTTTCTGCCCATCGTGCAGGCGCTTTATTAAAGGAAACTGTTGAACAGGTTGAAAAAGACGGTTGTGAAGTTATTATTGCAGGTGCTGGTTTGGCAGCTGCTCTTCCTGGTGTAATTGCCGGCGAAACAACAATCCCTGTAATTGGTGTTCCACTTGAATGTATCAGCGACAAATCAAACGGTCTTGGTGGAATGGACGCTCTTCTTTCTATTGTACAGATGCCACCACAGATTCCAGTTGCAACAGTTGGAATTGGTAATGCAAAAAATGCAGGATATCTTGCAGTACAGATTCTTGCAATCAAATATCCAGAACTTAAAGAAAAATTAAAGGCTTTCCGTCAGAAACTTGCTGCTGATGCTGCTGCTTCTGGTTTGGACGTTGCGTTATAGGAAAGACATACGGAGATAAAAATGGACAAATTAAAGATTTTATTAGCAAAAGGAAGAATCTACGAATCAGTTTATGAACTTTTAAGCGATGTTGGTATTTCAATCCATCTTCCTGACAGACAGTATTTCCCTACAACAAACCAGAAAGATTTGGCTTTTCAGGTTGTAAAACCTCAGATTACAAGTCTTCTTCTTGCAAACAATAAAGCTGATGTTGGTTTCAGCGGAAAAGACTGGGTTTATGAAAACGGTGTTGAAGATAAAGTTGTAGAAATTATGGATTTGGGATTTGACCCAGTTCGCATTGTTGCTGCAATTCCAGAAGCACGTGATTATGACAAATTACTTAAAGGCCCTGTTACAATCGCTACTGAATATCAGGCATTGAGCAAAAAATACGTTGAAGATAAAAAAATCGACGGTACAATCTTCCGTACATGGGGAACTTCTGAAGGCTTTGTTCAGGACACAGAAGATTCAATCGCTCAGATTTTGATAGATAACACTTCTACAGGTTCTTCATTAAAAGCAAACCGCCTTAAGATTGTTGATACTTTGATGGAATCTTCAACAAGAATGTATGCTTCAAAAGAAGCAATGAACGATCCAGAAAAGAAACAGAAAATCATGGAACTTAAGATGTTGTTCGAAACAGTTCTTAATGCCCGTGACCGCGTTATGCTTGAAATGAATGTTTCAGAAAAAGACTTCGATGCTTTGATTAAGGGAATCCCAGCAATGAAGAGCCCAACAGTTTCTCCTCTCTTTGGCGGAAACGGTTATGCAGTAAAAATTGCTGTTAAAAAATCAGAAGTCCCAACCTTGCTGCCAAAACTCCAGAGTCTTGGTGCATCAGATATCGTAGAATACGAATTACGTAAAGTAATGTTGTAATCTATATAAATTTGGTATTTAAAAGGAGGGCTATATCCCTCCTTTTTTTTGGCAATCCTGTGAAAGTCAGGGCAGTCTATTCTACTGTTAAAGTCAGACGTCAAACAAAATCTCTCTCATCTTCATAGTTCAATAGGAGGACTTATGAAAAAATCGTTATGTCTTTTAACCTTCGGGTTAATGCTCACTCTTCTTAGTTGTAATCATCAAGATTTACCTGAAAACAATCCTGATATCACCCCAGACAGAAAAAATCTTCATCTTGTAGAAATAAAGAATGAATCTTTCTTCTCTAGCAGCAACCTCAGATTCGACTTTGCTGAAATTGATGAAGATATTTACCTTAATTACATGCCAGATGGATTGAATACAACAAAATGGATTCTTTTATCTGAAAATGAAGCTGGAATTTCTGCCACAATTGTCTGGTCTGAAGATATTCGTGAAATTGGTAAAACAGAAAACAATATTAAAATCTATCTTAATGGTTCTGTTCCATGTTTTGAAAGTGAATTCTTTGGTGTACAGAAACTTGCATTAAATGAAGGGGTTGAAGCTTCTAGTTTTGATCCTGAAAAAGTTCCTCCATTAAAAAGTGAATATCTTTCAAATTTTAGTGGAAAGTATAATCTTGAAAATCATAAATATGACCTGACAATTGGTGCAAAACTTGGTCTTTCAGAAAGTGTTAACAGTTATTGGAACGCAAATGTTTTGAACACTGTTTATGATGAAGATACAAAAACTTATGATTTGATTCTTGCTCATTCTTCTCAGAACAATAGTTCAGGTTCAATTAGTCCTGGAATCACTGGCAATGAACCTTTTATTACAAAACAGGGACTTTTCTGGTCTCATATGACATTAACTGCAGAACCTGGCAACATTTGGAAAATAAAATGGTCATCAGTATGGTACGAGTCTCCTTATGAAGCTTTGAATGCAACTATGGATTGCAGAGATACTTTTATTGGTCCTGAAACTACAAAAATTACTTATAGATATAATTTCTATTTTGGAACTCCAAAATTAAAGGAAAGTGGATATGGAGTTGAGGCAGAAGGGGAAGAACTTCTTGGAACTTATACAGAAGAAAGTGCAGTTGCAAAAAATATTACCTGGGCTGATGTTAAAAATCTGATTCCTTCTTATCAGCTTCCAGAAAACAAACTTGCCGATTACTGGTGGTATAATACAAAATCTTCATCTTCAATTTTAGAAAGTTCTGTATTTAAAGTAAGTGACACAACAGATTTAGGCTTGTATGAATATGATTTCTACCTTGCGCTGAAAGATAAACCGGAAGTAGGGAATATTTTTACTAGAGATGGAACTTATTCAAGAGGAGCTTATACAGTTGTTATTGAAGGATTAAAATTAACTTACAATGATGTAACATATGACATTAAAGATATTAAAATAGGCTCTAGTTTTTCTGAAGAGAATGGTGGTTTGCCTAATATTGTTTATTATTTAATGTCTAATAATTCAGTGAATTACTATTGTAAGGTAGAATATTCTATTAATAATACACAACAATCAAATCGTTGGATAAATTTTAGTGAACCAAAGCAAACGGAAGATATAAAAATGACTGAAGGAACTCCGTCTGTTGGTACAAGAAGAGGAACATTAAATATACAAGGATAAATCAAATAACCCATCCTGCCTCTATGCAATCTATTGGGGCAGGGGGGGCTCTTCTTGTAAAAAAGAATAGTTTTCTGCTAAAATAAAACAAGAGGTGTTGATGATGGCTAGAATTGCTACTGTAAAACGTGTAACTGGGGAAACTCAGATTGAATTGACTTTGAATCTTGATGGAACTGGAAAATGTGATGTGAAAAATCCAATCGGGTTCTTTGACCACATGCTTAAAAGTTTTTGTAAGCACGGTTTGTTTGATTTATCAGGAACTTTGTCTGGCGATTTAAATGTTGATCAGCACCATTTGATTGAAGATACTGGAATTGTACTTGGTGAATGTTTCAAAAAAGCTTTAGGTGATTGTGCCGGTATTTTCCGCAGCGGATTCTTTATTTATCCAATGGATGAAACTCTTGTTCAGGCCGCTGTTGATTTTGGTGGAAGACCATATCTTGTAAGTAACGCAAATCTTACTGGAATCCCTTTAGTTTCTGTTCAGGATGGAATTCAGGGAACTTTCCAGACAGATTGTTTTGAAGATTTCTGGCAGGGATTTGTAAGCAATGCTCAGTGTAATTTACATATTGATGTAATCCGTGGTCGCAGCGATCATCATAAAATTGAAGGATGTTTCAAAGCTGTAAGTCGTGCAATCCGTGAAGCTGTAGAAATTGATGCAAGAAGAAACGGTGCAATTCCAAGCACAAAAGGTGTGTTGGTTTAATAGCGGGCAGTGAACGATGAACGAAATTGTAATCTATACAGATGGTGGCTGTCATGGTAACCCTGGTCCTGGAGGCTGGGGTATTGTTGTAATTGCCGATGGTGTTGCAAAACAACTTAGTGGTGGTGAAAAATTGACAACAAATAACCGCATGGAACTGATGGCCGCTATTACAGCTTTAACTGTTGTTCATAATACTCCATCTTTTGCAGGTCGCCCTGTTGTTGTTAATATCGACAGTCAGTATGTAAAAAATGGAATCACAACCTGGATTAAAAGCTGGAAAGCAAAAGGCTGGAAAACTGCAGACAAGAAACCCGTAAAAAATCAGGATTTATGGGTTCAGCTGGACGCACTTAATTCGGGGCTTGATGTAAACTGGAACTGGGTAAAAGGTCACGCCGGAATTGAATATAATGAAATTTGTGATTCCCTGTGCCAGGCAGAAATTTCTAAATTCGAATAATTAAAAAAAATAGATATTCATAAAAATACTGTTCTGTAAATAAAGTAACACCCATTGATATCAAAATTTCTTCTATGAAAATACGGGAAGGAAGACAGTGACTGTCAAAAACACTCGCAGGACGGAAAGATAGTTTCCTTGCCGGTCTGCGCGTGTAGCGACGCTAGCTAGCGGTTTTGATAGTTACTGGCTGACTGGTAGTATTTTCATAACAAGAAAAGATTTCTATTTATGATGTACCTATTCTTATTCATATTCTTTTTTTCATAAAATATAATCAATTTTTTTTTATAAAACTTCCGATTTTAAAAAATTTTTTTCTATAAATAGGTATGAACAAATTTTATATTTATTTAAAGGAGAAAATCCTTTTTTCTTTAACTGGCTTAATCCTTTTTACAGGATTAATGGGTTTATCTGGCTGCAGTTTGTTTGAAGGTTCACCGTTGGTGCTTTCGACTACAGAACTGCAGGTTTCTTTGCCTGATACAGCTTTGATTCCATTTGATGTTTCAAGATGGGAAGTTAAAGTTACTTCGGGAGGGAAAACAAATTGTTTTTATGTTGATGGTTCCAAAAGATGCTTTAATGTGTCCGTAGATTCTAATTATCCTGCGGCAATTTCAGCAACTCCTTTGGTTATTTCTCCGTTGGATTCTAAGGAAACAGCTTTTTTCAAAAGTGCCGGCCAAATCTATCCTTATGGAAAAGATTATCATAATACTTATGGAAATGTTGCGGTTCCTGTAGAAGTTATTGTTAATCATTATGATTGCCCGCCACCACCTCTTGTTTATGAGACTGGAACTATAGCCTATTATACGGGGGAGGATGAAAAAAAATCTGGTGATTCTGATTCTGGAGGTTATGCTGGAATTGTATCAGGTGATATGATGGTTGAAGCCAAACGTCCTGATTATGATGATCAGTTGGAATTAACCTGGGAAGACGGTTTTGTTGCTTACATAATGGAACGACTTTTTATGGGTTCATATTCCTACTACAAAAAGCCAGAAGTTGTTAAGTATATTGCGGGATTTAACTGGATCAGATTTCAGATGGAAATTCGCAAGAAATGTGATGAAGGTTATAATCCCTGGCTTATTGATGCTGAAAATCTTTTAACTTCAATCGCATATAAAAACTTCAACACTTATTCTATTAACCTTAAGGATGCCACTTCCGTTTCCTGTGATTCGATACAGAATTTGTTATGTTCATACGTTCCTTATAACAAAAAAATATCAGAAAAATCAGAAATTTGGCTAAAAGAAAGTGAAGTAAATGTGTTTTCAGATTATAATCTATATAATGTAATGATTAGTGCTAATAATGGAACTGTTAGAGCACTTGAGAATGTTTCATTACCATCATATGGTGATAATTATGAAAAAAAATGTGAAGAGAATTTTTCAGATACAAAAACTATGGGTTGTTCTTATTCTTCCTATGTTGGTCGGGTCATGCCGTGAAAAAGAATATGAATTTACTCCTATTGTAGATTTTGCTCAGCCTGTTAAACCCGGGATTCATAAATGGTTTTATTTTTCAGAATCTGGTTTTGAACAGGTTGATAAGCCTGAGTATGCACCGGTAATCCAGAACAATCCATGGACTGAATGTGTAAGACTTTCGGCTGCGGGAATTACTTCTGATGGCAGCGGAAATAAAGCTTATGGAATTGTCAGTGGGATGGGGCTTCTTACTTTTAATAAAAATGGTCCTGAACTTGTAAAAGACATTTCGATTTTTGAAAATAGAACTGCCGGGAATCTTGTTTTTGTTGATGATTCGCCTGTTTTTTCTGTATATAAAAGTTCTTTCTTTAACGAAACTTTGTCTTCAGAAAAATACAAGAATGCTTTGAATCAGCATCATTTCTTGATTCAGTATGATGAACGTTCTAAGATTTTTTATCCGCTTTTGGATACAACAAATCTTTCTGAAGAAGAGGAAGCTGAAGTTGTAGATTTCTTTTGGGATGGTTTTGACTGGACTTGTGAAGTTAAATATATTGAGCGTGGGAAAAATCTGTGTGCCTATTATAAATGGGTTCCAAATTATTCAGTTACTTCGTTAACTCCGTTAAAAGGTTCAAAAGAGATTCGTCTTCAGGAAATTGAAGCAGAAGATTTTAGAAGAACAAAATCACTGGAAGAATTTTCAAAAGCTCCAGAGAATCTGCAGAATGTGTTAAAAGATGTCAGCAGCCGTGTTTATTTTAATGTAGAAGCTGGAGTGGCCGGCGGGTCTTCACCTGTTGTTTATTCCAATGTGGAAAATCAGGATAAGGTGGCATCTATAAAGGGAAAAGCCTTAAGCTGTAAAAACTGGACTTCTGTACTTTTTGAAGATGGAACTTTCTATTTTCAGGGTGCAATAAAAGGGCAGAGGGTATTAAGAGCCGGTAAACCTGTTGTGTTGCGATTACCAAAATTACCCGATAATTATGTATATACTTCTTATGTTATTACAGGTAATACTTTGTATGCTGGTTGGGAAGAAGAATTGTTTTATCATACTGGCAGAACTGGTTTTGTATCTGTAAATCTGGAAGATACTTTATACAGTGTTATTCAGTAAGAAGTGGTTATTATAAATTTGAGGTTTCTAGTTGATGGAAAATAAAGTGAAATCATTTGCTGGTTTTAAAAAATTTAAAAAACTCATAATTCTGTTGATTTTGATTTTTGCTTCCGGGGTTAGTGTTTATGCTCAGGAATCAAAGGAAAAATCTGGCAGCATTTTTGACAGACCTTTTTTTGATGCCACAGATTTCTTCTTTGGACTTACACCAACTATTTATATTAGTACAAGTGAATCTACACAGGGTGCAGTGTCTCCAATTTCTTTTCCTGTGTATTTTGGAATTGAATGGCCAAACGACAACTGGTTTTCTTTTCAGCCATCTGTAAAAATTTTCACCGGGTATTATCTGGTTGAAGATGGACAGGTTCTTCCTGCTGAAGTGGAAAATCGAACTGCGCTGGCTTTTAATCTTCTCCTTAATGTTCCTGTTGTTTTTCAGGCTAATTTCTGGGAAAATTCAAACCTCCGTTTTTCTGCCGGGATAGCATTTCTTTTCCGTTTTGCAATCCTGGCGTCTGACGTTGGTGCCAATGATTATGGTTACACGGGCTCTGCTTCAGGTGATGTTGCTATGATCAACAAATGGTTTTATTCTGGTTTGAAATTCCTTTATCTTACTGGCGGTGCCGACTGGCTTTTTAAATTAAACGAATATGTTATGCTTGGTCCTGAAGTAAGTATTAATTTCCCACTTGGTATGGTTATCTCCAACTTTAGTCTGGAAGGTACAATTATCAGTGTTGGCGTAAAAGTTGTTTTCTAATGAGTTATTTTTCTGTCTCAGATTTCTACAAGCAAAAATTCGGTTCAAAAGTTTATAAAATTTCTATTGATGCAGGATGCACTTGTCCTACAAGAGATGGTTCTAAAAGCACTGGCGGTTGTATTTTTTGCAGCGCCGCTGGTTCCGGTGATTTTGCCGCATCAAGAACTCTTTCTATTTCAGAACAAATTGAAGAAGCTAAAAAACGTGTAGATTCAAAATTCCCCAAAAAGCAGAATAAAAAATATATTGCGTATTTTCAGAATTTTACAAACACTTATGGTGATGAAGATGCTCTTTATAAAAAATACATGGAAGCATTGAGCGGCCAGGGGGTAGTGGGACTGGCTATTGCAACAAGACCTGATTGTATTAGTGATAAAATGCTGAATTATCTTGAGAAACTAAGCCGCATTACGTATTTACAGCTGGAACTTGGATTTCAAACTTCTAATGAAAAGACTGCCGGATACATTAATCGCTGCTATGAAAACAAGGTTTATGATGATGCAATGGCAAGGCTAAAAAAGAATGTTCCTGCTGCTCATATTGTTACTCATGTGATTTTTGGTCTCCCTTTTGAAACTGAAGCGGATATGCTTAATTCGGTGGATTATGTTCTTCAAAGAGGGACTGACGGTATAAAATTTACTGTTTTGTATGTTCTGAAAGGGACTAAACTGGAAAAGGATTATTGTGAAGGAAAGGTAAAGGTTTTAGAGATGGAAGAATATCTGGAACTTGTAAGAAAAGCTCTTGAAAAAGTTCCAGAAGATATTGTTGTCCACAGATTTACAGGGGACCCGCCAAAAAGTTTGATTATAGCGCCTTTGTGGACAACAAACAAAAAATTAGTTTTGAACAGTTTTAAAGCCCTTTCTCCAGCTTCCCATTTTGTAGCGGAGCATACAGACGATTGATGTAAGCCCCCATGTTAATCCTGTTGTTGCCCAGATTCCCCAGTAGCCCATTGGAATTGTAAATCCAAAGAGTGAAATTACTGCAAATCTTGTTAATACCTGTGAGAATACAACGCGGCAAATTACTTCTGTAATACCGTTAATCATTGCGAATTTTGTATCACCGCAACCATTTAATACTGCTCTTGGCACGTAAATCATACCAAGGAAGAAATAGAATGGACTTGTAATTCTTAATGCCTGGGCACCAATTCTGATTGTTTCAAGACTTGCTTCTTCGTTAAGGAAGAATCCGATAATATGACGGCCAAAAATATAAGCGATTGGAAGTAAAGAAAGGCTGAAAATCAGAACAATAAAGAATCCTCTGTGAAGTCCTTTTTTTACTCTGGCAATATCTTTTGCACCATAGTTCTGCCCTGCAAAACTTGTTACCGCTACTCCAAGTGAACCATATGGCTGCTGTACCAGCTGTTCAACTTTAGAAACGATTGTGTTTGCTGCCATTACTGTTTCACCAAATGTATTTACAATTCCCTGTAAAACCATGCAGGAAATGGCAATCAAAGAATTCTGAAGTGCCAGTGGAATACCAAGTTTATAGGAAGTTGCAATAATATGGCGGTGAGGTAAGATTTCTTCTTTTGAAAGTCTGAAGTAACTTACTTTGCTGCAAGCGTAAATTATGCTGGCGATTGCAGAAACTGCCTGAGAAATTACAGTTGCAATACCAACTCCAAAAACGCCCATTCCAAGATAAAGTACGAATACTAAATCAAGAACAAGATTAATTACGCTGGAAATAATTAAGAAGTACAAAGGAGATTTTGAATCACCAAGGGCTCTTAAAATAGCAGCAACTCCGTTGTAGAATGCAATGAAAATGATTCCACAACAGGTAGTCCTCATATAAAGAATTGCATCACCAATAATAGATTCTGGACAATTCAACAGCCGCAGTATGGCAGGAGTGAAAATTAAACCGATTAATGTTACTGCAAGAGCGGCAGAAGCAAGAACATAAATAGAACTTCCGATTGTAGTACGGACGCTGGATTCATTTTTTGCACCAAAATACTGGGCAACGATGATTCCAATTCCGATTGCAAGTCCTGAACTTAATGAGAAAAATAAAAATCCCACAGAACCGCAAGTACCTACGGCAGCAAGGGCTTTTTCACCAACGTATTTACCAACAATGAATGAGTCTACCATGTTGTAAAACTGCTGGAAGATGTTTCCAATTAATAATGGACCTGCAAATTTAAGAATATGTTTTGTTGGAGAACCAACAGTCATGTCTGTAATATTTTTGTTCATGATTCTGCTCTAAATTCTTGTAAATTATTTTGAAACAGTTACTTTCTGTTCTGCTGCATCATCAGCAATTACAAATTTACCGTTTCCAATTTCGTATTCACCTTTGAAGCCTTCAATCACAGCATATCCGTTTGCATCTGTTGTGATTTCGCCCTGGCTGTGCCATTCTTCTTTAATAAGGTGTTTAAGCATTCCAAAAGCAGGTTTTTCGCTTCCGTCTTTGTGTAAAATACCACTTGGAGCATTCAACCACATTCCGTCTGTAAAATCCCATCCTGTAATAGCTTTTACTAAAGGATGATTTTCAAAAATTGTTCTGTACCATTCTTCAAGCTGGTTCTTCTGCTGTTCTTCCAATTCTGGAGTAGAAGCACCGTCTTCGTAATGCCAGTCATTCAAATCTGTAATTTCTGGAGGAACTTTTGGACCAGAAACAATTGTATTTTCAGTAAAGTGAATAGGAAGATTAAATCTTTCGTAGCGTTCAAGAACTTCTTCAATCTTATCTTTACCCCAGTATCCCTGGTGCTGATGTGACTGTAAACCGATTGCAGTAATAGGAACTCCTGCATCAAGACAAGCTTGAATCAATTCAGCATATTTTTCTGACATATTAAAGTCGTTAATAAGGAATGTTCCCTGAGGATTATATTTATAAGCCTGATCAAATACCTTTTTTACAAGGCCAATCTGTCCGTGTTCTTTACAAAGACGAGTAATAGCATTGTCGTAGCGGTCAAATACAGGCATGATTACAACTTCATTAATAACATCCCACATATCAATAAGGCCTTTGAATCCTTCAACTTCACGCTGAATACGGCCAAGCTGTTTTTCAAGAATAGTAGCATTATCATATTTCAAAAGCCATTCTGCACAACCAGTGTGCCAGCAAAGTGGATGACCTTTTACTTTTACATTATGGTCTTTCATAATCTGTGCAGCTTTTTTAAGACCTTCTGTATTTGGATTTCCTTCTGTCTTTTCGAATCCGCCCCAGTAGAAAGGCAATGTACCGTAATTGAAGATTTCAAGCCATTTATTTACGCGAGTTTCAAAGAATTTTTTAGGATTCCAGTTTGGATCTAAATCCTGTGGACGAAGAACCTGTTCTGGAACTTTTTTTGGATCCATAGTATCTGCCATTGCATAAGAAAGGAAGTCGAATGCACCGTATCCGAATAAGAATTCGTGATTTGTCTGATTATATGAAAGTTTTGTGTTAGCAACAGGTTTTCCGTTTGTATCTACAACCTGAATTTTTACAGATGCTTTTCTGTCTTTTAATGAACCCATTATAGGCCTCCTTTTTTGGATAAGTAATCACTCTAAATATATAAAAAAAAGAATCCATATTAATGTAAGAAACTACTTAAAAATATCATATTTCTTTATTTTGGGAAAAAATAAGAAAAATCTCTTAGGGGGAAATGGGGATGTTTTCTGTGGGTTTTGAAAGGGAAATCAATTCATTGTTTAAAAATCTTCCCCTAGATTAAAAAAAATGGTATTATCTTCTATACATTTCATTTTTAGGGAGGAACAATATGGTTCCAGTTTTAATTAAAGATTTATTAAAATCTACTCCAGACGGACACGCAGTAAAAGTTTGCGGATGGGTTCGTTCTGTTCGTGACTCAAAAGGTCTTGTTTTTATTCAGGTAAATGATGGAAGCTGTTTTGCAAATATTCAGCTTACTTTTGACCGCAATAATCCTTCTAAAAATGCAAATGTAAATAATATCGAAGAAGAACTTAAAAAGCTGAACACTGGTGCTTCTGTTCGTGCTACAGGTATTTTGATTGAATCTCCTGCAAGCGGACAGGCTGTTGAAGTTACTTTGGAAGGTCTTGAATGCCTTGGAACTTGTAATCCAGATGAATATCCATTGCAGAAAAACAAAATGTCTATGGAATATCTTCGTGAAAATGCTCACTTGCGCGCACGTACAAACACTTTTGGTGCTGTTTACCGTGTTCGTAACCAGATGGCATTTGCAGTTCACTCATTCTTCCAGGAAAGAGGATTCCAGTACATCAATGCTCCAGAAATCACTTGTTCTGACTGTGAAGGTGCTGGTGAAATGTTCCAGGTAACAACTTTGAGCATGGAAAAAATTGCTGAAATGGGTGTTAAAGCCGGAGCAAAAGGAATGAAGCCAGAAGATGCATACAAACTTGTTGATTACAGCAAAGACTTCTTTGGTAAAAAAGCAAACCTTACAGTATCTGGTCAGCTTGAAGCAGAAACTTTGGCTACAGCATTAAGCCGTGTTTATACATTCGGACCTACATTCCGTGCTGAAAATTCAAATACTCCACGTCACCTTGCTGAATTCTGGATGATTG
>JAKSTI010000003.1 GCA_024402665.1 Treponema sp.
TTTACCCATGGCACGACGAAGCATATCTGCTCCACCAAGAGAGAATCCCGCAATTTTCTGAGAAACCTGCATTACCTGTTCCTGATAAACCATTACACCGTAAGTTTCTTTTAGAATATCTTCAAGACAAGGATCTGGATAATGTACTGTTTCTGGCTTCCATTTACCGTCAATATAGTTTGGAATGTAATCCATTGGACCAGGACGATAAAGGGCGTTCAAAGCAACAAGGTCTTCAAGTTTTTCTGGCTGGAACTGTCGCAAAATTTTCTGCATACCAGGAGATTCAAACTGGAATACAGCAACAGAGTCGCCGCGTTTAAAAAGCTCAAATGTTTTTGGATCTGATTCACTTACCTCTGCAGTAACAAGCTGTTTTTCCCCTTCTGGCAAATGCTTGTTTACAATGTCTTCTGCATAACGGATAAGAGAAAGAGTTTTAAGACCAAGATAGTCAAATTTTACAAGTCCACAAGGTTCAATAATATCCATTGTGTACTGTACGCCGGTTTTTACACCATCCTTATCGCTGATGGCAAAAACAGGAGCCCAGTCTGGAAGTTCTGTTAAACCAATTACCATTCCCGATGCATGAAGACCTGTATTTCTTTTACAACCTTCCAGTTTTTCTGCAAGATCAAAAAGCTTTTCATAACGAGGATCGTGACGGAATTCAGCCAGCTGACCACCATCCGGGAATTTTTCTGTAGGAGGTTCAAAACAGTTCTTAAGTTTAGTCTTTAAGTTTTCGCTGACCTTTGACTTAAGCATGTTTACTTCTGCAAGAGGGATTCCAAGAGTTCGGCCAACATCCGCAATTACGTTCTTTGGTTTAAGAGTACCAAATGTAACAATGTGACCAACTTTCTTATCTCCGTACAAATCTCTTGTATGCTGAATAATATCCTGGCGATAGTCGAAATCCATATCAACGTCAAAATCCGGCATGGAAACACGTTCTGGATTTAAGAATCGTTCAAAAATTAATTTAAATCGGAAAGGATCAATGTCTGTAATTCCAAGACAATATGCAACAAGAGAACCAGCACCGGAACCTCGTCCAGGACCAATTGGCATATATGGCTTTGGTCTGTTATTTACGTTATCCCAGGTAGATTTTGACCAGTTAATAAATTCCCATACAATAAGGAAGTAACCGCTGAATCCCATACCAAGGATAATTCCCATTTCGTATTCGCAACGTTCACGGATTTCATCTGTAATTTCCGGATAGCGTTTTTTAAGTCCTAGTTCTACAAGGTGACGCAGGTAATCATCCTGATTTTTTGTGTAGTCTTCGTGAGTCTGGAATTCTTTTGGAAGTTCAAATCGTGGAAGAGTTCCCTTTAATTCAGGCGTTGAATACTGATGAATTGTAAGATTACACATATTTGCAATCTTAATTGTATTTTCATAAGCATCTGGGCAGTCTGGGAACAAAACACGCATTTCCTGTTCTGTTTTAAAATACCATTCGTGATGTTCGCCACCCATTCCAGAAATAAACTGGCCGTCTGGTCCTACAGTCATGTTTTTCTTAAAACCAATGTTTCTTAAACATTCCTGTGCTTCCCAGTCTTCTTTTTCTACATAATGAATATCATTTGTTACAACAAGAGGTACATCAAGTTTTCTGGCAAGGGCAATAAGTTTTGGATTAAGTTCCTTCTGCTCTGGCAAACCGTGATCCTGAAGTTCAATATAGTAATGGTCAGGGCCAAAGAGATTTTTATATTTAAGAACAAGTTCCTCTGCTTCTTTTTCCATACCAGCCATTAAAAGTTGAGGAAGTTCACCGGCAATACATGCAGAACAGCAGATTAATCCTTCGTGATATTTTTCCAGAAGTTCCCAGTCAATACGTGGCTTATAGTACATACCTTCTGTGTATGCAAGAGAAGAAAGCCAGCACATATTCTGATAACCTTTCTGATTTTCACATAAAAGAATCAAATGGAAATATTTGGCCTGACGTTCACCATCTTCACCTTTGTGGCTATATGGAACAGAGTTCTTTTCAAAATGGCTACCATAGGCTACATAAAATTCTTCACCTACAATAGGATTAATTCCATTAACGTGGCATAATTTTTCGAAGTTTAATGCCCCGAACATATTACCGTGATCTGTAAGGGCAAGGGCAGGCATGTTAAGACTTTTAGCCTTAGCTACAAGTTTGTCTAGAGTTGCACAGGAATCTAATAAAGAATAGTCGGAATGTACGTGTAAATGTACAAATCCTGCAACGGGAGTTCCCTCTGGCGCTGCAGGAAATTCATGATAGTCAGCCATACTTTATATTATAAAATATTTTTGACTAAAAAACTATGAAAGTTTAAATTCTTCGAGCTTTTTCATCAACTTTTCAAGAGATGTTTTTGTATCATTTGTTGAAGAAGTTGTGATTACAACTGCATCTTTAATCTGCTGTGAATAGAAGTCAATCTGTTTCATAGTAGCAGTAACTGCAGTTGTTACATTCTGAAGGTTTCTCATTTCTGTTACAATCTGTTCACCACCAGAAAGCATTTCAACAGATCCATCTTTTACAGCATTTGTTGCATCATTAATAGAATGCATAGCTTCAAGAATCTGCTGGTTACCCAAAGTCTGTTCACGCATTGCAGAAGCAATTACATCTTCCTGACTCTGAACTTTTCTTGAAAGATCAAAAATTGTTGCGAATACGTTCTGTACTTTCTTAATATCGTTTGTAATATTACCAATAGCTTCAGAAAGGTTTGTTAAGCTTTCATCAATAGCTTTACTCTGAGAAGCAGACTGTACGGCAAGTTTACGAATTTCTTCTGCTACAACGGCAAAACCTTTACCAGCTTCACCAGCATGAGCAGATTCGATTGCGGCGTTCATAGCAAGAAGGTTTGTACGAGTAGCAAGGTTCTGAATTACGCTACTGGCCTGCAAGATACCTTCTGAACGCTGAATTACGTCTTCTGCGGCTTTTACTGCAACCTGAACTACACCCTGACCACTTTCAGAAGCATTACACAATTCGTTTACTGCAACTGTATTTTTTTCAAGAATGCTTGTTACGCTATTGATATTTCCAATCATTTCTTCAATAGAAGCTGTTGACTGAGAAACACCAGCTGCCTGATTTTCAATAGCATTATTAAGATCGCGGATGTTACCCATAATCTGTTCAATAGAAGCATTTGATTCATGAACACCAGCTGCCTGATCACGCATCTTCATAGACATGTCATCAATAGCATTTGTAATGTTTCCTACGTTTGAATTTGTAAGATTCATGTTAGATACAAGGTCTTCTGACTGAGCAAGAGTTTTCTGTGTAGAAAGATTAATATCTTTAAGGATTCCAGAAAGTTCTGTTTTAAGAGTATTAATATTCTGGCTGATTACACCAAGTTCACTACGGTTATTTGGTGAAATGTCAGTAACAGTATAGTCTTTGTTCTGCAAAGAATATGCAACTGCATCAATACCAAGTACACATTCCTTAACATCACCAAGAAGAAGGAATTCTACAATAAGAACATAAACAGATGCATAAATAATTAATGGAACGAAAATACCTACCATTTCTGCTGTAGACAAATGGCGGAATGTTGTTTCCATAATGATTGAAAGAACAAGAACCATAAATGCAGAGAAAGCAAATACAAGAGTAAGAAGGTTTCTCTGGATAAGGTTCAAAGAAATCTGTTTCTTTGTGAATCCAATATAATGGAGTTTTGGTTCCATAATACGAATATGAACTACGTAAACAAGAAGACCAAGAACGATTACCATTGAATATGAGAACATAATTAATGGCAATGTTGGATTAGCACCTGCGAAAGATGCAAGCTGAATGTGTCTTACTTTTACAGCAATTCCCATCAAAACGCCCTGAAGGAAACCTGTTCCTACTGGAATAGCAATATCAATCATTTCAATCAGTCTGATCTTGCGGTTAAGTTTTTCAAGAACTTCAGGATCTCTACTGAAATTCTTTACAACCTTAGATAAAGATAAACAAGATAAAACAGCTCCCCCAAGAGAAATAATGACTGGTAAAAACATTGGTGCAAATTTAAACATTTCTGCAAGTTCATTATAAGAGGCAATTCTTAAATATGGGCCAGCAATGAATGTCATAAAATAAGTTGATAAATGTACACAAAAAATGATTACATAAATCAAAACACCAATACTCTGAGGCTTTACTTCATCCTCTTTACTTAATCGGTTAACAAATTTATTCATTAAATCACTCATACATCCATTTTATCATTGATTTTAAATAAAAAAAAGCAGATTTTCATCAAATTTGAAAATCTGCTTCATAAAAGGAGGTTGTTATGAAAAATGTTTTAGTATTAAGAAAAGGCGCATTTTATTCATGCGGCTTACACTATAAATAACAGTCATCACCAGTTTTAGTTACAATCAAAATCAAAAAAAAACTCTATTGCAATTTTTTTATTATTTTTTACTATTATATTTATGATTAAAATATTATTTGTATGTCACGGAAACATCTGCCGCTCACCAATGGCAGAATTTGTTATGAAAGATCTGGTTCGTAAAGCTGGAAGAGAAAAGGATTTTTTAATTGAATCTGCAGCAACTAGTACAGAAGAAATTGGTAATGATATTCATTATGGGACAAGAACAAAACTTCAGCAGGAAGGAATCCCTTTTTCAAGAAGAGCCGCCCGTCAGATTACTGCAGCCGATTACGATAAGTATGATTATCTGATTGGTATGGATGAAGAAAACCTTTATTACATGAACAGAAGATGGAATAACGACCCTGATGGAAAAATCAGTCTGCTTCTTGAATTTGCAGGAAAAAACAGAGACATTGCAGACCCATGGTACACAGGTAATTTTGACAGAACTTACCTTGATATTCTTGAAGGATGTGAAGCCCTTTTAAAGGCAAATTAGTCTTATAAAAATTATACAATTTATATATTTTTTTCTTCTACTTTTAATTCCAATTATTAATAAAATGTAGATGTATTACAGGAGCAAATTTATGGCAATTAAAAAACTTGGTTTTGGATTAATGCGGCTTCCTTATGCAGACAATCCATCTAACGGCAATGTTGATATGGAAACAACAAAGAAGATGGTTGATGCATACATGAAAGCTGGTTTTACATATTTTGATACAGCAGCAGTTTATCATGGTGGACACAGTGAAGAAGTTTTTGGTGAATTGGTAGCAAAACGCTATCCTCGTGAAAGCTTCCAGGTAACTTCAAAAATGCCTGTCTGGAATTTAAAAGAAGAAGGCGATTTAGACAAAATCTTTAACGAACAGCTTAAAAAATGTGGTGTTGAATATTTTGACTATTACTTTATGCACGCTTTAGGAAACGGAAACTATCAGTCTGCAGAAAAATTCCATGGTTTTGAATGGATGCAGAAAATGAAGGCTGAAGGAAAAATTAAACATCCTGGATTCAGTTTCCATGACAATGCAGAAATGCTTGATAAGATTCTTACAG
Organism: Treponema sp.; assembly: GCA_024402665.1. Lineage (GTDB taxonomy): Bacteria > Spirochaetota > Spirochaetia > Treponematales > Treponemataceae > Treponema_D. Next base: position 5,484 of record JAKSTI010000003.1, read on the forward strand.
AACATCCTGAAGTAGAACTTGTTCAGCTCCAGATTAACTACATTGACTGGGAGAGTGATAACGTTCAGGCACGCAAATGTTATGAAGTTGCAAAGAAACACGGAAAGCTTATTTCTATTATGGAACCAATTAAGGGTGGAAGTCTTGCAAACGTTATGGATGATGCAAAGAAAATCTTTACAGACTACAATCCAAACGCAAGTATGGCCAGCTGGGCAGTTCGTTATGCTGCTAGTTTTGATAATATTCTTGTTGTTCTTAGTGGTATGAGCAATATGGAACAGCTTGAAGATAACATCAGCTATATGAAGGATTTTAAACCTTTGAATGCAGAAGAACAATCTTGTGTTGCTAAGGCTACTGAAATTATTAAAAACAGCATCTTGATTCCTTGTACTGCATGCCGTTATTGTACAGACGGATGTCCTGCAAAAATCAATATTCCACGCTACTTTGAACTTTACAATGAACAGAACCGTTATGGTTTGAACAGCTTTAAGTGGCACTATAATGAGGAAAAGAAAAAGGGCGGATGTCCTGCTGACTGTGTAGAATGTGGTCAGTGTGAAGAACATTGTCCTCAGCACCTCCACATTATGGACCTTCTTAAAGAAGTTGGCTCTAAGTTCGAGTCATAAAGAAATTGCATTCATCGTCATTGCACTGTTTTGCATATGGCAAACTCTGATTGCAATGGAATACATGGCAGGCTTTTGGATCTTCTTTTGTACCATAGACTTTTGCAGTTACCGGTACATTTTTTGAAGTAAAAAAGTCTGCCATTGGCTGCAACTGATACAGTAAAAAATCGTTTGGAGCAGACATAATAAATACCGGCGGATAATAAGCCGTAATATATTTCTTTACATTCATATGTTCTGCGTATTTTTTGAAATTTCCCACATAAGCTTTTCTTAAAGGATCTCTCTTAGCATCATCAAATTCATAGACACCACAATTCAATGCAACCCCTTTTGGTTTAATTTTTGGTAACGAAAAATCATAAAGAGATGCATATGCTATATTTGTTAAAATTGCAGAATAAGTATAAACAAGATTTGCACCGGCACTATCACCAACAAAGAAAACTTTGTTTGTATCAATATTGTATGATTCCCCATTTGATTCAAGCCATTTTACAACTGCATTGCAATCTTCTATCTGGCATGGAAACTTGTGTTCTGGAGCAAGACGATAGTTAAAATTAATTACAGCAAAACCTCTGGCTGCAAGATCTGAAGTGTAGTATTTGTAAGTTTCTTTTGTACCGTAAAAAAATCCGCCACCATGAAAGCTTATGATACATGGAAGTTTTTCAGTCATATTTTTGGGACGGTTAATATCTAAAAGATTCCATTTGCCATAAGGACCATAAGAAATATCTTTGATTACTTCTACCGAATCTGGAATTGAAAAGTCAGCATCTCTTTTGTCATCGCTGCTCTTCCAGGCTTTTCGTGTTTTTTGGGCTATATATTTATAGAAAAGATTTGTCATAAAAATATTATAAACCCATTATTGATACAGCGCCATAATCATTTTTAAAAGTCCCTGCCCTTTCAGACTCTGGCGTTTAATCAATAACAAAACTTCTGGCATAACACGGCGGGCAACATCATATTTTGCATATTTCAAAGCCTGAGTTTTTCTTGACTGGCCGGTAACAGCTTTGTCTCCAACTATTACTGTACAATTGCAGCTCCATGCCATTTGTTTTTGGCCCCCTGAAGCAGAATGAAGTTTGCCGTCTAAAGAATATTCTTTTATAAGGTTTTCATTTTTTAATTCCTGCAGCTGACTAAGAGGATTTATCATCCATTCATCTACAATCTGTAAAAGCCAGATTAGTTTTATGTAGATAATTGCCCGTCTTGCAACAGAAAGTTCTGCACCTCTTTTTGATTTAGCCTTCTGTTTGAATTTTTTGATTTTATCTTGTTTTTGGATAGTTAGTTTTCCCACAAATCCTTCTGTTGTTTTAGTAATCTGGATTGGGGAACATTCTATATTTTCCTTAAGACATAATTCGTTAAGGCGGTTTACAAAATCATTCTGGTCATAAACAGACTGATTAAATGATGCCTGTGGTTGAAGAATAGCGTCTGTTACTTTTTTAATGGCAGCAATGTCCCAGTTTGAATCAAGGGCAACTGCTCCAAGAAGAGATTCCAGGATGTCGCCTTCTGACTTTCCGGAAAAACTGTCTTTCTTAGATTTTTGCACGTACTGAAGAAGCCCGGAATTCTGCATTTTTTCTATAAGTGAAGCATTTTTAGTAAGGGCACTGTGTCTTGTTGTTAATGAACCTTCATCTTCTGAAGAAACAAACTGAACAATATCCTGATGGGTTTCTTTTAATTCACCAAAACGTTCTGAAAATTCCTTTGCCAGAATAAAACTAAGAATTTTGTCGCCTAAAAATTCAAGAACTTCATTGTCATTGAATCCGGGATTTTCTACAGTAAACGACTTTCTTGTAAGAGCCTGCAGAAGCAATGCTTTATTCTTAAAGCTGTAATTGAGTTTTTCTTCTATTATATCAATCTGATTTTTCTGAAATTCTGGTAACATCTTTATTTAAAAATAGTAAGTATATTGGCAGAAGTCAAGAAAAGAATAGAAGCTTCCCCCCTCATTGTAAAACCTTATGCATTTCATTAAAATGGACTTTACTACTCGCGCTCAAACGGGTGGAATATCTCAATAATATCGAGAAAAGAGGATTAATATGGAAAACATTAAAGAAGTTCGTGTTCGTTATGCTCCATCTCCAACTGGAATGCAGCACATTGGTGGTGTTCGCACTGCTTTGTTTAATTACTTGTATGCAAAATCTAAAGGCGGAAAATTTATTCTCCGTTTGGAAGATACAGACCGTACTCGTTATGATGAAAAATATGTAAAAAATCTTTACGACACAATGGAATGGCTTGGAATTGACTGGGACGAAGGTGGCGATAAAGGTGGTAACTTTGGACCTTATGTTCAGAGTGAACGTTTTGAACTTTATAAAGAATATGCAAATAAACTTTTAGAAAATGGTGAAGCTTATTACTGTTTCTGTGATGCTGAACGCTTGGATCGTATCCGTAAAATTCAGACTGAAAATAAAATGGCTCCTGGTTATGACAGAAACTGCCGCCATCTTACTCCAGAAGAAGTAAAAGCTAATCTTGATGCTGGAAAACCTTATGTAATTCGTCTTAAGGTTCCAATGGAAGGAGAAACAAAATTCTCTGACCACATTTTAGGCGACATTGTATGGAAGAACGAAGATATTTCTCCAGATCCAGTTTTGCTTAAATCAGACGGATTCCCAACATATCATCTTGCTAACATTGTTGATGACCACATGATGCAGATTTCTCACGTTATGCGTGCTCAGGAATGGATTCCTTCTACTCCTTTGCATGTACAGATGTATAAATCATTTGGCTGGGAACATCCTGAATTCTGCCACTTGCCAATGGTAAATGGTTCTGATGGTAAAAAACTTTCTAAACGCCACGGTTCAACTTCTTTGAATGAATTCCGTGCCCGCGGTTATTTACCAAAAGCAATTGTAAACTATGTTGCAATGCTTGGTTGTTCTTATGTTGAAGGTCAGGAATTCTATACTCTTGATGAACTTGCTAAAAACTTTAAGCTTGAACACTTGAACAAAGCTCCTGCTGTATTCGACTACAAAAAACTTGAATACTACAACGGAAACTATATCCGCCAGATGAGTGCAGAAGAACTTTACAAATGGACTCTTCCATTCATCACAGGAACTGGAGATGCAACTCTGGAAATCAATCCAGAAAATCCACAGCCAAAACCAAATGTTGGTCCTGAATTCTCTGGTGTCGCTCTTGGTGAAGATGGCCGTCCATACTGTGTTGATAAGTCTATGAACATGAGCACAGAAGATGTTGAAAAAACATTGCTTGGTTTAATGCCACTTATTCAGGAACGCCTTAAGTTCTTAACAGAAGCAGCTGAAATGGTTCACTTTATGTTTACAGAACCAGCAGTTCCTCCTGCAGAACAGATTATTCCTAAGAAAATTGACCTTGCTAAAACTAAAGAAGTTTTGGAAGCAGCAAAAGATTTTGTACACCAGTGTTTCAGTTTGGATCACGAAGGTGCAGAAAACTTGGCTAAAGCTAAGGCAGAAGAACTTGGAATTAAACTTGGTGACTTTATGATGCCAATCCGTATGGCAGTTACAGGAAGCCGTGTTTCTCCACCATTAATCGGTTCAATCTTAGTTCTTGGCGAAGCTAAATGTTTGGCAAGAATTGAAAGAACACTTGCTGCTTTATAGAACGTAATAAAATTTTAGATTTTTTTACTATTCATTTTTTAATATATCTGCTAATATTACTATCTATAGAAACATTAGCAGATAATGTTTTTTTGGAGGATTTTTAAGATGAAGGATATTTCTGATATGATGAGTTTCCGTCCTAGTGTAAAAGTTGTAGATGCAACTTTAAGAGATGGCGGTCTTGTTAATGATTTCTTCTTTCCTGAGGGTTTTGAAAAGGCTATCTTTGAAGCTAACGTAAAAGCTGGCATTGATATTATGGAATTTGGCTATAAAGCTGATAAAGATTTGTTTGATGTAGATAAATTTGGTCCATGTAAATTCTGTGATGATGATTATATTCGCAGCGTTGTTGGAGACTACAGTGGCGATATGAAACTTGCAGCTATGGCAGATGTTGGCCGCTGTAATTACAAAAGAGACATTATTGAAAAGAAAGACAGTCCTTTAGACTTGATTCGTGTTGCCTGCTACTTGAACCAGATTCCTGCTGCAATTGACGTAATTGAAGATTGTACAAAAAAAGGATATCAGACAAGTTGTAATATTATGGCTCTTTCTACAGGTCAGGAAAGTGATATTAAAGCTGCTCTTGATCTTCTTGGAAAATCACCAGTAGATATTCTTTACATTGTAGACAGCTACGGTGCAATTTATCCTGAAGAAATGGCTCGTGTTTGTGATATGTTTGGTGAATTTGCTGCTAAATATAACAAGAAAATTGGTATTCACGCTCACGATAACCAGAAACTTGCTTTTGCTAATACAATTGAATGTGTTGGTGACGGTGTTGATTACCTTGATGCAACTTATATGTCTATGGGTCGTGGTGCTGGTAACTGTGCTATGGAACTTCTTTTAGGATTCCTTACAAATCCAAAATACAATATTTATCCTGTTATTAAATTCATTGAAGAATATATGCAGCCAATGAAGGACAAGGGTGTTACATGGGGTTACGATTTGCAGTACGCTCTTACAGGTGTAATGAATCAGCATCCTAGAACTGCTATTGCATTTACAAAAGAAAAGAGAAAGGATTTCACTAACTTCTATAAAGAAATAACTTCTCAGGAATAAGATTCACTTTAGTAGTGATTTACTGTAATAGTAGAGATAAAAAAAGCTGTTCAAAGTTTTTTTGAACAGCTTTTTTCTTTTAACTTCAAATTGCTTCTAACCTAAGTTTGCAGATTAGTTAACCATTTTAAGAATAAATTCTGCAAGTTCAGGTTTGAAAGATCCGCCGCTAATACTGATTAATCCAACAAGCGGACTTTCTTTAATACCAGCAATTGCAATTCTTACAGAAGGATCATCTTTTGATTTTCCTCTGTTCATAAGACGAACTCCAAGACACAAACATTCCATAATGATTTTTACAATGAATGAATGTTTTGACAAATCTTCAAGAGAATCGTAAAGGTCAAAGTTTCCTTTTTTGTGAGGAACAACTGGTTTGAACTGCTGAAGTTCAAGGGCAAGTTTTTCATCAAACATATCATCAATGTCTTTACCTTTGATTGAAACATCCTGTGAAAGTTTAATATTCTTGCTTGAATTACCTGCCAGAATCTTATATTCGCCAGTTACTTTTTCAAACTGCTGTGTCTTTACGCTGTAAACGCAGAAGGCTTTATCATCAAGTTCAATTTCAATAACTTTTTCTTCCCCAGGATTCAAATAAACTTTTTCAAATCCGGCAAGTTCTTTTTTAGGACGAATCTGACGGAATTCATCATCATCTTCATCTGGTTCATCCTGTGGATTCTGTACATAAATCTGAACAACTTCTGCACCAGCAACTTCCCCAGTATTTTTTACTTTAAGAGAAACCTTTGGCAACTTCACATCTAAGTCTGAAAATTCAAAAGTTGTATAACTTAATCCGTAACCAAATTCATAGCGAACAGGAACATCGTAAGTATCATAATGTCTGTAACCTACAAAAACTCCTTCTCTATAATTTACTGAATTACCGTCTACTGCAAAATTTCCATAACAAGGAGTATCTTCAATCTTCATAGGGAAAGTTTCTGCAAGGTGGCCAGATGGATTAGTTTTTCCTGTAAGAATATTTGCACATGCTTCTGCTGAGGCTTCCCCTGCAAGATACATATGAAGGATTGCATTTACTTTATCTTCAAATTCAAAATCAATTGGAGAACCGCTGAAAGATACAATAATAATGTTTCTTGTAATCTGAGCAATCTGATTCAATAATTCAATCTGAGCGGCAGGAAGTTTAAGATCTTTTCTGTCAAAACCCTCCCCTTCGTAAGCATCTGGCAAACCGCAGCAGAAAATAATTGGTGCATTTTTATAAGCAGCCAGCTGAACTTCTGCCATAATTTTTTTCAAATCAGAATCATAAATTACTTCAAGACCTTTCAACTGCAATGCCTGAATAAGATTTGGGAAACAGCCAGATGCAACATGACTACTTCCGCCACCCTGGATTCTTACATTTTCTGCAAAATCACCAATTACAATAACTTTCTTTGTCTTTAATGGGAGCAAACCTCTGTTTTTAAGCAATACAGCAGATTCTTCTGCAAGTTTCAAAGCAGTTTCATGCTGGGCAATATAATCAATTCTTACGTCTCTATGAGAAGTGCTTAATTTCTGTGCAAGTTCTACAATTCTTGTGTTTGCAGCTTCAAGTTCAGATTCTTTAAGTTCGCCGCTTTCAATTGCATCAAGAAGGGCTTTATCTGAAAAACCATAAGAATCTGGCATAGATAAATCAAGGCCGGCTTTAACGCTTTTTACTGGATTAAGACAAGCACCCCAGTCTGAAATTACAGCACCTTCATAACCCCATTTGTCTCTTAAAATATCTTTAAGGAACTTTTTGTTTTCTGTTGTGTATGTTCCGTTGATTTTGTTATAAGAAGCCATTATTGATGTTGGCTTTGCATTTTTTACTACGATTTCAAAAGCACGAAGATAAATTTCATGAAGAGTACGTTCATCTACTATAGAAGATGTTGTCTGTCTTCTGTGTTCCTGATTGTTGCAGGCAAAATGTTTTACACAAGAACCAACGCCTTCTTTCTGTAAACCTTCTACAAATCCACAGGCAAGCTGACCGGCAAGAAGGGGATCTTCTGAATAATATTCAAAGTTTCTTCCGCAAAGTGGAGAACGCTTGATGTTAATTCCACAACCAAGCACCATATTTACATTTTCACTCTGAGCTTCAAGAGCAATGCTTTTTCCAAGTAATTTAAGGGCACGAACATCCCAGCTGGATGCAATACAACTTGCTGTAGGAAAACAGGTTGCAAGATTACTGTCATTAATATTTGATTTTTTGCCTTCTTCCTGTTTTCTTAATCCATGAGGTCCATCACTCATAGAAAAATATGGAACCTTACCGTCTGCATCAAAAGTGTGCCAGTTTCCATTTCCGTTAAATAATTTTACTTTTTCTTCAACTTTTAAATCATCTAATAACATGCTTCTATTATACTAACCTTTCATGACTTTTCAACTGTTTAGCAAAAATCTACAAATCCTTACAAATTCCATAGCGCAAATAGAACAATTTACACTGGATTTTGCTTTCATCAATTCGTAACATATTTGCGGCGGCTGTTCTATAACATTGCTGCTGACCAATATATTTTTCGTTATTGTAATTCACATCAGACTTGTAATCCAACAGTGTATAAATTCCATCAGGATTCTGGAAAAGCAGGTCTATTGAACCAGTAAACATTTTACCTTCATGAAGCATTCTGAATCCCCATTCCGTTTTTACAAAGCCACCCTTATCAACTATTGATTTAAGTTCCTTTCCAATTTCAGAAGAGGCAAAGTTTTTACAGATTTCCAGACAGTAACTGATAATCTGATTTTTATCTTTTTCATTTAAATCTTTATAAAGTTTAACGCCGCCTGTAAATTCTGCTGATGAAAAATCTTCTTTCATACCAGTTTTTACAAAATCACAAAGATATGCATGAACTAATGTACCAAAATCTGCGTAATCAAAATATGTAGTTACAAGTTTGTCTGGAGTATCAGAAAAATTTTCTCCGCTGTCACCGTCTGCGGCTTCACTTTTGCTGTTTTCAGGAACATATCTGTGCATAAGTTCATCAAGACCTTGTAACTGAGGCAGCTGAGGTTCTTCTGCAACATGTGGTTTTCCTTCAGTTTCAAGACCACTTGGTTTTGCCTTATTAGATTCAAGCACATCTGTTGATATAAGCTGGAATTCTTCATAATTTTTCTGAGCAGAACGAATAATATCCTGTTTTGTTCTTTTTGAACCTTTACCAGTTGTACGCCACAAAACAGAAACTCCACAAGGATAAATCGATGTAAAATCAAAAGGAGCATCCGGGTTGAATTTTATCTTGTCACATTCATCAAGATTTGCATCCCAGGCATCAGAATAATATTCAAGAAGGATTTTTGGTAAAATTCCAAGCTTATCTGTGTTATCTTCAGTTTTATTTTTCTTAATCCATTTTCCAAGAATGTAACAGTTCTCTTCTGCACGAGTAACGGCAACATACACAAGACGATTAAATTCCGCAATATCCCGTTCATGCAAATCATCTTTATAAATATTAAAGAAGACGTTTTTTCCATCCTTTGGTCTGATAGAAAAACCACAGGCAGTATGACTGAAGAAAGATTTTTCTGTTGAAGCTGTCACACTGTTTGTACAACCATAAATAAATACTGTCTTAAACTGCAATCCCTTACTTTTATGAATTGTCATAATCTGAACAGCATCTTCCCGTTCAACAGGATAATTTACTTCTTTTATTTCAATTTCAACTTCTTCGTCTTTTCCAAAAACCTTTCCTTCCTGACCACGAATTATATCAAGCTGATCAATAAACCATGCTAGACTCTGGGAATTTTCATCACAGGTGCGGGCAATTTCAAAAACAAAATCATACTGTTCTGCCAGAAGATTTACATTTTTATTGAGGAAAGTTTCATAATAATAGCCCTGAGCCTGCCATAATTCTGTAATACTTTGTGTCAAAGGCTGACTAAGGAATTTTTTACAGGTTGAATCATAATAGGCGGCTGCTTTTTTATATTTAAGCAAATCCTCTTCAAGACCATTTGCAGTTAATTCCTGTTCAAGTTCAGGTGTGATTACAAAAGGTTCAAATTTCTTTTCATAAACGCCAGAATCAACACTAGTCATAGAAATAATTTCTTCCAGTGCATTTTCGGAAATGTTCACAAAAGGAGATGTTAAAACTGAAGCAAAAGCATTTGTATCTGCCGGATAAACACAAAGTCTGAGATAGTTGTAAAGATCATTTACAGGTGCTTCTTCAAAAATTCTTGTCTGCTGATCAAGTACAAATGGAATTTCAAACTTAGTAAGCCATTTTGTAAACAGATAGCGGTTTGTTCGTCTTTTATCAAGAATTGCAAATGATGAATATTTTACATTTCCTTTGTCATATTCTTCCCGAATTTTTTTTGCTGTAAAATAAGCCAGCTGTTCTTCTGGGCCAAGAGCATCTTCATCTGGATTTTTGATTTCCGGATTTATCATACAAACATGAGTACGCACATTTGATGAAGTAATAACAGTTGGATTAATTTTTTCGTGAGTTATTCTATCTACCTGCTGAGCCTTTGCAGAATCTGGGAAACAGGCTTCATATGCTTCTCCGCCATTTCTTTTGAAAATTGAAAGGTGATTCTGGCCAGAAAGACCGAATCCTCCAAAAATCTGATTAAATGACGTAAGAAGTTCGTTTTTTGAACGATAGTTGTTTACCATTGGAATTGGCGCTGTATTAAGATCTTTGCTTAAATCATTAAATACAGAAACATCAGCGCCGCGGAATTTATAAATAGACTGCTTTTCATCTCCTACAAAGTAAAGTTTTTCCAGTTCAAGATTTCCTTTAAGAAGATTTTTTATTAAATCAGGGTCAGTTTCATTATATTCAACAGGAGTATAAATATCCTTTTTTTCAGAAATCAAGAACAACAGATCTCGGTTACGACCATTGTTATCCTGGAATTCATCAATCATGATTTTGCTGTAGGCATTTTTTTCCTGAGTTCGGATATCTTTTTGTTCTGCAAGAATCCTTAGTGCCATCTGAGAAATATCTGCAAAAGAAAGATTCCCGCTGATTCTTTTCTGTTCATTTATTAAGTCTGCAAATTCCTGAATTCTATAAAGCAGTTTTTCTGCCATAGCGTAATTCAAAATCTGATCTAAGCAGGCTCCAACTTCATCTAAATACACACTAAGAGTTTTAAGAAAGTCTGCAAGGCTTCTTGAAAATTCATTTCCACTTGAATTAAATTTCTGTTCAAAAACCTCTCTTACCCAGTTAAGGATTTCTCCCATTTCTTTTTCATGGCGATTAATTGCTTCTGTGCCGATTTCTTCTGGATTTTTAATAAAAAAACATTCAGGAGCAGGATTTCCGGCAATAAAACTACGGAAGTTAATATATTTTTGCGAAGAATTGCTGTCTCCAATTGCGTTTATTCCAGATGCAATTGTTGCTGTAATATCGCCAACATATTTCATTTTTTCATTCCAGTAACCAGCAAGTATTTTTTTCTGATCTGGAATTTTTGAAGTAAAGTATCCCTTGTAATTAGAAATAGTTGTGTAATTAATTACAGGGTCAACAAGAAACTCTGTGGCAAAAGACTGAAAATCACCAATTCTTACAAAATGCTTTATTTCTTCTTCAAAGCGATATTTGTAAACAAAAGAAAGTGCTTTTGCATTTATATCTTCAGTGTCCCCTTCCCCAAAATCCGGAGTGATTCCATATCGGTTTGCACACTGACGCAGCAGCATATTACAGTAAGAGTCTAATGTCTGAATGTGTGCATCTGAAAAATCTTCCAGGGCGCGTTTTGCATTCAAACGTTCTTTTGCAGGAACCTGTTCATTTCCGGCAAAAAAAGAAAGAGTTTCGTAAATACGGCTGTACATTTCGGCAGCTGCTTTTTTTGTAAAAGTGAGGGTAAGAATTTCGCCAACAGGAACATCGCAGCTCATAACAAGCCAGGCAAATCTTGTGGCAAGAACCTGAGTTTTTCCAGAACCAGCACCGGCCGCAACAATTGAATTTTCAGTTCTACAGCAGGCAATTTTCTGAGCAGGATCTAGTTTTCTGCTTAATAAATCAAGGTAACTGTAATCTTTATTGTTCATTTGTCTTAACCTCCCTCTGTCCAATTGAATAATTACTTCTGCAAACTGATTTAAAATGGCAGCCTTTGCAAAGTTCTACTTTATCTACGCTGTTATACAAATCTTTTTCATCGTAAACTGGCTCAAAATCATCTGATTCAATTTTCTCTCTGAACCGCTGAATATAAGTTTCAAAAAGCTCCATTGAAGAACCATATTCTTCAAAAGACCGTAAATTTCTGGCAGAATTTTTCTGGGCCATACTGTACACAACAGGAGTTGAATCAAGTTTATTGATGCTGTAAAAATATGCATTTTCGGCCTGTTTATTTATAGAAGAATTATTTCCTGCATTATAAACAGACAGATACATTGGAATCTGGAAGTCTTTTAGAACAAGTCCAGATTCAGGATCATCAGAATCTTTAAGAGAAGCAACACATTCTCCGAATTTTGGAGTTTCACCAGTTTTAAAATCTATAATAAAAATATCTGAATCAGGGCTAACAAGAACACAGTCTAATTTACCAGTATAGCGGACAGATTCATCTTTTGAAGTTCCAGCCTTCCAGCCTTCCGCTTCTTTTACAGTAAAGTTTCCAAATCCACCTTTTTTATTCCACAGTTTGCAGAATTCGTGAAGGAAATTTAATATTGTTACAAGAATAATTTCCCGCTGAGATTCCAGCATTGTCATTACAAGGGGACTTTTTACAAGAGTTTTGTCTGCTTCGTTAATCCCTTTTTCAATCATTGGTCTTAGAAGCTGTTTGATTTTGTCTTCATCGTCAAACACGCCATCATAATTAGTTACCGGCAAAGGTTCCCCAGACATCTTGTAATGTTCAAAGAAAATTTCAAGAATTTTGTGGTAGATATTACCAAAATCATATGCTTCCATTAAAGAAGCACCAAGGGAATCTTCGCAAAGGTGCAGAACATTTTTAAAAAGCCACTGACGCTGACAAGGGAAAAAGTTTTTCAAATCTGTCTGAGTAATAATAATTTTCTTTTCATCTTCAGAAAATTCAATTCCCTGTTCAACAGCACTTTTTTGCCAGCCGTCTTTTCTATAATCAAACAAAGTGTATTCAATTTTTTCTTTAAGGCTGGCCCCCACACTATATTCAGGCAGTTCTTTTTCATTAATCTGCTTCCATTTTTCAAACCGTTCCTTTTGTGCGGCAGAAATCCTTTTATCTTCAGGAATTTTTCCTTCAAGAAGAAGCTTTTTTTCATTCAAATAAAAGTCAAACTTATCAAGCTGCTGATTTGGAAACTGTTCTTCTCCATCAACCTGTGGATTCTGAACCATCTGGAAATATGTATGAGGAATTGCGAATCCGTCAAAAGTGTCTTCTGCATAAGAAAAACGCACCACATCCTGATTGCTGTTCTGATTATAAAGGGCAATAAAAATCTGTGAGGCATTAAAATGTTTGTCTTCTTCAAGCAATCCAAGTAAAGAACGTTTCTCTGAAGAAAGGAAATTCAGTCTTTTAAATGGGATTTCCAGATTTTTCTGGCTTCCATCAATTACAAACTGATACTTAAAATTAGCCTGCGCCGAAAGTTTATAAGGATAAATATTAACACCAACTGCTGTAGTCTGAGGTGTATAGATTTTAGATTCCAGTTCAGAAATAAAAAAATCAAAATGGTTTTCAATAGAAAAATTGTTCTTTTCTCCGTACTCTTTTTCTATTGCTTCCATCTCGCTTAAATGAGTAATGCATCGTCCAAGAATCTGATTGGCTTCTGCTGTGAATTTTGTTGTATCAATAAAGTCAGTTTTAAATGTATTCCACTGCTTCTGGATTTCTGCAAAACTTTTTGCTTCACAGAATTTTTTTACAGAATGTTTTACGTTGGAATAAAGACGTCGCTCTGAATCATATCCGCTGGCAGAAAGTGCTTTTTCCCAAATATCAATTTTCTGACCGTTAAGTTCTTCTATATTACAAATACATCTAAGGTCACGGGCCGCCTCAATAAGATTCATTTTTGATTTATAAATGTCTCTTGAATAAATAACGCCATTTTCAGAAGCAGTATTTTTCCATGGAATATATTCATCAAGCAAAAAAGCCCGCATTGAGTTATAAGAAAAATCTGACTGTTTGCACGCCTTGATTTCGCTGAAAATTTGTCCTGCACAATTTTGAGTTAATGGAGAACCGGCGCGAATTACAAAAGGGATGCAATATTTTGTAAATTCTCTTTCAAGATAAGGTCTGTAAGTTTTTAAATCTGGAACACTGAAAGAAATTTCATCCCAGTTGCATTTTGGTTCAGAACCATCTGACGGATGAACAAGTTCTCTAAGCTGCAAAAGTGTTCTGCGAAGTTCCTGGCGGGAATCTGCATAACGATAACACAAAGGCCCCTGAGATTTATTACAATGAACAACTGTTATGTTTTTATTGTTGTTTAAAATCTCAACATAATCAGCATAATCATCATAAATCTCCGGATAAAAAACAACAAACTGCAAATCCTGTCCAGAAAAATCAGGGATTACCCAGCTTGGTTCAAACATTTTATTAAAATTAAGGAATTCAGAATAACGGGTATAAAGTTCCAGAAAGTCTGCATCTTCATCATCAGGTTCAGGAGCATCAGGAGTTTGATGGAGAGATTCAAATTTTTTGTGCCACAATTCAAGAGAAGGCAGAATATCACAAAGCCAGTCTTTAAATCCGCCGGCATTTTTAGCAAATTCTGGAGAGATGATTTTTTTGAAAAAAGGTTCCTGAGAATTTTTACAGATAAGGTCGCTTACAAAAAGTTTTCTTAAAAGAGATGGAATTACGCACATTCCGGGCATAGCGGCAGAAATAAAACTGCTTTTAAAATTATCCCAGGCAACAAAACGTTCAAGAGGGACTGTATTTGTGCCAGTAAGATGTGGATTAGAAACAATCCAGTCTATCCAGGAATTTTTTACTACATCTGTAGAAAATACAAAAATCACATTATCTTTTGCAATATTCTGCAAAAGCTGTTCCTTAATTTCAGAAATTTCTCTCATATTTATTATTATAACACAAAAAAATCCAGTTGCCCTTTTTTAATCCCCATTTCTAACAGTTTTTATTTGCACTGACTATAGGAAAGGAGTATAATTTTATTTATGTCTACAAACATTGCAATTCAGAAGTGTGATGATTACGTTTTTGATGAAGTATACAAATCACTCTTAAAAATTTTTGAACTTGTTCCTCCTCCAGATGTAAAAGGTAAAACAGTTCTTTTAAAACCAAACATTTTATATCCTAAAAAACCTGAACTTGCAGTTTGTACTCATCCTGTTGTTGTTGGCGCTACAGTAAAAGCCTTTTATGAACTTGGTGCCAAAAAAGTTATTGCCGGGGAATCACCTGCTATTGCAAATTCAACTTCTGCCGCAAAAGCAACTGGTATGTATGATTATGTTGTAGAAAATGGCGGTGAATGGATTGATTTTAACTCTCCTACACAGATTCCTTGCCCTGATGGAAAAATCGTAAAACAGTTAAATTTTGCCAGCGCATTTTTAGAAGCTGATGTTGTTGTTTCTGTTGCAAAATTAAAGAGCCACCAGTTTATGGCTTACACAGGAGCGATGAAAAATCTTTTTGGATTCGTTGTTGGTCTTGAAAAAGCCCAGTCCCACTATAGATTTTCAGATAAAAATGATTTTGGTGCATTCCTTACTGATATTGTTCTTGCTACAAAAGTTCAGTATGCAATTATGGATGCAATTGTTGGAATGGAAGGTCCTGGTGGTCCTGGTGGCGGAGATCCTATTAAGCTGGGATTCCTTGCTGGTTCTGATAATATTCTTGCTTTGGACTGGAAATGTTCATCTTTAGTTGGATACGATCCACACAAAATTGTTAATCTTGAAGACGCACTTAATAGAAAAATCTGGTTGAATTCTCCTGATGAAATAAAAGTTCTTGGCGAACCAGAAGATTCTGTTAGAAATACAAATTTCAAGATCGTAAAACAACCTTCTGCTACATTAGGCGGCATGCTTCCAAAATGGCTTGATTTACTTGCTCACGGTGTCTTTGTACGAAAACCACATTTCAAATCTAAAAAATGTATTAAATGTGGCCGCTGCAAACAGATTTGTCCTGCCCAGATTATTGAACTATCAGGGAAAAACGGTTCTGCAAAAATCAACGATAAGTCAAAGTGCATTCACTGTTATTGCTGTCATGAAATTTGTCCTGCAGACGCAATCAAACTTAGAAAATTCTAAAATCCTCTAATCTAGAACAACCCATGTTTTTATGATATTATAAACCATTATGGATTTAATCAAAAAACTTGATGAGTGTGAAAAACGTTTTGCTGTTGTAAGCGAAATGGTAATGGATGCTAACCTTGTAAAAGATGCAAAAAAATACAAGGATACAATGCGTGAGCACGGTTATTTAACAGAAGTTTGTGCTCTTTATGATGAATACAAAAAAGTTTTATCAGGTATTCAAGACGCAAAAGAAATGATTACAGCCGAAGATGACGTTGAAATGAAAGAAATGGCTCGTGAAGAATTAAAAGAGCTTGAAGAACGTCAGCCACAGCTTGAAGAAGAAATTAAAATCAAATTAGTTCCACCTGATCCTCTTGATGAAAAAAATATTATCCTTGAAATCCGTTCTGCTGCCGGTGGGGATGAAGCAAGTTTGTTCGTACGTGATCTTTGGGAAATGTACTGTCACCTTGCAGACCGCAAAGGCTGGAAAACAGAAACAATGGAAGCTCAGGAAACAGAAGTTGGTGGATTCAACAAAATTGTAACTTCAGTAAGCGGAAAATTCGTATACGGTTCATTAAGATGGGAATCTGGTGTTCATCGTGTACAGCGCGTTCCTCAGACAGAAAGCCAGGGACGACTTCAGACTTCTACAGCTACAGTTGCAGTTTTGCCAGAAGCAGAAGAAACAGAAATCAATATTAATATGAATGATGTACGTGTTGATGTAATGCGTGCTGGTGGTCCTGGTGGACAGTGTGTAAATACAACAGACTCTGCCGTTCGTCTTACACATATTCCAACTGGTATTGTTGTAATTCAGCAGGATGAAAAATCTCAGATTAAAAATAAGGAAAAAGCATTCCGTGTATTGCGTGCCCGTCTTTTTGATCTTGAAGAAACTAAGAAACAGGAAGAACGTGCTGCTGCCAGATCAAGCATGGTTGGTTCTGGTGCCCGTTCAGAAAAAATCAGAACTTACAACTTCCCACAGGATCGTGTAACAGATCACCGCATTAACCTTTCGCTTCATAACTTACCTGGATTTATGATGGGTAACATGGATGAAATGCTTGATGCCCTGAACGTTTACGCTAAGGAAGAAATGCTCAAAGCTGATATTACTGAACTTCAGAGTAACTAAGCTTTATTTACAAAAGGGAGCGCAGGCTCCCTTTTTTTTATTACAATGACACTTTTTGAATTTAAATCCTACGCAAAAGAAAAAATCTCCTCTTCCCCTTCGCAAGCCTTAGACATTCAGGTTCTTCTGGAACATTTTACAGGACTTTCAAAAACACAGCTTTTGATGAACAGAAACCAGATACTTACTCAAGATCAGATAAATCAGCTGGAAGAGGCTCTTTCCAAACGCCAGACTGGACTTCCCATTGCTTACATTACAGGCCACAAAGAATTTTACGGCTACGACTTTTTTGTTTCCCCTGCAGTTTTAATCCCAAAACCAGACACAGAAATTCTTGTAGAAAAAGCAGTTGAAATCATTATGGAAAAAATGGAAGCCCGCAACAGCACAACTAGTGGCAACGGCCAGATTCTTTCTATATGCGACATGTGTACAGGAAGCGGCTGCATCGGTATTTCTGTGTTGAAGCAGCTTAAAGAAGAATACAATATTCCAAAAGACATGCTTCCAAAAATGATTTTTGCAGATATAAGTCGCCAGGCATTGGACATTGCAAAAAAGAATGCCGACTCACTCTTAGACTTAAATGACGATATAATCCGTTCAAAAGTTCAGTTTGTTCAGACAAATCTGTTTGAAGCAATTCCTTATAAATTTGATGTAATTCTTACAAACCCGCCATATATTCCAAAAAAGATGGTTGATGAACTATTAACTGACGGCCGCAGTGAGCCTCGTCTTGCTCTGGATGGAGATATTAATACAAAAACAGGTTCTGAGAGCAGCACAGATGATGGTCTTGAAATCATAAGAGAGTTGATTCCTCAGGCAAAAGAACATCTTTCTCCTTTAGGCCATATGATTATGGAAACAGGAGAATACAACGCAGAACAGGCAGCCGAACTTGCCAAAAAAAATAATTTCTCTACAGAACTTTACAGAGATTTAGAAAACCAGCTTAGAGGCTTTGTAGCAGTTCAGTAGCCCCAATTTTGCCGCAAATAATAAATAATTAATTAAAATTTTCAAAATTATTAAAACAGTGTTAAAATATTTGCATGGATTACATTATCAGCTATGAAATTGCAGGCATTATATTTTTAATTTCGTTATTATTTGTTTCTTTATTTGTATACAAAGCAAAAACCAGAACAAACCTTTTGTACAAATCCTTCATCATTTACTCACTTATTGGTTCAATATTAGACGTTGTAACTGCATTTACAATTCTTGATACAAGTACTCCACAGTTAATTTTCATAAATTACGTCCTTGCCATAATCAATATTCTGGCTGTAAACTTTACACCAATTTTTTATTATCTGTTTGTAGTTTCCCTTACTCACGAACAGAAAGCAATTTCTCCAAAACATAGAATTTTTGTACGAGCATTCATTATTTATGATATTTTAGCCATCACAACTTCCCCATTTACTCATTTTGTAATGTACTTCACAAGTTCCGGCGAATATATGCATGGTTTTGGAATGACAGTTCAATACATCCTGTTTGGAATTCTTCTTTTTGCCAGCGTAATTGAAATTGTCAGACACAAAAATAATCTTTCAAAACATCAAATTTTAATTGTACTTTCATACACAATCATTGATTTTGCAGTAATCCTGTTCCAGTTCTTTAATCCAGAATATCTTTTTGTAGGACTTGCCAGTGCCGTTTCTTTAATGCTCATAGGATTTTCAATCAGAAACCCAATGGAATTAATTGATAACGAAATTGGAATCTATAACCGTGCTGCTTTTAAGGAATTTTTGTTTGCAACAAAGAAGGACTTTTCAATCAGCCTGATTCATATCAACAACTCTGATTACATAAAATATCTTCACGGAACAGATAACGGATACTACATCATCCGCCAGTGTGTAAAAAAGATTCTAAAAGAGATTAAAAATCCACTTGCTTTTTATATTTACCAGGACACATTCATTCTTGTTTCAAAAACGGAAGTCGAGGCAAAAGAATATGCTTCTAAAATAATTGCCCACAAAGCAGATCCAGTTAATGTTACTCTGAAGGGAGAATCTAAAAAAGAAATCTCTGTTTATCTTGATATTAACGCGTTTATTATTAAAAACCCTCTTGAACTTGATCTTGCTAAACTGGATGACGGCGAAACAAACAAAATCAATTTGCTGCTGAACCTTTTTGATTTTATTGTATCAGACAGCAAAGATTCACCAGAAAGCGATTCCCTTATAACAATGATTGATAATTCCATTATTGATAAATATTTAGAAAGCATTTGCGTTCAGACTACTGTTGATGCAGCAATTAAAAATGAAACATTTGAAGTTTTTATGCAGCCAATTTATGACTTGAAGACAAAGGCTTTTACAGGAGCAGAATCCCTTATCCGCTTAAAAGACAGCAATGGGAAATATATTTCTCCAGGACTTTTTATTCCTGAAGCAGAAAAAAACGGTAAAATTATTGCCCTTGGTGATATTTCAATTAAGAAAACATGCGAATTTATTAAAAAAGGAAACCTGCAGCAGCTTGGTATCCAGAAAGTAAACATCAATCTTTCAATGGTTCAGTGTATGCAGGACAATATTGTTGAACACATAATTCAGATTCTTGAAGAATACGATATTCCAAAAACAATGATTCGTTTTGAAATTACAGAAACAGTTATGGCAACACACCCAGAAAGACTTACAAACGTAATGAACAGCCTTACTGCTTTTGGAATTGAATTTGCCCTTGATGATTATGGAACCGGATATTCAAATACATCCCGACTTTTGAATTTCCCATTCTCTGAAATTAAATTTGATAAAAGCTTTGTAGATTCTGCAATGGAAAACATCAAACACGCTCTGCCACTTAAACACCTTATTAAAATGGTTAGTGATTCTGATATGATTGTACTTGTTGAAGGGATTGAAAATAAAGAAATGTCAGATTTAATAGAAAATTTTGGTGGTAACCTGATTCAGGGATTCTATTATGCAAAACCACTTCCTTTAGAAGACTTTGTTGATTTCATAAAGAAAGGGTTAGCATAATTAAATAAAATTAGAAGAACAAGAATCCGCCAATTTTTTTGCAATAAATTCGTGAGTCTTCCCCATTAATATCTTTTGCTGTTGAAGTGAATTTATAACCAAGTTTTTCGTAAAAGCCTTCAAGGTTTGTAGAAATATAAATCTTTTTTATACCCTGTTTTTTAGCTTCAGCTTCTACAAAAGTGATAAGTTTTTTCATACAACCATTATTTCTGTACTGTTCTTTTGTATAAACAAAACCAATCCATGGTGAAAGTTCAGTATCTGGAATATCATCTTTAGCAGAAAGAGTACAGAAAGAAATTAAACTTTCGCCGTCTGTAAGAAGAAACAATTTTGAATCTTCTCCTAACACTTCAAAAAATCTGTTTTCCTTTAATAATTCAACTAAGAATTTTGAAGCAGCCCAGTCACTGCGGCCAATCTGTTCAATCCAATATTCCTGATAATCAGCTGTATCAAAAAAGTTTACAATTTCAAATTCGTCTAAATCTTCGTTAGAAAGTTCCATGCTTTAGAATCTCCTTTTCATTTAATTCTAAAGCAGGATTGGAATTTTTACAAATCAATTCCCTGTGTAAAGAATACAGAAATTCCTTCTTTTGGGAATCTGCGGATTAATTCTTCAACACAAGCTTTGATTTTTCTTGCTTTATCTTCAGACACATAGGCGAACAACAAAAAGTTCATTTCTGGCCATGTTGTATCACCAAGTTTTTTTGAATGAAGACCTTTTCCCTGAATTTCCGGAATAAGTGTGTATTCAATATCAGGAATCTCATTTTCAAGTTTTTCTACAATATCATCTAATACTGACTGATTGCTGATAATTTCTGCACGAATCATTATGCGTTACCTCCGGCAATTACAGTTTTTCTTCTTTTTCCAAAGCCCCATGTACGTTTTTTCATAACAAGGCTGTATACAACTGGAATAATAAGCAAAGTAACAAAAGTTGATGATGCAAGACCTCCAACTACGGCAATAGCAATTGGCTGAACCATAGCGGCCATACCGTCTGAAGCAAAACACATTGGAAGCATACCAAGGATTGTAGTTAATGTTGTCATCAAAACCGGGCGGAAACGGCTTATACCAGATTCAAAACATGCATCTTTTAAGGCAAGTCCGCGTCCTACAAGAAGGTTCGTGTAGTCTACCAGAATAATACCGTTGTTTACTACAATACCAATCAGCATGATTACACCAACAAGTGACATCAAAGAAATTGGCTGACCAGTAATCTTATTAATAAGAACAACACCAATTACAAGGAATGGCATTGTAATCAGATTGATTAATGGAGCTTTTACACTTTCATAAGTTGCAGCCATTACACCAAATACAAGAATAATAGCCATAATTGCAATCTTTTTGAAAATATCCATATTGTTCATAGTATTGTTCCATGAACCGTTGAAACTTAATGTAACCTGATCTGGAACAATCAAAGAAGCTTTGATACCGTCTCTGATTTTATCTTCAAGTTCATTGTCGTTTAACTTAGAAAGGTTTGCGGCACGAACATGAAGAATACGTTTCTGATTTTCACGACTGATTGAAACTGGTCCAAGGCCTTTTTTTACAGAAGCAAAGTTTGCAACGCTTACCATACCACCAGTTCCGCGAACAAAGATTGATTCAAGGTCATCAATTGTTTTACGGTCTTCTGGTCTGTATGAAACCATTACACTGTAATCTCTACCATTATTTCTGTAAGTACAGGCAGATGTACCATTAATTGCGTAGTTAATTTCACGGGCAACAGTTGTAACATCAACACCAAGGGCATAAGCTTTCTGACGGTCAATTACAACTTCAATCTGTGGAAGACCTTTATCCATACTGATAGAAGCTTCTCCACATTCAGGAATTGTAGAAATTACATCTGCAAGTCTGTCTGCAACATCAAGAGAGGCGTCAAGATCATCTGAAGAAAGAACAATATCAATACTACTTCCCATCATCTGACCACGGAAACCTTCACGGAAGAATAATCTTGCACCAGGGAATTCGCTGAAATGTGCTCTAAGTTTCTGCTGCATCACCTGTGCGCTGTCTATCTGCTTGTCTGTTTCTGGTAAAGCAATCTGAATAGAACCGCTGTTTGTTCTGGCATTTCTTCCGCCACCGCCAATTGTAGTTGTAATATTTCTCATTCCTTTACATTCTTCATTGGCATAACGTTCCATTGCAAGAACAACTTTCTTTGTTTCTTCAAAAGTAGTTCCTGTTGGCAATGTAATGTTTAATGTAATTGAATCATCATTTCCACCTGGCATTGGAACAATCTGCATTGATGGAATGAATGAAAGTGAAAGAATTAAAACTGCAACGAAAATTAAAATTGTAGCCGCACGATTATTAAGACATTTTTTCAAAAGACGGCCATATGCTCTTGTGAATTTTCCAATAATTTTTTCAAATGTACCGTAAATCTTAATAAGAACTCTATTTGTTACCGGCTTTTCATTTCTGTTTGAAAGAGGGAAGAATTTTCCTGCTAAAACTGGAACAAGGAAAATCGCAACAAACAAAGAAGATAAAAGCGAAATTACAATAGTAAAAATAATTCCTTTGAACATCTGTCCCATCATACCAAGGTCTGAAAGGAAGAAAAGGAATGGCACGAATACACAAATTGTTGTTAAGTTACCTGCAATAACTGAACTTAAAAGTTCCTGTGTACCCAAAATAGCTGCAACTCTAGGTCTGGCTCCTCGTTGCCTGTAGGCATATATGTTATCAATCATTACGATTGACGCGTCTACAATCATACCAACACCAAGAATAAGACCAGTTAATGTCATCATGTTCAATGTAATTCCAAACATGCTCATTGCAAAAAGTGTAATGATAATTGAAAGAGGAATTGAAATTGAAATAATGATTGTTGATTTAAAGTTCTGAAGGAAGATAAACAGAATAATTACCGCAAGCAAAAGTCCCTGCCATGCTGAATCAATTAATGTGTTAATTGTTTCGCGGATTGCATCTGTTTCATCCTGAATAATTTCCATTGTAACATCAGGTGGAAGGATTTTCTGAGCCTGATCAATTTTCTTATAAACATTATTTGCTACAGTTACAGTATTTGCTCCAGACTGCTTTGTAACAGAAATATAAACCCCTTTCTGTCCGTTAATAAAACTTTCCTGAGAACTTTCTGCAAAACCAAGATATGCTTCACCAACATCTCTAAGAGTAACTGCATATCCTTTTACATTAGAAATAACTGTATCATTAATTTCTTCAATACTTGTATATTCACCGGTTGTACGAACAATATAGTTTTTAGAACCGTCCTGAATTTTACCGCCACCAAGTTCAAGATTCTGTTTTGCCAGAGCCGATGTAACTACAGGAACTGTAAAACCATATGCAGCCATTCTATTTTGATCAAGAAGAACATTTACCTGTGCAGTTCTACCACCATAAACGCTGGCTTCACCTACACCGTCTGCCTGTTCAAGAATACCAACAATATTGTTTTCAGAAATAACTTTCAAATCATCTACAGAGCGGTTACCTCTTACAAGAATACGCATAAAGGAAGAACTGTTTCCGCCCCAGCGCATAATTGTTGGAGTTCCGGCATTATCTGGCAAAGCACGTTTTACTCTGTCCAGTTTATCGCGGATATCATTTACAGCATTATCAAGATTTGTTCCGTATTCAAATTCAAGATTTACGCTTGATGAACCTTCATTAGAAGTTGATGAAAGTGATTTTAATCCGTTTACACTCATTACAGCACTTTCAATAAGTTTTGTAACTGATTTTTCAACTGATTCTGGCCCTGCATTTGTATAAGTTGTACTAATTGACAAATATGGGCTTTCTGTTTCAGGCATAAGAGCAATTGCTACATTACTAAGAGTAAAAATTCCAAGCATACCCAGCAGTGCAAATACAATCAGGATAAGCAATGGATGTTCCATTGTTTTTCTACTTAAACTCATATTTTTTTCTCCGCCAGATTTTTACTGAATAATATTAACTTCTGCCCCTTCATACAAAGTAAGCATACCTTCTGTAACAACAATCTCACCGTCTTCAATTCCAGTAAGAATCTGATAGTAACCGTCGATATTAGCACCAAGAGTTACTTTTCTGCGTTCAACAGTATTATCTTCTTTTACAACATAGAGGAAATAGTCATCGTTGTTGTTTACAATTGAATCCTGATTTATAGAAATTACATTAGAATAAACTGTTGTATAAAGCTTTACTCTGGCAAACATACCAGCATTGATTTTTGAATCTGCTTTTGTGAAATTAAGGATGATTTCCTTTGTTCTTGTAGAAGGATCAACTACAGGAGAAATCTTAACAACTTTTGCAGAAAAAATGTCATCAGGATAAGCTTCCAGACGGATTTCTGCTTTCTGACCAATTTTCAAATCTGCAACATAGCGTTCTGGAACTTTTGCAGTAATCTGAAGATTATTAATATCACCAATTCTTGTAATTACAGAACTTACATTTACTTTCTGTCCTGTTTTTAATGGAGTTGTAAGAATACTTCCACTGATTGGAGCAACGATTGGGCTGTTTGAATAATAACTTCCAGGTTCAGAGGGGTCTACATAAGCAATTACATCACCTTTTTTTACAGTTGAACCAAGTGAAACATTCATCTGAACAATTTTTCCACCAATAGATGGGAATACATCAATAGAAGTCTGTGTTTCTACTTCGCCATTTGTTGTTACATATGCCTGCATATCAACAGGATTTGCAGTTACAACTTTTACCGCAACAGCATTTCTTTTCATTACAGGAGCCGGTGCAGTTGCTGCAGGTGCAGATGAAGGTGCGGCAGGAGCTCCAGGCATTCCAGAAGAAGCTTTCTTTTTAGGGATAAAGGCAATTATTAAAATAACAATTGCCGCCACAAAAATTGCAACAGAAATGATTAAACCTTTTTTTGATGCTGGTTTTTCTTCGTAGTCGTTATCGTATTCTTTCATTTTAAACCTCTATTTTCCAAGACTTCCAAAAGGAAGACCAAGTGTATTTTCTAAATCTAATTCAAGAGAAATTAATGTATACATCTGTGTCTGCAAATTAGTTCTGGCACTAAAAAGAGCGTCGCTGGCATTTTTCAAAACAAGCAGATCTCTTGTACCGTGATTATATGCAGCCAGTGTCATGTCGTAAGTTTTTTTTGCAAGTTCTACGTTAGTTTTTAATAAATCAAGCTGGGACTGAGCCTGTTTAATAGATTTGATTGCTTTATCTACCGAGATTTTTGCATTCACTTTTTCGTTATCAAGCTGGAGTTCCAGATCTTTTAAGTTTGCCTTCTGGGCATCAATATTCAAGGCACCGTTTGTCCATGGAAGGTATCCGTCTAAAGGAAGTGAGAATCCCAAAGAAATAGACTGTGTAGTATTGATTTGATCTGGCATCATAGATGAAGCACCCTTTCCATAAGAATAAGATGCATTAAAAGCAGGCGCATAAGCAGTAAATCTTGTTGCAAGAAGACTGTTTTTTGCAGACTCAATCTGAGCATTTATTTTTTTAACAGTTGGTAAATCATCAGGATTATAAGTTACTTTTATTTCTTTAGAAGGAACATAATCTGCAAGTTCCCCTTTAAGTTCAAGTTCTGTTTCCTGAGAGATTCCAAGCAGCTGTTTAAAAGTAGCCACACTGTTTTCATAATTAATTGTTGCAGATTCTACAGCAGGTTTTAAACTTTCATAAGCATACTGGGAATTAAGCATATCAAGTTCAGAAAGCTGGCCTCTTTTATATTTATCTCTATTCGAAGTATAGCGCTGACGGGCAGTTTCAAGATTTCTGTTCTGAAGAGTAAGTGTTTCTTTTGTAAGCAGCAAACTGAAAAACGCTTTTCTTACATTTACTTCAATTGTTTTTTTTGTATCTTCAAAGTTTGTAAGACCGCTTTCGTAATTCAATTTTGCAGCCTTAATTGATGTAAACAAGGCAGGTGTAAAGTTTAATCTGGCAGAACCGGAGATAGACCAGTTTGTTGAATCATTTTCTAAATTAATACCATAACTTCCACTGGCAGATAAAGATGGGCTTACGGAATTCCATGAATAAGTTGATTTTTTCTTTAACTGTTCAAGACTTAAATTCTGGCGCTGGATAGAAAGATTATTCTGCATTGCCATTTCTGCGGCAGATTCTACAGATAATACAATTTTTTCATTTGAAGAACTGGTTTCCTGAGAAAAGCAAAAGCAGCCAAACATGACCAATACTGCCAGACAAATTGAAATCTTTTTCATTTTTGTCCCCTAATATGTTTTTTTATATGTTACAATTAAATGTAGAGTTTAATTATATCGACTAACAATTTAAAAAACAAAAAATATTTGTTATATTTATACTATAAGGAGGTAAAAAAATGAGCAAGATATCTGTATTTACATCTGATGAAAATAATCCAGATGCATTATTACAGGAATTTTTTCAGACTGCATCATATTTTGAGCCTTCTGAAATTCAGCTTATAACAAGGGCATGGACAATTCTGGTAGAAAAATCTGCAGACAAAAAGCGC
Organism: Treponema sp.; assembly: GCA_024402665.1. Classification (GTDB taxonomy): domain Bacteria; phylum Spirochaetota; class Spirochaetia; order Treponematales; family Treponemataceae; genus Treponema_D. The sequence goes on from JAKSTI010000003.1 coordinate 31,912, forward strand.
CTTTCTGGAGAACCATTCTACCTTCATCCTTTAAGAGTTGCCCTTATTCTTGCCCAGAAAAAACTTGACTGCTGTACAATCATAGCCGCAATCCTCCATTCTGCTCACGAACTGAATTTTACTCAGGAACAGGCAAAAGAAATTTTTGGAGACAGCGTTTACAATATTATCTGTACAACAAATAAGATTCTCAACCTTCCAATAAATGCAAAAACACTTCATCAGGCAGATTCAATCAGAAATATGTTTTTTGCAATGTCAGACGATGTGCGAATCATTTTAATCACACTGGCAGACAGATTAGACAGAATCAGAAATCTGAATATATTTATTCCTGATACTCAAAAAATTGTAGCAGAATCTGTAATTGAAATATGGGCTCCTTTGGCAGACAGAATGGGTATGCAGCAGGAAAAAAACGAGCTTGAAGATTTAAGTCTTAAGTATTTGAATCCAGCCGCATTCCAGCAGATAAAATCAATCGTTGCTCAGAAAAAAGACGAAAGAGCCTCTTATTTAAACGATGCAGTTTCAAACATCCTGAAAGCAGCAGAAAAACTTAATCTGCAAATTGAAGTAGAAAGCCGCGCAAAACATTTTTACTCTATTTACCAGAAAATGAGAAAGCGCAACAAAGAAATCAGCGAACTGTACGATTTGCTTGCATTAAGAATTCTTTGTAATACAACTACAGACTGCTATACAGTAATTGGAATTGTTCACGGACTTTGGAAACCTTTAGACGGCCGTTTTAAAGATTACATTGCAATGCCAAAATCTAACGGATACCAGTCTTTGCATACAACTGTAATGTGCCAGGGTAAGCCTCTTGAAATACAGATTAGAACTCATAAAATGCACGAAAAGGCTGAACATGGAGTTGCCAGTCACTGGTTGTATAAAAAAGGAACAAATAAAGATTTAGTTGAAGAAGATAAACTGGAAATCATTAATAAAATGCAGTCTTTAACTTCTGAAGCCATAACTGACGCAAATTATTTTAAGACTCTTAAGCACGAACTTTTAGGTGATGCAATTTATGTATTTACACCTGCAGGAGACGTAATCCAGCTGCCAGAAGGTTCAACTGCAATTGATTTTGCCTACTCTATTCATTCTGCAATTGGTGAAAAAATTATTGCGGCAAAGGCAGACGGTAAAATTATTCCTTTAAGCAAACCGCTTCAGAATACTCAGATTATTGAAGTTATTACAAATCCAAATTCTCATCCAACAGAAGCACAGCTGAAACTTGTAAAAACAAGCCGCGCTCATCAGAGAATTCATTCATGGCTTTCTACTAATGAACCAACTTTCTCTGGCTACACAGGTGCTCAGAAAAATGAATCTGCAGAAATTCCACAGGATGTTCAGCAGAAAAAGAAGAGACCAAAGCCCGGCAAGTTAGACAAGCAGCTTTTGCATCACGAAAACAGAAGAATTTTAATTCAGGGCGAAAAAAACGTTTTGTACAATATTGCCCAGTGCTGTAAACCAGAATATCCTGATTTAATTTCCGGCTATGTTACAAGAACAAAAGGAATCTCTGTTCATAGAACTGACTGTCTCATTTACCAGCGCATTCCTTACAAAGATGAAAGAAGCGTTGAAGTAAAGTGGGAAGATTAAATTAAAAGACTTATTTCTTATATTTTTTTGTTGCCGTTCCTGTTGATTCATTAATTTCAACAACAGTGAATCCGCCGTTGAATCTTAATGAAGGCAAAATATAAGCATTGAATTCGCCAAAATCTGTTGTCTCTTTTTTGTGAGCATGACCAGTTATTGCCATTTTTACATTATTTTTCTGACACAATCTGTAAAAATAAGCCCGTTCAGTAGGATCATCAAGTCCAACACAGAATTTATTTGTAAAAAGCGGATAGTGTGTAAAAATTAATTTTGGTTTAGGATCTTTTTGCAGTGCCTCTTCAAACAAAGTAAGCTGCTTTACCCCAAGAGTACCAGAACCTGTATCAAGGCCGTAAAAACTGAATCCATCTGTTTCAAATTTATAAAAAGAAGTATTTGGATAGCAGTTCTTTTTCCAGATTTCCCAGCCAGACTGATACAAATCATGATTTCCAACTGTATTTATTACTTTAATATGTTTTTCCTGTTCAATTGTTCTTACAAAATCATTATAAGAAGCCATTATCTCTTCGCTGCCGTAATCAATTGCATCTCCAAGACAAATACAGAATTTAATATCAGGATTGTTATCAATATAATCGTAAACTTTCTGAAGAGGGATATCTGGCGCACCAGGTCTGATTGAACCAAAATGGACATCTGTAACAACAAGAATTTTGTAAGTTGAACCGGCAGCAGGAACATTGCCAGTTCCAAAAACATCTTCTGCAGAAAGTTCTGTCAATTTTGACACACGGTTTTCTACATTATCTAAAGGATTCAAAAAAGAACCGGAATTATATGTACATCCGTAAAAAATTAAACCAGAGAGAACAACAGCTGTTAACATCAAAAATACTTTTTTCATTTCATTTTCCTTTTTATAATGCTACAACTTTATTTTTGCATAAACATTAATGTCTAACAAATAAACATCAGAAACTGCGCTGATTAAATCAATCCATTCTGCAGAAAGATTTGTTCCAATTGTAAGAAAACCAAAAGCCGATTTTTCAAGCCCCGCAACAACAATTGGACTAAATGTTAATGGAAAATCAAACATGGAATTAGAACCTGCAGAAATATATGCATTAAAGTCCGGGGCGAATTTCCAGTTCATGGCAAGCTGGACTGCAACAGAATGATTTTCTAATACACAGGTATTGTCTGGAATCAAACTGATTTTTTCAAAGAAAGTCAATTTTCCGGCAAGACTAAGTTTTTCTGAAAAATTGCGCCTAAAATAAAGCCCGCCCTGAATATCATGTTCCCGCAAAATGTCTGGAATATAATAGTAGTGATAGATTACCCCACAACCAAGATTGAATCTGCCCTTATTAAAAAGAGGCCAGTAAATTGTTTCCGAAGAAAAATCAATCTTTGTTCCAGTCTGACAAATCCCAAAAGAAGAAGTTAATTCATGAAAATCAAGCTGAACTACTGTACTTAATGCAAAATCCTGATACTTCAGATTAGAAATCAGGTTGTACTGAACATTCTGTGTTATATAAACATCAGGAACGTTTGTGCTCCAGAAAGAAACTGTTTTTGCAGATTTTTCCTGAACTGATTCTGCTTCCTGAGAAAACCCTTTTGCAAGAAACAGAACAAATAAAACTAATAAAACACTTTTTTTCATAATTTTTTTTACCGCCCAGTATCTCTGATTTTTCCTTCCTCATATTCAGGATCAAGAACTCTAAGCAAAGTGCTGTCTGGAAGACTCTGATTAATATATAAAAGACATGGATGACTGTCGCAAACCCAGTTCAATTTTGTTCCAGTTTCTGGATTAATAAGTTCCCAGTCGCCGGCCTTAACACTAAGACTTACAAAATCAGGGGCAACAAATTCAATATCCATATCAGTAGAGATTTTGTTCAAGGCAGTACATTGGTAAAGCTTCCAGCCAGATTTCTTTTCCATAGGAACAACGTTTCTGTCTGTATGAATTTCCAGATCTTTAAGACGAGCAGCTCTTGCTTCAGGATGCATTGAATCAAGCTGAGTTTTAAACTGAGTGTAATTTTTCTGTCCGTCATCATAAATCTTTTCAAAAGCATCTCCACAGATTTCAGAACCAATTTCTGCTGCCAGCTGATACTTACTGTCACTAGCACCAATTGTTGTTTTGTCTGCTTCCGCTTTTTTATAGTAAAAACCTGTTGTACTTTCCCGATGACTTACATTTTCAAGTTCATCAACAAAAGGTTTTGCTTCATCTTTAGAAATTTTACCTTCCATAGCATCAATTGCTTTTCTGTAGGCACGAGTTACCATTGCAACATAGTAAACACTCTTCATACGGCCTTCAATTTTCAAAGAATCAACACCGGCATTTTTCATATCTTCAAGATATTCAATCATTCTTAAATCTTTAGAAGAAAGAATTGCTGTAAAATCGTCCCCTTCATAAACAGGGAAATATTCACCAGGGCGCTGACGTTCCTGCAAAAGCAATTCACCAGATTCTGCAATTTTTTTTGCTTCTTCCGCAGTGATTATATGTTTTTCACCAGAAGGATTTTTTGCATTTTCATTAAACAGATCATATTCCCAGCGGCAGGTATGACTGCAAAATCCGCTCTGGGCACTGCGACCAGTAAGATAGGCACTCATAAGACAACGGCCTGCATATGCAATACACATTGCACCATGACCAAAAGCTTCAAGTTCCATATCTGGCACTGCATCTTTTATGCGGCGAATCTGTTTAAGAGAAATTTCGCGGCCAAGAACAATGCGTGAGAATCCCATTTTCTGATACATTTTTACTGCTTCTGAATTTACACAACTTGCCTGAGTAGAAAGATGAAGCTGTGCGTTAGGAAATTCTTTCTGGAGCAAAGGAACAATTCCAATGTCCTGAACAATAAATGCATCTATTGGGTACTGTTTAAAATAATCAAGGTTATTTTTAAGGGCATCAATTTCATCATCATGAAAAGAAATATTCAAAGCACAATGAAGTCTTTTCTGAGGATACTTATTTTTAAGATCAATTACTTTTTTATATTCATCTTCATAAAAGTTATCTGCTTTTACACGAAGAGAAAATTTCTTTAATCCAATATAAGCGGCATCTGCCCCGTATGCGTAGGCGTAAGATAATTTTTCTACATTTCCTGCAGGTGATAAAAGTTCCATTTTTTATGCTTCCGATTTTAAACTATATTCTAGTGGCGGCTGATTATCAATCTGAACTGCTTTTTCGCCAAAATCATGGTCCGTAATTTCATAGCCAATTTTATCAAGGGCTAAGTGAGATTCTTTCAAATATTCATCTGCCATCTGGAACATATACATCATATCTGGCCATACATCAAGTTTGCACTGATTTCCGTTGGCAACAAGACGTTCAGCAAAATATTTTGCATCTTCCAGAAGGATTTCTTTTTCACCCATCTGAATATAAACTGGTGGGAAATTTTTAAGAAGTCCGTCATCGGCAAGTAAAGGTGAAAGATTTGGAGAATTTGTATTTGCGGCATAAGTGTAATCTGCACAACTTTTACGGATTACATCTGCACTCATAATTTCATCGCTTGATTTTTTTGCATTAAGAATGCGGGAATTTTCAGAAACATCAAGCCAAGGTGAAAAAAGCACAACTTCTTTAATACAATTTCTGTAGCGGTCACGAAGATTAAAAATAAGTGAGCAGATAAGAGATGCTGCAGAACCATCACCGGCAAGGATGATTTCTGGAAGAATGATTTTTCCAGGTTCGCTGTTCAAAGAGCAGGCAATCTGTTCTTCAGTAAAAACACCTTTGAACACAGACTGAATATCTTCAATAGCGGCAGGACAAGTGTAGCCTGGAGCAAGTCTGTATTCTGGAATAATTACGCGGCTATAAGTTTTACTGGCAATAGAGGAACAAAAAGCTCTGTATGCAACACGGGATCCGCCTACAAAACAGCCTCCGTGAACATAAATTAAAATTCTGTTAGAAGAGTAAATTTCTGGAGCAAGTACATCACATACAATGTTTCCGTATTTATATTCCGAACGTTCAACTTTATTTGGAAGAAACATAGTCTTATATTCTTCTTCAAGTTTTGCGCGATACTGATCTACTGTAGTTTTTGAATTGTAAGTAAGAAGCTTTAACTTTTTAATAGCCCCTCTTCGATTGTTCTGATTAGCCATAGAATTTATTATAGCAAATACCCTGAATTTTTGCTATAATAACTATTATGCCTATTAAAATTCAGTCAGATTTACCAGCTTGTAAAATTCTTGAACAGGAAAATATCTTCGTAATGACAGATAACCGTGCCATGATGCAGGATATCCGTCCACTTAAGATTGCAATTGTAAATCTTATGCCTACAAAAGAAGTTACAGAAACTCAATTACTCAGACTTTTAGGAAACACTCCTCTTCAGATTGAAATTTCTCTTGTCCGCATGGAGAATCATGACAGCAAAAATACAGATAAAACTTACCTTGATAAATTCTATATTCCATCTACAGAAATCTTCAAACACAAATTTGACGGTATGATTATTACTGGTGCTCCAGTTGAACAGATGCCTTTTGAAAATGTTGATTACTGGAAAGAACTTTGCTCTATTATGGATTATGCAAAAGAAAATGTTTTCTCTACATTGTTCCTCTGCTGGGGATCTTTTGCGGGGCTTTATCATTATTATGGCGTTCCAAAATATTCTTTAGACAAAAAAATGTCTGGTATTTTTATGAATGAACGTACTGTTGACGGCGAACCTCTTTTACGTGGTTTTGATGACACATTCCCAATTCCACAGTCACGTCACACTACACTTAAAAAAGAAGATATTCTTAAATGCAAAGATTTATCTATCCTTGCAGAATCTGCAGAAGCAGGAGTTACTCTCATTAAATCAAAAGATAACCGTCAGATTTTTATGACCGGTCATCTTGAATATGACACTCTTACTTTAGCACAGGAATATTACAGAGACATTGATAAGGGGATGAAAGTTCCATTACCAAAAAACTACTTCCCTACAAACAATGTAAACCGTATGCCAACCAGTTACTGGCGTGCTACAGCCCACTTGTTCTACTCTAACTGGCTGAACTACTACGTTTATCAGGAAACTCCATTTAATTTCGTATAGTTTTGAAAAAGATAATTTTTGTTTTTTTGTTTGTTACAGTATTCGCGCCAATATGGGCAGACAACTCTCTGCTTTATGAAAAAGGCAAGAATATGGTCTCTACACTAAAAATTCTTGCAGACTCTGACACTTACATTGATGCAATAAACGATTCTCCACGTTCCCCGGATTTTAATAATCTTCTTTCAAAAACAAGAAACTGTAATTATGAAAATGAAGCCGTCCTGTATTTTCTTGATATAAGCAGCGATTCAGATATTATGCAGGTTTTGTCTTCTAAATTTTTCCAGCTTGATGTTCCTGATATCGTAGAAGATTATATGAAGACTGTTCTTTCAAAATCACTTATCCCTATTTTAACAGCGTCTTTTGGTAACGAAGAAACAATCAAATCATGCAGTCTTCTTGATTTTTCTACTCTGTTCAGCGACCGTTCCTTTGAACAAAACTGCGTACTTCTTTTTTGTTATAAAAATGCCTATCCCGTAGCAATCACATTTATTCAGGGCGAAGATTTTACCGTAAATGCCATTGCCCGCTATGTTTTTCTTGATGCTTTTCTTGATGCCGTTGATGAAGCTGATTTTGAAAAGATTCTTGAAAATTCCCTTACCTTAGACCACATCCTGAAATTCAAAAAAATTAAACCTTACAACACAACTGCAAAATAAGATTTTTTTAAGTAAATTTGTTATGATGTCCCCTAGAAAAGGAGAATTAAAAAAATGAAAAAAAACAATTTGTTTACTAAAGTCACTCTTGCGGCTTTATTTGTATTAAGTGCAGTTGCATTCAGCAGTTGTAAGGCAGACCCGGAAGAAGATTATTCACCAAGTGAATTAGGATTAATCGTACTTGATAACAACCACCCCCTTGTTGGAACCTGGGCATCTGGTTATGGCGAATTGTTCACAATAAAGCTGAGCGAATTTTCTGCTAAGGATACATACACAATTGAAAATACTTTTGTTTATGAATTAACAGAATCTTCTGGATACATTTATGGTCAATATACAGAAATTTATGACTGGACAAAAGGTCAGACTACTGAACCTGACAATAAAGACGGATGGATTTTTAATGGGAAATGGTATCCAACAAATAAAGCTTTATTAGGAAAATGGTATGCTTTATATTATGAAAAATTAACACCTACATCAGTTACATTAACTGCTGCATATAAAGACGGTGGTAAATCAGTTTGCAAAACCCTAAAAGAAGCCTTAGAAGAATTCACTGTAGAAAAAGGATATTTTGCACCTGACTACCCTTCTGAATGTACTAAACAGTAAAACATGAAAAAACTCGTAAATCTGTTTACCCTGTTTTTCTGTGTCTGCGTTCATAGCGTAACTCAGGAAATCAATCTTGGGCATATTTACACCTATATTACCCAGACTCCCGTTGTTGAACAGCGTCAGGTTTTGACAAATGAAGAAATTGCAACTTTAAATGTCAGCGATCTGCCATCTGTTCTGGAAGCCTGCGGAATTCAAATTTTGTCTTACGGGCCATACGGTCTGGAACAAAAGCCAAGCATTCGTGGATTCACAGATGAAACAGTGCGTGTTGTAATAGACGGATTTTGTGTTAATAATGCTCAATACGGAACTTTTGATTTTTCTACTATTAATACAGATGATATTGAGAAAATTGAAATTGTTCGGGGCGGATTTACAGAAGGTGTCAGCGATGAAGGAGCTGTTGGCGGCGTAATTTACATCACTACAAAAAAACAGACTTTGGGCTGGCACATTTTCAGCGATTCTTTTATAAAAAGTTATTTTAATCTTGCACAACCGGCAGATACATTTGGAGAAAGTGCAGGCATAAACGGTCAGCTTAGTGACAGTCTTTTTTTGAAAATCAATGGGAAAGCAACTTTTGCAGAAAATAAATTCCTGTACATTAATTACAGAAACAATAGAGCAGAACGAAAAAATGCAGATGTAATTGATGGAAATTTTTCTGCAGCACTTCAAAAGTTTTTTGGAAACGGAAACAGTCTTTCTTTCAGCAACATTTTTTACGGTGGAAAGAAAAATACTCCAGGTTCGGAAAAATCATTGCAGGTTGGATTACAAAAAGATTACGATAATAATTTTTCTATTCAACTTGTTATGCCAGAAACTTCCGGAAAAAAAATTAAACTGGAAAACGGATTGAACTGGCTTTGCAACAACAGATTTTATGATCAAAATACACAGCACTCAGAACATTATGTAAACACAATCAAATATTCCCTTAGTGCAGATTTTTACGGAAGCAGTTTTTTTAAAGAAATCTGTGGTTTTACTTTTGATTACACCCATCTTGATTCCACCGACGATGGTCTTCACCATCAATTCAGCGGAACTTTAAAAACAACTTCTATTATAAATATACAGTCTGAAGATAAGAAAAATCTTTTTTCTGTGTCAGTGCCACTTGCATTTAAGTTCTGCAACAATAACATGGCCTTTACACCAAAACTGGGACTAGGATTAAAAACTCCTGTTGCAGATATTTTTATAGACGGCTACAGAATGGTTCAGTTTCCAAATATGGACGACTTATACTGGGATGACGGAATTTTCAAAGGAAATCCAGATTTAATTCCAGAAAGCGGCTGGGGCGGAGACTTATCTGTAAACTTCCATAATGATGTGCTGCCTTTATCCCTTAGTGTTTTTACAAACTATTATGAAAACAAAATCCAGTGGTCATCAGAAACAAACAGTCCTCAGAATATAGCAAGTGCATTTTATTTTGGAGTTGATTTCAGATTCCAGAAATCGTTCTGGGAAGAGCGGCTTTTAATAAACGGAAGCGGCGAATATTTATATACAAAACTGCTTGATAAATCACAAATCACATACGGAAAAAAAATCATGTTTACTCCGGATTTTGTTGCAAGTCTTTCTGCGGCACTTAAACTTAATGATTTTAATTTTGTGATTGATGGAAGTTATGTTGGAAAAAGGTATATTTCAAATCTGAACATTACATATCTGGAACCATATTTTTTACTTAATGCCAGTGCACAGATGAAAATTGAATGCGATAAATTCAATCTTACTCCATATCTGCGTCTGGATAATATTTTGAATTGGGATTATGAATCGGTTCCTGATTACCCAATGCCCGGAATAAGTGGGACACTGGGTATAAAAATTCAGTTCAATTAAGGACGATGAAGGAATGCTTTGCAGGCATGAGGTGGAAGTTTAATTTCAACACTGCTGCCTAAATCCTTATGTTCCCACAAATCCCTGATTTTAAATGGTGTATTGAATTTAATAGTTTTTTCCTGTTCGCTCAAATTAAAGATACATTCATAGAAAGACTGTGTTTCATCAACATTACCAATTTCAGAACACCAGGTTACTATATCTTCATGGCACGAATTGCTTACCTGGTATGCTCTTGAAGGATTTTTGTTCATTGCAAGAATCTCATCATTTGTAATAAGTTCAAGACTCTGTTTATCAAGCTGAGGTAAATCAGTTCCAATCATAAGTGGGGAACGGAAAATACTCCATAAAGTAATCATTGTTCTTGTTTCTTCCAGAGTAAAATTACATTTCCATCCTTTTTTACTGTCATCTGCATCCTTTGGTGCCCATCCGTAACCAAGCACATTCATAGGAAGCATATCGCAGTCAGGCCAGTTTCCATCCCCAACATGTTCCTGCCATACTTCACAGCGTTCAAACATTGCCTTAAGAAGTTTCCAGTCATCCCAGAAATCATCTGTAATTCGCCACATATTTGCATAACGTTTGTAGTGATGGGCTTTTTCAATAACAGCAGGCCCCGGACTCAAAGAAAGAACAATTCCACGGCCGCTTTTTTCAATAGCATGGGCAATCATTTCAATTTCTTTTTCTGCAGAATAAGGATTGTTTGGATAGGCATTTGTGTTACAAATATCATCTACCTTTACAAAATCAACGCCCCACTGAGCATACAGTTCAAAAATGCTGTCGTAATAATCCTGGGCATAAGGTTTTGAAGCATCAACGCCATACATATCAGGATTCCAGCGGCTGCTTGAATATGGATTTGCAATCATGTTTGCAGTTACTTTTGTTCCATCATGAGTCTTAATTGGAAGATGGTTGTGAGCCGCAAAACGAGGAATACCTCTCATAATATGAATACCAAATTTTAATCCAAGAGAATGTATATAATCTGCAAGAGGTTTGAACCCGGCACCATTTGCACTTGAAGGGAATCTGTTTGGTGCAGGAATCTGACGTGAATATTCATCAAGACAAAACTGACTGAAAGGAATATACTGAACGCCCTTATCATTCTGATTACCTGCATCTGGATCACTCCACTGAATGTCAATAACAACGTATTCCCATCCGTGCTGCTTAAGATTTTTTGCCATATATTCAGCGTTAGCACGAATCTGCTGCTCATTTACAAGAGTGTTGTAATAATCATAACTGTTCCATCCCATTGGAGGTACTAAAGCCACCGCATTTTTGTCATACATATATTTATTCTCCTTGAAATTTATTTCGTAACATCATGAAGCCATTTTCCGCTTAAAACACGAACAAACCCGGCTGTACCTTTTATAAGTGATTCACTTGTAACACAAATATAAATCACAATAGCAGGCCAATGAAAAACAAAAGCCGCCAGAAGACCAAATGGAATTGCGTATCCCCATAAAGTGATAATTTCTGTTACTGCAGAAAAGACTGTATCACCACCAGCACGACAAACCCCAACAACCCAGTTCATACAGAAAGAATTAAACGGATAGGCAAAAATCAAAACAAGAAGCATTTGAGTTGCAGTTTCCAGAATATTTCCATCTACTTTGAAGAAGAATGGCAGTGTTTTTGAAAGTGGCAAAAGGAAAATCCCAACTGCGGCACCAAGCAGCGGCATGAACCATAAGGAACGTTTTGCATAACCAATGGCAGTTTCTTTTTCCCCTTCTCCAATTTTCTTTCCAATAATAACACTCATACCGTTTCCAAATCCCATACAGAATACCCAGGTTAACTGACTGATTGTTCCTGTAATATTGTAAGCGGTAATTGCATCTGTTCCGGCGTGGGCAAAAATTCCATTCTGAACAGAGATTCCTAATCCCCAGAAAGATTCATTTACAATTACAGGGATTGCAATTTTTGCAAAGCGTTTTACAAAACTAATATCAAAATCAAGAAGTTCTTTAATTTTTCCGCAGGCTTCATAATTGTGAGTATGAGACCAGATTAAAAGAACACATAATTCAATAAAACGGGAAATTACTGTTGCAATGGCAGCACCTTTTACACCCCATCCTGCTGCAAAAATAAGTACATAATTCAAAACAACATTTGTAGCCATAGAAATTGCGGTACTAACAAATGGAAGTTTTACGTGTTCAGTACTGCGGAATGAAAGTGTATATGCAAAACTGATTGCAAACATTACATAACTTAAACAAACCCATCTTAAATAGTCACCGCCAACTGCAATAACTTCTGCATCTGGAGAATAAAGTCCAAGCAATTTATATGGCATTACAAGACAAAGGACTGTAAAAACAAAAGAGACAATTATTACAAGAGTAAGCATTATTCCAAGAGATTTTCTGATTCCCTTAATATCTTTTTTTCCCCAGAACTGAGCAATAAATACCCCACCACCTGAAGAAATTCCAAAAAGAATCATATTAAGTACAAAGAAAACCTGATTTCCAAGTCCAACGGCTGCAATTTCAATACTTCCAAGCTGACCAATCATAATAGTGTCCAGCATGTTTACAAAAGTCTGCAAAAGACTCTGGAATGTGATTGGAAGGGCAATTACTGCCAGGGATTTATAAAAACCTTTAAAATTCATGAGAATCATAATATAGAATTTCCCTTTGTTTTGCAAAAAAAATCATTGCAAAGTAAATTGTTCTGTACTATAATGAAATTACTACAACGTTTTCGTAAAGATAAAACGAAAATAAAAGGAGAACCTATGAAATTTGGTCATTTTGATGATGCGAAACGTGAATATGTAATTACAACACCTCGCACACCTTATCCTTGGATTAACTACCTTGGAACACAGGGATTTTTCTCATTAATTTCTAATACTGCTGGTGGATACAGTTTCTACAAAGATGCTCGTCTTCGCCGTATTACACGTTACCGCTATAACAACGTACCTATTGATATGGGCGGACGTTATTTTTATATCAATGATAATGGAACTATCTGGAACCCAGGCTGGTCTCCAGTAAAAACTGAACTTGACGCTTACGAATGTCGCCACGGTATGGGCTACACAGTAATCACAGGTAAAAAGAATGATTTGAAAGCTGAAGTTACATTCTTTGTTCCACAGGATTACGATGGTGAAGTTCAGCAGGTTGTTCTTACAAACGAAGGCAAATCTGACAAAACTTTCAAATTCTGGTCATTTGCAGAATGGTGTCTTTGGGATGCTCAGGACGACAGCAACAACTTCCAGCGCAACTTCTCTACAGGACGCGTTGAAATTAAAGATTCTGTAATTTACCACAAAACTGAATACCGCGACCGCCGTAACCACTACGCATTCTATTCTGTAAACGACAAGATTGACGGATACGATACAGACCGCGATTCATTCATCGGCCTTTACAATGGATTTGGTGATCCACAGGCTGTAAAAGAAGGAAAAGCTTACAACTCATTTGCTGATGGTTGGGCTCCAATCGCTTCTCACTACAAAGAAATCACACTTAAAGCCGGCGAAACAAAAACTTTGGTATTCGTTCTCGGTTATGTAGAAATGCCACAGGATCAGAAATTCGAAGCTGACGGCAAAACAATCAACAAAGTAAAAGCTTTGGAAATGATTGAAAAATTCAATACTCCAGAAAAATTTGCTGCTGGTATGAAAGAACTCCGTGCTTACTGGGATCACCTCTTGGGCATTCTTACAGTTGATACTCCAGAAGACAAAGTTAACCGCATGGTAAACATCTGGAACCAGTACCAGTGTATGGTTACATTCAACCTTTCACGTTCAGCTTCTTACTTTGAATCTGGAATTGGTCGTGGTATGGGATTCCGCGATTCTAACCAGGACGTTCTTGGTTTCGTTCATCAGATTCCAGACCGTGCAAAAGAAAGAATTATCGACATTGCTTCTACACAGTTCCCAGACGGTGGATGTTATCACCAGTATTCTCCACTTACAAAGAAAGGTAATGCTGACATTGGTGGTGACTTCTCTGACGATCCACTCTGGCTCATCCTTTCAGTTTCTGCTTATATTAAAGAATCTGGCGACTGGGGAATTCTTGATGAAATGGTTCCTTATGACAACGATATGTCTAAGGCTCAGACAATGCTTGAACACCTTAAAGTTTCTTTCTACCGCATCGTAAACAATCTTGGTCCACACGGACTTCCACTTGCAATGCGTGCTGACTGGAACGACTGTATCAACCTTTCTTGTTTCTCTGACACACCAGGTGAAAGCTTCCAGACATATACAAACCCTAAATTCAAAGCAGAAGGCGGATATTCTAAGATTGCTGAATCTGTATTCGTTGCTGCATTGTTCACATTCGCTGGTCCAAACTATGTTTCTATCTTGAATCACATGGGCAAGGCTGATGAAGCTGCTAAAGCTCAGGCTGAAATCGACAAGATGAAGAAAGCAATGATGGATTCTGCATGGGATGGAAACTGGTTCATCCGTGCTTATGATGCAAACGGTGAAAAAATGGGTTCTAAAGACTGTGAAGAATCAAAAATCTTCATTGAACCACAGGGCTTTGCAATCATGTCTGACATCGATAAAGATGCTACAGAAAAAGCACTTAAAGCTATTGATGAAAACCTTAACTGTGAATTCGGTCTTGTACTCAACTACCCAGCATTCACAAAATACCATGTACAGTATGGTGAAATTTCAACATACCCACAGGGATACAAAGAAAACGGTGGTATCTTTACACACAACAATGCATGGATTATCTGTGCTGCAGCATATGCAGGAAAAGGTGACCAGGCATTCAAATACTACTCAGAAATTGCTCCTGCTTACACAGAAGAAACTTCTGACATCCACAAAACAGAACCTTATGTTTACGGCCAGATGATTGGTGGTAAAGAAGCAGGTTCTGATATTGGTAACGGTGGAAAGAACTACGGTCAGGGTAAAAACTCTTGGCTTACTGGTACAGCAGCTTGGAACATGGTTGCAATCAGCCAGTACATCCTCGGTATTCAGCCAGACTTTGACGGACTTAAAGTTGACCCTTCTATCCCAGCTGCATGGGACGGATTCAAAGCAACTCGTTTGTTCCGTGGTGCTAAATACAACATTACAATCAAAAATCCAAACCACGTATGCAAAGGTGTTAAATCTTTGGTAGTAGACGGCAAAGCTGTAGAAGGCTGCGTTGTTCCATACGTAGAAGGAAAGAAAGAAGTTAATGTAGAAATTACACTTGGTGTGTAAGGCCGCCGGTCAGAGCGGCCGGTGTTCTGTGGGAAACCGTTAAAAAAAATTGCGATGCAGCAATTTTTTAGGTTGTCCTCCTTGTAAGGCCGCCGGTCAGAGCGGCCGGTGTTCTATAGCTTATCCATCTATATTTAAAGCCGCATCGGTACAAAACCCGGTGCGGCTTTTTTTAATAACCTGACGCATAATCACTAAAATCGTAAATGCCTATGTCTTTGTACTTTTCATACTAACCTAGTTCTAAAAAGTTTCAAAAACAACTTTTTAAAATTAGGATATATAGAATGTTTGATACATACAAATGATAAATATAAAATCAAATATGCCAAACTTACTTTGAATACATTTGAACATAACTTTAGTGTATTCCAATCTTCTTCTGTAACTTCATGTAATATATTATTTGCGTCTTCCAATAAATATTGGTTGCCTACTATTTTGCTGCCAGAATTAAATAATGAACCAGGATATTGTTTATCAACATAAAAACTAAAATAGAAAATATATAAAATCGATGCTAAAAAAAGGAACACAGATATTACTTTTATTGCATTTAGAAATTTTGACATAATTCATTCCTCTGAAATATTTATACTTACAGATCCATCATTTATCTTGAATAACTATACATACATCCAAAGAGCTTCTTTAGGATTATTATTAAAAAAATTATAAAAATCTTCTATATTTTGAACCATTGATTCTTCAAAAAATTCCAATACAAAAGTTTTTAAATCTGATTTTGTCACATTTCCTATAATAATTTCACTAAAAATGTATATTATTTTTTCTTCATCATTCAGTTCTTTTTTTGCATAATAATCACTTAACTCATTAAAGATTCTAAGAGCTTGGCTTTCATTTCCTGAACAATACAAGGAACAGGCATAAGAAAATTTTTGAAATCCATCCAATGTGCCATTATTATTTAACCAAAGTTCATAAACGCTTTTTACATTCTCGGCACAATCTTGATATGAACCTATCTTTAGAATTTGCACTTTTTGATTATAGGGCTCCCACCATTTTGGTTCCATTTCTATAACTTTATCAAATTCATTAATTGCAATGTCTTTTTCTGGTGAATTGTTCATCCATTCAACAATATCTGCATTCTGAAGCAGTGTGCAGGCATGATTGTAGAGTTCCTTTGATTCGTTAGCTCGTTTACAAGATACTAATAACGCTAAAAATAATGTTGAAATAGATAATAATTTTTTCATCAGAACAAATCCTTTGTAACATATGTACCACCAACATATGCATTATTTACACATAAATCAATATTATATTTAATTTTTACATTTGAGTCTTTAGGAATATATGTATTAAAGTAACAATCTCCAATAGGAGGAAAATCTGGGTCAAAGATTTTTGCAGAACCATCATTTGTAGGATTTAACAATGTTAATTTAGAATCTTTTACGATAGTTGTCTGATTAGAACCTCCAGAATAGTTTTGAGTCCCTGTTGAAGTATTATTTGTTTCTTAATTCTTTAGTTCCTTCGCTAAAGCTTTACTTATAATTTTTTTAATCTCCATCGTAAAAGTATTTTTCATATATGCAATAAAAAACTAACGTTAAAGAAGGAATGATAAAATAAATTATTTTTTTATCATGTATACAGATTCTAAATAATTTTTCAATTAAGACTAAAATAATACAACAGATAATACAAAATATTCCACTTACAGTTCTTGGATGAAGTCTCATAATTAATTTCCTCTGAATATTTCCTTCTCAAGATTCTCTTTTCATTTCTAAATCTTTTCTAATCCATATTATGAAAAGACTTAACATAACAATCGCTGGAACTATAACAATATACCCAAAACCTGCTTCACCTGGGGTTCTATACATATAATAAATATAAAATCCAATTTCCAATAAAAAAACAGTAATAAACATTAATTCGACTAAAATTAATAAAATCAGAAATATTTTTTTTCTTGAAAAAATGATATATAAAGAGATTATTAAAAAATATAAAATAAGATATGAAATAAAAAACTTTTGTTCCATAACAAGATCAAAATTAATAAATCTATTCAATAAGAAATAACTTAATGAAATTATCAATAATCTCGAAAAAATAGCACAATTATGTAAAATATTCGTTGTTTTCATGAGATACTCCATCACTGCAAAACTATAGTATTATAAAATGCTGTATTCAATCCCCAAGCTCCTTTTGAAAAAGGTAATAGAACAGTTCCATTATAACTTAACGTTGATATTGAATTCGTTGACTTTTCTTCGATGATGAACAAACTGTGTGTTAACAATTCAGTAATTTCTTCTGCGTAGTCGGAGAAATCATAAATGCCTGTGTCTTTGTACTTTTTCATACTTTGTTATCATCCAATTCATTTTTCTTTATTACAATACATTCTAGATTTTGTCCACAACAAGGACACTCTTGTGGTACTCTATGATAAGCTCCTTTGTAATATTTAGAAGATATTTTATATGTTTCAAGAAGCTTTAACCCACATCTTGGGCATTTATAACTATTTATTTTAATTAAAAAAATAATCAAATAAATCGAAAAAATAATAATATTTAATACCGTAGAAAAACTAGAATTGAGAAGAAATATCAATAAGAATATTGCTCCAAATGGCATGATAAAAAAAATTAATGTAAATTTTGATCTTATTGTCATAGTTATCCTATTTTATAAGTTTCGATATTGTATTTATACTCAATGTATATGAATTCTGCACTGAAGATGACACTCCCATTCCTGGCCCGAAGGTTATACAACCACCTGCAAAACCACCACTTATATTAATTCCAGAATCTTTCCAATTATCCAAATCAATTACCAAGGATATAGAGCCTTCAAAGCCCCACCGTTAATCTTAAACAGTGCTTCCCCAGTTATCTCTTCTGCGTAATCTGAAAAATCATAATCACATAAATCTTTGTACTTTTTCATTCTCTCAGTATTTTTTAATCTCCATCGTAAAAGTATTTTTCATATATACAATAGAAAACTAACGTTAAGAATGCACCTAATATATAAATTATTATTTCGTAAATATTTTTTCCGCTTATTTTTTCAATTAATAGCATAAAAATACAAATCAAAACACCAAATATTCCACTTGCGATTCTTGGATGAAGTCTCATAAATAATTTCCTCTTCGTTTTTCGTTATTTGATAAATTTTATAATATGTGCTCCCCCATTTATCTTAATTAGTTTTACATACATCCAAAGAAGTTCTTAATGTATATTATTTTTTCTAATCCTCGTTTGAATCATCATACCACGAACCAAATATCTTATAAATAATCAATACCATCGCAAATGCTATAATGTAACAAGGTACAGACCCCAAAAAATTTGTATTTAATCGATTATCTGCTATTACTATAATCAAAATATATAGAAATGCAAAAATACCTGATGGAATTTTTGGATGAATTTTCATAATTAGATTCCTTTTATATTCCAGCATAATTACAGGCCAAACCTATAAGATTTATGCCGTTTTTAGTTTCATTAAAGATTAAATAAACACTTGTCCAGTCTATAGCACCATATAGTCCTGATGGTTCATAATAATACTCGACAAAAATGCAATCCTGAAATATTTCGGAAATACTTTGGACAGTAATTCCCCAGTCAATAATAGAAATATGTTCATTATAGGAAGATTTTCTTGTTCGAGTTTGATCTATCGGATAACTAGAATTTAGGAACTTATAAACAGTTGTATTCCAGCGTTCAGAAGGATCATCATCAATATAAAATGAATACTCCTTATTATTTTCCATTACAGTTTTAAGATCATCATAAGATAAGTGATTGTAATACTTAACTGGTGTAGAAATTCTTTGTGCTACATATAATCCTTCATCTTTGTTAATATAATTAATCAGTTCATTATATCTCTTATTTTCCAAGGCAGATATTATTTCATCGGCTTGCTGTAAAATCCTATTCTGATTCTTAGAACATGAAAGAATAGAAAATATAAACATTGTTAATAAAAAAATTTTAAATTTCATTTTATAACCCCAAAAACACATCTTCCTTAAATTTTATCCATTCATTTTCATGATTGACAAAATATTTTGGACAATCTTTCCCTGTGATTTCTTCCGCGTAGTCACTAAAATCGTAAACACCAAAATCTTTGTACTTTTTCATATGACTCTCCATTTTTTATATCAATTTATTTCTATTTTTTTATTAGTTGTTTAATATCAATTTTTTCAATTTCGATATTTGCATATGAATTTGTTTTATAAATATTTAGTTGTTTCGTCTGTGAATTATAAAAATAAAAGTTTCTAATATCGGAAGTAAGTTTTTGTGCAGATACTGAATAATGTAAATTTACTAATTCTTCTTCATAAAGTAATTGAAATTTTCCGTTTTTGGTTATTTCAAAAATATATAAAACTTGTAAATCAAGAGATTGTCGGCCTCCAGGATTTCCTAAATATACATCCAAAAAAATTATATTTTTATCATTAATCAAATCTGTAAAAATAGAAATCACTCTACAATCTGGGCCAGTTGATTCAATCATATAATAATCTATTACTTTTTGTGTTTTTGATTGTACATCTTTTGAATATAAACATAAATCTGAAGAGTTTTCATCATACTTTACACCAATAATCTTATTATCTATTGTAAATAAATCACCGTTAGCAAAAATATAACTAGATATAAAAATCAAAAACACACATATTAATATTTTTTTCAAAATCTTACCCCCTTAAAGAATCTAATATTTAAGACATTTTCAATTGGTATATACATTACATTCTCACCACGCGATTCTCCATATACCGTACTTGCCAGATAATATATATTCTCTTTATGTTCCTTATTTTTTTCTTTCTGCTCATCCAAGGTAGCCCAATACTGTGGAGGCACACCATGATATTCTGATGATGTCTGTGTTGAACCCGATGGTGTTCCAGAATTAGGTACGTTAGGATTAACACCAGTTGTAATTGGTTGTGTTACAGTTGCAGGGTCACCTGTAGTAGTAGATCCAGACTCAGTTCCGCCAGTCGATCCACCATTACCTCCAGAAGTGCTGATGATCCTCCATTTCCTGGACCACCACCTCCATTACATGAACTTGATCCACCATTTATCTTAATCAAATCTTCCCCAGTGATTTCTTCTGCGTAATCACTGAAATCGTATATGCCAAAATCTTGATAGGTTTTTATGGCTTCTTCTATTCTTTTTTTTTTGCTCCAAATTTCATAATGGCCTCTTTTTTAATTTAAATAAACGGAGACAGACATTAATATTTAGATTAATTACTTGCATCTTTTATAGAGTTGTAAAATTCCAGTAATTTTTCATCAGGTTCTGATAAAATATCAACAGTAAGATATTCATACCAACCAACTTTTGTATTTGAACCTTCTTCTGGTTTTATTTCCTGATATTTTAACATTCCTGAAGGATAATATTCTCGCTTAAGAAATGATATATCCTTACCCTTTAAATTTGAGCCTTCATAACATGATGAAATACACTGATTACCAGAAAATTCTTTTACATATTTATAATTGGAATAGGTAATTTCCTTTTGTATTATTCCTTTATCATATTCATTTGTTCCAATTAATTCTTCTTTGCTACCAGAATTTTTATAGCAATTATAAATTGTATTTTCGTTTTTATATTCCCATTCATACAAGTAATAATCTATCAAGGTGATTTTTCCATCTTGAAAAATTATTTTTTGTTGATTTTCATCATCACTAATATTCAATTTTTCTATTATTAAAGAACCGCTTCCATCTTCTGTAAATGAATATTCTGTTTCTTTTATTTTATTTTGTTTTTCAGAATCCCACGCTTCTGGATATTCAATAATTTGAACTTTAAGTTTATTATCATCAAGAGAGTAGTTTCTTTCCTTTTTTGATCCCATAAACATATCATCAACAATATTAAAATAAATTTTTTTAGTTATCCTTCCATTCTTATCAAAAAAGAAATAATTATAGTCTACCCAAGTATAACAATCGCCATATCGAGTTTCTCCATTTTTTAACATTTCATAACTATTATTTACCCGTTTTACAATTTTTCCTTTTACCTCATCTAAATCTGGGAAACTTTCATTATAAAACAAAGGATTATTAATAATAAAATCATAATTATAATAATCTTGCGAAACATAATTTTCCATTATATTTTTATTACAACTAAGAAAACAAAAGGATAAGAACATTAAACTAATTAATAATATTTTTTTCATAAATCACCTCTTTAATAGATTGTAAATGTTTCAATTCTGGATATTCTATGAGTATTTGCCTGATTTTCATTATATCACTTATCTCTTTGCTTATTCAATTTTAAACTGTGGATGTAAAATTAAATACAACTTTGCAAAAACTTTATTCAGTGCAGAAGGTTTTTCACGCTGATTTTTTATCCCTAATTCATTTAAAAAAACTGTCTCAAATTCTTTACGAATATCATCTTCTTCTTTCGATGAACAAAGACGATTAAATTTTTTAAAATTCATTGATTTATTTAAATTTCCAGTTTTGGAAGTACTTAATGGAAAATAAGATTCTAGATGAATACAAGGAATTTCTGAAGATTTTAATATTTTAATTTTAACAATTTGTGATATATTTTCCAATTTTATTTCAATATACTGATATTCCAAAGTTCCGATTACTTCATTACCAGTTTTATATTCAGAAATTTTTTCTCCATACCAGAATTTTTCATTTCTCATATAAAAAGAATCTATTCTTTCAATTAATTGTATTTGTGACTCAACTTCAAATAAATAAACTTCATCTTCAAAACACCAAGGTGCAGACGATTTTGACCCCAAAAAGAAAACAAAAAGAAAAATATAAAATAAAACAATAAAAATAACTATTTTTTTAATGATGCGCATGATAACGTTCCTCAACTGTCATTGGTACCCCATAATTAGGCTGGTTTTCCGGCTTAAATGCCCAAATAACTGATTTTACAACTGACTAAACTGAATAAATTACTTCCATTCATTTTCTTATCTACTTCAGTTTCCTTATACTGCTGCATATTTGTATTTCTATACGTCTCATCAACACGCCCCCAACTTCCAGTTGTTGTCTTGTTTTCCGTATCACTTGGATTTCCACTTGGTCCTGTTGGTCCACTCGGTGTTGTCGTTGTTTGTGCAGGAGATGCTGAAGTTGCTCCACTTGAACATGAAGTTGCTCCTCCATTTATCTTAAACAGCGCATCCCCAGTTATTTCTTCTGCGTAGTCTGAAAAATTGTAAATGCCTATGTCTTTGTAGTTTTTCATAATGTAAACTTCCATCTCTAGTTTATAAGTTTCTAAATCTTACTTCTTAGTACTACATAATATCTTAATCACATTTTTTTCTTAAATCTTTTTTTATCCATACAAAAAAACACACTAGCATTAATAAAATAGGGAAAATAAAAAGATATCCAAAACCAGCCTCACCTGGGGTTCTAAACATACATCTGATATAAAATCCCATTTCCAAAAAAAGAATACAGGTAAAAAACAATTCGATTGAAATCAATAAAATTATGAAAATTTTTTTTTCTGAAAAGATAATGTATAAAGATACCACAATAAAATAGGTAATTAAATATAAAAGAAATAAATTTTCTGTCATTAAAAAATCAAAATATAGAAGTGTATTTGTTGGAAAATAAATCAATGATATCAATAATAATCTTAGGACAATGAAGAATTTTTGCCAGGTATTCTTTGAATTCATATCTCTTCCCCTATTTTAAAACTATTGTATTGAAAAAAGCTGTATTACAATTTTCTTTACCTATAATATCACATAAATGATCAATCATAAAATATGTAGTTCTTGAATCAATTGATTGTATAATATTTTTAGCAGTCATTTCGGGGTTAATTTTATTTGCAGAATATATCAATCTCATATCATAATCATTACTACCATCTTTAAAACTTTCATAACTCGAAACATCAGTTTCTGTATTCAATCCCCAAGCTCCTTTTGAAAAAGGTAATAGAACAGTTCCATTATAACTTAACGTTGATATTGAATTCGTTGACTTTTCTTCGATGATGAACAAACTGTGTGTTAACAATTCAGTAATTTCTTCTGCGTAGTCACTAAAATCGTAAACACAAAAATCCTTGTAGTTATTCATTTGATGATATCAGTACTTCTATTATCGTAAATACTGAAAAAATCTGTCTTCTGCAAAACGAATATAATCTTCGGAATCTTCTTCATTTAACATAACACCATCAAGTTTTTGTATAGCCAGATACAGATAGATATCAGATGACAAATCATATATTAGATTTTTATGTTTTTGGCAATCATAAACTTTACCAATTTCACTTACTTGATATTCAAGTTTTTTTGCCTTAGTTTCAATATAGACTGCATAATACCCCTCTCGACATCGTGTTGATTTACAACCTAAATCAATTAATTCTGTACGTGATCTTGATATTTTATGCACAATATGTTCTGAAAAATCTTTATCATCGTTATCATAAATCAAAATTTGTCGATTCATATAGCCTGCTGGATAAAAACAAATACTAACTGATTCGACTTCTGGTATATGACGTAATTTGGGGATAACCATATATACTAAAAATGATGTTAAGAATACAAAAATAACTGAGATTAAAATTACTTTTCTATTTATTTTATTTTTCATCTATAATTCCTTTACAGTAATCCATTAAATTATTTGACTGCCTATCAAACCATCCTGAGTTATTGAATTTTTTTGTTTCATATTTGCTTGTCTGCCATTTCCAACCCACAACATCTACTTTACCTTCAAATGCCTCTTCCCATTTTTTTTCATTATCAAATGTTACAACAGTACCGTCATTCCTTGTAATTGTGTCACCAACCTGTGCATTAGCAACGCCTTCATGTGAATTCTGTACTTCCGCTCCACCGTTAATCTTAAACAGTGCATCCCCAGTTATCTCTTCTGCGTAATCTGAAAAATCATAATCACATAAATCTTTGTACTTTTTCATTCTCTCAGTATTTTTTAATCTCCATCGTAAAAGTATTTTTCATATATACAATAGAAAACTAACGTTAAGAATGCACCTAATATATAAATTATTATTTCGTAAATATTTTTTCCGCTTATTTTTTCAATTAATAGCATAAAAATACAAATCAAAACACCAAATATTCCACTTGCGATTCTTGGATGAAGTCTCATAAATAATTTCCTCTTCGTTTTTCGTTATTTGATAAATTTTATAATATGTGCTCCCCCATTTATCTTAATTAGTTTTACATACATCCAAAGAAGTTCTTAATGTATATTATTTTTTCTAATCCTCGTTTGAATCATCATACCACGAACCAAATATCTTACAAATAATCAATACCATTACAAATGCTATAATGTAAAAAGGTACAGACCCAAAGAATTTTGTATTTAATTTATTATCTGCTATTAATACAATGAAAATATATAGAAATGCAAAAATACCTGATGGAATTCTTGGATGAATTTTCATAATTTGATTCCTTTAAGTCTTCCTTTATTTGTCATAAGCACTAAAATCTTTATACTTGTTTATATATTTAGTAAACATGTTTACTTCAAGTTCTTGTAATAAAATATTTCTTTTCATCTCTGATAAGTTTTTCTGAATATTTTACACCATCTATTTCATAAGTCATCATTAAATACTGTGATTTAGATTTTATTAATTCATTCCGCGAAAGTTCTTCTTCTGGAACTTTAAATGAATAAATCTTATAAAACAAATTATTCTTAGTATCCGATTCTGATGATGTATATGCCCCTAAGTTTTTTTCTTTGCAAAAATAAATGGTATTTCCTCTGTCATCAGATAATTCCAACTGAGCCACTTTTATTTCTTGACAGTCAAATATTTCCTTATTTGATGAAAACTTCCTGATTATAATATCTACATTTACTACTGTCATTATTCTAGAATAATAAAAATCATCAGGAAATTCTTTGTTGTTATAATCACCAGTTAAAAATATATTATATTCTTCGCTCTCAAAATTTACCCATGAATCTGTTTTACAAGAAGATATAACTAAACATAATAGAAAACTTATAAAAAATAAAGATAACTTTTTATTGATTCTTTTCATTTCTACATCCTGTAAAATAATATGGTAACATATCTGCAAAAAAATGACCAAGATCTTTTACTATAACGTCACCAACCCCATCTGTTTCACTACCAGGATTACAATAGTTGTAAGTTCCCTTATATCGAGCATCTGTTACTAACTCATATGATCCATCTAAAGAAAGTTCTCGGTCTATCTGCTCCTAAGTATTTAATAATTTCACCATAGTCTTTAAAATTCTTAGTAATACCACTTTCACTTCCATAAGCAGTTATTCTAAGACCTAAACTTGGGTCGGCTAATAAATCAGCAGCCTGTTGCATTGCTTTTGGGTCATCCAAATCTACAATGACTCTGGAAGGATTATGTGGGTCATACATTAAACTCTTCTTTTCCTCATTTGTGGTGTTTGTAGAATTTACTGTCTGATTTGAACCTCCAGAATAATTTTGAGTCCCTGTTGAAGTATCATTCTGATCAGGATTTCCATATGTGCCTAGTTGTTGTTGTGCATAATCAATATCTGCTTGATTTAATGTTACAACAGTACCGTCATTCCTTGTAATTGTGTCACCAACCTGTGCATTAGCAACGCCTTCATGTGAATTCTCTACTTCTGCCCCACCATTTATCTTAAACAGTGCATCTCCAGTTATCTCTTCTGCGTAATCTGAAAAATCATAATCACATAAATCTTTGTACTTTTTCATTCTCTCAGTATTTTTTAATCTCCATCGTAAAAGTATTTTTCATATATACAATAGAAAACTAACGTTAGGAATGCACCTTTTTTGTTATAATTAAATTCTGAATTGTTAATGATATGACTGTGACAATAATCGCCATAATCAGAAAATAATGAGGAGAATATTTTACTGAACCTGCAAAATTGAAAAATGCTAGTAATAATAATATTACCATAATTATCTTATATAGACGCATCAGTTTTGTATTTTTAAGCAAGTACTTATAAACAAGAAATATTAACCAAAACTCCAATGATTGGCATATTGCAAAAATGGCACTCATCATAAGCACTCCATCTTTATTCTCTTCAAAAACATAATATAATACAGCTGAGATTACATAAAATACAAAAGTTGCAATATAATTAATTACATATGGTCTATTAGTTGAAGTTCTTTTTTCTTCAGGAATATTGTTTGTTTGTTCTTTTTCCATTTTTGTATTTCCTTAAATATATATTTTGTATTGTTATTGAAATAATTATAAACAAGAATTCTACCCAATAGATTTTTTCCGAATATTCAAAAATATTATTACGAAATAAAAATATAATTATTATTGATACACTAACAATCAATGTCTTTATTGTCTTTGAATACTTATATTCTCTATCAAAGAAAATATAATATGCACAAAGAGTCCAAAACAAAACCATTTCAATTCCTGCAAATAATAAAATTTTTGACAAAGAAATATATTGCGGCTCTGTTTTGCTAATTACAAGTAATGTAAGTATTGCAAAAGTAGATGCACAAGCTAAAAAATTAAGAAAATAGTAGAAAAACTCTTCTCGTTTTGTTATTTCTTTAGTAGAAATCTGTTGTATATTCTCTTCTTTTTTTTCCCAGTTTGAGATGACCGAAACAAGTACAACTAATGGTATAATATCAATTATTGATCCAAATCTAGGAATCAATAACAAAGCAAAAATTAATACGCAAATTAATATATACTTACTAATAAGAAATCGGTTCTCTGAATATATATTTGAAAAAATTACTCCAAATAGACAAACCCCGAAATATGTAAACAAAGGGAAGAGAAACAATTCCACTTCGTCCAAAGATTCTTTTGTTTTAAAATTAATAACAGTATAGATGAGGATTATTGTTAATACTAATTGTAAACCGATGAAAAATTTTTTCATATATAATTAGTTTGGAGAATTATTCTCCACTGATACAGAAAGACTCTTCAGAAAAGGTAATGTAAAATTTATTGATTCTGATGTCTTTTCAAAACCGAACCCTATACTAGGGCCAAACTCACATCCAATAGCAATTCGTTTTTCATTAGTATTTATTCCTATTTTACCTCCCAATGAAACTAAATTTAATGAAAATGCATACCCCAAATAATCTTCTGGCACATCTTTATTTACTATGTTAGTTGAGAGTAAAGAAAATGATAACTCAGCTATCGGACCTTTATTTAATGTTTTTGACAAAAAGGAATATACTCCAGTTTCATTAATTATACCATATCTTGATTCCTCTGTATTACTAAATAATGTTTTTTCTGTTTTTAATTGATTATGTTCTTTACTTGTCGAATTCCATTTTTTTGATAAATTTTTATTACTTTCAAAATATGTTGGATTAATACTTTCTGCATAATTTAAAACTTCTTTTTCAGTTTTTAAAACACTAATAACATTACCCTGTTTATCAGTTAAAGCTAAACCATCATATTTAATAGTCCCTGCAGCCCCATATTGACCTATTATAGAATAATAATAAGCAAAATCTTCAAAATATAACATATCATCACAACTAATAGTCATTACATGAAGACCACCAATATCTTTTGCATTGTATCTTTTATCTGAATCCGGTTCATTTGGATTAAATGTCCAGTCATTCTTTTTTTGAATAACTGGTTCTTTTGTTTCACTAGTTGTCTGATTTGAACCTCCAGAATAATTTTGAGTCCCTGTTGAAGTATTATTTGTTTCTTGATTTCCATATGTCGCAAGCTGCTGCTGAGCCCAATCAATATCACCTTGGTTTAAGGTTACAACTGTACCGTCATTTCTTGTAATTGTGTCACCTGGTTTGGCTCCGGCAACTCCTTTATCAGAATTCTCTACTTCAGCTCCGCCGTTTATCTTAAATAACTCATCCCCAGTAATTTCTTCTGCGTAGTCGGAGAAATCATAAATGCCTGTGTCTTTGTGATTTTTCATACTTTGTTATCATCCAATTCATTTTTCTTTATTACAATACATTCTAGATTTTGTCCACAACAAGGACACTCTTGTGGTACTCTATGATAAGCTCCTTTGTAATATTTAGAAGATATTTTATATGTTTCAAGAAGCTTTAACCCACATCTTGGGCATTTATAACTATTTATTTTAATTAAAAAAATAATCAAATAAATCGAAAAAATAATAATATTTAATACCGTAGAAAAACTAGAATTGAGAAGAAATATCAATAAGAATATTGCTCCAAATGGCATGATAAAAAAAATTAATGTAAATTTTGATCTTATTGTCATAGTTATCCTATTTTATAAGTTTCGATATTGTATTTATACTCAATGTATATGAATTCTGCACTGAAGATGACACTCCCATTCCTGGCCCGAAGGTTATACTACCACCATTAAATCCTTCTTCATCTGTCATAACAGCAGCACTAAATGGCAAATAGCCAAAATTACCATCACACCCTATTGGTGAACATCCTTCTAATTCTCTTTTAACATAACCCACTCCAACTCCAACCCCTACATTACAACCACCTGCAAAACCACCACTTATATTAATTCCAGAATCTTTCCAATTATCCAAATCAATTACCAAGGATATAGAGCCTTCAAAGCCCCACCCAGCAACTAAATCTACTTCAGCAGTAATGAATATGTCTCCATGCAATCCATCAGCAATTTGAATTCCTAAACTTCTGGCGTAATTTTTCATAGTTTCTTCATTTGTCAGAATATGAATAATATTGCCGTTTTTATCTGTGAGTCCTATTCCATCGTATACTATGGTTCCTGCCGAACCATACTGCCCAATCAATGTATAATAAGATAAATAATCAAGAAAATTTTCTTTATCATCACAACTAATAGTCATTACATGAAGACCATTAATATCTTTTGCATTGTATCTTTTATCTGAATCCGGTTCATTTGGATTAAATGTCCAGTCATTCTTTTTTTGAATAATTGGTTCTTTTGTTTCACTTGTTGTCTGATTAGAACCTCCAGAATAGTTTTGAGAGCCTGGTGAAGTATTATTTGTTTCTTGATTTCCATATGTCCCTAGCTGTTGTTGTGCGTAATCAATATCTGCTTGATTTAATGTTACAACAGTACCGTCATTCCTTGTAATTGTGTCACCAACCTGTGCATTAGCAACGCCTTCATGTGAATTCTCTACTTCCGCTCCACCGTTAATCTTAAACAGTGCATCCCCAGTGATCTCTTCTGCGTAATCACTAAAATTGTAAACAACAAAATCTTTGTACTTTTTCATACTAACCTCTTTCCAAAATATACTTTTTCACTTCCATTATAATACACAAATATAAAATAGCAATAAAAAAAATAAAAATTGCGAATTATAATGTATTTTTTTTTTTTTGTCAAGTGTTATAATTTTATTAAAGTTTATTAAAAAAGGAATTTGAAAAGTGAAACATTATCGCCTCGTCCGTCAGCAAGACGAAACAGATTGTGGGGCTGCCTGCATTTCTACAATTGCAAAACATTATGGAAAAAGAATTTCTATTTCTAAAATAAGAACTCTTGCCGGCACTGACACAAAAGGAACATCTGGTAAGGGCATTGTCAAATGTGCCACAAGCATTGGGTTTACCTGTAAAGCTTTGTTATCCAAGACAAACGAATTAAAACCAGATTTACCTTTTCCAATTATAGTACATATAAATAAAGATGATTTAGATCATTATGTTGTTGTATACGAAGTTCGTAAGAATAAAATCCTTATTGCAGATCCTGCAGATTCCATTCATTGGGTAAAAGCAGAAGATTTTTACAAATGGTGGTCTGGTGTTTTCTTTTTTATTTCTCCAAATCAAAACTTTGAAAAAACAAATGATGATAAATCCTTTTTTCAGCGCTTCTGGTATTTATTAAAAAATGACAGAAAACTTGCAATCAGTATTTTTTCTGCCAGCTTTATACTTACTGTTTTGGGAATTCTTGGCGCCTTTTATTTCCGTTATCTTATTGATGATGTTATCTATTCCTACCTTACCCAATCCCTTATATCCGTTTCCATTGCATATTTAATTGTTTTAATTTTCCAGAGTCTTTTAGGTTTTGCAAGAACAAATCTTATCATATTTTTAAGTAATAAAATGGAAACTTCTCTTACTTTGGAGTACTTTAATCATATCCTTCATCTTCCACTAGATTTTTTCACAACCCGTAAAAGTGGAGAAATTCTTTCCCGTCTTGGAGACATTGGAACAATTAAAAATGCACTTTCCAGTATGACAATTGGTGTAATTCTTGACTGTATTATGCTTCTTTTTGGCGGAATTGTACTTTTTACATTTAGCAGTGCATTAGTTGGAGTTGCAGTTATTCCTGTTGTTCTTTCTGCAATTCTTGTACTTTGTTTTACAAAACAATTCCGCAAACTGATTTATCATCGTTCAGTTTTAGAAGCTGAAAAATATTCTCACTTTGTAGAAACCATAAACGGTATTTCCACTGTAAAAGCTCTTTCTACAGAAAATGAATCTTATGACAGAGCAGAACTTAAAATAATTGATACAGTTCACAAAGATTTTTCTCTAAGCAACCTTGGAAACCTTCAAAGTACTTTACAGGGGTTCTTCTCTCAGGCAGGAAATCTTGCTGTATATTGGTTTGGCAGTTACCTTATTATGCAGGGGAAACTTTCTTTAGGAGAATTAATTGCATTTGTAACTCTGCTAGGCTATTTTCTTGGTCCATTAAGCAGGCTTATAACCTTGCAGCCACAACTTCAGGAATTATCAGTTGCAAACAAACGCTTGGGAGAAATTCTTGATTTACCAGAAGAAGAAGGTATTAACGAAGGACTTTTTACCTTACAGGAAACACAGGGAAATATCACCTTTAAGGATATTACTTTTTCTTATGGAACCCGTGGTAATACATTGGAAAATATTTCAATATCCATCAACTCTGGTGAAAAAGTAGCATTTGTAGGTCCTTCTGGCTCTGGAAAAACAACACTTCTAAAACTTCTTTTAAAATTCTACAAAGCAGACAGTGGCGATATTTTACTTGATGGAAAAAGTATAAAAGATATAAATACTACATCTTACAGAAACTTTTTTGGTTATGTTCCTCAGGAAATTCTTTTATTCAGTGGCACCATTCAGGAAAATATTGCCTGGGGAAATACAGAAGCTACTGCAGAAGATATTTTTAATGCAGCAAAAAATGCAGAGGCCCTGGAATTTATTTCAAAACTTGACAACCGCTTTGCTACAAAAATTGGGGAAAAAGGTGCTTCGCTTTCTGGTGGTGAACGACAAAGAATTGCTCTTGCCCGAACACTTTTAAGAAAACCAAAAATTCTTGTTCTGGATGAAGCAACTTCCAGTTTGGACAGCCTTTCTGAATCGGCAATTATGAATACAATAAACAAAATCGGTTCAGATATGACAACTATTATTGTAGCCCATCGTCTTTCTACTATAAAAAACTGTGACAAGATTTTTGTATTAAAAGATGGACAACTTGTAGAATCTGGAAATCACATCAGCCTTATAGAAAAAAATGGTGTTTATGCACAAATGTGGAAAAGTCAAAATCAGGAATGTTAAAAAATGAAAATATATGCAGATGATACAATTCCTTATACACAGGAATATTTTTTACAAAAAAAACCAATTTTTCAGAATATTATAATCTGGGTAATATGTTCCTTACTGGCAGTTACATTTTTGTTTATCAGTTTTGCAAAATTTGATGAAGTAATTAAAGTCACTGGGTTTATTCGTCCAGAAGAAAATATTTCTACGGTCTCAAATGCTGTTACTGGACGCATTTTAACTACCGAATATAAGTCGGGCCAATCAGTTACAAAAGGACAACTGCTCTTAAAAATTGATCCAACCCAGCTGGAAGCAGAAAAGGAAAGCCTTAATTCACAAATTAGAGAAGAAAGTGAAAAACTCGCTGCCCTTTATGAAATCAAATCCAGCATCAAAGCAGATAAAAATGTAATTTCCCAAGACCATTATGAAGCTTTTCTTCGTTATGAACTTTGGAAGACGAATCTGAACAAGTTAAAAAATATTCGGGAATTAAATCAGAAAAAGTATGAACAGGAAAAGAAACTTCCTAAAAGCATGACAACTGCTGCAAAATTACGGGAACTTGAATCTGAATATCTTATAGCAGGCAACAATTATGATGAAACAAATCTTACGTTTCAGCATGAAATAGAAGCCGAAATAATCACGATGGAAACAAGCCTAAAAATCAACGAAAACAAACTTAAGCAGATAAAGGATTCTCTGTTGTTTACAGAAGTACGGGCTCCTATTGATGGAACAATTCAGGAACTTTCAAGCCTTAACAAAAATGACTGGATTCAATCTGGAGAAAAACTTTTTAACATTATTCCTGATGAAGAAAAGCAAACTAAAGTTGAACTTTCTATTCCTGCAAAACAAGCCGGAAAAATAGAAGAAGGAATGACTGTAAAAATGCGTTTTCCAAGTTTACCATATCATGAATTTGGCGGAACAGAAGGAAATATAATCACTATAGATCCTGATATTACTAAATCGCAAAATGGAGAAGCATTTTTCTTAATAAAGACAGACATGCAGGATGTAAATCTAAAAGATAAAAAAGGAAAAGAATACCCTTTAAAAGTTGGACTTCAAGTTGATGCAAGAATTGTTCTTTCCAAGAAAACTATACTGAAATTTATACTGGAGAAAATGAACTTATGGTATTAAGAAAATGTTTTCCAGCATTAGTATTTTTTATGCTTTTAACTAACGATTGCTATTCTCAAGAAACTGATTACTGGCAAAAAGCAATTCAAACTGCATTTTCCAACAGTCCAGATGTAAATGAAATAAGACTGGAATATAATTCGGCAATAATCAACAAAAAGCAATATGATTATCAGTGGTTTCCTCAATTCCAGGCCAGCATTCAGGAAACTACCACAATTTCTGGTGGTAAGAATTATTATCTTTTGAATCAGGAATCTGACTCTTCTTATGTGCACCTTTTAAGCCCTCATTTACAATTGGCTTTTTTTCAAAAATTACCTGGGAAAGGCAGCATAGGACTTTCCACATCATATGGTCTTAATTACCTTGCAGAACGAAATTTATTTCAGCAATGGCCACAGATTAATTTAAGTGTTAATCAGACCTTAGGACGAGGAATGTTCGGTATAGCTGGAAACCCAGAGTCCCGTCTTATAAATGAGCAGATGTATTATTCAGAACTCAACTATAAACGCAAGTTAAATTTACAGGTTTATGAAATTCTTTCTTTATTTCAAAATATTGATTTCATATGCTCTCAGGAAAAATACTATCTTGCCCTGGTACAAGAATATGACAGTGAACTAAAAACTGCCTATGAAAAAGAAAAAACTGGATTACAATCCTCAATGGAATCCTATTACACAAAGCATCAGCTTACAGAAGCACAAAGTAATTTAAAAGATTTACAATATCAGAAACAGCAGTGTCTAAATGAATTAATTCTTCTTATTCCAGATTTTAATGCTGATGAATTATCAAATCAAAGAAATCAACTTTCTTCTATAGTAAATAATCTTTACGAAACAACAAATACACAATTACAGTCGTTAGATTCAAATCTCTACAGTTTAATTTATAGCAGCGTTCAAAAACAGTACTTATATCAATTTCAAAATGATGAAACTAACTATGCACCACAACTGGTAATTTCATCTTCTATAAGTCCCGACGGAAATATGAATGCCTACTATTCGGACTGGTA
This sequence comes from Treponema sp., assembly GCA_024402665.1. GTDB lineage: Bacteria > Spirochaetota > Spirochaetia > Treponematales > Treponemataceae > Treponema_D. The sequence continues at coordinate 65,937 of JAKSTI010000003.1, forward strand.
TAAATCATTCAGAATCTTCAACGAAAGCCCTAATCCTCTGAACTTTACATTAAGCATAGGAATTCAAAAAAACTTTGAACTTCCTGGAGCAAAAAAACTTAGAAACGAAATTTACCAGATGAATAAAAGCTCTATTGAAAATCAAATCCTGTTTTCTAAACAGACTCAAGAAAAACAACTGGAAATGCTTAAATCACAAATTCTGAAAGACACCAGTTACCTTTCAGAACTTGAAACAGAAATAGTCACTGAGCAGGATTTTAGAGAAAAACGGAAAAAACTTTTGCAGCAAAACATTATTACCCAAAACGAGTTTTACCAGAGCGAAACAACATATTTTAAAATCCACAGCGATTATATAAAAACCTTCTGGAACATTGTTAATAACAAAATAGCAATTATTGACTTATGCTCCAGTGATTTTCCAATACTAACAACTTTTTTAGGAGATTTAAAATGATTATGAAAAACAAACTTATCTATGCAAGTATTTTTGTATTGCTTACAATGGTTTCCAGCTGTTCGCTTTTTGAGCTTCCCACAGGTTCTTGTGAACTAATGGATGATGTTTATACCAGAGATGAACAAGGTTATAAAGAAGAATACTTTGCTTTTGGAACTAATGATTCAACTAAAAATAGGCATGAAGATAAAAAGCAGGAAGTTCTTATTTCATACATATGTGCCACTGTAAAAATCACAAATACAAGTAACAGAAATATTTACAACACAACAATTAATATTCAGGCAAAAGCTGGAGACCGAACATATTACAAAACAATATCTTTAGATGTTTTAATAACCCCAGGCAGCACCATTTATATTCCTATAGAAATAGAAAAACAAACAAAACAATTAGCAGCCGTAGATGCTAGTAATGATGACAAATGGGATAAAAATTCTATAAAAATTATCAGTTCTTACTGGCGTTAAGATTGTAAATAAAGATTCTTGCACTTGGAAATAATTAAAAGGATATATATTATTAAAGGAGACATGATAAAAATGAAAAAAAATCAGACTTACAAAACCAAAAACTACGATTTTAGTGATTACGCAGAAGAAATAAAGGGAGATGCGCTGTTTAAGATTAACGGTGGAGCTGAAGCTATGAGTCCAGCAGACCAGGCAGATATGGCAACAGCCTTAAGAAATGGTGATACAGAGACTGCAGCTTCCATAATGGCAAAATACCAGAACACAGAAACACCAACACCCCCAGCAACTTACGGTAATACACCTGACTCAACTTCTGGAGTGGATACAGGCAATGGAAATTCTGAAACCAGTAATAACAACTCAACCAATACAACATCAGAAAACCATCCAACTATATCAATTGATTTACCAACAATTCCAGAAAATATAAGAAATAATCCTCATGCATTAGCATATTATATGGCAAAACAAGCTCAGGCAAAGGCAGAAGGTGATCCTGATAAGTTTAAGGGTTATAATGTGTTGGGGGAAGAAATCAAAGGAAAAGATTTAGAATCTATGATATTTTTTTATGGCAAAAGATATAGAGCAGAATTAGATTCAACAGGACGACAATTCATTTATGATTTTACAAATAAAAAGATTAATGTAAAAATTGAGGACAGAAATGCACTTCAAAGAGCAGCTGAAGTTTTATCTGATTTGTATGTAGAAGGATATGCTGTTAATGCTATTACTAGCGATGGAAATATCAGAGAATTCACAGGGTACAAACAGTTATTACGATATATGCAATATGGTGACAAAAACCTTAAAGAAGAATATGTCAGAGGCGGAGAAAATATTCAATATATTGAAAATAATCAACTTAAATCTGAACAAAAATTTTATTTCGAAAAAATATCTGATTATGATTATTATGAAATTAATACCGGCCTGATAAATGCTTCTTCTAAATTATTAGGTACGATTAATAATAAATCAAATCCTATAGATTTTGGTGTGAATTATTATATCGGAAAAGCCGAAGCATTAAGTTGTTTTGACAAGAATCATCTAGAAAAATCAGTTTCAATATCTCTATTAGGAATTGATTTCTCTATTGGCTATCAAAATCCAAACTTTTCTGGAGGAATCACATTCGGTGGAAATTTGGGAGAAAGTTTCAGTGTAAAATATATCAATACACCAGAGAAAGTTTCTATGTCTGCAGATTTTTCACTTCTTTTTGGAATTGGAGGCTATCTTGAGTTCAAAAAGTAAACTATCTAAAGTTTTAATCATAATTTGGTTAATCATTCAAATATCATCATTTATTTTTTCATATAGTACTGGTTTATTTAAAGAATATGATTCAACTCAAATCAGCCTTCTTGTATGTGCAATTTTGATTATATTATTATTTTATAACCTAATTGTTTATACTGTTTATAAAAAAATCATATTTTATATTTCAATATACCTTATTCCTGTTTTCATTTTTTTTATCATCATTTTTTTATTCACTCAAATTACAACTGATACTTCCAGTATTTTTGGAATACAAATGTTTTCAGGCATAATATTATCAGCAATATATTGGATAAAAGAAAGCAGAGAAGATAAGAAATAGGATTAACGGCAGGTACTTTAGGTATTTCAATAGGGGGTGATGCAATGATATCAAAAAATGGTATTGTAGGTTCAACATTTTCGTTTGGATTAGGAGTTGGCGGAATCGCTGAAGGTCATGACAGAATTAGCTACACGGGTATAAAATCTTTTAGGGGAGAAATGTGAATGAACAAAATAAGTGAATTTAGAAAAATATTAACTGCCTTTTTCTCAATGATTATTCTTTATGGTAAAATATTCAGTATTGCCAATCAAAAGGCGAAAAAAAAATTAATATAATTTAATGAATTATTGCAAGGAAATTGTAAATGGCAAAAACTAAGGTTAGAAGAGTTGTATTAGTATCAGTTATTTCTGTTGTATTTTTATTTATTCTTTCTCATTTTTTAATCCCATTATTCCGCCCTGTTCCAGAAGTGAAATCTGTAAAGATAGAGTTCCATCCCTCAGGAGTTGGCCCCTGCAGTTTAGTTATTTATGATAATGATGATAAAGATTTCTCTGAACATATTGTGTATGAGTTAACAAAAGCACGAACCATTATAATTGACAGAATGTATAAATCTCAGGATTGTTTAGAAGGACGCTATTATATACTAATTGAAACTGAAGATACTATACTTGAATATATTGTAAGAGAAACAGGTCAAATTTTTGATTGTCAGAAGATGAAGCATATTAAATACGATGCAACAGCTGATATTTACCTGTTTCTTGCTATGCAAAAACTAGATGAAGAAGTTTCAAAAGTTGATCGTTCAGAAGAATATATCCGTTTCTGGGCCGAACATCCATACGGATTCTTAAAAAAGTAGGATAAAAATATGAAAAAAAATCAGACTTACAAAACCAAAAACTACGATTTTAGTGACTACGCGGAAGAAATCACCGGGGAAGCTATGAAGATACCGAGGCAGTAAAATGGATAGAAAACTAAAAAGCATATTATTTTTATTATTAGTTTTGATAGGTTTAGGTTCATGTAAACTATATAAAAAACCCTCAGGACCAATAATAAAAGAGTGTAGAATTGAAAATGATAAGGCAATAATCACAATAGATAGAAAACGAATAAGATATAATGAAATTAAGTATGTAACAGTTGGTGCAGTATGTCATCCAGAAAAAGTTGAAGAAATAGAAAAACAATTAATAATAACTGCCCTTACTGAAAATATTGTAGATTTCAAGCAAGGAAATACATACGATATTGAAGTTTACTGGTTTGGAGGACATATTTTAGCTAGTGGAATATATAATGATAATCGCTTTGAAATCATCAAAGAAAAGCTATATTATAATTGATATGTATGCTTGCTTGTATAGTTTAATACTATTTCTGAAAACAGATTTTAAAAGGTGAAAGTCATATGAAAAAGTGCAAAGATTTTGGTGTTTACGATTTTAGTAATTGCGCAGAAAAAATCACCGGGGATGCTATGAAGATACCGAGGCAGTAAAATGGATAGAAAACTAAAAAGCATATTATTTTTATTATTAGTTTTGATAGGTTTAGGTTCATGTAAACTATATAAAAAACCCTCAGGACCAATAATAAAAGAGTGTAGAATTGAAAATGATAAGGCAATAATCACAATAGATAGAAAACGAATAAGATATAATGAAATTAAGTATGTAACAGTTGGTGCAGTATGTCATCCAGAAAAAGTTGAAGAAATAGAAAAACAATTAATAATAACTGCCCTTACTGAAAATATTGTAGATTTCAAGCAAGGAAATACATACGATATTGAAGTTTACTGGTTTGGAGGAAATATTATAGCTAGTGGGATATTTAATGATAATCGCTTTGAAATAATAGAGGAAGGAGCTTTTTATTATTAATAAAAATAAGCAAACTTTGGAATGTTCTATGTAAAAAGATAAAGGTCATAAAAACTCCTTATTTAGTGATTACGCAGAAGAGATAACTGGGGATGCTATGAAGATACAGAGGCAATAAAATGGATAGAAAACTAAAAAGCATATTATTTTTATTATTAGTTTTGATAGGTTTAGGTTCATGTAAACTATATAAAAAACCCTCAGGACCAATAATAAAAGAGTGTAGAATTGAAAATGATAAGGCAATAATCACAATAGATAGAAAACGAATAAGATATAATGAAATTAAGTATGTAACAGTTGGTGCAGTATGTCATCCAGAAAAAGTTGAAGAAATAGAAAAACAATTAATAATAACTGCCCTTACTGAAAATATTGTAGATTTCAAGCAAGGAAATACATACGATATTGAAGTTTACTGGTTTGGAGGACATATTTTAGCTAGTGGAATATATAATGATAATCGCTTTGAAATCATAAAAGAAAAACTATATTATAATTGATATGTAACCGGCGGCATAGGTGTGGGAGTTGGAATTGGTTTTGGAGGGGGAGTTCTTTGGACTGGTACAAGAACTCTTAAAGGTTCAGGCCAAGAAATAGTAAATATAGTAAACTCAGTATCAGATTTGTTTTAAGATGATTGAATTAATTTTCTTTATTTTCCTGTATACGATATATACAGTATTACTTTTTATAAAATATTCTTCTCAAATTTTTATTAATAATCTGCATACAGTTATTGAAGGATATTTTATAGTAAACCTATTTTTTCTAGCAGTAATGTATCCAGTAAAATTATTTCATAATGAAGTAAAAACTAAAGAATATTTTCTGAATATAGAGAGTTTCTCAAAAATCATCAAAATAATTTTTTTAATAGTATCAATAATATTTATTGGTAGTATGTATAAACTTAGATTACCATTTGATGTTATGGGTAGTTCTTTTATTTGGTTTTATTTATATTTTAGTAAAATCTTAATTAAAAAGAACTAAACTGAATAATTGAGAAACTTATAAGAAGGATATGTCAGAGGCGGGGAGAAATGTGAATGAACAAAATAAGTGAATTTAGAAAAATATTAACTGCCTTTTTCTCAATGATTATTCTCTTAATCGGAGGCATTATATTTGAGATAGTAACTGGTACGGCCACAATTTTTTTTGTTTGCTTTATTTATGCTATTGCATTATTTTTTTATATTTTTTTATTACTTCCAATCAATGATTTACTAATCAATTCGAAAACCTTACAATGTATATCAACGTATAAAATAAAAGAATTTGAACTAGATAATCTTCATATTGTTTCAATAGAGGTAACCCGAAAAGGGCCATTCTTTTATATTAGAACAAAACATGAAGTTTTTTCTTGTTTTTACACCGAAGACAATTACGAAATTCTTAAAAAACTAATTCAAATGGGTAAGGTCGATACGACCATAGAAGAATTGGACAGAATGGTAAAATATTCAGTATTGCCAATCAAAAGGCGAAAAAAAAATTAATATAATGAATTATTGCAAGGAAATTGTAAATGGAAAAAACTAAGGTTAGAAGAGTTGTATTAGTATCAGTTATTTCTGTTGTATTTTTATTTATTCTTTCTCATTTTTTAATCCCATTATTCCGCCCTGTTCCAGAAGTGAAATCTGTAAAGATAGAGTTCCATCCCTCAGGAGTTGGCCCCTGCAGTTTAGTTATTTATGATAATGATGATAAAGATTTCTCTGAACATATTGTGTATGAGTTAACAAAAGCACGAACCATTATAATTGACAGAATGTATAAATCTCAGGATTGTTTAGAAGGACGCTATTATATACTAATTGAAACTGAAGATACTATACTTGAATATATTGTAAGAGAAACAGGTCAAATTTTTGATTGTCAGAAGATGAAGCATATTAAATACGATGCAACAGCTGATATTTACCTGTTTCTTGCTATGCAAAAACTAGATGAAGAAGTTTCAAAAGTTGAACGTTCAGAAGAATATATCCGTTTTTGGGCCGAACATCCATACGATTTTTTACGAAAATAACCCCTTCCCTACCAGTTTGTCAAACTTTCAGAAATGCTGAAACAGTTATCACCGATATTTTCAATCTTACGAACAATATCAATATAAAGAAGTTCGGCTTTAACGTTGGCACCACCTTCAAGACGCTTTCTTGCAACTTTCTTCAAATCTTTTCTGAAAGCATCAATTCCATTTTCAAGTTCAACTGCAAGTTCAAGTTTTTCAGGAGTAATCTGTTTATTAATATTAATTCGAATAAACTGGAGGAACTGGCGAACCAATTCAATATATGGTAAAAGTCTTTCCATATCTTCTGACTGGAATTCCATTTTTTTAGCAATACTCTTTGAAATAAGCATGATTGTTGCAAAACAGTTATCACTCATATTTTCAAGTTCATCAGTAATCTGAATCATATTTGAAATGTGATTCTGCTGCTTGTCTGTAACGTGCAAAGACTGACATTTAATAAGATAATGAGTAATCTGTTCATGCATCTGATCTGCATAATCTTCAACTCTGGACATTTCGTCTTCATAGTTCTCAATAAATTCAGGATTTCGTTTAGTAACACCAATCTGAATCTTATCAAACATATCTGTTACAACATCAGTCATATCTGCAATGGCTTTTTCTACCTGAATAAGATGAGTTGTAGCACTTTCCTTACCGCTTAATTCAATAAATTCAAGTTTGAATGGACCAGCAGCAACTTCAGATTCCTGATCTTTAATAATTCTATTAGAAAGTCTAACAAGAACGCTCTGTAATGGAAGAAGAACAACTGTAGATAATGTTTTAAATACTGTGTGGAGCATTGAAATACGGATTGCAATATTTGAAGCTTCTCCACCTGGAGTAAGGAATGTAACAAGATTTAAGAATGGTTTGAAGAAAATAAGTGCAAGTACAGTACCAAATACGTTGAACATAACGTGAATTAATGCAGAACGTCTTGCATCAGCACTAGTACCAAGAGCGGCAAGAATAGCATCGATTGTAGAACCAACGTTACTACCTAATGTCATTGCAGCAGCCATATCCCAGGTAACAAGACCATTGAAAGCCATTGTAATTACGATTGCAGAAAAAGCAGATGATGAATGAAGCAATGCAGTAATTACAATACCAATAAAGAATCCGATTAAAATTGCTAACGGACCGTTAGACTGAATATTAAACAACCAGCCAAGCTGTTCAGGATTAAATACATCACTAAGACCGCTTAATCCAAGGAAAAGCATACCAAAACCCATAATGGCTTCGGACCAGTTTTTATAAGCACCTTTTTTAAGAATTGAAAGGAAGTAACCAATACCAACTACAGGGATTGCAAAAGCAGATATTTTGAAATTAAAACCAAAAATAGAAACAATCCAGGCTGTGATTGTTGTACCAATGTTGGCACCAAAAATAACACCTACAGACTGAACCAGTGACATAAGCCCGGCGTTTACAAAAGTAACAACCATAACTGTTGTTGCACCTGATGACTGAATAATCATTGTAACAACAAGACCAGTTAACAGGGAATAAAATCTGTTTCCGGTAAGTACGCTCAAAGCACGCTGAAGTCTTTCACCAGCACTATTCTGAACACCATCAGACATCAGCTTCATACCGTACAGCAAAAAGCCAAGGCTACCAATTAATTGCAAAATGGGAGTCACTACATTCATGATTTCAATATACAGAAAAAAGACGTTCTTTTCAATAAAAATAAAATGTATTAGAATGATTATATGAAAACTTTGAAAATTAAATCTATTGTAAAATACACAGTCATGGCACTTTGTGCAGCTTCAGCATTATCTATCACAGGTTGTAAAAAAGAAAAAACTAATCCTGAAGATGCAGTAACATTAAGTGTTTCAAAGGCGAATGAACAGAAAATTAAATTCGAAGACACAGTAAAGCAGTGGCATGTTACAAATAAACGAATCTTTGTGCTTTACGGCTACGCTTTTAATGATGAAGAAACAATTAAAAAATTCGACGAACTTTTGCAGGACAGATACGGTCTTGATTCAGACGGTGGATTAATCTGTACTTTAACTTATCCAGACAGTTTCAAACACAATGGTAAATCTTATTCTTCTGAACTTTATTCTATCCTTTCAGAAACAGAAAAAGAAATTGCAGGCGTTGTTATTTTAGGTGCACCAGAAACAACTCATATTGCTTTGGGTCGTCTCCAGGATTTCTGGGATATGCAGATTCCTTACCCTATTATTGCACTTTTCCCACAGGACGATGTTTCAGGCCTTCAGTCTACTTGTGATATCGTAATTGATAAATCTCAGAAGGTAGATATTTCTGGCGATGTTGAACCTGAAGAAATAGAAGCACAGCCTGTTGAAGAAGCAGCTGGAATTCTTAAAAACACACTTGATTACATCATCACTTTGAATGGATCAATTGCAAAAGATTCAGATATGGCTGTACATGTTTCTCAGTTGCTACAGAATTATTCATATTCAAATTATGTAGATTCTGAAACAGGATTGAAATCAATCAACCATTTTATTCTTCACTAATAAAAACTTAATTATCAGATGATTTCATTTACACAAAATGCAACCGGGATTCTTGGAAGTCAGAGTGATATTTCTGCTCTGGCTCAAAAAGAACATGCCCGCCTTCTTGTATATTCAGATTCTCACAGAAATATTTCTATTGTAAGAAAAATTTTTCTCCGTTATGGCAAATTTTGTGATGCTGCAGCTTTTTGTGGTGATGGAATTTACGATTTACTAGCCATTCTTCAGGAAGCCCAGCAAGACTCTTCACTTGCAGAATGTATTCCACCGGTAATTGCTTTTGCAAGAGGCAACGGAGATCCTAAAGAGGCAACCCCCCTGATTGTTCCTGAAAAGCAGATTCTTTGTATAAACGGAACAAATATTCTTATTGTTCACGGACATCATGAAAGCGTTAATTTTGGTCTGCAAGATTTAGCATTAAAGGCTCAGTATTCAGACTGTAAAGTTGCATTGTACGGCCACACTCATGTAGCAAAAGAAGTTTCTGAAGGTGGATATAAGATTATTAACCCGGGAAGTGTTTCACAGCCAAGATGCGGTCAGGAACCACATTTTGCAATCTTAACTGTTGAAAAAAAATTTACGGATGCCGCCTTCATAGAAATCCAGCGTCCATCTACTTCAGACCCAGATTTCAAAGTAAAACAACATCCGTAATTTGTTTACACGCCAAATGGAGTTTTGTCTGCAGCGGCTTTTTCGGCAGCAGCGTAAGCGGCAGCATCTTCAGCAGCCATTGCTTCTTCATTCATTGTGTCTTCTGCATTCATAATTTCATCTTCTGCAGTTTCGTTATCTTCATCAGATTTCTGACGAGAATAGCTTACTGCAAGTTTGCGGCCACGATATTCATAACCGTTTAATTTATCAATAGCAGTCTGAGCATCTTCTGTATAAAGCTGAACAAAAGAATAGTTTGCAAGAACTTTAATATCTCCAATGCGTTCTCTGTCAATTCCAGCAACTGCAATAATAATACCAACTAAATCACGTGGATAAACGCGGCGGTTTTTACCAATGCTGATAAAAATAGATGTTGCTTTATCTGCATCAATCTGAACTCTTGGATGACGTGGTCTTTCTTCTGCTGGTTCAACAGTTTCAACTGGTTCTACTGCAACTTTTTCTGCACGAGAAGCAGCTTTGTAATCATTTCTGAATTCATTCTTGTAATCGTTTCTTGAATTACGTGCATTATTTCTATTATTGTTTCTTCCAAAATAGTGATAATGCTTTAATGTTTCTTTCAAAAGATATGCTGTTACATACTTTCTTCTTGAAAGAGGAACATTCTTCTTAAACAATTTAATAAGTTCTGTAAGAGTATCAATATCCTCTTCTGTTGTAATTTTGGCTACAGCATTCTGAAGTAAATCTGCTGTTTTGTCTTCGTTAATTTCAAAATCGCGTCTGTAATTGTAACCCATAATTTTTCTCCTTAAAAAAATTTAATCATGAAGTTTTGCGACATACCCGGCCATAATTTTTTCAAAGCCTAAACGTAATAATAAAGGTTCTAAAATATCCGGAGTAATCTCTGCTGGAAATAATATCCATTTCTTTCCGTTTTCTTTGATGCTGGTTAGGAGCATATCAATTAATTCTGTGCCTATTCCAAGCCCACGGAAATTTTCAGGAACAAATAAGCTTGTTACTAACAAAAGCATTTCCTGATTTGTTGTAAAGTCTGAAGCAGTTATACATCCTGCAAAATCATCTGAAAGACTGCGGCAAATAAAACCTGATTGTCCTGATTTTTCAAAGTTCTCAAACTGTGTACGCCACATTTCATAAAAAGGCATACCTAAATCATCAGGGAACAATTGTTTTTCATTTCTAAAATAGTCGTTAAGATTAGAAAGGACTTCTTCTTTGTTTACTAATGAATCATATTCCAGAAAAGTAAAATCATCATGAAGCAGGCTGTCATCAACTTCCGAAATATAATCTAATTTTTCAAGTCCCAAAATCTCTCGCAGTCCGTTATACCATTCATTGATATAGACAGTCATTTTTCTGTTTTTAAACAAAAACCATCTTTTTTCAACTTCTGGATACTTTTTTAAAACATTTCTGAAATTCTTGAATACCCCCCTTCCAGAATGTAACACAGCCTGAAGTTCCGCCTTTGCAGCAGGAACATTAATATGGTCTACAAACTCTTCTCTAAGTTTAAAACCATCTGCTGAATCCCACGCTGGTAATTCAAAGTATCTCTCACTATATTCTTCATTAACCGCACCCTCTTCTACAAGAGTTCCTGTTTCAGCATCAAGGAAAAACTCCTTTTCCTGATTTTCAAGAGCCTTTTGAATTTCATCTATAAGAATGCTGTTTAAGGAAAAATTCATTTATTTTTTCAATTCGCTTCTAGTTGTAATAATAGAACTGATAAGTCCGTATTTAACAGCTTCATCAGCATCAAGCCAATAATCGCGGTCTGTATCTTTTGTTACCTGTTCAAGGGCAGTTCCAGTTCCGTCTGCAATAATTTTATTTAATTTTGCACGGATTTTTTCCATATCTTTTGCATAGATTTCAATATCAGTTGCAACACCACGCATTCCACCAAGTGGCTGATGAATAAGGTAACGGCTGTTTGGTAAACCAACACGTCTTTCTTTTGGAACTGAAAGAAGAATTAATGTAGCGGCAGAAGCAATTAATCCCATTCCAATAAGATAAACTGGTGATTTTACAAAACGAATCATATCAAAAATTGCAAAACCTGCATCAACATCTCCACCAGGAGAGTCAATGAACATATAAATTGGTTTTTCTTCTTCAGCATCAAGAATTAAAAGCTGTCTGGCAATCTGATCTGCCAATTCTTTGTTGATTTCGCCAGTCAAAATAATCTGTCTTGTTTTTAAAAATTTTTCTGAAAATGGATCTGGCATTTTTGCTGATTTTTCCTGTTCGTCATCAAAACGAGGAGAATCATAAATTGATTTCATAAATAATATACTCCAAAAAAATATTTGCTTACTTACTAATATAGTAAAAAAAGGTCCAATTTTCAAGAAAATTGTGTATTAGTATTTTCCGAAAACGATTTCGCTTGTGTTTTTATTTTTTTAATACTAAAATTATATTTATTCAGGAGCAAAACTATGGTAACCCTAAAAGACATAGCCAGAGAATGTAACGTATCTTTTTCAACAGTAAGTAAGGCTTTACAGGGAAGCAGTGAAATCAGCTCCGACACAATTAAACTTGTTCAATCAAAAGCAGAAGAATTAGGTTATCATCCAAATATTGCAGCCAGAACATTAAGAACAAATAAAACTTTTGATATTGGAATTATTTTTGAAGATAAAACAGGCAGCGGTTTTCAGCATCAGTATTTTGCAAAAATCATCAGCGGACTTCAGGAAGTTGCCCAGAGCAATAACTACGATTTGACTTTTACAGGACCAGCTTCCAACAAAGATTACGATTACTACAAACATGTTTACGGCAGAAATTTTGACGGTGTAGCAATCCTTTCTGCAGATTTTTCCCGCCCGGATTTACAAAAAGTGGCAAAAAGCGGTCTTCCAGTAGCAACCCTGGATTATTTATATTCAAATCAGGCAATCGCAATTATTAGTGACCATAAAACAGGAATGACTGAACTTACAAATTACGTTCTTTCAAAAGGACACAAAAAAATTGCCCTGATTCTTGGAGATGACACTTTAGTTACAAAACAGCGCAAAGAAGCATTTTTTTCTATATTAAAAGATAACAATATTGAAATTCCCGCTGAATATTTAAAACAGGCCCGCTATCATGATCCTGAACTTTCTAAAAAAGCTACACAGGAACTGCTTGCCCTTCCAGAACCTCCAACTTGCATTTTCTATCCTGATGATTATGCAGCCCTTGGTGGAATTCAGGAATTAAATTCTAAAAATCTTTCTATTGGAAAAGACATCAGTATTGTTGGATACGATGGAATTATGCTTACTTCTATGATGCAGCCACCTCTTACAACATACGAACAGGACGGATTTAAAATCGGAAAAATTATGGCCACAGAACTTTTGAAACAGATTGAGCAGAAAGAAAAAGCTGTGGATTACGAACCAATTTTGATTTCTGGGAAACTCCTTAAGGGCGCTACTGTTGCAGATTTAAATTCAAGCCGATAATTTATTTATGCAGGCTGTAAAATTTTTTAAGAAAAACCTTTTAATCCTTTTAATTTTGATTTTCTCTCTTCCTGTTTATGCAGGAACTTTATATAAAACAAATGTTGTTGCATCTTATTATGCAGAAGCATTCCACGGTAAAAAAACATCAAATGGCGAAACTTTTAATATGAACGCATTAACCTGCGCCCATAAATCACTTCCATTTAATACTGTGATAAAAGTAACAAATCTTAAAAATGGAAAAACTGTAAATGTTCGTGTAAATGACAGAGGCCCTTTTGTTATTGGCAGAGAAATTGACCTTTCTAAAGCCGCTGCAATCAAACTGGGGATGATTGGGTCTGGGACTACAAAAGTAAAGCTGGAAATTGAAAAGATGGGACCTAATACAAAAGCAAGCCAGCAGACTGCCGCAAAAGCACAGAAAATGATGAATGCACTTATTGCTTCAAAAGGCGGATCTAAAACTACAAAAACGACTTCTGCTGTTAAGGTTAAGACTGACAGTTCAAAGTTGCAGCCGGGAACAAAGTGGAATATCCAGACAGGTGCTTTTTCTTCCAAAGACAATGCAAATAAACAGGCTCAGAAAATCCTTAAGGCGGGGATTAAAAATGTTGTTTTCCAGACAGTAAAATCTACTGGAGTTGTGAGGGTTGTAATTAAAGAAGTGCCTGCAGAACAAGTTCACGACATTGAAACAAAACTGCAGAAAATCAGTATTACAGATTACACAGTCAAATTAGTAAAATAAACATTTACAGAATATTGCGGTTGACTAGTTACCGTGTTATAATTCAAGATACGTATTTTTCACTATCTTCGGGGGTAAAAAAAAACATGAACGATTCAGAACTTGATCCAGAAATTGCAGCATTACTTTCTAATGCACAATCTTCTATTGAAGAAGTAGCAGCTCCATCCCCAAAGATAACTATGTCAAAAGGATTCATCAAACAGACAGAAGAAGAACCACGCAGACCAGGTTCAATTCATGAAGTTGATTTAAGCCGCACTTGCTTCCAGAAAATTGAAAATCTTAAAAATGAAACTCCAAACGGCTTTTATGATGATCCTAAATATTACAAAGTAACTTTAACTGGAGAAAATGCATCTGCACAGCGTGTTCACCAGGTTCTTTCTAAATACTTAACTTGTACAGATCCAAAAGACCGCAGTGTTTACCGTCAGCAGATTGTTACATGCTATTGGGAACTTCTTAGAGGTATGGCTCCTAAAATGACTGATTTAAGTTTGCCTATGCCAAAAAGAATGCTTATGCGCTACGGAATTATTCTTCCTTCTCTTTTCAAAGCAGAACACAAAGAATTCTTTTCTAAGATGATTTTTGAAAATAAGTACGGGGAACCAATTCTTTATGTAGATGAATGGTTTAAAGAAATTGCTTCTGGCCGTATGACAAATTCTGCAACTGATGAAAAGAAACAGGTACGTGCCGCAAATCTTACTCCAGATCAGGCCGCTTCTGCAGAACAGTCACGTCTTATGCAGCTTCAGTCTAAAAACTCAGGTAAACTTCAGAGCTCAGAAAACATGCTTAATATGAAAGAAAGCGAAAGAGCGATGATTGAAACTGAATTGCGTAATCGTGTTGATACACTTTGTGATCATCTTCCAATTATGGGACTTGAACCACACAAAAATGCAATGACAGAAACACAGAGAAAATTATTCTCTGAAATTACAGATTTGCTCCACAGACTTTCTAAAAATGATAAGGAACTTGCTAAGGTTCTTAGAGAATTCCAGGAATCAAAAGCTTCTTATGATTCTGTTCAGAATAAAATTGAAGCAAATGGTGGTGCAGAAATTATCCAGGCAGATAAAGAATCTGTAAATACTGAATTTGAAACAATCCGCCAGATGGCAAAAATGACAATTGGTCGTCGTGGTAATCAGTTCCCAATTTTCACACGAGAATTCTATCACTGTACAGAAAACGGAACTGGTACTCGTGAAAATGTAATTGAAGTTTTAAGATGGATTGAATCTATTGACCCAGGTGTTTTCCATCGTATTCATAAAAATGTTCCAAACAGAATTGTTCCTTACATTCTTCTTGTTCCAACTTACGGAGACAGAGGTTTCTGCTGGGAACCATTTGACCGCTACAATCGTGTAACAAGCCGTGGACGTATTGTAATTCCAATGTATCCAAGAGATTTGAAGATTGCTGTTCTTACTGCAGTTGCTGATTTAAGATGGCAGGTTGCTAAGGAAAAAGCTTCTTATTACTGGATGGAAGAAGGATTAACAGGTCAGTACTACCAGCATGTTGAACAGATGAAATTAAAAGGCGACCTTAAAGAATTCTTTATTGAAGACTATATTTTGTGGATGACAAAAGAATCTACAGGTGTTCAGCGTCTTGATAAAGATGTTCGCGGTATCTTCTGGCGTAATATGCCATTCCCTAAAGAATTAAAAGAAGACTTGCGCAAACGTTCTCTTGTATATGATGAATTGTGTAAGAAAGATGCTAACCGCGAAATGTCTGATGGTTATTAATTATCTGGAACCAAACAGTTTGCCAATAATATCTGCACCGCTGATGAAAGTTGCAACACTGCTGCCTAAAGATGACAAAACAAATACAAGTAATACTCTTAAGATTCTGTTTGTGTAGAAACCTTTTAATGTTACATCATCCTGTAAAGTTGCCATATCCTGAACTTTAGGTTTACAAACAACTGCCTGAATAATTGCAGTAACAAAACCACAGCCAATAAATGGACACAAAGAAGTAATTGGTGCACTAATAAATGCTGCAAGAATTGTAACTGGATGTCCGGCTGCAATCAGTGTAAGAACAGCGGCACAAATTCCGTTCCACAAAACCCATGAAAGAATCATTTTTGAACCAAGCTGACTTCCGCCATAAATAAAACCGGCAGCAATAAAACACATAATTGCAATTGGAATAGCCCAGCCAATAATTTTTCCTGCAATCCCTTTTTTAGGTACAGAACTGATTTCTTCCATATCACATTTATATTCACCAGTGGCAATCTTCTTAAGGCATTCTTCTACCCCATCAAGATGACCTGCACCAAGAACAGCAACAACACTATCCCCTTTAGATTCCCAGATTTTTGTTGCCAGATATTCATTTCTTTCATCAATAAGAACTTCTTTAATAACAGGCATATAATCAGCCAGTTCGTTCATCATTGAATCCATTTCATTTTTTTCTTTAATAGTTTCAATCTGCTCTTCTGTCATTTCTTCTTTAGAAAAAGCACTTGAAAGCAAAGCCGCAAGAAGTTTACATTTTCCAAAAAAAGTATTTTTTGCCCAGGCACGTTTTAATGTAATCTGAATAGGTCTGTCTGCCATAACAGTTGGAATATTCAAGTCTCCTGCAACTTTCATGGCAGCAAGCATTTCATCTCCAGGTTTTACACCAACATTCTGCCCCATTCTTCTCTGAAAAGATGCAAGAATAAGATTTGCAAGCAAGAGAAATCCTTCATTTCTTTTCAAAACTTTAACAATATCAAGCTGACTATATTTTTCTGTATTTGTAATAGATTCAGCACGTTTGTCATCAAGTTCAATTGCAACACTATCAGGTTTTATTTCTGTAATTGCCCCTTCAACATCCTTAATACTTTCGGCGCTAACATGGGCAGTTCCAATAAGTGTTATTTTTCTACCATTTAATTCAAGTTCTCTTCTTGTCTGACTCATTTTCCAACACTCCATTCTGCAAATCTGTATTCAAAGAACATTGGAGCCTGCAAGTTGGAAACTCTGGCATAATATTCGTTTGCAACTTCCTGGAATCCGTTCAATTCGTAATACAAGCCCATATAATATAACATTTTGCCTTTTTTGTTACTATTATCTTCTTTCTGAATCTTCTGAGTCAAAGTTGTTTCTGCATTTTTGCTGTAGCTGTCATTAAAGAATCTTGCCATCTGATATTCCATTGATTCTCTGTCCAGAGTTTTCATAAGAGAAGCAAGAACTTTCTTAGCATTGATTGTGTCTTTCTGTTTGAAATATGACGCAGCCTGCATCATCTGATAAGAGAAAGTTTTGTTATATTCATTAGCCTTTGCAAAATACTTTCCTGCTTCCGAATAATTTTTCATATGATATTCAAGAATAGCAATAGATTCGTAAGCATAATAATATTTTGGATTTGTTTTGATTACCATTTTGTAGTTTTTAAGGGCATCGCTGTAATGACCAAGTTCATCATGAAGCCCCGCAAGATATGCATAACCAAGGAAGTATGTATTATCAATTTCAACAGCACGTTCAAATGCTTTGATTGCATCATTATTCATATTTCTGTTTCTATAGTACATACCAAGATCCAGATGATATTCATAATTGTAAGGATCACTTTCCAGCGCTTTTAATACATAATTAGTTGCAGATGTATAATTGTTTTCTTCCGCATTGATTTTTCCCATAAGAGCCAAAGCCGGTGCATTTTCAGGTTCAATTTCAAGAATTTTTTCTCCGTAGCTTTTGGCAGTTTTAATATCATCAAGGAAGTATGAAGACAAAGCAAAGCCGTATAAAGCCTGAGTATTTTCTGGTTCACTTCTCAAAGCTCTTCTGTAAGAATCTCTGGCTGGTTTATACTTTTTATTAAGGGCATAATCTTCTGCCTGCATAATGTTTGCCGAAGCATTAAATGGATCTTTATCAAGGACCTGTTTTACTACAGCATTATAACTCTGTTTATCTCCAGAAGCTCTTGCTGCAAAAACTTTGATTTCAATTGCATCTTTATTTTGTGGATCTTTTTCAAGAACAGCATTTGCAATTGAGATTGCCTTAGAATACTGACCGTCAGAAAGATAAAGAGAAGCAAGCATAAGTTTAAATTCTATATCATCTGCAAATTTATCAAGAGAATCTTCGCAAAGTTTGATTGCACCTTTAATATCTCCCGCTGCCAGTAATTGCTGAAGCTTCTGTGCAATCTGAATATTTTCTGGGATTTCTGGTTCTTTTTCTTCTACTATTTCTGAAGTTTTTTCATTAGATTTTTCTGTATCTTCAAGAATAACAGGATCCTGAATTATGATTTCTGTTTCAGATTCTTTACTTGGTTCAATTACAACATCCTGATTCTGAACAACAGATTCTTTTTCTGGTTCCTGCTTTTCTGGTACCTGTTTTTCAGGTGCAGCAGGAGTCTGATTACTTTCACCCTTTCCCATAAATGGCAGGTTAACACAACCTGTTACAAAAAACAGACTAAAAATTAAAAGACCATAAACTACTTTTCTCATTTTTTATTCCTTGTTATGCACAATATGCATATGTTTTGCTCTGCATAGTTGAAATTAATTCAATCATTAACTAAACTTAATCATTATGAGTATGCGTTCATTTAGAAAAGGTTTAGTTCTTGCGTTTGCCGAACTTGTTATTATCATCGGCATTTTTATTCTTCAATTTAGAACAGATTCTACTATTATTGAAAAAATTGGCGGGCTTCAGGTTACACTTGAAAAGCTTGAATCTCCAGAAAATAATGTTGCACTTCAGAATAAGATGATTGTTAATTACAATGGTCTTAATTTCTATTCTGATGACCAGAATTCTGCAAAAGTTCTCTTTAAGGGAAAATCAAAACCTCAGGATATTCAGGTTATCAACTGGGAAAAAGATGAAGGCCAGGGTGTAACAGTATTCTTTACAAATGACATTGCACTTTTCTTTGATTTATCTAGCCCTGAAGCTGGAGCAACTCTTTCTGTATCTACAGACATTCCAGAAGAAATTGATGCCCTTATGCTTCCTTACAGTTTTGCTTACAATATGGACATTCAGAAGGATGAAGGAAACAAAGTTCTTCTTACAAACAAAAATATTACATGGAACTTCACAACAAATCAGGTTAAAGACGGTTTCATTTACTTTACAGGCCGCGATTCTATGGCTCACTACTCTGTATATGATGATACAAAGAAATTCACATTCGATGTACTTACAGAACTTGCCGCTGCAGATCAGGATGTATTCAACAGAACAGTTTCTTCTCTTAAGACAAATCTTATCAGCTCATTCAAAAAAGTTGTTAATGATGAATTTACAGAACTTTCTGCTATTGCTTACGTTGCTGCTATGGCCGAAGACGGAAAATATCAGCAGGCAATTGATGAAATCCCATCTTCATACAAGAAAAGTGATAAGAGAACTTATCTTTCTGCACCATACTTCAACAACCTTTCTAAGATGAACACAACAATCGACCGTGAAATCAAAAAGAAGGAAGCAGAAGTTACAAAAGCAGCAGAAACACTTTCTCTTGAAGCATTCAATTCAGATGACTTTGCCGCATACCTTTCTATTTATCCAAATGCAAATGCAGTCAGAACAATTCTTCAGAACGCTGCCAATGCAGATACTCAGCTTGCAACAATTGCACAGGCAACAGGTGTTATTAAAACTTACGTTAATTTACGAAAGTACAATCCTGATTTTGCTGCTATTCTTGCACCTGCTATGGAAAATTATGTTGAAAAACTTGCTTCAGCATGTACATTTGAAAACAACGAACTTAAGATTTCTGAAAATGACCAGTTCCTTTCTGTATTACAGGCTGTAGATACTGGTGTTGCTCTTATGCGTTACGGTTTAGTTTCTAACCAGCAGACTTATGTTAAAGCAGGACGTGTAATTGTTAATACTTATATTCCTGAAGGTATCTCTTTTGATTTAAGAACACTTACTACACTTTACCCAATTCTTGCTTTCGAAAACTGGTACTATCCACACTTTGAAATGATTAAGTCAGATCCTGCAGATTTAATGTGGGCATGGACTTGTGCAGAAAAGATTACATATACTCAGGATAAAGAAAACGGACTTACACTTTCTATTAAATTCCCAGAAAGTTACATTCACCACGTTATCTTCAAAGGTATTCCTAAATTCAATGCAATCTACATTTACAATATGGCATACCGTACAGACCCTCGCTTTGAAACTTATAACTCTTCTGGTTACGTTTACAAAGAAGACGGCTACTCATTACTCCTTAAATCTAGACATAAGGAAGCTGTTGAGACTGTAAGAATGACATATCCAAATGGCGTAGCACCAAAGAAAAATAATCAGACTGCAGCATCTTCTGGAAGCGGAACAACAACTACTGCTTCAGAACAGAGAGCAGCTGCAACTGCAAATTATACAGTAACTCTTGAAGAAGCTCCTGGTGGAAAAAAACGTACAATTGTTCAGGTAATCCGCTCTGTACGTCCAGATCTTTCTTCAACAGAAGCAAACAATCTTTTCTCTAATGTGCCTTCAGTTATTAAAGAAAATATGACATCCGCAGAAGCAGATGAACTTATTGCAAAACTTGAAGAAGCAGGCGGAAAAGCTTCAAAGAAAAAATAACAGTTACTATTAATTTCATATAACCGCGGTTCTAACCTTTTTTATTTCTCATAAATATGTTAGTCTTTATTTATGGCTAAAACTTTTGACGATAAAAAAATCATCTACACAATGGACCGCGTGTCCCGCTCTTATGGTACTAAAGTTGTATTAAAAGACATTAGTATTTCTTATTATTATGGTGCAAAAATCGGTGTAATTGGACCTAATGGTTCTGGTAAATCATCACTTTTTAAAATCCTTGCTGGTATTGATAAAGACTTTGCCGGTGAAACTTCTATGGCACCAGGCTACACAATTGGTTATCTTGAACAGGAACCAGAACTTGAAGCCGGAAAAACAGTAATGGATATTGTAAAAGAAGGCGTTAAACCTATTACAGACCTTCTTGAAGAATTTGATAAAATTAATGAAGCTTTTGGTGACCCAGATGCTGACTTTGATAAGCTTTGTGCAAGACAGGGTGAAATCCAGGAAAAACTTGATGCCTGTGATGCATGGAATCTTGATAATAACCTTGAACTTGCTATGGATGCCCTTCGCTGTCCACCAAGTGATCAGATTGTTGATGTGCTTTCTGGAGGTGAACGTCGCCGTGTTGCTTTGTGTCGTCTTCTTTTGCAGAAACCAGATATTCTTTTATTAGACGAACCTACTAACCACCTTGATGCAGAAACTGTTGCATGGCTTGAAAACCATCTTCATACATACCCAGGTACAGTAATTGCTATTACTCACGACCGTTACTTCCTTGATGATGTAGCAGGCTGGATTCTTGAATTGGACCGTGGTGAAGGATATCCATTTAAAGGAAACTATTCATCTTGGCTTGAACAGAAAAATGCCCGCCTTGCACAGGAAGCTAAAAACGAATCTCAGCGCCAGAAAGAATTGCAGCGAGAATTGGAATGGATTCACATGAGCGCAAAAGGTCGTCAGGCTAAACATAAGGAACATATTTCCCGCTACAACGAACTTATGTCTCAGGGCGGAAAAACTCAGTTTAAAGATACACAGATTTCTATTCCTGCTGGTCCACGCCTTGGAAACCAGGTAATTGATGCAGAAAACATTACTAAATCTTTTGGAGACAAACTTTTATTTGAAAATTTAAGTTTCCACATTCCTGCAGGTGCAATTGTTGGTATTGTTGGTCCTAACGGTGCTGGTAAAACTACACTCTTCAAACTCATTGCAGGTATTGAAAAACCTGATGCCGGGGAAATTAAGATTGGCCAGACAGTAAAAGCAGTTTACGTAGACCAGATGCGTTCTACTCTTGATGAAAACAAAACTGTTTACGAAACACTTTCTGGTGGTGCCGATTTAATTAAACTTGGTGCTGTTGATGAAAAAGGACGTGCCCTTGAAGGTGGAGTGCGTGAAGTAAATGCTCATGCTTATTGTGGCTGGTTCAACTTTGGTGGTGCAGATCAGAACAAAAAAGTCAGCGTTCTTTCTGGTGGTGAAAAAAATCGTCTTAATCTTGGACTTATGCTTAAAGAAAGCGGCAACGTATTAATGCTTGACGAACCTACAAACGACCTTGATGTTGAAACAGTTCGTGCTTTGGAAGAAGCATTGGAAGACTTTGCCGGTTGTGCTTTAGTTGTAAGCCATGACCGCTGGTTCCTTGACCGTATCTGTACACATATTCTTGCATTTGAAAATAATTCGGAAGTTCGTTTCTTTGAAGGAAACTGGTCTGAATATGCTGAATGGAAAAAAGAACAGTTTGGTGAAGATGCCGGGGTTCCAAAACGTACAGTTTACAGAAAACTCAGCAGATAAATTAAACGTTTTACTTTTAGCAAAATATAATTTATAATTTTTCATATTAACAATATGAAAATTAAATTCTTATTAAGGATAACTTTACTTATGGCTATTACTACAACATCTTGTAATTCTGAAAAAGGTCAGACTTCTGCAGAATTCAAAAATGAAAAAATCTGTAATTATACAGAAATGCAGAAGCACGTTGCAGAAAATGCAATTAAACTTCCATCAGAAAACAACCCTATTGCAACATTGCGCTTCTCTGCAGACCCAACTGTTCTTGTTTACAACGATACATTGTACGTTTACGGAACAAATGACTCTCAGCAGCTTGAATATACTAAGGGAAAAGAATCTAACGGTTATAACAAAATTAATACTTTGAACTGTCTTTCTACAAAAGATTTAGTAAACTGGACAGACGAAGGAATTATTTATGTAGCCGGAAAAGAAAATCCAAAAGGACCAGCAAAATGGGCTACAAACTCATGGGCACCTGCAATCTGCTGCAAGAAAATTAATGGAAAAGACAAATTCTTCCTTTATTTTGCAGACAGCGCTAACGGCATTGGCGTATTAACAGCAGATTCACCAACAGGACCTTTCATTGATCCAATTGGAAAAGCATTGATTTCAAGATCAGAAACTCCAAATACAGAAGGTGTTCACTGGTTATTTGACCCAGCTGTAATTGTAGACGATGATGGAAAAGGTTACCTCTACTACGGTGGCGGTATTCAGGAAGATCCCGTTCATCCAAAATCAGCACGCTGTGTTGCATTAAATGATGATATGATTAGTCTTGCATGCGATCCAATCCAGCTTGATCCACCTTACCTTTTTGAAGATTCTGGTATCAACAAAATCGGAAATAAATATTACTACTCATATTGTTCAAACTTCATTGACAGACAGGGCGCTACAGGCTTTGGTGTTTCTCCAGTAGGAACAATCTGTTATATGACTTCAGACAAACCATTAGGACCATATACATACGCAGGATACACACTTCATAATCCAGCTATATATTTTGGACCAGGCGGAAACAATCATCACTGGATTTTCCAGTTCAAAAACAAATGGTACATTGCATACCATACACAGACTCTTGAACAGGGCTGTAAACTTGAAAAAGGCGGATACAGAAATATCTTTATTGATGAATTCCTTATTAATGAAGATGGTTCTTTCCCAATCCAGAAAGGAACTAAAGAAGGCGTTGCTCAGATTTGTAACTTTGATCCATGCCAGAAAGTTCCAGCAGCAACTTTCAATTATAACGTAAAAGTACTTATTACTGATGATTTGACTGTTACTCCAATTGCTAACAATGCTTATTTTGCAGTAAAAGGCGTAGATTTCTCTAAAAAGCCATCTACAATAACTTTCACTTCTGTAAATGAAAAATCAAATGGCAGCGTAAAAGTTGTTCTTGATCAGTGGAGTGGTTCTAAAGTTATTAGTGAAGTAACAATCAACGGTAAAGGTGATTTTACTGGCAGCATAAACTTCCCAGAAGGCGAAGATTCTGTAAGAAATGTTTATTTTGTTATGAACGGTTCTCTTGAACTTTCTTCATGGCAGTGTAAATAATATATATTTTTAATTAGGAGACACAAATGAATAATTTTATTTTCTTAGGTGCACCAGGAGCTGGAAAAGGTTCCCTCGCAGTAAAAGTAGCAGAAGATTACAAAATCCCACATATTTCAACTGGTGATATTTTCCGTGCAAACATTAAAGCACAGACTCCACTTGGAGTAAAAGTTAAAGCTATCATCGATTCAGGTTCTTTGGTTAGCGATGATTTAACATTTGAATTAGTAAAAGACAGACTTGCACAGGATGACTGCAAAAATGGATTCATTCTCGACGGATTCCCACGCACAATTCCACAGGCAGAAATGCTTGAAACACTTGGTCTTGAACTTAAATGCGTAAACTTCGAAATTGCAGAAGAAATCGTAGTAAAAAGATTGAGTACACGCCGTGTTTGTAAAGCATGTGGTGCAAACTACAACATCGTTTCTCTTCCACCAAAAGTAGAAGGCGTATGTGACAAATGTGGTGGCGAAATCATTCAGCGCGATGATGACAAACCAGAATCAATCCTTCACCGTATGGACGTTTACAAAGAACAGACACAGCCATTAATCGATTACTACAACAAAAAAGGTAATATGACTAATTTGGATGCTTCTATTGAAACTCCTATTTTGATGGGTGAATTCAAAAAGATTTTCTAACCGACTGCGCTCCGCTTGCGGTTAAAAATAATTAATCCCCTGACACATTCGTGCAGGGGAAATCTAAAATCAAAACCGACACTCCGTGCGGTTTATTTTTTATATGAGAGATTATTCTAATTCCGAAATAAATCAGGCTTTATACAATAACATTGATGCACTCTTAATTGTTTCCTCTAAACAGGATTCATATAAGACAATTAAAATTTCAGACAGTATTTCCAAACTTATAGAAAAAGAAGGTTCCTACAAAGCATTAATTGAAACATTGATGTTTCACATGAACGATGGAAATACAAGAATCACAGATGACTATCAGATTTTCTTGCCAAAAATGGGAGAATTTCCTGAAAAATATTCCCGTAAACTCCATTTAACTATTGATGGAATAAAACACGTTGTTCAGATGCTTGTGTATTCTTTGAACAAAGAAGAAGGAGAATACATTATCCTTTTATTCGATTTAGATAAATCTGAATATGAACGGGATTCAAAAATGGAAAATAAAGTCAAAACAATACAGGAAACTTATCTGTTTTCTATGTATGTTGACTTAAATAAAGATTATGTTGGAAGCATAAATGTTTCAGAAATCTCCAATGATGATATGCACTATGAAGTAAAATATTCGGAATGGAGAATGATGATTGTAAATATGATCTGGCCAGATGATCAGGGCATGTTCTTAAAAATGACAGATCCGGCTTATCTGAAATATCATCTAAAACCTTCTAAAACCTTGTCTTTTGACTGCCAGATGAAAAATCTTGAAGGAAACTACATCTGGGTAAAACTTATTTTTGGCCGAACAGAAATTATCAGTGAACAGGATTTCCGCTTTGTATTCATGGTTCAGGATATTCATGAAGATTCATTGAAATTATTTAATGAATTAAAGAAATTTGAAAACCTTGCCTCCCACGATTCTCTTACAGGTTTATTCAACCGCGGCCGAATTGAAACAGAATTAAGCAATGCAATTGATGTTCTAAAAAAAGATAACAGAAATGTTTCATTGATGATGTTCGACATTGATTACTTTAAAAAAATCAACGACACATACGGTCATGCAATTGGTGACGAAGTATTAAAAGAATTTGTTCAACGATTATGCAAAGGACTTGAACAGTATAATATTAAAACAGGAAGATGGGGTGGCGAAGAATTTGTCTGCGTATGCTATGACCTGGAAATTCAACAGTTAAAAGATATAGCAGAAACAATCCGAAACTCCATTTCTAACAATCCGTTTAATGTTATTGGTTCTATGACATGCAGCGTTGGTCTTACCTGCGTTACAAAAGAAGATTCTGTAAAAGATGCCTTTGTCAGACTTGATGCTGCCCTTTATAAAGCAAAAGCAAATGGCAGAAATACAATCAGCATAATGTAATTTAGAATGCATAAAAAAAGGCCCTTTCTTACGAAAGGGCCTTCTCTATTTAACAAGTAGTTCTACTTATTATTTCTTAGCTTTTGCCTGTTTTACGAAAGTCTGAATACCTTCAATAACAAGGATTACAGCAAGTACAACCATTGCAGCAGCGAAGATAATCTGGAACCAGTTACCCCAGTTTGCAGCACCAGAAGCAATTACTTTACCCTGTTTAATAACAGTAATAACAAGCTGTGACAAAGTTGCAGCTAACATGAATACCATTGGGATGTAGAACATTTTGTTGTTCTTTCCAACGTTACCAAGCCATGCAGCAACAGCCAACAATGCAATACCAGCCAACAACTGGTTAGCAGCACCAAAGAGAGCCCAGATTGCAGAAAGTTTCAAGAATCCGAGTGTAGCACCAACGATTACCATGAATGCTGTAGCAAACAATGGGTTAGCCAATACTTTGCGGATACCAGATGCATCTTTCCATGTAGCTTCTTCTTCTTTCAAGAACAATTCAGAGAACATAAAGCGGCTCAAACGAGTAGCTGAGTCCAAAGATGTTAAAGCGAATACAGAAACTGCCAATGTAAGGAGGGCATTGATTGTATTATAAACACCTGTTCCTGGTGCACCGAACATGATAGCGATACCAGCACCAAATGCAGCAGATGGAGAACCGAAGTCACCAGCTTTGTATTTAGCGAATACCATACCAACAGCGATCAAAGAAATGATACCAAGAGCAGATTCGATCAACATTGAACCGTAACCAATAGCTTTAGCATTCTTTTCGTTATCCAACTGTTTAGAAGTTGTACCAGAAGCGATAAGTGAGTGGAAACCTGAACAAGCACCACAAGCAACTGTAATGAACAATGTTGGGAACATGAAGCTTCCGTTTACTGTCCAACCAGCGAATGCAGGGATTTCAAATTTAACATTTCCAGCAAATGCAGAGAAAATAATACCAGCAATAGCGATTGCCATCATTGCATAAAGTAAGAATGATGAAAGGTAATCACGTGGCTGAAGCATAATCCAAACAGGAATCAAAGAAGCAATTGCAATGTACAATGCAACGAAGATGATCCAAGCAGTTCTGTTCATTACAAAACCAACATTAAGACCAAGTACTACGATTGCAATAATACCTACAATACCGATGATTGTAGCAGGAAGTGTTTTAAGTCCACATTTATTTGTAAGAATACCGTATACTACAGCAAGTAAAATGAAGAGTACAGAAATAATAGCTGTTGTCTGGTTTGGAGTAGGATTTGTTGTGAAACCAAATTTAACACCGTCAGCAGAGAAGAATGTACCAGCTACTACGTTTACGAATGAAGCAATTACAAGAATCAATACTAACAAAGCAAAAATGATGAACAATTTCTTTGCTCTTTTACCCATTGATGATTTAATAATTTCACCAACAGATTTACCATCGTGACGGATAGATGCAAACAATGAACCAAAATCCTGAAGACCACCGAAGAAGATACCTCCGATTACACACCACAAGAATACTGGAACCCAACCAAAAATAGCAGCCTGGATAGGACCGTTGATTGGACCTGCACCAGCGATAGAAGAGAAGTGATGTCCCATCAATACAGCTGGTTTAGCTTCTACATAGTCAACACCGTCTGGCATTTTCTGTGCAGGAGTTTTGTTAGAAGCGTCAACGCCCCACTGTTTAGCTAACCATGAACCGTAGAAAACGTATCCAATGAAAAGCAAAACGATTGCAGCAAGAATTATTAATAATGCTGTCATGTTTTTCCTCCAAGGAAAATACTATGTACTTTCCTTTGTAAATAAAGAAAGAGTTTTATTATTCAGTTTTCAACGAAAACTTTATACCGAATTTATTCAAAGATTTTCTTTAAGACTCTTCCCTGATAATTTGAGGAAATACGTCCGTTAGAAACATCCTTAATAACTACGCGTAAATGGGAATAACCCCACAATGAAAACTTATACGATTTATACTTTTTGACTTTTTTTATTGAATTGAAGACTTCTTCTTCGATTTTATCTGAGAAAAATACAACGGTAACATCTGAATTTTTGTGACCGCTGTATGGTTTTACCCTTGCCATACCTGTATCCCAGGCTTTTTCTACACAAGAATTCATTACTTCTAAGGTAAGATTTTCAGAGGTATGAAAATATACAAATTCGTTGGAATCAATATCTGCAATATGAGCTGCTTTTACTAAAACATATTTTTCTGTGTGGGAAAGGAATTCAGCTTCACAATAGAATGGCTCAGTAACGTTTTCCTTTTTTATAGTGTAATAACGACTGTAAGAAATAAGATGCTTTTCTAAATCTTCTTTTGCATCCATAAAAAAAACCTCTGTCTTTTATAATAACAGAGGTTTTTTTAATATTCAATTCAAATATACCTAAAAAATTAATTATTTTAATTTTTTACAGTATAATTAAATAGAAGATTTTCATCATTTAAGTCTATTTGCAGAAACTTTCCATTACTTCTTTGAAGATTTTCAATCCTTCATCAATTTCTTTGTCTGTAATAGTTAATGGTGGAAGGAATCTTACAACATCACTTCCTGCAACTGTAGTACAAAGACCTTTTTCAAGACATTTTACTTCAATATCAAATGGTTTTACAGAAGGATCAATCTGAGTTCCAATCATAAGTCCTTTTCCGCGAACTTCTTTTACAATAGGAAGATTCCAGCTTGAAATTGCACCTCTGATATAGTCACCAGCATGATTAACTCTATCTAAGAAAGAAGGATTGCTTACTGTTTCTGCAACAACACATCCTGCAGCACATGCCAAAGGATTTCCAGCAAATGTAGACTGATGGTCACCTGCAACAAATACATCTGCAGCTTTACCTCTGAACAGGCAGGCACCCATTGGAATACCACCAGCAATTCCTTTTGCAAGAGTAACAACTTCTGGATTAAATCCAAGAGCATCACTTGCAAGGAAAGTACCAGTTCTACCAATACCAGTCTGAACTTCATCTGCCATAACAATTGCACCTGCTTTTCTTGCAGCATCTGCAGCAGCCTGTGCCCATTCTGGAGAGATAAGATTTACACCACCTTCACCCTGAATACATTCAATAAAAAGTGCAGCAGTTGTATCATCAAAAGCAGTTTTAATTGCTTCAAAATCATTTGCTTTAATTGTTTTAAATCCCTCTGCATATGGGGCAAAGCAATCTGGATGGAATTTATCCTGACCAGTTGCTGTTAATGTTGCAAGAGTTCTTCCGTGGAAAGAGGATTCAAGAGTTACAATTGTTTTTCTTTTTGCACCACCATTTAAGAATCCATACTTTCTTGCAAGCTTAATTGCTGCTTCATTTGCTTCTGCACCAGAGTTTCCAAAGTATCCTTTTTCAAATCCAGTTACTTCAAGCAATTCATTTGCAAACTTAATTCCTGTGTCAGAAAAATAATAATTTGAAATATGAAGCTGTTTCTTTGCCTGCTTAGAAATTGCGCGTACTAAAGGACGATAGTTGTGGCCAAGACAGTTAACACCAATACCTGAAATAAAATCGATGTACTTTTTGCCCTTTGCATCATACATTGTTGCACTTTTGCCTTTTACAAATTCAATGTCAAAGCTTCCGTAGTTGTTCAAAATTTTCTTTTCCATAATTTCACGTCCTTTAAAAAGAATTTTTGTATATTTATACAAGAAAATAACCCTTATACAAGTTTTTGTCAATATTTATACATATTTTTTGCATAAATATTTAATATTCACTTAATTTTTCGGCAGCTTCCGTCCATTCTTCAGTTAATTCGTCAATTTTTGAAGTAACTTCATTCAATTCAGTTTGAACAGCCTTTGCTTTTTCACCGTTAGAATAAACTTCCGGATTAGCCATTTTAGTTTCAAGTTCAGCCTTTTTTGTTTCCAGCGCATCAATCTGTTCTTCAATCTTCTGTACTTCTTTTTCTATCTTACGTTTTTCTGCTTCACGCTTTTTCTGCTCTTCCCACGAAAGTTTTGTATCAGAAGCAGATGCTGTATCATTTCCTGAAGTATTTGCAACCGCAACAGAACTAGAGGCAGCAAAATTATTCTGAACCTCCCCTTCTCCTGCATAATTTTTTTCAAGCTGTTCAAGATAATAATCGTATCCGCCTGGGAAATATTTATAAGTTCCGTCAGAAAGAGAAAGAACCTTTGTAGCAAGTTTTTCAATAAAACCACGGTCATGGCTTACAAAAATTACTGTTCCGCCAAAATCTTTTAATGCTTCAAGAAGCACGTCTTTTGAATGAATATCAAGATGGTTTGTAGGTTCATCAAGAATCAAAAGATTAACAGGACTTAACAGTAACTGAAGCAATGCGATTCTGGATTTTTCTCCACCAGAGAGAACATCAAGAGATTTATAAACATCGTCTCCACGGAAAAGGAAAGCACCAAGCATATCACGGAGTTTTGGAATTAACTCAAGAGGGGCAACAGATTCAAGATATTCAAGAATATTCTGTGTTCCTTTTATAGTTTCAGCGTTATCCTGAGAAAAGTACCCGATTTTTACTCCGGCACCAGGCACAATTTCTCCAGTAAAATTTTTATCTTCTTCGGCAATGATTCTAAGTAATGTTGATTTACCAGCACCATTGGCACCTGCAACAACAAGACGTTCTCCGTTTTCCAGAGTAAGTTCCAGATTGTTTAAAACTTTTTTCACGCCATCGTATGATTTACAAATATTATTCAGGCGAAGAACAAGTCGTCCACTATGAGGAGCTGGAGGGAAACTGAAATGGATTTTCTTAAGACTTTCAGGAATTTCAATTCTTTCCATTTTATCAAGTTTTTTCTGATATTCCTGAGCCTGAGCCGCTTTAGTTGCTTTGTATCCAAAACGAGTTATAAAATCTTCAAGTTTATTGATTTCCTGCTGCTGCTGTTCATAAGCGGCAATTAATGTCTGAAGTTCAACTTCACGCACTTTTTCATAATGAGAAAAGTTTCCAGGATAGCGTTTCAAATCACCATTGAACAGTTCATAAACTTCATTGATTGTAACATCAAGAAAATAGCGGTCGTGACTTACAAGTAAAAATCCGCCTTTATAAGACTGAAGGAACTGTTCCAGCCATCCGCGGGCTTCAATATCAAGATAGTTTGTAGGTTCATCAAGTAAAAGAATATCTGGATTCTGCATAAGAGCTTTAGCAAGAGCAATACGCATCTGCCATCCGCCAGAGAATTCTTCTGTTTTCCTGATAAAATCTTCTCTTTTAAAACCAAGACCAAGTAAAACAGATTCTGCCGCAACTTCTCTTCTATACCAGCCGCTTTCATCAAGTTTCTGAATCAATTCTGACTGCTGCATTGCAAGAGAGCCGCTGTCATCAGGAGATTTCTGCATTTGAGTTCCAAGATCATCAATTCTCTTTTGCAAATCATACCCAAACTGAAATGCTTTATCTGCTTCTTCTTTTAATGTGCATCCATGATGAGTAAGTCCCGACTGTGGAAGGTATGCAATTCTACAATCTTTCTGAACAGCTCTGTTTCCACTGTCTGGTTGAACAAGTCCTGCAAGAACTTTGATTAATGTTGATTTACCTGCACCGTTTGCACCAGTTAATGCAACTTTGCATCCCGACTGCAAGTTTACTGTAACATCTTTTAAAATATCTCTGTCACCAAATGCCAGAGATACTTTTGAAAATTGAACAAATGCCATATTTATTCTGAAGCCTTAAAGTAAAGAACTAAAGAAGTGCTGCTGCGTTCAAGCACCATACCTTCTTCAAATTTTGCGTCTGTAGCCTCTTCAAGTCTTAAACCGTCGCTTTCAACTTTGAAAAGGAAGTTTACTTCTTTAGAAACTCCATCAAACTTAAATGAAAGAACGCCATCATACTGAGAGCTGAGTTTTTTATCTACACCATATTTGAATGAAACTGTTCCGCCTGCCTTTGCTTCTGCAGGAATTACTTTTGGAACAAGAAGATCATTTCCAGACCAGCTGAATCCACTGCGAGAAAGGTTTAAGTTACCGTAGCTTGAACTCATATAGTTTGGTCCAGTTGAAACAATCTTAGAGTACAAAGAATTTCTTCTGTCTTTTTCATTCTTAATAATTTCAGTTACATCATCCTCAATTGTTACAAGAGAATAATCTACTGGTTTTCCAGAAGAGTTTGTGAATCGCAAAACAATAAAATCATCTTTTCTGCATGTAACAACAAGAGGAAGTCCCTTTAACTGATACTGATTGCGGGCAATTTTTTCATAACCTTCATAATCCCATGTTGCCTTTACAGCTTTGATTTTTGCATCTTTATTTTCTGGGAAAGCCATTGTAACTTTGCCGTTTGCAGAATCGATTGTGAAATTATAATCAGGTTTAAGAAGAGTTGTATCAATATTTTCAGATTCAACCATGATGCGGAACTGTTCAGGATACCATGGCTTATCAAAGATAGATTCAATTACATCATCAGCTGTAAATGTTTCTTCTGCTTCCTGAACACCAATATGATTTCCTTCTGCATCCATCTGGAAAAGCGCAAGATTATGAGAGAAACACCATCCCTGAGTTCCATCTTTTGTAATAACTTTAAGCCAGTCCCCTTCAAGAACTTCTTTTCCGGCCATTACTTTTTCGCCGTTTCCTTTTGCAAGGATTTTTGCAGTTTCGCCCTTTCTAAAACGATAAACCTGTTTTGAAGTATTAGCAGGTTCTGCACGACAAGGAAGCCCATCAAGTTTTACAGTTGCATATTCGTGTGTAAATTCTTTATAGCCTTCTGCAATTTTACGAGCCTTTGATTTTGAAACTGGTTCTGTAATCTGCCACAATGGGATTTCAACTTTTTCTCCATCTGCAGTTCCAATAATATAAACATGATTAATATTTGATTTTGCATAAACTGGAACAACATCAAAATCCTGCAATTTATATTCAGGAAGGTTCCAGAGCATTACACCATAGCCTTCTAATTTTGAACAAGAAATGAATAAACTGCTGATTAAAATCAATGCAAATGACAAATATGTACGAACGAATTTTTTCATAAAAAATACCCCGTGATTCTCTTTGTTTCTAAAAATAATTATTAATATAGTAGTAAATATATCAAATATTAAGGTTAATGTCTTTACTAAGGATGACTACTTCCTATTTTTACATACCTGATGTATAATTGCTTGTCATGAAAAAGGTATTAATTATAGATAATCACCAGTTATTCAGAGATTTCTTAAAACAAAAGCTTTCAATTGATCAGATTGAAGTTTCTATTTCTCAGCAGCCACGTGAAGGCTACACAAAAATGATTTCTACTCTTCCTAATCTTGTTATTCTTGATATGAATGAAGACCGGGAACTTGAAATGGATTTCCTTGAAAAGAAAGCCATGGACATTAATACTTCTCAGATTCCAGTTATTGTAACAGGTCCTTCTGTAGAACGTTCCAGCATTGCATCTCTTGCAAAATACGGTGTAATTAAATATTTTGCAAAACCTATTCAGTTTGACACATTCTTTGAATCTATTGGTAAAGTTTTAAAAATCCCATTATCTATGGACCTTACTCCTTGTGTTCTTGATCTCCATCACAACGGCAACATCATCTTTATTGAATTTGCAATGGGCTTGAACCAGGAAAAACTTGCACTTTTACAGTACAAACTTACAGATATGATTAGACATGAAAATATTGAATCTCCAAGAATCATTATCATGTTTACAAATCTGGAACTTTCTTTTGTTGACGGCTATAACATTGAATTCCTGATTGAAAATATTATGGCATGTCCAAAAGTTCATACAAAAAATATTAAGATTCTTTCTACAAGCAAATTCCTTGTAGATTTAATTGACGGGCATCCAAGTTATGCTGGAATTGAAGTTGGCGATAATCTTCCTAGAATGCTTAACTCTCTTGTTGATACAACAATTACTTCCAGCGTATCAGATTTGATTACAGACAGAATCTTAACATCATCTGCAATTTCTGATGCAGAAATCAGTTCTGTAGAAAACCGCTTCTTCTCTGATATTAATCAGGGGGCATCTGCCGGTTCAGAAAATGACGGAACTGTTTTAAGCGTTGCAATTATTGACAGTCACCCACAGGATCTTCTTACAACAAAAACTGTATTTGAAACATTCGGTGCAAACTGCAAAACATATCAGTCTGGAGAAGAATTCTATAAGGATTACGATTCTTCAAAATTCAATCTTGTTATCCTTGATATTGTTCTTATTGATAACAAAGGGTTTGAGATTTTACAGAGACTCCAGAATGAATCAGATTCTCCACCTGTAGTTGTTTATTCTCAGCCTTTACAAAGAGAATTTGTTGTAAAAATGCTTAGTCTTGGTGCAAGAAGCTATATGATTAAGCCTCAAAAACCAAATATTCTTTTGAATAAATGTCTTGCTGTTCTTCAGAGCAAGTTCTAGGCTAAAAACATGAAATTTCATCATAAAATTAATCTTCACACTCACTGTACTTTCTGCGACGGAAAAGATACTGCAGAAGACATGGTTAAGTCTGCCATTAAAAAAGGATTCACTGTTCTTGGTTTTTCAAGTCATAGCATTCATCCTTTGAACCCAGAGTTTTACATTCAGCCTGATGACGACTGGCACATCCATAATGAAAATCTTGTTTCATACACAGATGAAATCAACAGATTAAAAGTAAAATATGCCGGACAGATTGATATTTTTACAGGATTTGAAGCAGATTATTTTGAATCACCAGAAATCGGCTCTTCAATCCCTGATTTTTCTAAATACAAAAAGTTCAAACCGGACTATCTTATTGGCTCTGTTCATTTTGTAAATACACCAAATGGATTTTACACAGTAGATAACGTAACAGAAAGTGTTCAGGAAGGTCTTAAACGTCTTTATGGAATTATTCCAGGTGTTTCTGATGCTAAAGAAGCAGTTTGTGATTATTTTGAAGCCCAGAGAAATATGCTTAAAAAAGGTGATTTCAACATTCTTGGACATGCAGATTTAATTCGCAAAAGAAACGGAGTTTTGAAGTTTTTTAGCGAAGACGAAAGCTGGTACAAAGAACAGATTAATCTGACTGTGAAAGCAATTAAAAAATCCGGGGTTTCTGTAGAAATTAATACTGGTGCAATTGCCAGAGGAATTATGGATGATGTTTACCCTGCTTCTTATATGATGGAAAAGCTTTATGAAAACGGCATTCCTGTTTGTGTAAACTCAGATTCTCATAATATTGATTCCCTTGATACAGGATTTGAAAAAGCATACAGCGTTGCAAGAAAAGCGGGATACAAAGAATTGGTTTATCCTTTGAAAACCAAAACTTTCATAATTGACCTTTAATATTTTAAAAAAAAGGATGCCCTTTTATCAGGACATCCTTTCTATGCTTTAAAAAACAAAAATTAACGATTTCTTCTTTCTGCGGCACTGGCACACTGAACACACATTGTTGTCCAAGGAAGTGCTTCAAGTCTTTCTTCTGGAATTTCTTTTCCACAAACAACACATCGGCCATATTTCCCCTGATAGATTCTTTCAAGGGCCTTATCAATCTGCTGAAGTCTTTTTGCTTCCTGTGCGCCAAGAGCTGTTAATAAGTTTCTGTCGATTGCATCAGAAGCAACGTCTGCTTCATCTCCTGATTCAACAGTTTTTATTAATTCTTTCATGTCATCGCTTTGTCCGGCAAGAGAATCTAAAATCATCTTACGCTGCTCTGCAAGATTCTCCTTCATTTTATCTAAAAAAGCTTGTTCCATTTTTCATCTCCTAGCTTAAATGTTGTCAATTTCTAATGTTTTGTATATACTAATATAAATGCAAAATCTCAAAAAGACAAATAAAATTTTGCAAATAATTTAATTTTTAAAGGGAATCTATGGCTAAAGAAGCTGCTATTGAAGTAGAAGGCGTTGTAAAAGAAGCTCTTCCAAACACAACATTCCGTGTAGAATTACAGAACGGACACATTATTATGGCTCATCTTTCAGGAAAAATGAGAAAACACTATATCAGAATTGTTCCTGGTGACAGTGTAAAAGTTGAGCTCTCTCCTTATGACTTGAATAAAGGAAGAATCATCTTCAGACAGAAATAATTCATTCATATATTTTTTGCTAAAAGGGTAATTTTTTCATTTCGATTGCTATAAGGCTTCGTAAAGGCACGCTCCGCTTAAAGCCTTGACAAACCCTTTTAGCAATGGTTTTTACTTCTTTTTTGCTATAAGGGTTAGTAAAGGCACGCTTCGCTTAAAGCCTTGACAAACCCTTTTAGCAATGGTTTTTTACTTCTTTTTTGCTATAAGGGTTAGTAAAGGCACGCTTCGCTTAAAGCCTTGACAAACCCTTTTAGCAATGTTTTTTTACTTCTTTTTGCTATAAGGCTTCGTAAAGGCACGCTTCGCTTAAAGCCTTGACAAACCCTTTTAGCAATGGTTTTTACTTCTTTTTTGCTATAAGGGTTAGTAAAGGCACGCTTCGCTTAAAGCCTTGACAAACCCTTTTAGCAATGTTATCAGGAGGATAACATTACTATGACACTTTACGAAGATTTAAAATGGCGTGGGCTTATTAAAGACGTTGCAGGTGACGAAAACGAATTACAGAAAGTTCTTGACGGACCTTCTTTTGCTTTCTATTGGGGAACTGACCCAACTGCTGATTCTTTACACATTGGACACTATTCTTCACTTTGTATGGCAAAACGTCTTGCAAATGCAGGTCATCATCCAATTTTGCTTTGTGGTGGTGCTACAGGTCGTATTGGTGACCCTCGCCCTACAGCTGAACGTGAAATTATCAGCGAAGAAACAGTAAACAAAAATATCAATGGAATTCGTGCTCAGGTACAGTCAATTGTTCCACAGGCAGAACTTGTTGATAACTACGAATGGACAAAAGATTATACATTCTTAAACTTCCTTCGCGACATTGGTAAATACATCAACGTAAACTACATGCTTGATAAAGATATTATCCGCCGCCGTTTGGAAACTGGTATTACTTTTGCAGAATTCTCTTACATGCTTTTGCAGGGTTACGACTTCCTTCACCTTTTCCAGGAAAAGAAAGTTATTATGCAGGTTGCAGGTTCAGACCAGTGGGGAAACATTACAACTGGTGTAGACTTAATTCGCAAGGTTGTAGATGGTTCTGCATATGCTTTCACAATGCCATTAATTCTTGATGCAACTGGAAAGAAATTCGGTAAATCTGAAGGAAATGCTTTGTGGCTTAACAAAGAAAAAACAGCTCCATATGCAATTTACCAGTATCTTATTAATGCAGATGATTCTAAAGTTCTTGAATACCTTAAAGTATTCACATTCCTTTCTAAAGAAGAAATTGAAAAGATTTATGAAGAACATCTTGCTGCTCCAGAAAAACGTATTGCACAGAAAACTTTGGCTTGGCAGATTGTAAAAGATCTTCACGGTGAAAAAGAAGCCGACAATGCAGTTTCTGTAAGTGAAAAACTTTTTGCAGGTGATTTCAAAAGCCTTTCTGTAAGTGACATTATGACAGGAATGAAAGGAGTTCCAACATTCAAATATTCAGAAGAACTTCCTTTAGTTGATTTCCTTGTAAATAATAAAATTGCTTCTTCTAAACGCGAAGCCCGTGAATTCATCACAGGAAACGCTATCACAATCAACGGTGAAGTAATTAATGAAACTGACAAAGTAATTTCAAAAGATATGGCTCTTGAAGGAAAAATCATTATTGTTCGCCGCGGTAAGAAAAAGTACTTTGTTGCAGAAATTGCTTAAACTATAACAACTGCAGGTTAAAAAGAAAAAGCATCCGGTTCTGAAGTGCACTTAATCTTCACTTCAATTCTGGATGCTTTTTTTTGACTAAAATTAGTCTTTGTATTTTCTACCATAAAGATCTTTATGTAACATATTTTCCATCATAACTTTAATGTAGCTGTCCTTCACTGGAGAACCGGCTGTTACAAAATCTTTATAATGTCTGTATTTGCTTATTAAAACAATTCCTTTTACAAGTCCATCTGGAATCAGATAGAAAATAGCTGCAATAAACAAAAGTGTACCAACAACCCCTGTTTTATTTGAAAAATAGATACAGATTATTCCTAAAATAAGCTCCAATCCTTTTGCAAACAAATCAGTCTTAAACTTTTTCTTTACAGCAGCTGCCTTTTCTTCATAATCATCATTCTGATCTTCAGCGCTGAAATCAACTAAAGGCGAAAGTTTTTCATCCTCTTTTTTTTCTTCCATAAATCACCTCCTTTATATAAACATTTCCCTAAAGAAATTATTTATTTTTAGATCTTAACCCGCGAATTGCAGTTCCAATTCCTTTTATACCACCAATAAAAACAAACATGCTGATTAGTGAAGCAAATGGCATAACAAAAGTAAAACGCATTATAAACAAAGCAGCCACTGTCTGTAAACTTTTTGCTACTAAAAGACTAAGATATTCAGATTTTGTATATTCCCGTGAAGTTCTGTATGCATTCTGCTGGCGTTTAAATTCAGTCTGCCATTCTTCAGATTGCTGCTGGGCATTTGAAGCACCAGAGAACCAGTTCCAGAAAGTTTCCTCATCACTAAAAGGATTAGAATAACCATAACCAGAAGCACTGGAAGCATTTCTATAATTAGTGTACTGGTACTGAGAATAATCTTCGCTGCCAGTTAAATCATAATTTCTTCTTTTTTCTTCATCACTTAAAACAGCATAAGCGGCATTAACTTCTTTAAATCTCTCTTCTGCTTCTTTATCTCCAGGATTTCTATCTGGATGATATTTAAAAGCAAGATTTCTGTAAGCCTTTTTAATTTCATCTGCAGAGGCTGTTTTTAAGACACCTAAAACATCATAATAATTCATCATTTAAAAAATAATTGTTTTTTTTAATTGTTACAACAAAAAAATTCTGAAATATCCTTAATTATCTGTTATTTTTTAATTATTTTAGAATAATCCAGGTTGCACCAGAGCCACCTTCTGCCTGAGTTTTAGGATGACCCGACATTCCGCAATGTTTATTTGTCTGAATAAATTTTTTTACCAGATCACCTAGAACCGGATTCGTTCCTGTTGTATGAATCCCTTTTCCGTGAACAACAATAACCTTTCTGATGCCCCGTTTCATACAATCACTAATAAAATAAGACAAACGTTCCCAGGCTTCATCCTGATGAAAACCATGCAAATCTAATCTGGCTTCAGGTTTCATATCAAGAATTTCCTTTTTATTCTGAAGCATCTTTGTTTTATTTGTGTGATTTACAATTTCATCTTTATCAATAACCTGATGATTATCAAGCCATTTTGCAAGAATATCATTTGTTCCCATATTTTACCTTATGATTATAACGTCATCTCTGTAACACCAGCCACCGCTTTCACCAACTTCAATATAAAGCCACTTACCTGTTTCCTTCAAGACCTTAACATAGCTTCCTGGCATTAATTCGAATTTTGACTCACAAACTTCTTCTGGAATTGAACGAACTTCTGTTCCTGCAAAAATCCCATTTTTTGTTTTACTCTGAATTCCACAATTGATCAGCAGAATTGTTTCGCAAACAAGAAAAACTGTTACAACAATTGCTTCAAGGATTTTCTTTTTTCTGAATAAAAGCACATCAAAAATCAAAGTAACAATAATTGCAAGAATCACAAGTCCAAGATAAATAAGCTTAAATTCATTTTTATCTGCCGGAAGTTTTGCTGAAGTTTCAAATGCAATTCGTTCTTTGCGGGCTTTTCCAAAAATGGACTTTCTTTCTTTTATTCTCAAATCAGCTATTTTCTGACAATCTTCTCTTGTCAAAATTACAGCTGGTTCTTCTTCATGCTGAACAACAACTTCGGTAAATGCATCTGCAAATAGATTATCTTTTTCTGCTTCAACAAAACCGTTTCCTTCCAGAACTTTGATTGTA
This sequence comes from Treponema sp., assembly GCA_024402665.1. Taxonomy (GTDB): domain Bacteria; phylum Spirochaetota; class Spirochaetia; order Treponematales; family Treponemataceae; genus Treponema_D. Next base: position 105,785 of record JAKSTI010000003.1, read on the forward strand.
AAAGATGGAAGTTTCAAATCTGATTTATATCCTGCAAAACTTGTTGCCACCATATTAATTGTTGGGAATGTCATTTCTCCGCTAACCAATGGCTCCCATTCAAAATCTGAAACTGGAATCAAAACATCAGACTTATCATTTTCTCTGTAACGGCTTTCTGTAATTTCATAAGCTTTTGTCTGGGCAAAAATTGAATCTTTAGGAATATCCCAATCGTACTGAATCAACTGAACAGCATACTGACAATAAACAGTAAATTTAATCTTCTGACCAGTTTTTACAATCTGAACAGGAGATGCAACTTTTGAATCTTCAGAAGAAATTTCTGTTCCATCTGCAAAATGAATGTGAAGAACCGGAAGCTGCTCTTTTGGATTAAAACCAATCTTAATTGGGTCAAAAGAAATTTTTCTTCTAAAAGCCCCTACTCGTAAAGACAAAGGCTGCAGCTGATATGTTCCTTTTTTAGAAAAAGAAAGCCACACTTCAATTCTGGTGCCAATTTCTTCCTGTGAATAATCTTCTGTTCTCAAAAGGCTTTTAAAAACAACATTATCTGGCAGAACAGGGCTATCTACACTAAGTTCTTCAGGGCTTACTTCTGGAATTACAACTTCAAATTTAATATCGCTGTTTGTAATCCACTGCTGATATGAATCTGGTTTAAAAGACAAACTGTCCAAATCTGATTGAGAAATAAATTTTGCATGTACGGCAGTCATCTGAAATAATAAAATCAGAGAAATTAATAATCGCCTGCTAAATTTGTGTTCTGACTTGATTCGCCACTTTTCCATTGCTTTTGATCATTCTCCTTAATTCTTGCAAAAACTGCTTTCTCCATATCTGGCATTGTAGACTGTTCTTCCTGAGCGGGAAGTGCCTGAGTCTGATTATTTTTTACATCAACTTCCGCCTGCTGAATCGACATTTCAAGATTTACTTTTGCTTCAATCTTTGTACTGTCAATTTCCAGTGCTTTTTTGAAAAAATCTGTTGCATCATCATACTGGCCGTTTCTGTAGGAAATTACCCCTGCATTATAAAATGCGGAATATCTTACAGAATCAGGCGCTTCATCAGAAATCTGGAAATACTTTTCCATAGCAGCATCATCTTCATCAAGCATTGCATAGGCAGTTCCTAAATCAAAAAGAGAGAAATCAAGAATATAAGTATCTTCTCTGTCTTTTGCATCAGAAACTACTTCCAGATAAGAAGAAACTGAATCTCCGTATAATTTCTGATTAAATGAATATGAACCTTTCAAAATTTTCATTGTGTCAGAAGAACATCCTGAAAATAAAACAGAAATCCCTATAAACACAATCAAAACTGAAACATGCTGCAAATCTGGAATAAATTTTGTGATGTCAAATTCTGTAATAATAAAACTGAAGGCAAAAAACAAAACTGCCAGCAAAAGGAACATTTTATAACGAGGAACTGGTTTTGCTTCATAAGAAACAATCTGGCCATCGCCCTTCTTCACCTGATTCAGCAAAGTGATTGCAGAACCTTTTTCTATAGAATCTATATACATAAGCTGTGTCTGATTTTTATAAAAAGACACATTTTTTGTAGCCGCTTCAATTGTTTCTTTTATTTTTTTAGAACGAAGTGCAGATTTTACATAAGTTTCACCGTCACCCGCCAGAACATCAACTTCTTCTTCACCGCCAAAACCAACAATTGTTACAGGAATACCGCTTTTTACACAATCAACAAGGGCGTTTTTCAAATAAGAATCAGTTTCTTCACCATCAGTAAACAGCCAGATTCGCCCCGCATTTGCATAATTTGATGTAAATGTTTCTTTTGCCTTTGAAATCCCTTTTCCAATACTTGAACCTGGAGATGTCATTAAAGAAGGAGACATTACATCAAGCAAAGATTCAATCATTATGTAATCTTCTGTCATTGGAATTGCATTGATTCCATCACCTTTTGCAAGAACAACAGAAACAGGAATGCCTTCCATATTTTTCAAAAGTTTTTTTGCATAATTAGACGAAGCCTTAAGACGTGTCATTCGCTGAGGACCATCTTTTGCCAGCATACTATTTGAAATATCAAAAACAAAACTTACAGAAGTTCCGCTTTTCTGCACTGGAACAAGATGTGTTCCCCATGAAATTTTTGAATAAGCAAGAATTAGCATACACCAGGCAATTCCATGAAGAATTGTTCTCAAAGAAGACATTCTTTTATATTCAAACAAACGTCCGCCGCCAGAAAATTTCTTCTGTAAAGATGCATTTTTTTCCAGAGTATAATTATTATTTCTTACCTTAAAAACAATTATAAAAATGGCAGGAATAATAAAAAGTAAAGCTAATAAAACATAAGGTCTTTCACAACTCATATCCTTCCTCCCTAAAGCATTTCATTTAAGAAAACCCGCTTAATTAACCAGGCCAATGAAAGCAGAATAATTCCTACAAGCAGGAACTTATCATAAAGCAAATCGTTTACAGTTTTATATGTAAAATTCTGAACTACACTTTCTTTTTTTGTTACGTTCATTATTGTTGTAAGGAACGAATCTGTTGTTCGTACTTCAAAATAGTGACCGCCTGAAATTGACGCAAGTTTCTTTAATGAAGCTGAATTATAATTTGAATCGTAATGACCTGAATACCATTTTCCAGAAACGGGATCTTCATATTCAAGTACAACAGAACCTTTAGAACCGATTCCTACAACATAAACCGGAATCTTATTTGTTGCCGCAAGATTTGCCGCTGTTTCAGGATGAATTGCACCTGCATTGTTTTCGCCATCTGTAAGCAGAATAATACATTTATTTGGCGCAGAAGATGACATTAAATGACAAACCGCAGTACTTAATCCGTCTCCGATTGCAGAACCATCTCCAAGCAAACCGATTTTTATTTCGTTTAGTTTTTCGTTTACAATATTATAATCTGGTGTTGGAGGAACAAAGACGCATGCTTCACTACCAAGAACAACAATCCCGATTCTGGAACCGTCATCATTTTCAAGAACCCGTCTGATTGTGTTTTTTGCAGCATCCATTCTTGTAAGAGTATCCATATCTCTTGCGGCCATAGAGGGACTTGCATCAAGTACAAAAATCATGTCTGTACCAAGAGATGTATAAACTTTTTCCTGTCTTGAAAGCACTGGATCAGCAAGAGCAATTACAACAAGCAAAAATCCAAGAACAATCATCACTTTAGAAATCTTAGATAAAAGTTTTTGTGCAGAACCATTCCACTCAAAAGCTTTTCCTCCCCAATCTTCAAGAACAGCAGGAAATGTAATTCTTGTAAGGATTTTCAATTTTCTGAGCAAATATAATAGAGGAATTAATAATAATAAGAAAAATGCTTCTGGATTCTGAAAACTAGGCATCTGGACTCACTTCCTCATCAACAAAATTTTCTTCTATAGGATCTTCCTTTTCAAGAACATCAATGCTGTTCATCAAAGTAGTAATAAGCTGTTCCCGTTCATTCGGATTAAAGGATGCGGCTTTACTGTATCTGATATAGTCTGTGCGAACAAAAACACCGCAAATTGCTTCACAAGCTTCTGCTTTTACATCTGACAAAAGATTGCATGTTGCTTCATAAAAAGCGCCCATTAATTCTGATGTCACTTTAGTTGTAAAAGGATACGAAAGTCTGAATTCAAGATAGTTTCGCATTACTTTCTGAATTTCACTTGCCGCAAGGTCATCCTGATTTTTAAATCCTTCCTGAATATCATTAAGTGCTTTGAAAGTAAGACGCTTATTTCGTGCATATTTCCAAAGCAAAAGTTTATTTTTTATATAAAAAGAAAGAGACTTTCTTTTAGCAATCATTCTTATAATCACAAAAACAAAAATCAGGGCAAGCAATAAAGACCCGTAGATTTTATAAGTTGTACCTGGCAAAAGCAATGGTGAATCCATATCCATTAATGTGTTTATAGATTCTGTCTGCATAATAGAAGAAATACTGACTGGAGATACTTTAATTACATGTTCCCCAGGTTCTCCGGTCAACGCAAAGCCAATATCGTAATCTGGAATGCTAACTTTTCCTGTATGCCATGGAGTTACTGAAAAAATTACTGTATAACTGTTACCACCATTTGACTGAAACTGGATATTTTTTACATCACATTCTGCAGCATTAAGGGAATCTAAAAAACCGTCTTTTGGAAGCTGCAGCAAACCTTTTTTAGAAACAGAATCTCTGAATAACAAGGCTTCTGATTCAAAAGTACATCTGATTTCTGCATTGTCGCCAATATATACCTGATGAGGAACTAATATCTGTTGAGTTTTCATATAAACCATAATTAATCCCCCTTATTTTCTAGAAAAAATTCCTGTAAGTAGCTGCAAAGGATCTTCTGATGTCTTTAATATAGAAGAAATAATGCCATGTTTTGCACAGGTTTCTGTAAATTTTCTGACACTTGCATCGTTCTGCTGTTTCCATTGACGTTTGAAACTTTCTGAATTTGATGGAAGCACCATTGTTGTTCCACTTTCACAATCTGTAAAAGGAACGGCTCCTAATGATGGAAGCTGTTCATCCATAATATCCTGAAGACGAATTGCAATTACATCGTGTTTTTGAGCCAGAGAAATCATTGAATGTTCCCAATCTGCTGTTCTGAAATCTGAAATTACAAAAACAAGAGAACGCTTTTTTAAAAGTTTGCCTGCTCCCTGAAGTGCATTTGCAAGAACAGACCCTGGAACTTTATTTTCTGGAACCTTATCAAGATGAGTGAGAACAAGCATTGTTCTTTCACGACCAAACTGTGGTGAACATGAAAAATGGATTTCTCCATCAAAAAAAACTGCACCAAGAGGACAGTTATTCATTTCTGCGGCAATTGAAATTAAAGCTGCAGTTTCTGCCCCTAACGAATATTTTGTACGCTTTCCACAACCAACCTGCATAGACATGGAACTATCAAGAATCACAAAAATCTGAAGTTCCCGTTCCTCTTCAAAAATCTTTACAAAAGGACGGCCCATTCTTGCAGTAACGTTCCAATCTATAGAACGCACATCATCTCCACGGTTATAATCACGAACACCACTGAATTCAATACCCTGGCCTCGATACAAAGAACGGAAATTACCAGACTTCATACCTTCTGCCAGACCCATAGCGGCAATTCTGAGATAAGATGCTTTTTTTACAAGAGAATCCTCTGATGCGGAAAGAATATGCTGCATAAATTATGGTACCGGAATAAATGCAAGGATTCTTGAAATAATTTCATCAGCAGTTACATTGTCTGCAGCAGCTTCATAAGAAAGAACAATTCTGTGACGCAAAACGTTCATTGCTACAGCTTTAATGTCTTCTGGCAAAACAAAACCACGGCCTTCAAACAAAGCATGCACTTTAGCACACTGAAGCATTGCAATTCCTGCACGAGGAGATGCACCAAAATGAATGTAACGTGTAATATCGCTGGAATTTGTTCTTCCAATTCCCTGACTCTTAGGATCTGGTCTTGTAACTGTCAAAATAGAAACAATAAATTCTATTAATTTTTCATCACAAGTAACTTTATCTGCCAGAGTTCTAAGCATTTTAAGCATATCTTCATTAATGATTCTGTTTACTGGAACTTTAGGCGCATTTCCACAAGACTGAACAATCAGCTTTTCTGCTTCAGCATTTGGATAGCTTACAAGAAGTTTCATTAAGAAACGGTCCAATTCTGCTTCCGGCAAATTATATGTTCCTTCCTGTTCAATTGGGTTCTGTGTTGCAAGAACAAAGAAAGGTTCTGGTAATTTATAAGACTGTTCGCCGATTGTTACCTGACGTTCTTCCATAGCTTCAAGCATTGCTGACTGAACTTTAGCTGGGGCACGGTTAATTTCATCTGCAAGAATGATATTTGCAAAAACTGGTCCTTTTCTTACAGAGAAAGTTCCTTTATTCTGTTCATAAATCAAAGTACCAGTAACATCTGCTGGCAATAAATCTGGAGTAAACTGAATTCTCTTAAAATCAAGTCCAAGAATTTCAGAAAAAGTTTTTACAGTTAATGTTTTGGCAAGCCCCGGAACACCTTCAAGAAGTACATGACCACCGGCAATAAAAGCAGTCAAAATATCATCAATCAACTGCTCCTGACCAACAAGTCTTTTTGAAGCTTCTTTACGACAAGCCTCTACAATTTTTTTACAATATTCAATTTCGTTTTCCATAAGCCCGAGTATACCATATTTTCAACTTTTGATATATAGAAGATAGAATTGTATAAATATACAAAAAATGCGTATAAACTTGCAAAATCTTGACAATCACAGCGGAAATACAGATAATATATGCATTATGATTAATCCATTAGCACAAGAATTAAACGACACTTTAAAAGGTTCAGTTGTAGACGCTCTCATTTCAGATATGGGTCGACGCCTGTATTTTCCAAACGGAATTATTTCTCAGGGTGGTGAAGCTGCAAAAGATGCTCATGCTGCAAACGGTACAATTGGTATGGCAGTTGCAAATGGAACACCAATTGAGCTTGATTCTTATAAAAAGAATATGCCTGGTCTTAATCCAAGAGAAACTGTTGCTTATGCAAAAACAGCAGGTAATCCTGATTTAAGAAATCTTTGGAAACAGAAATTGATTGAAAAAAATCCTTCTCTTAAGGATAAAACTTTCTCAACACCTATTTTAGTTCCAGGTTTAACTGCAGCTCTTTCTTATGTTTCAGATCTTTTTGTAGATACAGATAAACCTTTACTGGCTGCAAATCCATGCTGGGATAACTACGAATTAATTACCTGTGCTAGACGCGGTGCAGAATTCCATCAGTTCCAGTGTTTTAATGAAACAGGAATGAATCTTAAATCTTTGGAAGACTGCATGAAAGCTGATGCTAAAAAATATGGCTCAGTTCGTGTTATTTTGAACTTCCCTCAGAATCCAAGTGGATACAGTCCAACTAAAGATGAAGCAAAAGCAATTGTTAAGATTGTAAAAGACATTGCAGAAAGTGGAGCAAAAGTTCTTGTTCTTTCTGATGATGCATACTTTGGACTTAACTACGAAAATGATATTGAACCTCAGTCTCTTTTTGCATATATGGCTGATTTACATGAAAATGTACTTGCTATTAAAGCTGATGGTCCTACAAAAGAAGACTTTGCATGGGGATTCCGTTCTGGCTTTATTACATTTGCTTCAAAAGGATTCACAGAAGCACAGTACACAGCATTAACAACTAAATTTATGTCTGCAATCCGTTCTTCAGTTTCCTGCAGTTCAACTCCTTCACAGAGTCTTGTAATGCACGCTTTACAGGATCCTGCACATGAAGCTCAGAAAAAAGAATTGCGCGATATGTTGAAACGCCGCTACGATGCAGTAAGAAAATTTGTTAACACACATAAATCATCAGTTCTTACACCACTTCCATTCAACTCTGGTTACTTTATGAGTTTCAATGTAAAAACTGGAAATGCAGAAGATATCAGAAAGAAGCTTCTTGCTGAAAAAGGAATTGGTATTATCCAGATTGATGCAAATACTTTGCGTGTTGCATTCTCAAGTATAGATGAAGATAAGATTGAAGGAGTTTACGAAAACATTTATAATGTAGCTGAGGCTATGTAATTTCGTGAAAAAATCAAACTTATCTATATTTAAAAAAATAACTGCAGTTTGTCTGCTTTCATTATCAATCTTATGTACTTCCTGCAAAAAGGAAACAAAAGAAAGAGTTGTTATCTGGACAAGCTGCAGCGAATTTGCTCAGTATGTTGAACTTTTTAACCTGACTCATCCAGACTGCCAGGCTGTTCTTATCTATAAAGAAAATCCTTCCCTTTCATTACCACCTGCAAAAGACGAAGTAACTCCAGATATTATTGTAGGTTCTTTGCTCCAGAATGAATCTTCAGCAAAATATTTCAAACCTTTAGACTATCTTTTTGACAGAAAAAAAATTGTACCAGGAATTTTCTATTCTCAGTTGCTGAATGCGGGGCAGAAAAAAAACAAGCAGTATCTTTTGCCAGTAAGTTTTAACCTTCCTGCAATGATTTTTGCCAACGAAAATAAAGAACTTGTAGAAGAAAACTATTCTCTTACTTTGGAAAATGTTAGGGAAACAGCGCAGAAATATACTCAGAAAAAAAGAAACGGCTCTTTCTCACGAATGGGATTTACTCCATTAAGCAGCGATGATTTTCTTTATCTTTCTGTAAAATTAAATGGCGTAAACTTTCAGGAAGAAAATGGGGCGGTTGTTTTTGACAATGACAAATTAGCACACGCAATTGATTATATTAAAGAATGGGTAAATACAGATAACGGTTCTATTCAGGAAGAACTGGATTTTACCTACAAATACCTCTTTATGCCAAACTACAGACAAGTTTCTTCTTCAAGAACATTGTTTGCTTATACAACAAGTGACCAGCTTTTTAAAATCATGCAGGAACAGGATCTTGAAATTGATTACCGCTGGATTAAATCTGATGACCTTATTCCTATTGAGGATTCATTTACTATGATGGGAATCTATCAGAAGTCAAAAAATCAGGCAAATGCATCTGAATTCATTACATGGTTCTTTGATGTACAGAATCAGAAAACAATGCTTGAACGAAAGATTAAATTGAATCTAAATACAGAAATGTTTGGTATTGCCGGTGGATTCTCTGCCATCCAGGAAGTTACAGAACAGGTCCTTCCAAATTACTATCCTCAGATGATCAGTAACCTTCCTCCTGCAAATATGCTTAAAACACCAGATTTGCTTCCTCCAAGATGGATCAGCTATCTTAATGTTGTTATCCAGCCATATATTAGAAATTCAATCATTCAGACAGAAGAAAATAAAAAACCGGATTTTGCTGATCTTGAAAAAGAATGGCTAAAGAAAGTTTTTGATTAATCCGATATTCCTAGTAAGAGCACCTGCTTTTATTAGGAGTTTAAAATGACTACTTCAGTTGGAAATTTAAATGCTTTCTCATACGGAAACACAGTTCAGGCTTCAGTTTCTACAAATAAGCTTTATGTTCCTGTAAAAAAATCTGAATTACTCTATTCTCACTTTGATCACATTAGTGGCGTGGCTGCTAAAAACGGACAGCAGGGTGTTTCTATCAGCAAATTAAGTATTTTGAATTCTCTTATTTCCAGCGTTTCTGCTATTAGAAATGAACCTCAAATTGATGTAAAAAACATTGATCCTTCAAAAATTGATACTCTCATCAAAGATTTCCAGGGCCAGATTCAGCAGGCTATGAAATCACCATATCTCCTCTCTGGTGCAACACCAATGGCAGGAGCACTCTTCTCTTTACAGGCATAATTCCTCAGTTCTTTTTACTGTCTCTATTGAATTTACACAAAAAAATCATTAAATTATATTGTGAAATATTTTGGTTTTATTTTTAGAACCTTAGTATTATTGTTATTTTTAGAGGTAGTTAAATGACAGTTAACGAAATCAAAAATGCCAAAATCAAGGCATGGATTGAAGAATGCGTTAAAATGTGTGAACCAGACAATGTTGTTGTTTGTGATGGTTCTAAAAAAGAATATGATGAGCTTATGCAGAAATGTGTAAAAGCTGGTCTTGCTACACCACTTGCTAAGAAAGAAAACTCTTTCTTGTTCCGCTCACTTCCAAGTGACGTTGCTCGTGTTGAAGGAAGAACATTCATTTCTTCTGTAAAAGAAGAAGATGCTGGTCCAACAAACCATTGGATTGATCCAGTTGAATTGAAAGCAACAATGAAAGGTTTGTACACAGGTTGTATGCATGGTCGTACAATGTACGTTATTCCTTTCTGTATGGGTCCACTTGGTTCACCAATCGCTAAATACGGTGTTGAACTTACAGACTCTGAATACGTTGTATTGAACATGGACATCATGACACGTGCTGGTGAAAAAGTTTGGCAGTACCTCGATGATGGATTCGTTCCATGTCTCCACTCAGTTGGTAAACCATTAAACAATGGCGAAAAAGACAACGGAATCTGGCCTTGTGCTGACGTTGAAAACAAATACATTTCACAGTTCCCAGAAGAAAGACTTATCTGGTCTTACGGTTCAGGATACGGTGGAAACGCTTTGCTCGGTAAGAAATGTTTCGCTCTTCGTATTGCTACTGTTATTGCTCGCGAAGAAGGCTGGCTTGCTGAACACATGCTTATTCTTAAACTTACAAACCCTAAGGGTGAAGTAAAATATGTAACAGGTGCTTTCCCAAGTGCTTGTGGTAAAACAAACCTTGCTATGTTGATTCCAACTATCCCAGGATGGAAAGTTGAAACTGTAGGTGATGATATTGCTTGGATGAAGTTCGGAAAAGACGGACGTCTCTATGCTATCAACCCAGAAGCTGGTTTCTTTGGTGTTGCTCCTGGAACATCTGCTGAATCTAACAAAAACGCTCTTGTTTCAGCTGAAAAGAATACAATCTATACAAACTGTGCTCTTACAGAAGACGGTGATGTATGGTGGGAAGGAATTGGATATCCTGCAAAAGGTAATTTGGTTGACTGGAAAGGAAACACACGTCCTGCATTCCCTAAAGACAAGGCTCCAAAAGGTGAAGAAATGGCTCATCCAAATGCTCGTTTCACAGCACCAGCTGGACAGTGTCCATGTATCGCATCTGACTGGGAATCTCCAGAAGGTGTACCAATTTCTGCTATCCTCTTTGGTGGACGTCGTCCTTCAACTGTACCTCTCGTACACCAGGCTCGTTCTTGGGAACACGGTGTATTCCTTGGATCTATCGTAGGTTCAGAAATCACAGCTGCTTCTACAATCAACGCTGCTGAAGTTGGTAAAATCCGCCGTGACCCATTTGCTATTCTCCCATTCTGTGGATATAACATGGGTGACTACTTCCAGCACTGGATTGATGTAGGTAACGCTGCTCAGGATAAAGAAAAGCTTCCTAAGATTTTCTATGTAAACTGGTTCCGTAAAGATGAAAACAATCCTGATCTTCCAGGTGGATTCATGTGGCCAGGATACGGTGATAACTCACGTGTACTTGCTTGGATCTTCGATCGTTGTAACGGTGTTGATAATGCTAAGGACACTCCAATTGGTCTTATGCCAGCTGACGGTGCTCTTAACACAGAAGGTCTTTCTGACAACTACAAGAAAACTCTTCCAGAAATCCTTAAAGTTGATACAGAAGGTTGGTTGAAAGAAGTTAAAGACGTTCGCGAAAACCACTATCCAAAATTCGGTAAACACTTACCATCAGAATTATCTGCTATTTTGGATGACCTCGAAGCTCGTCTTTCAAAATAAGTTAATCGCTGATTAAACGAAAAGGACTTACATCATTTTTGGTGTAAGTCCTTTTTTTTTTGTTTTATAAAATAACAATTTGTTATATAATGTACATACAGGAGATTTATATGTCAGAAGAAAATATGAACACAGAATCAAAAAGTTTTGACTTCAAAAAAATTTTATCATCAATTAAAAGTTTCTTAAAATTAGCTAATGAAAAGCTTCCTTTTGGACGTTTAGCATTAAAAGCAGGCGAAAAAGTTGCATTCTTAAAAAAAGTTTCTCCATTTGCTAACCTGGCCGTTGTAGTACTTGTAGTTTTACTTGGTGTAGGAGTTGCAAAAGCAGCTTCTGGTGGTGGCTCATCAAATGGAATGATTGGAAATACTTATAAAAGTTCTTTAGGTGGAACTATCACATTCAACAAAGATGGAACTTACGATTCAACACTTATGTACATCAAATCAAAGACTGGAACATATATGTATCAGAATGGAGAAAATGGTGTTCAGGCTGTAGCAACTAGAAGTGATTGGGATGAAAACAATGGCTTCAAAACTGAAGATAATGGAAAAACAATTGTTTTCTATGCGGGTGGCTATTTACCTATGGACACTTTAACAAAATATTAAACAGGTCAATTACAAATAAAAAAGCAGTCTACTAAAACAGACTGCTTTTTTTTTGATTCTTATACAATCAACCATACAAAAATTGCCTGAATGGGTTTATAATTTTAGAGTTATAGGAGTATATTTTGCGCATCAATTTGAAAATTAAATTACTTATTTTAACTTTACTCATTATTGTACTTACAACTATCAGTTTAGGGTTAATCAGTTACAAAACTGAAAAAGACGCATTAACAAGTTCGGTAAACAAGACTCTTGATGTTATTTCAGACAAAGTAGCTCAACAGATTTACGACTTGAATGAATCAGAACTTATTATGCTCCGTTCAATTGCAAAACTTCCATTTATCAGCAGCACAGAAATTTCCCAAGAAGAAATCAATCAGCAGCTTATTGCAATCCCTGAACTGGATCTTTCAAAATATGAAAACGTTATTTTATGTAATAAACAGGGTATTGGATTCACCAGAGACGGTTCAAAGACATCTTTTACAGATACACCTTATTTCAAAGCCGCAATTTCAGGTAACGAATTTATTTCAAACCCATATCACAGCTCAAACAATCAGATTTACCAGTACTACGCAGTTCCTGTTACAAATTCTAAAAAAGAAATAACAGGTGCCTTGATTTCAGTTATTAAAGGAGACCGTCTTTCTAAAATTGTTTCTGAAATTGAAATTGGTGCAGGTTTTCATCCTGGGGTTCTGGATCGTGCAACAGGTGAATCAATTGCAAACGTAAATGAAGGAACTAACGACAACAACGATAATGTTGAAGCCCTTGATCCAAACTCTGGTATTGGAAGAGTAATGTACGGTGTTATGACAGGTGGTACAGATACTTTTGTTTTTGAAGACCCAAATATCCACTTAAAAATGACAGGAAGTTACCGACCTATTAATGCAACAACCTGGTCTGTTTTCTGTATTGCACCATATGATTTCTTCTATCAGGATCTTTACAAACTTAGATTCTCTCTTATTTTCGGATTAAGTCTTTCTGTAATCATTGCAGTTCTTTTAGGAATTATTCTTATCAGCATTATTATCAAACCTTTGACTCTTGTAAAAAAATCTATTGAAGAAATTGCCAGTGGTAGTGCCGATTTGACAAAGAGACTTCCTATTTCCACAAAAGACGAAATTGGCGAAGTTGTAAATGGATTCAATAAATTTACAGAAAAACTTCAATCCATTATGAAAGATTTGAAGATTTCAAATTCAACTTTGGAAGAAGCCGGAGACGAATTGAATGCCAGCACTGATGATACATCAAACGCAATTAAAGATATTCTTAATAACATCAATGAAATGCAAACTCAGATCAGCAACCAGACAGACAGTGTAAGCCAGACTGCTGGTGCCGTTAATGAAATTGCATCAAATATTGAATCTCTTGAAAGAATGATTGAAACTCAAAGTAATGGTGTTGCTCAGGCTAGTACTGCAGTAGAAGAAATGATTGGAAACATCAATTCTGTAAACAATTCTGTTGATAGACTTGCTTCCTCTTTTGAAAGCCTTGCTGCCAGTGCTCAGACAGGTGTTGATCTTCAGGTTGAAGCCGCAGAACGAATTGAAAAAATCAAAGCCCAGAGTGAAACTTTGCGTGAAGCCAATCTTGCCATTGCTGCAATTGCTGGTCAGACAAACCTCCTTGCTATGAATGCCGCAATCGAAGCTGCTCATGCCGGTGATTCTGGTAAAGGTTTCTCTGTAGTTGCAGATGAAATTCGTAAGCTTTCAGAAACATCTGGATTACAGTCAAAAACAATTGGTAATCAGTTAAAAAATATCCACGACTCTATTGAAGACATGGTAAATGCATCAATCAGATCTGGAGAAGCATTTAATATCGTAACAACACAGATTAAAGATACAGACGAACTTGTACATCAGATTAAAGCCGCTATGGAAGAACAGACTATTGGTTCTCAGCAGATTAACAGCGCCCTCAGTGTAATGAATGATAACACAATTGAAGTTCGAACTGCATCTAAGGAAATGTCTGCCGGAAATAAAGCAATTCTTGATGAAGTCAGAAATTTGCAGGATACAACAACTGCAATGAAAGACAGTATGCTTGAAATGACTTCTGGTGCAAAACGAATTGATGAAACTGGCATTGCATTAAGCGATATTTCAAATAAACTTAAGGAAAGTATCAACGATATTGGCGAACACATCGACCAGTTCAACGTATAATCAAATCTCTGTAAAATCAGATTATTTACGGTAAGAACTACAGTGACTATCTGTTACTGTAGTTTTTACCAATCCAGTTTTTATATTCGCCTGAAAGAATATGATCTACCCATTCTGGATGACTTAAATACCAGTCCACAGTTAGTTTCAATCCCTGCTCAAAAGTCATTTTTCTTTCCCAGCCTAATTCAGACTTAATCTTAGTACAGTCAATTGCATATCTGGCATCATGACCTGGACGATCTTTTACATGAATAATTGTATTTTCAACCTCAGAAATCTTCTTTCCTACTTCGGGAGCAGTTAATTCAATAATTTTATGAAGCAGTTTTATATTCTGCCATTCATTTTCTCCACCGATATTATAATTCTCCCCGGTTTTACCAGAATTCACAATCTGCCATACAGCTCTGTTATGATCTTCTACATAAATCCAGTCCCGGATGTTTTTTCCTTCGCCATAAACAGGCAGATTTTTCCCATCACGAATGTTAGCAATCATCAATGGAAGAAGTTTTTCAGGGAACTGATATGGTCCATAGTTGTTTGTACAGTTTGAAAGTGTTATTGGAAGTCCGTATGTATGATAATATGCCATTACAATATGATCGGAACTGGCTTTTGAAGAAGAATATGGACTTCTAGGATCATATGGTGTATCTTCACGGAAATATCCTGTTTCTCCAAGGCTACCATATACTTCATCAGTAGAAATATGATGGAATAAAACATCTTCCCTTTTGTTATCCAGACTGATTTTCCAATAATTCCTTGCTACATCAAGCAATGTAAATGTCCCCATTACATTTGTCTTCATAAATGCTTCTGGTCCTAAAATGGATCGGTCTACATGACTTTCTGCCGCAAAATGAATTACAGTATCAATATCATACTGTTCAAAAATTCTCTCTATTTCTTTTCTATCACAAATATCTACCTTTTCAAAAAAATAACGTTTTCCACCAAACTGCTCTTCTACCATAGCCAGGTTTTCAAGATTTCCAGCATAAGTTAAACAGTCGACATTTACAATATTACCGTGAAAACCGCTGTCCATAAAAGATTTTTCACCAGTTGCACTTAAGCCAAAGAGATAATTTATAAAATTTGAGCCAATAAAACCTGCTCCACCTGTAATCAAAATGTTTTTTAATTTTCTCATTTTACTTCCCTTAAAGATTTCATTTTCCTATCCATTTTGCATTCAAATCAAAATATTTCCCATTCTGTAAATCAAACGCCGGATGATTTTGATCTTTTGGGCTCAACAAAGGTGTAATATCCGGAGCAACCGAAGCCCAGTCTATTCCAATTGTTTCATCATTCCACATTAATCCGCCTTCACCACTAGGATCATAAAAATCTGTACACTTATAAGCAAAAACTGCAGACTCGCTCAAGACATAGAAACCGTGAGCAAATCCTTCTGGGATATAAAACTGATTCTGCTTTTCACCATCAAGAATCACTCCATAATATTTACCATATGTCGATGAACCTTTTCTTAAATCAACAGCAACATCGTAAACTTTCCCACTAACAGCTCTTACCAATTTTCCCTGAGGATGTTCTTTTTGAAAGTGTAACCCCCTAAGAACCCCTTTTGATGAAGAAGACTGATTATCCTGAACAAATTTGACCTTTAATCCAGCTTCAATAAAATCTTTTTCTGAATAAACTTCAAAAAAGTATCCTCTGGCATCACCAAAAACTTTTGGCTGAATTTCAAACAATCCATCAAAAATTGTTCCATTTTCGTCCGCACATTTTTTAAACTCAAAAGGCATTTTTATCCTCTAATTATTTTCTGCAATATATTTTAAGTAGCTGCCGTATTCAGTTTTGTATCCATCAGCAAGCTTCAACATTTCTTTTTTTGAAATCCACCCGTTTCTATATGCAATTTCTTCAATACAAGAAACATACATTCCCTGACGCTTTTCAATTGTTGCAATAAAATTGCTTGCCTCAAGAAGACCATCATAAGTTCCTGTATCAAGCCAGGCCATTCCTCTTCCAAGTAATTCTACTTTAAGCTGCTTTCTTGCAAGATACTCATTATTTACGGCAGTAATTTCAATTTCGCCACGAGCACTAGGCTTAACATTTGCAGCTATTTCTACAACAGAATTATCATAAAAATACAATCCTGGAACAGCATAATTCGACTTAGGTTCAGCAGGCTTTTCTTCAATTCCAAGCGCATTTCCCTTTTCATCAAATTCAACAACTCCATATGCAGTTGGATCTTTCACAAAATAACCAAAAATAACTGCACCTCGGCTTTCTGCAACTTTTTTAGCTGCATTTTTCAAAGTCTGAGTAAAACTCTGCCCATAAAAAATATTATCACCCAATACTAAAGCAACGTCATCACTGCCAATAAAATCTTTTCCAACAATAAAAGCATCTGCCAATCCTCTTGGTTTATCCTGAACGGCATATTCAAAATGCATGCCAAGCCAGCTGCCATCACCAAAGAGTTTTTCAAAACAATTAATGTCACGAGGAGTAGAAATAATCAAAACTTCTTTAATTCCACTAAGCATCAAAACAGAAAGCGGATAATAAATAATCGGTTTGTCATAAAGAGGTAAAAGTTGTTTGGAAACAACTTTTGTAATTGGATATAAACGAGTTCCTGAACCGCCTGCTAAAATAATTCCTTTCATAGACACCTTCTGAAAAGCGGCTTCTCTAATCTAAAACCTCTTTTTTTTGATTAACCCCTTGATTATAGACCAAAAATACTCCAAAAACAATATAAACAATTTTATTAATCTTGCGGAATTTCATTTTCTGGTGGAAAATATTACTATCTATTTTATATTGGAGTTTTTATGACATCTAAAGAACGCGCTCAAGAAATCAATGCTTTAATTAACGAAATGACATTAGAAGAAAAAGTCAGCCTTATGCTTCACGAAAGTATGGCTGTACCACGTTTGAACATCCCTGAATATAACTGGTGGAATGAAGGACTCCACGGTGTAGCCCGAGCCGGATACGCAACAATTTTCCCACAGACAATAGGTCTTGCCGCCACATTCGATATTGATTTAGTTCAAAAACAATATGAAGCCATTTCTGATGAAGCCAGAGCAAAATATAATGAAGCACAAAAAATCGGTGACCGACGCCAATTTAGAGGACTTACTTTCTGGACTCCAAATATTAATATTGTCAGAGATCCACGATGGGGACGAGCTCAGGAAACTTTTGGAGAAGACCCATATTTAACTTCCAGAATGGGTGTTGCCGCAGTAAAAGGACTTCAGGGCGATGATCCAGACAATCTTAAAACTGCCGCTTGTGCAAAACATTTTGCAGTTCATTCGGGCCCAGAAGGGACAAGACATACTGCAAATGTTAAACCTTCAAAAAAGGATTTGTGGGAAACATACCTTCCTGCTTTCAAAGCTTTAGTTGATGAAGGTGTAGAATCAGTTATGGGAGCATACCAGCGTCTTTACGATGAACCATGTAACGGAAGCAAATTTCTTCTTGTTGATATTCTTCGCAAAAAGTGGGGATTCAAGGGCCATGTTGTAAGTGACTGCTGGGCTGTTAAAGATTTCCACGAAAATCATAAAGTAACAAACACTCCTGCAGAAAGTGCTGCTTTAGCTATTAATAATACATGTGATTTGAACTGTGGCTGTACATATCATGCCGCTATAGATGCAGTTCGCCAGGGACTCCTCTCTGAAGAAAAAATCAATGAATCTTTGTTCCGTCTTCTTGATACACGATTTAAACTTGGAATGTTCGATTCCTATACAAAATCTAAATGGGGCAAACTTTCTAAAAAAGATGTTGATTCTCTTAAAAATCGTGAACTGGCAAAAGAAGTTGCACAGGATTCCATTGTCCTTTTGAAAAATAAAGATGGACTTCTTCCTGTAAAGAAAGATATTAAGAAAATCATGGTTATGGGTCCAACTGCAACAAATCTTAATGCTCAGATTGGAAATTATTATGGACTTAACTCAAAAATCGTCACTATTCTTGAAGGTCTTGTAAAAGCAACAGAAGAACGTCCAGACATTAATATTGATTATCATCCTGCTGTAGGAATGTACGGTCCTAGTAAACAGCGTGGATGGACAGTAGGTATGGCTGAATCAGCTGACTTAGTTGTTGCCTGCTTTGGTATTGATAACATGATGGAAGGTGAAGAAGGAGATGCTGTTGAATCATTAAAAGGCGACAGAGACACAATTGAACTTCCTGATTACCAGATTGATTATCTTAAAGCAATACATGAACGTGGTACACCTATAGTTTTAGTTTTGACTGGTGGAGCTGCAATTGCCTTCCCTCCAGAACTTGCAGATGCAATTTTGTTCGCATGGTATCCTGGAGAAGAAGGTGGTAATGCTATTGCTGATATTATTTTTGGTAAAAAGTCTCCATCTGGACACTTACCTGTTACATTCCCAAAAGCAACTTCAGATCTCCCAGATTTTGAAGACTACAGCATGAAAAACCGCACATACAAATATATTGAAAAAGAACCTTTATTCCCATTTGGATTTGGACTTTCATATACAAACTTTACAATTGATAAACTTAAAGTTGATGTAGAAAAAGTAAATCCAGAAAAATTTGAATGCAAAGTTTCTACAAAAATCTTAAATAATGGTTCTATGGATTCTTCATTTGTCGCCCAGCTTTATATTTCAAAAGCAAATCCTACTAAAGATGACCCAATTTCCACATTAAGACGTTTCTCTAAAGTATTAATCAAAAAATCCGGAGAAAAAACAATCACTTTCAATCTCACTCAGGATGATTTTAAATTCTTTAATGAAGAAGGCGAAGAAATTCTGGAACACGGAGTTTATAAAATCACTATTGCAGACTCTTCCCCATCTGAGCTTTCAGAAAAACTTGGAGCAACTAAACCGCTTTCTACATTAATAAATATTTAATTTCAAAATCCCATAGAAAAAAAGCCTTATAATCATTATACTGTTTATATATTCTTTTTGGTTATAAGGAAGTTTTCTATGGGCGGTATATTTGGAGTTGCTTCAAAAGATGATTGTTCTTTAGATTTATTCTTTGGTGTAGACTATCATTCTCACCTTGGAACTAGACGCGGTGGTTTGGCAATTTATGATTATGATAATAAATTCCAGCGATCAATCCACAATATTCAGAACTCACCTTTCCGTACAAAATTTGAAAAAGATATTGATGAGATGCACGGTCATCTTGGTATTGGCTGTATCAGTGATTACGAACCTCAGCCTTTACTCGTAAATTCCCACCTTGGTAATTTTGCAATCACAACAGTTGGTATTGTTACTAACAAAGACGAATTAGTACAAGAAGTTTTAAGCTCAGGCCAGACTCACTTCCTTGAAATGAGCGGTGGAGAAATCAATCAGACTGAATTAATTGTTTCTCTTATCAACAGAAAAGATTCTATTCTTGAAGGTATCAAATTTGTTCAGGAAAAAATCAAAGGTTCAATCACAATGCTTATTCTTACTTCAAAAGGAATTTATGCAGCCCGCGATAAATTTGGTAGAACACCTTTACAGATTGGTAAAAAAGATAATGCTTACTGTGCATCTTTTGAAAACTTTGCTTATGTAAATCTTGGATACACAGACTGCCATGAATTAGGTCCAGCAGAAATTGACTTCATTACTCCAGACGGATACGAAGTTCTTCAGCAGCCACAGAAAGAAATGAAAATCTGTACATTCCTTTGGATTTACTACGGATACCCAACAGCATCTTACGAAGGTGTAAACGTTGAAGCAATGCGTTACAACTGTGGTAAATATCTTGCTATGCGTGATAAGGGAACTATCAACCCTGATTCAATTGCCGGAGTTCCTGATTCTGGTACAGCCCATGCAGTTGGTTATGCAAATGAATCTGGAGTTCCATTCTCAAGACCTTTTATTAAATACACACCAACATGGCCACGTTCTTTTATGCCAACAAGCCAGGATCAGCGTAACTTGATTGCTCACATGAAACTTATTCCTGTACAGCCATTAATTAAAGGTAAAAAAATTCTTTTAATTGATGATTCAATTGTTCGCGGTACACAGCTTCGCGAAACAACAGACTTCTTATATCAGTCAGGTGCCGAAGAAGTACACGTAAGACCAGCTTGTCCACCAATTATGTTTGGATGTAAATACTTAAACTTCTCACGCTCAAAATCAGAAATGGATTTGATTACAAGAAGAATCATCAAACAATTTGAAGGTGACAACGTAAGCGAAGAAACTTTGAAAAAATACTGTGACCCTGATTCAAAAGAATATGCAGCTATGATAGAAGAAATCAGAAAGCAGCTTCACTTTACAACACTCCGCTATCATCGCCTTGATGATATGCTTGACAGCACAGGACTTGATCATTGCAAGCTCTGTACTTACTGCTGGAACGGTGAAGAATAATAAAATTAAATCTTTACTCTGAAAGGACAGACAGGAATCTTTTCTTCAGAGTAAAGGTTTATTTGTTCCGGAGAATTCTTCCACAAATATCTTACTTCCTTTATATCATCTAAATCTAATCCAATCTTTCTTGTATCAATCAAAACTTCATTACCAGAAATTATTCTTGCGCAAACGTCTTTTTCATCCCCATTTTTTGTAATCAGACAAAATCCAACCGCCTCATCTGACTTTTTATTAAAATCCGCATGATTACCTTCAATAGCGAATCCAGTCAGTTTTGACTTTCCACAATCAAACTTTATAACAAGCCCCTTATCTTCCTTATAAATGCTTTCATTAACAGGAGAAGGATTATATTCTTTTCCGTAAGCAAGTCGAAGTGCCTCTTTTGCAGCACGAGTTCCACCTGTCAATTTCTTTTCAGGATGAAGATCATTCCATTCCCCGGCATCAATAGTAACAGAAAGCCCACAATTTACAGATTCCAAAGCCGCCTCTTTCTGCGCATCCCTTAATCCAGGCCAGGAACCAAAATCCTGCTTATCTAAATCTTTGTTATCATATCCATCAGACCAGTTAGGAAGCTGCATTACAATAAATGGCATATCTGGTTGTGCATATTTGAACTTCTGTCTCCAGAGAATAATCATCTGCTTAAGCAAATCCGCATATTCTTCATACATAGGCGCATTAGATTCACCCTGATACCACAATGCACCTTTTACAGCAAGATCAAAACAAGGAGCAAGCATGGCATTAAATAATGCAGTTGGTTCCCACTCAAAGAAGAAACTTCCAGGATTATCCCAGATTTTGCAGCTTACTTTCTTTTTCCATTCCCCAGTTAAATCAATAACAAGACCATCAGCAGGAATAGAATTTTCAACGCGCTCAACATTTCTATATGCAACAGGATGAATTCGCGCTCCTTCTGTAAAAATACAATAATTTTTTTCCTTATAAAAACGAATTGGAATCTTTCCGTTTTTCTGAACTCTTACTGTTACAGTATTCATTCCTTCCTTAAAGATTCCATTTTTTACCTCATACCGTCTTGGAGGATACGAATAATAAGTTACTCCGCAGAATTCATTATTAATCCAGACCTTATCTGCATCAACAATTGTACCCATCCAGATTTTACATTTCTTTGAATTTAATAAATCAGCCTGCTGCTTAGAAAGAGTAAATCCTTTTTTGAACCACTGAATTCCAGCCCCATCAATATCATAAAAATCGCCAGGAATATTACAGAATTCCCAAGTCTCATCAAGGCTCTCAAAGGAAATCTGCTCCCATCCCTCTTTAGACCCAACATCCAATGAATAAACTTCTTCGTTCCATTTGTTGTTGGAAGTTTCAAACTCCTTTAAAACCTTATCAATTTCAGTCTGATTTACCCATTTTTCAGCCCGCTGAACATAATCCTTTTTTCCAAGCTTCTTAAGAGAATCACAATCCATCCAAGAAGTAACAGGAGAACCACCCTGACTTGCATTAATAATTCCAACAGGGACACCCAAATCCTGCCATAATTTTTTAGCAAAGAAATATCCAGTTCCAGACATTTCATCAAGGGTTTCAGGAGAAGCACAAATCCACTTCGGATTTTCAATAGAATCCTTCTCTTTACCAAAAGCATAAGAGATAGGAATAGTAATCATTCGGATATTTTTATTAATAGGAAGAGCATATTCTTCAGGATAACTATGCTTTAATCGGAGCATAGGAAGCTGGGCATTAGACTGTCCTGAATTAACCCAAACTTCCCCAACATAAACATCAGAAAAAACTTTCTTTTCTTTACAGGCAATTACTTCCAGATTAAAAGGGCCGCCAGCACTACCAGGATTAAATTCAATCTTCCAGCTGCCATTTTCAGAAACACGGGATTCATAACATTCATCTCTAAAAACAATCTTTACAGATTCTCCGGGAATATAACTTCCAGACATACAACTGATTGTCTTCTGCTGAAGAACCATTCCGTTTCCAAAAATACCCTTAATTAATAATCCAGATTCATTCATAAATAAAAAAAGCTATCGAGCTCTATGCTGCTTCTTTTGATTATCAAGTCTCTTTTTCTGATCAATTTCATTCTTGATATCAGACAAAGCATTCAAAGCCCTTTCATCTCCATAGTTATTCCAAAGAAAAGTCATTCTTTCTTCTGCTAAATAGTATAATCCAAGAGCTTCATAAAGTATACCAGCATTATAACCTGCTTCGAACAATCCAGTTTCTTTATAAATATTGTCAAAAGCTTCTGCACTTTCAACAAGGAATCCCTTATCAGCAAGTTTATCTGCATATTCCATATCTGGATTTTTAGACTTATCTTTCAACAAAGTCAAAGTTTTAGATACAGTATAAGGGAAAACTTCACGGCCAATTCCAGTAATGATTTCGTCAAGCTTACTACGAATCATTGAATATCCAGAAGGCAAACGCGAAAGAGATCTTTCTTCAGAACTCTTACTTGAATATTCTCTTTCTCTAGATGCAATAACATTATTTGTCTGACCATTTATAAACTGATATCTATACACAAAACGAACGGAACGTCTGTAATATTTTTCATAAATATATTCCGAAGCGCCAGAAACTCTGTTTCCATTGTTTTTATCTTTATTATAATTCTTATTTTTTACCTTTTCAGTTCTAACATCTTCATCAATATCAAATTGCAAAATTTCAAAACGAAGCAAAACATCAGCAGGAGTAACGCGGTCTGTAGGAGGAACAACTTTATAAGTTCCATTTGAACTTAATTTAGTAACAAGATTTCTCTCCAGATAAGCAACAGCATCACGACTATCAAAATTAAAAGACAAGAATCTTGAAGGGTAAGTAATAGGTTCAATAGCAATAGATTGAGCACTGGCAAGATCAATTTCAGCAGGTCTCTCAACGTTCATATTTACAGTAGTTGCACAGCTAAAACAAAACAAAGATACAAAAACAAAAGCTATTGCAGGAAAAATCTTTTTCATAAATTCACCTTTTTATATATAAAATTAACAACTAATAATAAACTAAAAAACTTAATTTACCAAGTAAGAGTTTTCTTAGAAAAGAAACCTGAAAATATTGCCCATCCCATTGATTATAAATATAATACATTAAGGTGAAAAATCATGAATACATTACCAAATACTGAAATTGTCTTACATATTTTACTAGCAGTAGGACTTATCTTACTAGCCGCTAAATACCTTGGTGTATTAGCAAGAAAAATTGGCATTCCGGAAGTAGCTGGAATGATAGTGGCAGGACTTTTATTACGTTTCCTTCCATGGTTCAAAAATTTTGGCGGGAATGAACCAAACCTTATATTTGCAGAAACAAACCAGTTCATTACATATATGGCAGAAATCGGTGTAATTCTTATTATGTTCTCTGCCGGTTTAAGTACAAACTTAAAATCATTAATCAAATCAGGACCAAAAGCAACAGTTATCGCTTGTTGTGGCGTTTTCGTGCCTTTATTGATGGGAACAATAATGTCATTTTTCTTCTTCGGCTTCACAGGCTGGGGAACACCAGAGTTCTTCAAATGCATGTTCATAGGAACAATTCTTACAGCAACCTCAGTTAGCATTACAGTAGCAGTATTAAAAGAATATGGAAAATTAAAAACAGACATTGGACAAACAATCGTTAGTGCAGCAATTATCGATGACGTTATAGGAATCATAGTTTTAACAATAGTACTTGGCGTAAGTTCAGGAAAAGGCGGTTATCTTACAATCATCTTAAAAACATTAGCCTTCTTTGCATGTGCAATTGTAGCAGGCTTTGTTCTCTACAAACTTTTCCGCTGGTATGACAAAAAACATCCACGTTCACGCCGAATCCCAATCTATGCACTTGGTTTCGCACTTTTATTCGCATTCTGTGCCGAAGAATTTTTTGGAATTGCAGATATTACAGGAGCATACATCGCCGGAATCGTATTCTGCAGCCTCTCTGACGCTTCATACATGGAATCAAAAATCGATATCAATGCCTACATGCTCTTTAGCCCAGTCTTCTTTGCCAGCATCGGTTTAAAAACAGACCTTTCTGGAATGCAGATGGATCTCCTCTGGTTCTCAGTTGCCTTCGTAATCATTGGTTGTATATCAAAGATTATCGGTTGCGGTGGAATCTCTAAATTAATGGGCTACAGCTGGAAAGAATCAATCCAGGTAGGTTTAGGCATGATGGTTCGTGGAGAAGTTGCCCTCATCGTAGCAACAAAAGGACTTTCAACAGGCTTAATCGATCCAAAATATTTCACAGCCGTAATCCTCCTCATTATTGTCTCTTCAATGCTAGTTCCAATTCTTTTGAAAAAAGCATTCTCAGTAAAAAAAGAATCAGAACAAATCACACCAATCGAACATTAAATAAAAAAGGGATTTCTCCACTTCTGGCAGGAATCCCTCTAAATACCGGAGTTCCAGGGCTTACCTACGGCCGGCTTCCTTTCAGTCAGCTGCTTCGCACCCTTCCATTCCGGACATCCATCCCTACATTACCGGTACAATCAATCCAAGCGCTTTTACAATTTCAACATTTAAATCCTGTGGGAACTTCCATGTAAAATTTCTTCGCTCTTGTGGTGGAACATCCATAATTTTCTTAAAATCATAAATTCCAAAAGGACCATAATAATCCCAGCTTGTTCGGGCAATATTCCGTTCTTCCAGTGCATCAGCAACCATTTTGTACCAATTCACCCTCTCAATAGGATCAGCATAAATTGCAAAACAGCCAAACTCACCACAATAAACAGGAGCATTTCTCTGAACACTAAATTCAACATACTGATCAAAAAATTCCATCATTTTTTCAACAGTACCTTGTGCAGGATAGTTTTCAAATTTTTCCCGTTCATAATCAGTAGCATCAGCAGGAATAGAAGGCATCTTTTTCTGATCATATGGAAACGGAATTCCTATAACCCTTTCCATGTTACACCAGCTAGCCCCCTGATGAGTAAAAGTATGGGGATCATAAAAATGAAAATTATAAATCACCTTATCATCATTAAAATCTGGTAAAGTCTTCATAGCAGAAAAACTATTCCAGTCAGCACCACCAACAATAACAAAATGCTTCTGGTCGTACTTTCTAAGGGAATCAAAAACTCTTTTAATAATACCATTCCATATTTCAACATCAATACCGTGAGGTTCATTCATCAATTCATAAACCAAGTAAGACGATTTATTTGCAAAATGAATACCAATCTGTTTCCAAACTGCAGTAAGAATTTTTTCAACATCAGCCGAAGTTGAAGTACCGATTGCAGTGGCATTGTGGAAATCAAAAATTAAATAAAGATGTAATTCTTCAGCCCAAGATTCAAGCCTATCAAGAATAGACCAGATTTTATCAGGAATTAAAAACCCATTATCTTCACAACAAAATTTTTCAAAATGCATTGGAATCCGAACAACATCGCATCCAAGCTTCAATACATTTTCAAAATCCTGCTTTGTAAAATAATTTTCATTTATCTCTTCAGGAGACTTGAACTCCATCCAATTCGTAAAATTAACCCCTTTCTTAAAAGGAGCAGATATTGCTTTCATCCCATTCCTCCAAACAACCATAATTATATACATCCAATTTCATCAAATCTTGAAACAACCTATTCATTAGTTGTACATAAAAAATCTTTTGTTAATTGTGGCCAATATTTTAGGCTTTTACAGGGCAGCAAAACAATTTATAAAAATGCATCCATATTTATCCAATGCCAATCCCATCTGTTACCGGAGTTCCAGGGCTTACCTACGGCCGGCTTCCTTCCAGTCAGCTGCTTCGCACCCTTCCATTCCGGGCTGCATATTTTTCAATTGGTACTGTACTGCGAAAGCGGGACATGAATTTTTTAAGGAAAAATTAAAAGG